>DASWWX010000038.1:0-44832 GCA_036405815.1 Solimonas sp. | reverse complement strand
ATCGCACCCCGTCCGCGCAGAACCGTGGGTCAGGCGCGCTGGAATTCCAGCGCGCCGTCCTTCGCGTCCACGTTCACGGTGTCGCCATTGGCGAACTGCCCGTCGAGAATCATGCGTGCCAGCGGGTTCTCGACCTGCGCCTGGATCGCTCGCTTCAGCGGGCGGGCGCCGTAGACCGGGTCGAAGCCGACTTCCGCCAGCTGGTCGAGCGCTGCGTCGCTGAAGCTCAGCGCGATGCCGCGCTCGGTCAGGCGCCGGATCAGGCCCTGGGTCTGGATGCGCGCGATCTGGCGGATCTGCGCCGAGCCCAGCGGGTGGAACACGACCGCCTCGTCGATACGGTTGATGAACTCCGGCCGGAAGTGGCTGCCGACCACGCCCATCACCGCTTCCTTGATCGCCGCGTAATCCTGCGCACCGCTCTTGCCGCTGTGGGTGCCCAGCATTTCCTGGATCAGTTGCGAGCCGAGGTTCGACGTCATCACGATCACCGTGTTGCGGAAGTCCACGGTGCGGCCCTGGCCGTCGGTCAGGCGGCCGTCGTCCAGCACCTGCAGCAGCACGTTGAACACTTCCGGGTGCGCTTTCTCGACCTCGTCCATCAGGATCACGGAGTAGGGACGGCGACGTACGGACTCCGTGAGTTGACCGCCTTCCTCGTAGCCGACGTAGCCCGGCGGCGCGCCGATCAGGCGCGCGACGCTGTGACGCTCGCCGTACTCGGACATGTCGATGCGCACCATCGCCTCCTCGGTGTCGAACAGGAACGAGGCCAGCGCCTTGCACAGCTCGGTCTTGCCGACGCCGGTGGGGCCGAGGAACAGGAAGGAGCCGATCGGCCGGTTCGGGTCGGACAAGCCGGCGCGCGAGCGGCGGATCGCGTTGGAGACAGCGGTGATCGCCTCGTCCTGCGACACGACGCGCTGGTGCAGCGCTTCTTCCATGCGCAGCAGCTTCTCGCGTTCGCCTTCCATCAGTTTGCTGACGGGAATACCGGTCCAGCGCGAGACCACTTCCGCGATCTCGTCCTCCGATACGGAGTTGCGCAGCAGCTCAAACTTCTTTGGCGCGCCTTCGCTCGCGCTCGACGACTGCGCCAGCTTGCGCTCCAGTTCGGGAATGCGGCCGTAGCGGATCTCCGAGGCGCGCGCGTGGTCGCCCGCGCGCAGCGCGACCTCGAATTCCTGCTTCGCGCGTTCCAGCTCTTCCTTGACGCCGGCGCTGCCGGCGACCGAGGCCTTCTCGGCCTTCCACGTCTCGTCTAGGTCCGCGTATTCGCGCTCCAGCGCGTCGATGTTCTTCTCCAGGTCGGCGAGCGAACGCTTGGCGCCTTCGTCGTCTTCCTTCTTCAGTGCCTCGCGCTCGATCTTCAGCTGGATCAGGCGGCGATGCAGACGGTCCAGCGCCTCCGGCTTGGAGTCGATCTCGATGCGGATGCGCGATGCGGCCTCGTCGACCAGGTCGATCGCCTTGTCCGGCAGGTTGCGGTCGGTGATGTAGCGGTGCGACAGCTTCGCGGCCGCAATCAGCGCGCCGTCGGTGATGTCGACGCCGTGGTGTACCTCGTAGCGCTCCTTCAGGCCGCGCAGGATCGCGATGCTGTCCTCGACCGAAGGCTCGCCCACGAGCACCTTCTGGAAGCGGCGTTCCAGCGCCGCATCCTTCTCGATGTACTTGCGGTATTCGTCCAAGGTGGTCGCGCCGACGCAGTGCAGCTCGCCGCGCGCCAGCGCCGGCTTGAGCATGTTGCCCGCGTCCATCGCGCCCTCGGCCTTGCCGGCGCCGACCAGCGTGTGGATTTCGTCGATGAACAGGATGACGTTGCCTTCTTGCTTGGCCAGATCGTTGAGCACGGCCTTCAGGCGCTCCTCGAACTCGCCGCGGAACTTGGCGCCCGCGATCAGCGAGCCGAGGTCGAGCGTCAGCAGACGCTTGTTCTTCAGCGACTCCGGCACCTCGCCATTGACGATGCGCTGCGCCAGGCCTTCGACGATCGCGGTCTTGCCGACGCCGGGTTCACCGATCAGCGCCGGGTTGTTCTTGGTACGGCGCGAGAGGACCTGGATCACGCGGCGGATTTCCTCGTCGCGGCCGATCACCGGGTCGAGCTTGCCGTCGCTGGCGCGCGCGGTCAGGTCGATCGTGTACTTCTCCAGCGCCTGGCGCTGGTCCTCGGCGTTCGGGTTGTCGACCTTCTGGCCGCCGCGCACGGCGTCGATCGCCTTTTCGACCAACTCCTTGCGCGCGCCGGCAGCGCGCAGCGCTTCGCCGAGCGCGCCCTTGTCTTCGGTCGCGACCTGCACGAACAGTTCGGTGGAGATGTAGCCGTCCTTCTTCTGCTGCGCGAGGCGGTCGGTCAGGTTCAGCAGTTTGCCGAGATCCGGCGAGACGCTGATTTCACCGGTGCTGTTGCTCAGCCGCGGCAGGCGCTCCAGCGTCTGCGCGAGCTTGGAGCGCAGCAACTCGACATTGACGCCGGCGTTCTGCAGCAAGGGCAGGGTGGTACCACCCTGCTGGCCGAGCAGGGCGCTCATCAGATGCGCAGGTTCGATCGCCGTGTGGTCGCGACCGATCGCGAGGCTCTGGGCCTCCTGCAGCGCGTGGGTGAAGTGGGTGGTGAGTTTGTCCTGACGCATGTCAGCGATTCCTTACAGGTCTTGCCGCTCAAGTGCGGTCAGCCGCCTCACTTTCAAGCGGCGTGGGCGCCAAACCCCTGATGAAAGCTTGCATTACGTTGTCACGCTGGGGCGACTCGGCTAAGGTCAGAACACTACTACTAGAGCGTCTGGTCGCCGTCGGTGAAGAACCGTCGGTACAACGCGAATCACGGGGCGCCGAAGCGACAGGTCGGATGAATGGCCGGTTGGCACGGTGCGGCAAGGTGGGTCGATTGTGTTGACGCAGCGGTCGGATGCGGGCTCGGAGGCCTTTGCGCGGGTGAAGGCGAGATCGGAAGGCAGGTTTTCCCCTCTGCAGGGCGCGCTTTATTCGTTGATTGCGGTCGGCAATCTCTACCTGCTCGTCGAGTTCTACGACGCGCTGTCCGGTCCGCCGTTCCACGCTTTCATGTTGCTGGCCGGCGTGTTCTCATTCCTGCTGCTGGCCCGGCACGACCTGATGGCGACCTGGCACATGGGGCGCCGGGGTTCGGTCGGCACGGCCGTGCTGTCGAGCTGGGCGCTGGTGCTCGTGCTGCTGCTCGCATTCAGCTACCTCTCCAAAAGCTCGTCGTATTTCTCGCGCTTGACGATCGTGACCTGGGCGCTGTCGACGCCGGTGCTGTTGTGGGGGTTGAACCTGTCGGCGCGCTTTGTCGCCCGACGCGTGGTGCCGCACAGCTTGGCACGGCGCAAGGCCGTGCTGGTGTTCGCCAACGATTCAGCGCGCATGCTGGCCCAGAACCTCGATCGTTCGCCGCTGTACGAGATTGCCGGCTATTTCGACGATCGCGCGGATGTGCGCCTGGGTGAGTCGGCTCGGCTGGCGACCCGGCTCGGCGGCATCGCCGATCTGATCCCTTATATCCGTGCCAACGCGGTCGATGTGGTGTTCGTGATGTTGCCGGAAGGCGGCATCGGGCGCGTCGTCAACGTGCTCGATGAGCTGGGCGATACCACGGCATCGGTTTATGTCGTGCCGCATTTCGCGTTCTACGACCTGCTGGGCGCGGAGCTGTCGGAGGTCGAGGGGGTACCGGTGCTGCGCGTGGCCGAAACGCCGATGTATGGCGCCGATGGCGTGTTCAAGCATGTCTTTGACGTATCGCTCGCGTTTGTCGGCCTGCTGCTGATGACTCCGCTGCTGCTGTTGATCGCGCTGGCGGTGAAGCTCGATTCACGGGGTCCGGTGATGTACCGGCAGCGACGCTACGGGCTGCACGGCCAGGAGTTCCTGGTCTACAAGTTCCGCACGATGACGGTGGCCGACCGCGAGTCGGAGATCGTGCAGGTGTCCCGCGATGACCCGCGAGTGACGCGGGTCGGGCGCTTTCTGCGACGCACGTCGTTGGACGAACTGCCGCAGCTGCTCAACGTGCTGATCGGCGACATGAGTCTGGTCGGCCCGCGACCGCACTCGGTGGTGCACAACGAGTATTACCGCAAGTCGGTCAAGCGCTACATGGTCCGGCACAAGGTCAAGCCGGGCCTGACCGGCTGGGCCCAGGTCCATGGCTGTCGCGGCGAGACGGCCGAACTGGGTCGCATGGAAGACCGCATCCGTTACGACCTGGATTACATCCGTCGCTGGTCGCCTTGGATGGACATCAAGATCATCCTGATGACCCTGGTCATCATCCTGCGCGATCGCAACGCCTACTGACGGGCTGCGGCCGAATCCTTCGCGGATGTCGCAGATTTCGAGCGCATCTGGCTGCCCAGCAGCCGTGCCCAGGCGGCCAGGGCACGGTCGAGATGGCCCTCCGGCATCAGTGGCGCGTCCAGCGCGAGGCCGCGCAAGACCCAGCGCGTCAGCAATAGCAGTTCGATCGGCTCGGTGACAGCGCTGGGTAGCGGCTCGAAGCGTTGGGACGTCACCGCATCGAGGTTGCGCTCCAGCGTGAAGGAGAGCTGCTTCAGCTTTTCCGCGAGGCCGGGCTCGCGACGGCTCGCGACGAGCAGCTCTAGGTAGACCTCGTTGACCTCGCTGGCGAAGAACTCGCGCCAGACCGCGAGCACCAGCCGATGGGCGTCTCCGTCGGCCTGCACGAGCTCGCGCAGCACCGCGCCGAGGCGCTCGTAGACACGCGCCATCAGATGCTGGGCGGCCTCCAGGATCAGCGCGTTCATCGATGGAAAGTGATGCGCCCAGGCACCGCGCGAGACGCGCGCCTGCGCGACCACTTGCGCGACGCCGGTGCCCGCATAGCCGTGGATCGCGAGGCAGTGCAGGGTCGCGTCCAGGATGCGCGTGCGGGTTTCATCCCGTCGCTCGGCCTGGCTGCGGCGCGGCGCGCGGGCGGCTGGCTTGGGCTTCTTCTTTTTGGGAGCCGGCTTACGGGTCATGTCGAAAGTGTTTGAAGCGAAACGGCGCTTAGTGTGCCGTAGCGGGCCGGCATCAGCCGCCTTGACAGCCCTGCGATCTCGGCGTCAGGATAACAAAAAGACCGAACGGTCTGTTTGTTGTGAGCGAGCGGCTTGAGACCGCGCAGGCGGGGCGAACGCCCGACCGGAGGAGCGAGATGGCGAAACGATGGGTGCGGGCGGTGCCGGCCAGTGCTGGGCTGGTGCTGTTATTCGGTAGCCTCATGGCTTGCACCGAGTCGTCGCCGGTCTCCGTGGCGCCGGGCGGCGGGGCGCCGGGATCACCCGTCGTTGCGCCTGCCGAGCCGCCCGTCTCAGGGCCGGTCACGCAGCGCGGGCTTTATTTCACGGCCAGCGATGGCGAGCAGCTGTACGTCGATCTGCGCGGTACCGACGACCTGGCGCCCAAGCCCCTGATCGTCGAATTCAGTCCCTATGGACGCAATTCCGCGCTGCCGGACTTCGGCCCAGGGTACAACTATGCGTTCGTCCACGCGCGCGGCACCGGTCAGAGCACGGGGGCCTGGGGGGCCGTCGGCCCGGACGATCAGCGTGACATCGCCGAGTTTCTCGGCTGGGCCTGCGAGCAGCCCTGGAGCAATGGCCGTATCGGCCTGTACGGCTTCTCGGCCAGCGCGATCGCGATCTACAACTCGATGCACTTGGCGCTGCCCTGCGTCGAGGCGGCGGTGCTGATGGCCGGCACGGCCGACCTGTATCGCGACCTGCTGTACCCGGGTGGCATTCCGAACCTGGTGCCGGGTGTCGTGGTTGCACTCGGGGTCGGTGCGCCGCTGATCGCCAGTACGCCGCCGCGGATGACCAACGGGCAGGCGCCGACCGAACCGTTGCTGTCGGGGCTGGGCCTGCTGGGCCTGACGGTCGATGTGCTGCGCCAGCAGGTCGAGAACGATTACTGGCTCGCGCGCACGCAGCGGCCGGGTCCGAACCGATTCCCGGTACTGGCGAATACCGGCTTCTACGATGTCGAGTCGCGCGGCCCGTTCGAGAGTTATCGGTTGCTGCGTGACCAAGGGGTTCCTGTGCATCTGCGCGTGCTTGGCGCTCACGATGGCTATCCCGCCGACACGCCGGGGCCGTTTCCGGAATACCGACGCTGGTTCGAACGCTATCTGTTGGATGTCGATAACGGCATCGATCGAGAGTCACAGGTGCAGCTGCTGGTGGGGCACGGCGGCTACCCGGCATTGATGGGTGGCGCGTGGTCGCGAGCCGAAGCGGACGACTGGCCGGTGCCGGGGACGCGCTGGCAGGCGCTGTATCTCGATCCGTCGCGCGGCGGTGGCGCGCTTTCGCTCAACGACGGTCAGCTGTCGCCGACGCCGGTAACCGTGCAAGCCCGGCAAGCCTACCTCGCGGCGACCTCGCTGGGCACGGCCTCGGATCCCAACACGACCTCGACGATCTGGGGTGCGATGGGCTCATGGTTCGAGGCGTTGCCGATGCTGGCCCAGATGAACCTGATGGAGCCGCTGGCGCTGACCTATTCGACGCCGCCGCTGATGCGCGACATCGACGTGGTCGGGCCCGCGGGCCTTACGTTGCACCTTTCGAGTCTGCTGCCGCAGACCGACCTCTATGCGGTGATCGCCGATGTCGGACCCGACGGCCGTTCGCATGCGGTTGGCATCGGGCGACTGCGGACCAGCTTTCCGGACGTGATCCTCGAGCGCTCGCGCATCGACGAGCACGGCGAGATCGTGCAGCCCTACGCGGACTTCAGCGCCAAGACGCCGACGCTGCCGACCCAGACGCGCGAGTACCACGTCGAGTTCTGGCCCCTGGGCAATCGCTTCCAGGCAGGGCATCGGGTGCGGCTGTATCTCGTCGGCGCGCCGACTTTCGCGCTGCCCGCGCCCAGTCTCAATGTCATCTCCGTCGGCGGCGACACGCCGTCCCGTCTGTTGCTGCCGCTGTTGCCCGGCAGCGATTTCTGCGCCGCCATCGGCGCGTCCTGCTGAACTGACATCCGAAGCCACCATGTCGATGAAATCCCTGAAGGACAAGAAGTGCCTCATTACCGGCGCCGCCAGCGGCATCGGCAAGGCCGCTGCGATCGCCGCGGCCCGAGAGGGCGCGCGCGTGTTCCTGACCGATATCAATGCCGCGGCGCTGGCGGTGGTAGCCGAGGCGATCCGCGCTGGCGGTGGCAGGGTTGAGGTTGCAGAGGCGATGGATATCGCCGACTTCGCCGCCGTGCAGGATTTCGCTGCCCGTACCCATGCGGCACACGGCAGTCTCGACGTGCTGATGAACATCGCCGGCATTTCCGTCTGGGGCGCCGTCGAGAACCTTCAGCACCACCATTGGCGCCGCTGTGTCGAGGTCAACCTGATGGGGCCGATCCACGTCGTTGAATGCTTCCTGCCGGCCATGATCGCGGCCAGGCGCGGCGGGCATCTGGTCAATGTGTCCTCGGCGGCGGGCTTGTTCGGTTTGCCCTGGCATGCGCCCTACAGCGCGGCCAAGTTCGGACTGCGCGGGATCTCGGAGGTGTTGCGTTTCGATCTGCAGCGCCACGGCATCGGCGTCAGCCTGGTGTGTCCCGGCGGCGTCGACACCGGTCTGGTCCGTACCGTGGAGATCGTTGGCGTCGACGCGGCGGACCCGCTGCTGGCGAAGCTCCGGGCGCGCTTCCAGAAGCATGCGATCACCCCGGAGCGCGCGGCCGAGGCCATGCTCGACGGCATCCTTCGCAACCGTTACCTGGTCTTTACCTCGCGCGATATCCGCGTCGGTCATTGGTTTCAGCGTTACTTCGCGCCGCCCTACGAGTGGGCCATGCGGCGACTCAACGATCGCCTGCACGCCGTCGCGCAGCGGCAGGCCCGGCCCGTGGCAGCGGCGGCGCGCGACGTCATCAACGGAGCGCGCCGATGAAAATCCGCCTTGGAACCGTGATGCTGGGCGGCGTGGCGTCCGCGGTTCTCGCGGGACCGGTCCAGGCCTATGACTTCAGCTTCGGCGGCGCCGACATCAAGCTGAATAACCTGATCACCGTCGGCGCGATGATGCGGATGCAGGATCGCGATCTGAGCCTGATCGGCAAGAGCAATGCGACCCCGGGCCTGTGTGTGCGCCGCACGTCGCCGGATGGCGATCCGAACCTGAGCTTCCGGGGCGATACCTGCACCACGGGTGACGGCGGCGTGGGCAACCAGCGTGCGCTGGACGCGCCGGGGACCTTCTCGGTCAACGGCGACAACGGCAATCTGAACTTCGATCGTCACGACATCGTTCATGCCACGGCCAAGCTGACCACCGATCTGTCGGTGAACTGGGGCGATACGCTGTTGTTCGTCCGCGGCCTCTACTACTTCGACGATCGCTATCAGAACCAGAACGACCGGCATCCGGACACGACGCTGCAGGCCTCGCGCAGCGCGTTTTCGAGAGCCGGCAAGAAGACCATCGGGTCGGACCTGCGTCTGCTCGACTACTTTCTCAGCCACAACTTTGAGTTTGCCGAACGCCAGCTCAACTTCAAGATCGGCAATCAGGTTCTGAACTGGGGTGAGAGCTCCTTTCTGGCGCTGAACAGCCTGAGTGCGATCAATCCGCCGAACGCGGCCTTGTTGCGTCTGCCGGGCTTCGACATCAAGGAGCTGTTCGAGCCGGTCGGGATGGCGGTGCTGAACGCGGAGATCGCGCAGGGCCTGAGCGCGCAGCTGTTCTACCAGTACGAGTGGCGACCCGTGGTGATCGACCCGGTCGGCAGCTTCTTCTCGACCACTGACTTCGTCGGCGACGGGGGCACTTACGCGATGCTGTCGCTGGGAAAAGCCCCGGAAGATCCCGAGGGCCTGTACCGGCCGGTCGACAATCCGGACGATCCGGCGGCGGCGCTGGGTTCCACTTCCAGCCGCACGCTGCGGCGTCTCGCGGACCGTGAGCCCGAGGATGGCGGTCAGTATGGCGCCTCGCTGAAATGGTTCGCGGAACGCCTCAACGGGGGTACGGATTTCGCGTTCTACTTCGCCAACTATCACTCGCGTGTGCCCAGCGCGAGCCTCAATGCCGCACAGGCGACCTGCGTGCCGGCGGATACCGGCAACCCGGCAACCAATGCGCTGGCGCTGATCGCCGCCTGCGGAATTTCACCGACCAACCTGGTGGCGACGCAGACCGGCGGTCCGTACCTGCCGGCGGCGCGCGAGGCGTTGCCGCTGGACACGGCGAGCGTATTCGTCGAGTACCCCGAGGACGTGCGCCTGTACGGCGTGTCCTTCAACACCACGATCGGCGATTTCGCGCTGTCCGGGGAATATGCGTTCCGCGAGAACCTGCCGGTACAGATCCACCCGATCGACCTGGTGCTGGCGGCCTTGCAGCCGGCGTTGCCGGAGAGCGACTACTCCTTGGGCGTTGCCGTGGTGCCGGGTCGCCGCAGTGCGACGCCGGACTTCGTGCAGACCAACTACCGCGGTGTCGCGCCGACACCAGGCATGTACATCCAGGGCTTCGAGCGGATGAAGGTCGGTCAGGCGGGCATGACGCTGATCCGCATCTTCGGCGGGACCAATCCGCTCGGCGCCAGCCAGATCTTCACGGTCTTCGAGGCCGGCCTGACCCACGTACTGGACTTTCCGGATCTGACCGAACTGCAGTTCGCGGGCGGCGTCGCCGACCAGCACATCTCCAATGGCGGCGACGGCGTAGCCGGTATCAACCCGCGCGACGTGCGCACGGATCCGAACGATCCGACCACCAATCGCTCCGACCCGGAACTGCGGCAGAACCCGACGCCGCAGGATCGCAGCAGCTTCGGCACCGAGTATTCCTGGGGATACCGAGCAGTGATGCTGACCCGTTACGACAACCTGTTCCTGGGCGCCAACATCGAATTCCTGACGGCGCTGTTCCATGACGTGCAGGGCGTTTCGCCCGGTCTTGGCATGAACTTCATCGAAGGGCGCAAGCAGATCCTGGCCGGCGTCCGCTGGGACTACCAGTCCACCTGGCTGGGCGAAGTCCGCTACACGATCTTCACCGGCGGTGCGAAGCGCGACGCGCTGCGCGATCGCGACAACCTGATGCTGTGGCTCGGCTATCAGTTCTGAATCTTGATCTCGTCCCCTTGGAATTCCACATGATCCTTCGTTCCGGTTTGGCACTGACCCTGATGGTGGCGAGCCTGCATACCGCTTCTGCGCTGGCGGCCGTCTCGGCGCAGGAGGCCGATCGTCTCGGCAAGGCGCTGACACCGCTCGGCGGCGAGAGGTCCGGCAACGCCGATGGCAGCATTCCCGCCTGGAACGGCGGTCTGACCCAGCCGCCACCCTGCTACAAGGGCGAGGGACATCGATACTGCGATCCGTTTGCAGCCGACAAGCCGCTATTCACGATCACCGGGCAGAACGCGGCGCAGTACAAGGATCAGCTCTCCGCGGGCCAGCTCGAGATGCTGCGCCGGTATTCCAGCTATCGCCTTCGCGTGTTTCCTACGCATCGGACCATCGCCGTACCGGATTTTGTGGCAGCGGCCACCCGCGTCAACGCCACCCGCGCGCGGCTGATCAGCGACGGCGAGGGCATTGCCGGCGCCGCCGTCGGCATTCCGTTTCCGATTCCCAAGAGCGGTGTGGAGCCGATCTGGAATCACAAGTTGCGCTATCGCGGTATCGGCGGGCGCCGCTGGAATACGCAGATTCCCGTCATGTCCAATGGCAGCTACGTGGCGGCGAAGCTGCGCGAGGATGCGCGTTTCGAATACAGCCGGCGCGAATCGACGCCGGAGTCCATCAACAATGTCGCAATCTACTTCCTGCAGGTGACGATGGCGCCGCCGCGTCTTGCCGGCACGATCGGCCTGATTCACGAGACCATGGATCAGGTCAAGGAGGCGCGCCGCGTCTGGGCCTACAACGGTGGACAGCGCCGCTTGCGACGCGCGCCCAGCGTCGCCTACGACAACCCTGGTCAGGCCGCCGACGGCCTGCGCACGAACGATCAGACCGACACCTTCAACGGCGCCACCGACCGCTACACCTGGAAGCTGCTCGGCAAGCGCGAGATGTTCGTGCCCTACAACTCGTACGCCGCACACTCCGATCAGCTCAAGTACAAGGACATCGTGCACAAGGGCCACATCAACCCGGACGTGGTGCGTTACGAGCGGCACCGGGTCTGGGTCGTGGAGGCCAACGTCAAGCCGACCACCTCCCACCTGTATGCGCGCCGCGTGTTCTACATCGACGAGGACAGCTGGCAGATCGTGCTGGTCGACATCTACGACCAGCGTGGTCAGCTCTGGCGCTGGCAGGAAGCGCATACCATGCAGGTGTACGACAAGCTGATCTCCGGCGCGGTACTGGAGACGGTTTATGACCTGACCGCCAATCGCTATCTGGCGATGGCGCTCAACAACGAGGACAAGATGACGGAGGAGCGCGACTTTCCGCTGTCCTACTTCGATCCTTCCAACGTCATCCGTCACGCCATGCAGTGAGCCCATGAAACGACCGTCCGATTCGCCCCCGCTCGAGCTGGCCCCGCCCGGCGGCTGGCACGAGGCCGCCGCCCCGCGCATCGCACCGCTGACGCTGTCACAGCTGTCGTGGCCGCTGCGCACCGTGCTGAAGCTCGCCGGCAAATGGGGACGCCGGCGCACCGGCACTCCGATCGTGCCGGACGTATTCCTGGTGCTGCTGCGACATCGCCGCCTGTTCCGGCCCTGGCTGCGTTTCGCCTCGCGGCTGATGCCGTTCGGCACCCTGGACCGGCGGGACGCCGAGCTGGTGATCCTGCGGGTCGGTTGGAACTGTCGCTGCCGTTACGAGTGGGGCCAGCACGTTGCGATCGGGTTGCGAGCCGGTCTGACCGCCGAGCAGATCGGGCGCGTCGGCCTGGGGGCCGAGGCGGGGGGATGGTCGCCGCGCCAGGCCGCGCTGCTGCAGGCGACCGATGACCTGCACCGGGACCGCGTGGTCGCGCCCCAGACCTGGGAGCGTCTGGCCACGCACTTTGCCGAGCCACAGCTGATCGAGATCGTGATGCTGGTCGGCCACTACGAGATGCTCGCCGGGGTGCTCAACAGTGTCGGTCTGCCGCTGGAACCCCACACCGACCGGCAGCTCCGGGAAACCCCGATCCACGACCCGGTGCATTAAGTCACTGATGCGCTGACGCGTCGCCGGGCATGCAGCCGGATCGCGCGGTCGTCTTCGCGCCGGCGCCGGCTACAGCCTGCCGGGCCGCTCAAAGATACCTTTGATCGCAAGCGGTTAGGCGTGCTTTCTGAGGTCGCGGGCGGCGCGCGCTTTGCGCTGCGCGGGGCAGCGGTTACCATGCCGGTCCATTGGTCCAGCATCGCGCGAGAGACCCTCTTCGATGAGGGCACCGAAGGCGCAAATCCGCCCGGAATCGCTCAGGTAAAAGGAGCGCGATGCGGCAGTAAACACTCTGGAGAGCGTCCGTCTTTGCCTCAACGGCCGGGAGCGGACCACCGACGAGGCAGAAGCGGATTTCCACCGCTTTCGAACTTTCAGGTTCCCGGACAGAGGCAGGGCGGTTCGCACCGAACACTGACAACTCGGCAGAACCGCATGCTCAAGCAGACCGCGCTGCACGCAGAACACGCTCGCCTTGGCGCCCGCCTGGTCGATTTCGCCGGCTGGGACATGCCGATCCAGTACCAGTCCCAGCTCGACGAGCACCATGCCGTGCGTCAGGACGCGGGCATGTTCGACGTCGCCCACATGTCGGCCGTCGACCTGCGCGGCGCACGCGTGCGCGAGTTCCTGCGCAAGCTGCTGGCCAACGACGTCGCCAAGCTGACGGCGCCGGGCAAGGCCCTGTACTCCTGCATGCTGCGCGAGGACGGCGGCATCCTCGACGATCTGATCGTCTACTACTTCGATGAGTCCTGGTTCCGGCTGGTCGTCAACGCCGGCACCACCGACAAGGACCTGGCCTGGATCCGCCAGCAGGCGCCGGCCTTCGGCGTCGAGGTCGCGCACCGCAGCGACCTCGGCATCCTCGCCGTGCAGGGTCCGAACGCGCGCGCCAAGGTGATCCCGCTGCTGCCGGCCGCGCTGCGCGCGTCGGCCGAGGCGCTGACCAACTTCCAGGCCGCGCGCGACGGCGAGGTCATGGTCGCGCGCACGGGCTATACCGGTGAAGACGGTTTCGAACTGGTGCTGCCGCACGATGCGCTGGTCACGCTGTGGAAGGGCCTGCTCGACGCCGGTGTAAAACCCTGCGGTCTCGGCGCACGCGACACGCTGCGCCTGGAAGCCGGCATGAACCTCTACGGCCAGGACATGGACGAGTCCGTGCATCCGCTGGTGTCGGGCCTGGGCTGGACGGTCGCCTGGGAGCCGAAAGACCGCGACTTCATCGGCCGCACCGCACTGGAAGCCGCACGCGTCGCGCCGCCGCAGAAGTTCGTCGGCCTCGTGCTCGAAGGTCGCGGCATCATGCGCGCGCACATGAAGGTGCGTTTCCCGGACATGCCGGAAGGCGCCGAAGGCGAAACCACCAGCGGCGGCTTTGCGCCGACGCTGAAGCAGTCGGTCGGCTTCGCGCGCGTCAACAGCGCGGCGCAGGGCCGCTGCGAAGTCGAAATCCGCGGGCAGTGGGTCGCGGCGCGCGTCGTCAAGCCGCCGTTCGTGCGCAACGGCAAGCCGCTGATCTGAATTCAATACACAACAACATCACCGTCTCTGAACCAGGGAGTCATCACATGAGCAAGGTCCCCGCCGAACTGAAGTACGTCGACACCCACGAGTGGGTGCGCCTCGAAGCCGACGGCACCGTGACGATCGGCATCACCGACCACGCGCAGGCCGCGCTCGGCGACCTGGTGTTCGTCGAAGTGCCGAAGTCCGGCCGCAGCCTGAAGAAGGACGAAGCCTGCGCCGTCGTTGAGTCGGTGAAGGCCGCTTCCGACGTCTACGCGCCGATTCCCGGCGAGGTCATCGCCGCCAACGACGCGCTCGGCAACTCGCCGGAAATCCTCAACAGCGATCCCTACGGCGACGGCTGGATGTGGAAGATGAAGGTCAACGCCGCCGACCTGTCGGGCCTGCTCGACGCGGCCGGCTACGAAGCCTTCCTGAAGACGCTGTAAGTCACTTCCTTTCAATCGACTGTCGCTTCGCGACCGAGCGTTCCATGCCGTTCATTCCGCATACCGAAACCGATGTGAAGGAGATGCTCGCCGCCATCAAGGCGCCGAGCATCGACGCGCTGTTCGACGAGATTCCCGCCAACCTGCGCTGCGGCCCGTTGAAGAATGTGCCGGACACGCTGCCGGAGATGCAGATCTCGCAGCTGATGCACGAGCGCGCCGAGCAGGACGGGCTGGCGCTGAACTTCATCGGCGCCGGCGCCTACGAGCACCACATCCCGGCGGCGGTCTGGCAGATCACGACGCGCGGCGAGTTCTACTCGGCCTATACGCCGTACCAGGCCGAGGCGAGCCAGGGCACGCTGCAGGTGCTCTACGAGTACCAGACGATGATGACGGCGCTGACCGGCATGCAGGTGTCGAACGCCTCCATGTACGACGGTGCGTCCGCGCTGGGCGAGGCGCTGCTGATGGCGCTGCGCGCCAACAAGAAGAACGGCTCCGGCCGCGTGCTGATGCCGCGCACGGTGAACCCGTTCTACGTTGACGTCGTGCATGCGACCGCCACTGCGCAGAACGTGCAACCGATCGACGTCGCACACTGCAAGCAGCAGGGCAAGACGCTGCTGGAATCGCTGAAACCGTATGAAGGCAGCGACCTCACCGCCGTCGTCATCCAGCAGCCGAACTTCTTCGGTCAGCTCGAGGACGTCGATGCGATCACCGACTGGGCGCATGCCCAAGGCGCAATGGTCGTTGCGGTCGTGAATCCCGTCTCGCTGGCGCTGCTGAAGCCGCCGGGCGAGTGGGGCGCCACCGGCGCCGACATCGTCTGCGGCGACGGCCAGCCGCTGGGCTCGCCGCTGTCCTCGGGCGGTCCGTACTTCGGTTTCCTGACGACGAAGATGGCGCTGGTGCGCGAGATGCCGGGCCGCATCGTCGGCCGCACCGTCGACCTCGACGGCAAGCCCGGTTTCACGCTCACCCTGCAGGCGCGCGAGCAGCACATCCGTCGCGCCAAGGCCAAGTCCAACATCTGCACCAACCAGGGTCTGCTGGTCACGGCGGCGACGATCCACATGTCGCTGCTCGGCCCCGAAGGCCTCGCGCAGGTCGCCTCGGCGAGCATGGCCAACACGCGCGCGCTGGTGAAGGCGCTGACCGCGATCCCCGGCGTCGAGCTGGTGTTCGACGGTGCGCGCTTCCACGAGGCGGTGATCCGCCTGCCAAAGCCGGTTGCGCCGGTGCTGGAGAGACTATCGAAGCAGGACATCTTCGGCGGCTTCGACCTGAGCCGGCATCACCCCGATCTCGGTAACGCGTTGCTGGTCTGCGTGACCGAGACCAAGACGCAGAAGCACATCGACACTTACGCCAAGGCGCTGGCAAATGCGCTCGCAGCTTGATTGAGGAGAGAACGACATGGCGACCATCACGCTTCGTGGCAACCCGATCCAGACCAGTGGCGAGCTGCCGGCCGTCGGCAGCGAAGTGCCGGGCTTCCGTCTTGTCGACGGCGCGCTCAAGGACGTGCCGCTCCACGACTTCGACGGCAAGCGCAAGGTCCTGAACATCTTTCCGTCGGTGGATACGCCGACCTGCGCGACCTCGGTACGTCAGTTCAACAGCAAGGCATCCGCGCTGAAGAACGCGGTCGTGCTGTGCATCTCCGCGGACCTGCCGTTCGCGCAGAAGCGTTTCTGCGGCGCTGAAGGCCTCGAGAACGTCGTCATGCTGTCGACGATGCGCGGCCGCAACTTCGCCAAGGACTACGGCCTGCTGATCGAGACCGGCCCGCTCGCCGGCCTGTGCGCGCGCGCCGTCATCGTGCTCGACGAACAGGACAAGGTCGTCCACACCGAACTCGTCGCCGAAGTCGGCGACGAACCCAACTACGACGTCGCACTGAAGGCGCTGGGCTGAAGCTCTCTTCCCATGAACGAACAGAAACCCGAAAAGCTGATCTTTGAAGTTTCGCGCCCCGGCCGCGTCGCCTATGCGCAGAATCCGGGCAGCGGTGTGGACGTCTCCGGCATTCCCGAGGCACTGCGCCGCAAGGCGCGGCCCGGTCTGCCGGAAGTCTCGGAGATGCAGGCGGTGCGTCACTTCACGCGCCTGTCGCAGAAGAATTTCTCGATCGACACGCACTTCTACCCGCTGGGTTCGTGCACGATGAAGTACAACCCGCGCGCCTGTAACCAGCTCGCGATGCTGCCCGAGTTCCTTGCGCGCCATCCGCTGGCGCCGGAGTCGCACTCGCAGGGCTTCCTCGCCTGCATGTACGAGCTGCAGGAAATGCTTGAGGACGTAACGGGCATGGCCGGCGTGTCGCTGACGCCGATGGCCGGCGCGCAGGGCGAGTTCGCCGGCGTGGCGATGATCCAGGCCTACCACAAGGCGCGTGGCGACACGGCCCGCACTGAGATCCTGGTGCCGGACGCGGCGCACGGCACCAATCCCGCGACCGCGGCGATGCTCGGCTGCACGGTGCGCGAGATCCCGACCAACGACGACGGCGACGTCGACGTCGAGGCGCTGAAGGCCGCGGTCGGCCCGCAGACCGCGGGCATCATGCTGACCAACCCGTCGACCTTCGGCGTGTTCGAGCGTCGCATCAAGGAGATCGCCGAGATCGTGCACCAGGCCGGCGGCCTGCTGTACTACGACGGTGCCAACCTCAACGCGATCCTCGGCAAGGTCCGTCCGGGCGACATGGGCTTCGACGTCATCCACATGAACCTGCACAAGACCTTCTCGACGCCCCACGGCGGCGGCGGTCCGGGTGCCGGTGCGGTCGGTGTGTCGGAGCGCCTGAAGCCGTTCATGCCGATCCCGCTGGTCGGCGAGAACCAGGACGGCAGCTACCGCTGGCTCGACGAGCGCGACCTGCCGCAGTCGATCGGCCGTCTCTCGGCCTGGATGGGCAACGCCGGCGTGCTGCTGCGTGCCTACGTCTACGCGCGCATGCTCGGCCGTGAAGGCATGCACCGCGTCGGCGAATTCGCGACGCTCAACGCCAATTATCTGGCGGCGCGCCTTGCTGAGAAGGGCTTCGACCTTGCGTTCCCGAAGCGCCGCGCCAGCCACGAGTTCATCATCACCCTGAAGCGCCAGAAGCAGGAGATCGAGCTGACCGCGACCGATGTCGCCAAGCGCCTGCTCGACTACGGCTACCACGCGCCGACGATCTACTTCCCGCTGCTGGTGCCGGAATGCCTGCTGATCGAGCCGACCGAGACCGAGGACAAGGAGACGCTGGACGCCTTCGTCGACGCGATGGTCAAGATCTGGGACGAGGCCAAGGCCGACATCAAGCACGTCAAGGGTGCGCCGTACACGATGCCGGTGCGTCGTCTCGACGATGTGCGGGCGGCGCGCCAGCTCGACCTGCGCTATCAGGCGGCGACTTGAACGGACGGCATGCCGCCCCCATGACGGGTGGCTGAGAGTGGGGAAGGGCAGATGGCAGACGGCATCAAGGGCTGGCCGCGGCTGATCCGTGCGACCAAGGTGTCGTACTGGGGGCTCGGCTGGGCGTTGCGCGAGGAGGAGGCGTTCAGGATCGAGTTCGTGATCGCGCTGGTGCTGATCCCGCTGGCGATCTGGCTCGGCGATACCGGGCTCGAGCGCGCGGCGCTGGTGTTCAGCGTGATCTTCGTGCTGATCGTCGAACTGCTGAACACCGCGGTCGAGGTCGTCGTCGACCGCATCGGCACCGAGCGTCACGTGCTGTCCGGCCGCGCCAAGGACCTCGGTTCGGCGGCGGTGCATCTGTCCCTGTTGCAAGTGCCGCTGGTCTGGGGCCTGATTCTGTTTTCCTGATAACGAACGCTAACTCCAAAGAGAGAACGATATGTCGGCACTGATCTGCGGCTCGCTCGCTTTCGACACCATCATGGTGTTCCCGGGCCAGTTCAAGAACGAAATCCTCCCGGACAAGGTGCACATCCTCAACGTCGCCTTCCTGGTGCCGCAGCTGCGCCGCGAGTACGGCGGCACCGCCGGCAACATTGCCTACAACCTCAGGCTGCTGGGCGGCGACGGGTATCCGATGGGCACGGTCGGCAAGGACTTCGACCGTTACGCCGACTGGCTCGACAAGAACGAGATCTCGCGCAAGTACATCAAGTCGATCGACGAGGCCTACACCGCGCAGGCGTACATCACGACCGATCTCGACGACAACCAGATCACCGCGTTCCATCCAGGTGCGATGAACCACGCCCACGTGCAGTCGGTGCCGACCAAGGGCATCAAGATCGGCACGGTCTCGCCGGACGGGCGCGACGGCATGATCCAGCACGCCAAGCAGTTCTTTGAGGCCGGCATCCCGTTCCTGTTCGATCCCGGCCAGGGCCTGCCGATGTTCAATGGCGACGAGCTCAAAAGCTTCATCACGCAGGCGTCCTATGTCGCCGTCAACGACTACGAGTCGGAAATGCTGATGGAGCGCACCGGCTGGACGCTGAAGCAGATTGCCGAGCGTGTCGATGCGCTGATCGTCACCCGCGGCGGCAAGGGCTCGCAGATCCACGTCAAGAACAAGGTGCACGAGATTCCCTGCGCCAAGGCGGATTCGCTGACCGATCCGACCGGCTGCGGTGACGCCTTCCGCGCCGGCCTGCTGTACGGCCTCATGAAGGGGCTCGACTGGGAAACCACCGGCCGTATCGCCTCGCTGATGGGGGCCTACAACATCGAGCGTCCGGGCACGCAGAACCACCGCTTCACGATGGATCAGTTCAAGGTGCGCTTCAAGAAAGAGTTCCGTTACGACCTGGTCTGAGTCTGCCGACGTGAGCGACGCGCTCAAGCCGCTACGACTCAACGCGCACGCCGACCGGCGGCTGCGCGTCGGGCATCTGTGGATCTACAGCAATGAGGTCGACGTCGCCAAGACGCCGCTGAAGGCCTATGCGCCCGGCGATCTGGTGCGGATCGAGGACGCGCGCGGCAAGCCGCTGGGCGTCGGCTATATCAATCCCAACACCTTGCTGTGTGCGCGCATCCTCAGCTCGAAGGCGGATGCGTCGATCGATGCCGAGTGGTTCCTGCGACGCCTGCAATCGGCGCTGGCGCTGCGCGAGCGTCTGTACACCACGCGCTGCTATCGCCTCGTGCATGGCGAATCCGACGGGCTGCCGGGTGTGATCGTCGACCGCTACGGCGACTATCTCTCGGTGCAGATCACGACCGCCGGCATGGAGCGGCTCAAGCCGTTGCTGCTCGAGGCCCTGGATGAGCTGCTGCATCCCAAGGGCATCGTGCTGCGCAACGACAGCGGCTCGCGCGAGCAGGAAAACCTGGCGTCCGAGATCGAGACGATCGGCGCCGTGCCGGAGACCGTCGAGATCGACGAGGACGGCGTGCGCTACGCGGTGTCGCTGGCCGGCGGCCAGAAAACCGGTTTCTTCTACGACCAACGCGACAACCGCACGCGCTTGCAGCGCTACGTGGCCGGCAAGTCGGTGCTCGACGTCTTCAGCTACGTCGGCGCCTGGGCGCTGCGTGCCGCGCATTACGGCGCGTCGTCCGTGACCTGCCTGGACTCGTCGCAGCCGGCGCTGGACGCTGCGCAGGTCAACGCGACGCTCAACGGCGTGAACCTGGAAACGATCCGCGACGATGCGCTCGCCGGCCTCAAGGCGCTGCGCGGGGCCGGCCGCACGTTCGATGTTGTCATCGTCGATCCGCCGGCGCTGATCAAGCGCAAGAAGGACGCCGAGGCGGGTCAGGAACACTACGCCGCGCTCAACCGCGCCGCGATGAACCTGCTGAGCGCCGACGGCATCCTGATCGCCTGCTCGTGCTCGCATCACCTGGAGACCGAGCAGCTGCAACGCATCCTGCTGCGCGAATCCAAGGCCGCCGGTCGCCGCCTGCAGTTGCTGGAGCAGGGTGCCCAGGGTGCCGACCATCCGGTGCACCCGGCGATTCCGGAAACGCGGTACCTCAAGGGCTTTTTCTGCCGCGTCACCAGCGGCTGATCTACCCTAAGCTGCATTCGAGCGCTGCCAGTCGATGCGGCGCGTCAGGTACATCGCCAGAGCCAGCAGCGCGAACAGCGCCAGCGTGCCGCCGAGCAAGGCGTAGTCCTCCGCGCGCAGGATCGAATACAGGTAGCCGTAGAGCAGACTCAGCAGCCCGCCGACCATCAGCGCACGTGGCAGGCTTTGCAGAACACTGCGACAGTACAGCGTGACTAGGCCGGTGACCGCGACGGCTGCGGCGACGAACGCGGCGGTGAAGCCGAGATGCTCGGCGATGGACAGTTGCAGCAGGCCGAACAGGCATAGCGCGGCGCCGACGAAGGCGTATTGCACCGGGTGCACGCGGCGGCCCGACAGCACTTCCGTGAGCCAGACCGTCAGGAAGGTGAAGATCACCGTCAGCACCGCGTACTTCGACACGCGTTCGGCCATCACATAGGGGCTGACCGGCTGCATCAACCGCAGGCCGAAGGCCGCCTTGTCGAGCGCCTCGGTCAAATCGGTGGCGGCGTCCCAGTGCTGCGGAAAACCGCGTCCCAGGAACGACACGGACCATGTCGACCGGAAGCCATTGCCGCCAACGCTGCGCTCGGACGGCAGCCAGGCACCCTGATGGCTGACGTGCGGCCAGTCGCCCGCGGCCTGCACCGAGGTTTCCTTCGCCGTGGGCACGACCATGAAACCCTCGGTGCCATTGATCGCGAGCGTCGCAGCAAATGTCGCGGGTTCCGTCGGCAACGGCACGGCCTTGCCGAGCGCGGCCTGGATGCCGGAGCCCAGCGCCGGCGTGCGATTTCCCGACGCCGGTCCCAGATCCAACGCCTGGCCGTTCCAGCTCACGCGCGCCTCGGCGTTCAGGCCGCGCGGCTCGCGGATGCTCAACACCAGTTCCGTCGCCGGCCAGTCGATCTGCGACGAGGGCTCGGGGCAGACGGCGTTGTCGGGTGGCGCGAACGCGCCGTCGAATCGCAGCCGCGCGGTGTACACCGGGATCTCGAACAGCCCGCGGTTGCGGTTTTCCGTGCGCAGCTCGGCGCTCAGCCGCAGCCGCTCCGGCAGCACATGGATGAAGGACTCCACGCGTTTCTCCTGTTCCCAGCCGCGCTCGTCTCGGGTCTGTGCGCTGGCGACGCAGCGCAGGCGCAGTAGCGGCCCGGCGATCGTCTGCGCGCCGCCCCAGCTCGCCGCCACGTCATCTGCGGCTTGCTGGCGCCGCTGCGAACGCTCGTGCACCACGTCGGCGATCAGGGCCAGCGGCACGAGCAAGAGCAGGGTCAGCAGGGCCAGTTGCATCAGACGCGCGGCCGGGGTGGCGAGGAGGCGGCCGGAAGGTGAGCTGGAGGATGAAGGGGAGGTGGTCATGGCGGGCTCATGCGGGCAAGTGTCGCCACCCTAGGCGGCGAGCGTGCCGCCGGCGTGGCGCCGCCGTGCAAAAACTGCGCAATCGGCATCGCGCCAGCGGCTGAACCCGCAGCGCCCGGCCGCTACAATGCCGGCCATGCTCATTCATCCCAATATCGACCCGGTCGCGATCCAGCTCGGGCCGCTGGCCGTGCACTGGTACGGCCTGATGTACCTGCTCGGCTTCCTCGGATTCTGGTGGTTTGGCCAGAAGCGCGCTGCGAACCCGCAGTTCGGCTGGCCCAAGGAATGGGTGTCGGATCTGCTGTTCTACGGCGTGCTGGGTGTGATCCTCGGTGGACGCATCGGCTATACGTTGTTCTACAACCTGGACCGCTTCCTCGCCGAGCCGCTGTCGATCCTGCGCATCTGGGAAGGCGGCATGTCCTTCCACGGCGGCCTGATCGGTGTGCTGGTGGCGTTCCTGTGGTTCGCGCGCATGCACAAGCTGCGCTTCTTCGACGTCGGCGACTTTGCCGCGCCGATGGTGCCGATCGGTCTGTTCACTGGGCGTATCGGCAACTTCATCAACGGCGAGCTGTGGGGCGCGCCGACGATGCTGCCCTGGGGCATGGTGTTCCGCGGTGCCGGCCCCGAGCCGCGCCACCCGTCGATGCTCTACGAGGCTTTCCTCGAAGGCCTTGTGCTGTTCCTGATCCTGTGGTGGTTCGCGGCCAAGCCGCGGCCGCGCATGGCGGTGTCCGGCCTGTTCCTGCTCGGCTACGGCGTGTTCCGCACGTCGGTCGAGTTCGTGCGCCTGCCGGACGCGCACATCGGTTATCTGTACGGGACGAACTGGATCACGATGGGCATGATGCTGAGCGCGCCGATGTGGATCGCCGGCCTGGTCCTGATGACGCTCGCCTATCGCCGCCGCTGATCGGAGGACCTCCATGCGCCAATATCTGGACCTGATGCAGCGTGTGCTCGAACACGGCGTCGAGAAATCCGATCGCACCGGTACCGGCACGCTGTCGGTGTTCGGTCACCAGATGCGCTTCAACCTGCTCGACGGCTTTCCGCTGCTGACGACCAAGAAGGTTCACACCAAGTCGATTATCCACGAGCTGCTGTGGTTCCTGAAGGGCGAGACCAACACCCGCTACCTCAAGGAAAACGGCGTCAGCATCTGGGACGAATGGGCCGACGAGAACGGCGAGCTGGGCCCGGTCTACGGCAAACAGTGGCGTTCGTGGCCCACGCCGGATGGTCGCCACATCGACCAGATGCAGTTGCTGCTAGACCAGATCAACGGCAATCCGGATTCGCGCCGGCTGATCGTCTCGGCCTGGAACGTCGCCGAACTGGACCAGATGGCGCTGATGCCCTGCCATGCGTTCTTCCAGTTCTACGTCGCGCAGGGGCATCTGTCCTGCCAGCTTTACCAGCGCAGCGCCGACATCTTCCTCGGCGTGCCGTTCAACATCGCCTCGTATGCGCTGCTGACGCTGATGGTGGCGCAGGTCACCGGCCTGAAGCCCGGCGAGTTCGTGTGGACCGGCGGCGACTGTCACCTGTACACCAACCACCTGGAGCAGACGCGCCTGCAGCTGTCGCGCGAGCCGCGCGGCCTGCCGACGATGACGCTGAACCCGGACGTGAAGGATCTGTTCGCCTTCCGCTTCGAGGATTTCACGCTCAGCGACTACGACCCGCACCCGCACATCAAGGCGCCGGTCGCGGTCTAGGATCGGCGGCGCTGCGACGATGGTCGCCGGCAGGCCCGCCGAGCTGTTCCTGGTCGACGATCACATCGTCTGGTCGTCGCACAGTTTCACCGGTGCCCGCACCAGTCGTCCGAACTGCGCGCTGCTGATCGGCGCGTATCGGCCACTGGCGGTGACCATCGAGGGGCAGGCGCTGCGGACCCGCGCGGTGCTGGTGGGGCCCAACGTGGTGCGTGATGTCGTCGCCGACGAAGCCGGCTTCTACAGCCTGACGCTGGACCCGGCGCATCCCGCCTGCCGTCATCTGCGCGATACCGTGTTGGCGGGTCGGCCTTGTCTCGATCTGGATGCGCGGCTGGACCCGGCCAGCGTCGCACACGTGCGCGAATCTCTGGAACGGGACACCGACTGCGCGCACTGCCGTGCCGGTGCCGATCGCCTGCTCGCGCTTTTCTTTCCGGGTGTCGCGGCGGCGACGCCGATCGATCCGCGCATCGCGCGTGTCGCCGCGTGGCTGCGTCGCGAGGTGCCGACGCGCGCCGATCTGAAGACGCTCGGCGCGCTGTGTCATCTGTCGGCGGGCCGGCTCACGCACCTGTTCACGCAGGAACTCGGCGTCTCGATCCGCAGCTACCTGCGCTGGACCAAGATGAGTCGTGCCATCGAACTGCTCAGCGGCGAACGCACGGTGGCGGAGGTGGCGGCGACAATCGGCTTCGCCGATTCCGCGCACTTCTGCCGCGTGCTGCGCGACTACTACGCGGTGGTGCCGAGCTTTGTCTCCGACGCTTCGCGCGTGCGGGTTCACAGCTGCGGGTACGACGGCGGATAGCCGGTACATTCAATCGGGCTTCCCGCGCGCTGGCGTATACAGGACGCCATAACGACAGCGGTGCGATAGAGAGGAGCGTCCAGATGTCCGCAATCCGGCTGGCCAGGCCACTAGCCCTGTGCCTGTTGACGATGTCCATGGTGTTTGCCGCCGGCTGCGGCAGTTCGCAACCGGTCGCCGGCGGGCCGCCACCCGCACCGCCGCCGGAGCCGCCGCCACCGGGGCCGATCAGCTGTCCGGACACCGGGGATCTGTTCAACGCCGCCGAGATCCGGCCGGAGCTGTTGCCCGATCAGGACACGCTGCGACGCTGGCAGGAAACGATGGTCAATCTTGGGCCCCGCATCACCGGCAGCCCGGCGCACAAGCAGTGGCACGACTTCATGGTGCGTGAGTTCGAGACCGCCGGCCTGCGCGTGCAGCGCGATCCGGTGCCGCTGGAATGGTGGGATCACCAGACCTACACGCTGACGCTGATCGAGAACGGCATCGAGACGCCGATTCGCGTCGCCTCGTACTACCCGTATTCGGGCTTCACGCCGGAAGGGGGTGTCACCGCGGAACTGGTCAACAACGGCCTGGGGCTGCCGCAGGACTTCCTGCTGCGCAATGTGCGCGGCAAGATCGCGTTCTACGAGGAGAACATGCTGCCGCTGACGGCGGCGCTGTTCTATGCCACGGCCAGCTACGTCCATGATCCGGACCGCACGCTGACGCCGCTGACGCCCTACAAGCGCGCGTCGGTTTCGTTCCTGACGCCACAGGAGATGCTGTCGCTGGATCTGGCGGCCGGCGCCGGCGCGGTCGGCGCGATCATTTCATACGAGGCTTCGTTCGAGAACGCGGAAGGGCAGTACACGCCGTTCCTGACCTCGCCCGAGGGTAGCCAGGGCGTGCCGGCGCTGTACGTGGATCGCATCACCGGCAACCAGATCAAGGCGGCGATTGCGCGGGGCGCCTCGGCGCGCCTGGAGCTGTCCGGCGTCAAGCACGTCGACGACGTGACCGAGGACATCGTCGCGACGCTGCCCGGTGCCACCGACGAGATCATCATCGTCAACACGCACAGCGACGGCACCAGCGCCGCGCAGGAGAACGGCACGCTGGGCGTGATGGCGCTGGCGCGCTACTTCGCCGCGCTGCCGCAGGCCTGCCGCCAGCGCACGATGGTGTTCACGCTCAATCCCGGCCACTTCCACAGCGGCATCAACGGCGACACCCAGCGCTTCATCGAGAACTATCCGGATCTCATCGGCCGTGCGGTGGCGTCGCTGACGCTGGAGCATCTGGGCCAGACCGAATGGGTGGATGACGTCACCGGCGGCTTCCATCCGACCGGCATGGTGGAGCCGGCGGCGTTCTACGGCTCGCAGAACCTGATGCAGACGCTGATGCGCAACGCCGTCATCGCCGAAGACCTGCGCCGCGTGTTCGTGGCGCGGCCGATCGCTGTGATCTACTTCGGGGTCGGCAGTCCGCTCAATGCGCGCGGTGTGCCGAACGCCTCCTACATCGCCGGCCCCAACATGATGCTGGCCTTCGGTCAGAACCAGCATCTCGACAAGGTCGACTACGGTCGCATGGCGGCCGAGATCCGTACCTTCGCGCGCGTGGCCACGGCGATGGACGCGGCGGATAAGTCGATTCTCTGCGTCGGCATGCTGCCGCAGAGCACGGAGCCGACAGGCTGCTCGACGGGTTCGCCGTGAAGCGGCCGCTGTGTGCATTGCTCGCGCTCGCATTGAGTGCGGTCAGCGGCGTCGCGTGGAGCGCCAGCATCGTCGAGCGCGGCTACCTGTCGCTCGGCGACGGCACGCGGCTGCATTACACGGTGACGCGTCCGCAAGGCGAGGGTCGCTACCCGGTGCTGCTGAAGTACGACGGCTACGACGCCGGCGTCTACAGCGATCCGAGCTGGAACGAGGCCGGCTACGTAACGCTGGGCGTGAACATGCGCGGCACTGGTTGCTCGCAGGGCGTGTTCCGCCCGCTGCGCGCGGACCAGTGGGGCGCCGACGGCGGCGAGATCGCCGAATGGGCGGCGCGGCAGCCCTGGTCCAGCGGCAGCGTGGGCATGATCGGCTACTCGTTCACCGGCGTTTCGCAGCTGGCCAGCGCCGCGTTTGCCGGACCGGCGCTGAAGGCGATCGCGCCGGGCAACGTGTTCCTCGATTTCTACCGCGACTCGATCTATCCGGGCGGTATCCACAACGGCTGGATTCCGCTGTGGATCGGTGCCGGTCGCCAGTTCGTGGTCGGCAGCGATACCGCATTGCAGGCGCCGCGCGATCCGCAGTGCCTGGCGCACATGCTGCTGTCGCAGACCCAGGCAGCGGCGCAGACCGCGGATACGCAGGCGCATCCGGATGCCGATGCGTTCTGGCAGCACCAGCCGCAGACCTATCTGGATCGCGTGCAGATCCCGGTGCTGGGTTGCATCAACTGGCAGGACAGCACCATCTACAGCCGCGCCGGCAACGCGTTCCGCGATGCCTTGAATCCGGCGACCACCTGGGTGGTGGGAGGCAACGGCACGCACGGCGACTGTCCGATTTCGCGGGCGCGGCTGCAGCGTTTCTTCGATCGCTATCTGAAAGGCATCGACAACGGCTGGGAGCGCACGCCGCGTGTGCTGCTGGTGCATGAGGTCGCGGGCACGCCGCCGGTACGCGAGGCACTGGGTGACGATGCCGGCGCCTGGCAGAGCGCGTTTCCAACCTGGAACGACCTGGATGCCGCGATCCGTCCGCTGCGTTTCCATCTGCACGGAAACGGCCTGCTCGATCTGCAGCCGCCGACGGGTGTCGAAGCATCGCGCAGCTACGCCTATCCGCTGCCGACCGCCAACACGCCGGCGGACTGGGTCGGTATCAGTTTCTGGAACAACCCGCAGTTGCCTGGCGGCGATCTGGTCTACACGACGCCCGCCTTGAGCGAGGACGCCGAATTCTTCGGCAACGGCAGCGCCGACCTGTGGGTGTCTTCGACCGCGCCAGACACCGATCTGCAGATCACGCTGATCGAAGTGCGGCCGGACGGGCAGGAGCTGCATGTGCAGAACGGCTGGCTGCGCCTGTCGCGTCGCGCGCTCGACGCGCAGCGGTCCACGGCGCTGCAGCCCGTGCACAGCCATCAACGTGAGGACGTGGCGCTGCTCGTGCCCGGCGAGCCGGTACTCGCGCGCATCGAGCTGATGCCGTTCCACCACCTGTTCCGCGCCGGTTCCGCGATCCGGCTCGCCATCGACGCGCCCGGCGGCTGGTTCCAGATCCTGCCGCTGCCCGCCACCAATGCGGTGCACCACAGCGGCGAGATGCCGTCCTCGCTGGTGCTCGGTTGGATGCCGGGCCGGCGCGCGCAGGCGCCGTTGCCGGCCTGCGGCACGCTGCTTAATCAGCCGTGCCGTGCGAATGCGACACCGGTGCCCGAGGGCGAGCTGAGTCTGACGAGCCGACCCGATGGCGCGACACGCGATTCCGGCGGCGCCGTGCCGGCGGTGTTCCTGCTGGTATTGATGCTGATCGTTTGCGGACGGCGCTACTGCCGGTAGCGGTGCGGGGGCGGGGCGGGCAGAATCGCGCGGGTGAACGACCTGCCTACGCTGTCCCTTATCGTCGCCATGGATCGCAACCGGCTGATCGGCCGCAACGGCGATCTGCCCTGGCGCCTGCCCAACGACCTCAGGCACTTCAAGCGCACGACCCTGGGCAAGACCGTGCTGATGGGGCGCAAGACCTGGGATTCGCTGGGCCGTCCGCTGCCGGAGCGCCAGAACTGGGTGCTGACGCGGGACCGCTCGTTCACGGCTGCCGGTGCCCATGCATTCCATGATCTCGACGCGGCGCTGGCCGCACACGGCCCGGGTGAGCTGATGGTGATCGGCGGTGCCGAGCTGTATCGACAGGCGTTGCCGAAGGCCGATCGTCTGTATCTGACCGAGATCGACGCGGCGCTGGACGGCGATACCTGGTTTCCGGAATTCGATCGTGCCGCCTGGCGCGTGACGGCAGAAGAAGTGCATCCGGCCGACGAGCGCCACGCCTGGCCCTACCGCTTCCTGACGCTGGAGCGACGCGCGTGAGGAGCGCGCTCGTGCGGCGCGGCGGCTGGCTGGCGTTGCTGCTCTGCGGGGGCGTTGTACAGGCGCAGCCCGCCGCGTTGCCTGAGGCGCCCGCCGATCCGCTGACGGCGACGGCCGATCCGGTCACCTGGCCGACCATCGTCGACATCGCCTTCGAGGGCAACGACACCACGCAGCCGCGCACGATGCAGCGCGAACTGGTGATCCAGGTCGGCGATCCGGCCGATCCGGCGCGCATCGAGCGCAGCCGGCAGGCCGTGCTCAACCTCGGTCTGTTCAAGCAGGTGGACGTGCGCGAGGAGCGCATCGCCAGCGGCGTACGCGTGGTGTTCGTGGTGCGGGAGCGCTATTTCATCCTGCCGACGCCGCGCTTCGACGCCAAGAGCGACGGCCGCTATGCCTACGGCGCGCAATTGCGCTGGAACAACCTGTGGGGCCTGAATCACACGCTGCGGCTGTTCTGGGAGCAGGAGGAACAGCAGCGCGAGGGCATCGGCAAGGACACGCAATGGTCGGCTGGCTACTACGCGCCCTTCGTCGCCGATACGCCGTACAACGTCGGCCTGGCGGCCGACTACACGACGCGGCCCGTGATCGGTCAGGCCGGCGCCTACGACGAGGAATTCCGCAGCAGCGTGGCGACCGTGTCGCGCACGTTCTCCGACGGCCCGGCGAGCCAGGGCTGGACCGTGGGCGGCGGTCTGCGCTGGCAGGAGCAACGCACGCAGGGCGTGTTCGCGCGACCGGCCTACGGTGAAGCGACCGCACCGCTGGTCTACGTGAACTTCCGCGATTTCCATCAGCGCATCTACAGCGAGGTCGGCACGGTCTATGGGGCCGGCTACGAATACGCTGACGACGGCTGGGGCGACTACGGCTATGCCAACCTGAGTCTCGGCGGCCTGCGCTATCTGCAGCTCGGCAGCACCGAGCACCAGACCCTGCACCTGATCGCCAATACCGGCCTGCAGTTCGGTGGGCCTGGCGAGGTGGAGCGTTACAGCCTCGGCGGCGCCAGCCGCCTGCGCGGCTACGACCTCGACTTCATCGAAGGCAACGCTTACTGGTACACGGCGGTGGAGCTCGCGCGGCCGGTGCGCTGGCGCTGGTTGCGTGCGGTACTGATGATCGAGGCCGGCAATGTCGCGGCGACGCCGGAGGACATGAACGGCCGCGTCTACGGCAGCGTCGGTGCCGGACTGCGGCTGCGTTTCAGCAACTTCATCAACTTCGAGGTCGAGGCCGGCATCGCGTTGCCGCTCAACGGAGATGGCGGCGCCCGCTTCTTCGCCGGCGGTGTGTGAGCCAGCGGTGCCTGACGACATGCGGCGGTTACGGACGGGCTGGTATGCTCGGCCACCGCTGAACCCATCACAGGAGAGAGGACCATGAGCGACGCCAAGAGCGCATTCGAGCAGGCGCAGAAGGATGTGAAGACGCTGACCAAGCGTCCGGACAACAACGACATGCTGTTCCTCTACGCGCACTTCAAGCAGGCGGCGGAAGGCGATGTCGCCGGCAGCCGTCCCGGCATGCTCGACATGGTCGGCCGCGCCAAGTACGACGCCTGGGCCAAGCTCAAGGGCACGTCGGCCGCCGATGCGATGAAGCAGTACACCGCCAAGGTCGCAGCGCTGCTGAAGACGCACAAGTAAGCAGGTCGTCGTGATCACCGGGCACTGCTATGCCCGGTGCCGTAAGCCACGCATACCGGGGGGAGTGCGACTGCCATGATCTTTTCGCGGGCCTTTGCGCGCCCGCTCGCCGCGCTGCTGGTCGGACTGGCGCTGGCGGGCTGCGGCAACGATCGCAGCGGCGGCGTCTCCGAACCGCCGCCGGGCGAACCGGAACCGCCGTCGGCCCCGACGCTGACGCTCGACGTGGAACCGGCCACGCCGCAAGTCGGTGATGACTATCTCGTGCGCTGGCGCAGCACGCAGGCCACCACCTGCACGGCCGGCGGTGCCTGGAGTGGCGTGCGTCCAGCAACCGGCGATCAGCGCTTTGCGGCCGATGCGCCGGGCACGGTGCGTTACACGCTGCGTTGCCGCGGCGCGGGCGGCGAGATCCAGCGCAGTGTCGATGTCGAGATCGGGGCGCGCCCCGGCGAGCCAGAGCCGCCGACGCTGAGCCTGATGGTGGCACCCGACGAACTGCGCCTCGGCGACACCTACGAATTGAGCTGGACCAGCGACGGCGCTGAAACCTGTATCGCCGAAGAGGCCTGGACCGGCGAACGGCCGACGCAAGGTCGCGAGGCGGTGCGGGCCGAAACGCTGGGCGAGCGTCACCACACGCTGCGCTGCAGTGGCGCCGGTGGCCAGACGCAACGACGGGTGAGTGCGACGGTGCAGCCGTTACCGGAGGAGCCGGAAGATCCGGCCGTCGCCGCGCGTGCCGAGTTCGAGCGCGTGCGGGGTCTGGAGCGGGGCTGTTGTGAAAGTGCGGAGGGGAATCGATGAGCCGGATGCGGTCCTGCGCGGCGGGTATCGCCGCGGTTGCGGGTGTGCTGTTCGCGGGCGTTGCGACGGCGGCGGGCATGAGCACGCATGCCTTCATGTCGGATTTCGGGCGTCAGGCGCTGCCGGAAGGGCCGCTCAAGCAGATACTCGGCGCGCATCGTGCGTCGCTGCTGGCGGGGGCGATCCATCCGGACGGCGGCTACGGCAGCGGCATCCTGTTCCCCGAAGATCGTGAAGTCGCGGAGCGCGCGCACTGGGAGGATTTCACCGACCAGTTCATTGCGCATCTGGCGGACAGCGGTTGCCGCGGTGAGGTGCAGTCGGCGTTGCCGCTGCCGCCGTGGCTGCCGGCCTCGGGCACCGTGGACCTCAACCAGCTCAGCGATCGCTGCGGCAGCCTGATCGCGTTTGCGTTCGGCAATGCCGCGCACGGCCTTACCGACGAAACCTGGGACAGCCTGTTCGAGCCAGTGGTGCGCGAGCGTGGCGAAGACCCGAATCCGGCGGCGTTCCTGGCACCGCTGCGCACCTTGCTGCCGGCACCGGTCTACGGCCCGCTCTACGACCTGTTCGGCGGTACGCCGCTCAATGCCATCGAGTACGCGATGGATGTGGTGGCGATCGTCGATCACAACCTCTGGCTCAATGCGCCGACGCTGCAGTTTCCGCCGGTCGCCGATCTGGTCGAGGTCTATCGTCGCAACCGGCCGGAGCAGGGCGTAACCGCGGACCAGGTCCTGCGCGGCATCGCCTTCACGCGTGCGGCGGTGCAGGCAGAAACCGCCGGGGCACCGGTCGATCATCTGCGCGTCCGTCTGCAGATGCCGTGGGCGGCGGCGAACTACTACACCGCGCCGGGCGGTGTCGTGCATTCCGGATACATGGTGGCGCAGCTCTACCAGCATCTGTGGGCCAAGCTGCTCGGCATGCCGCGGCCGATTGCGATCATCGGTACGCATCCGCTGCACGGTGCGTCCGGCATTCCCGTCGGCCGCGAGGCGGCGGGTCTGCAGATTCGCGCCTTCACGGGACAGTCGCACACCCAGGTCTCGGCGGAGCTGCCGGGCACGCTGTGCCTGTTCGATGAAGCCGGCGAGCGCGTGGCGGGTACGGTGCGTTCCGGCATCTACGATCCGGAGTTCGGCCACGTGCTGGCGTTCACGCCCGCAGTAGACCTGCGACCGGACACGCGTTACACGGCCGTGGTCACGCGCCAGCTGCGCGATCACCTCGATCTGGTGCCGCGCAACGCGTACAGCTGGAACTTCGTCACCGCGCCCTGAGTGGGCGGAGCGGGGCGCGGGTGTTGCCGCGCGGTGATCAGGCGCCGCGACCGGCCCAGTCGCGTGCGAACTGGCGCGCGACGCGGCCGGAGCGTGAAGCACGGTTCAGCGCCCAGCGCAGCGCGAGTTTTTCCGTCTCCTCGTCCCAGGCCGTGTGGCCCAGCATGCGCAGGTGCAGGCGCACCGCGTGGAGGTACTCGTCCTGGTTGAACGGCAGGAACGACAGCCACAGACCGAAGCGCTCCGACAGCGAGATCTTCTCTTCCGTGGATTCGCCCGGGTGCAGCTCGCCCTCGTGCCAGTGGTACTCGTCGTTGTCGCGTTTGAACTCTGGCATCAGGTGCCGGCGGTTGCTGGTGGCGTAGACCAGCACGTTCTCCGGCGGCTCCTCGACACCGCCATCCAGTGCGGTCTTCAGCGCGGTCAGCGCCGGGTCGTTGGCGGCGACGCTGAAGTCGTCGACGTAGAGGATGTAGCGCTCCGGCTTGCCGCGCAGCGGCGCGACGATGTCCGGCAGGTCGGTGAGATCGTGCGGCGCGACCTCGATCAGGCGCAGGCCCTGCGCACCAAATGCCGTGAGCATCGCCTTGACCAGCGAGGACTTGCCGGTGCCGCGCGCGCCGGTCAGCAGCACATGGTTGGCCGGTCTGCCTTCGACGAACTGGCGCGTGTTCTGCGTCAGCGCCTCCTTCTGCCGGTCGACGTTGAGCAGCACTTCGGGGGCGACCTGCTGCACGAAGGGCACCGGCTGCAGGCGCCGCTCGTGCCAGCGCCAGGCCAGCACGCGCGGCGCGCGCGCCGGCTTGGCCCTGGCCCTGACCTGGGTCTTGGCCGCGGCGTTGCCGACAGCCTTGCGCTTCGGGCGCGCCGTGCGCTTCGGCGGGCGCGACGCCATCAGGCCAGCTTCTTGTGGCGCGTGCGACGGTTCACGCCGGGCTCGCTGCCGGTACGACGGCGGAAGTCGTCTTCGTAGTCGCGGTAGTTGCCTTCGTGCCAGATCACCTCGCCCGAGTCCTCGAAGGCGAGGATGTGCGTGGCGACGCGGTCGAGGAACCAGCGGTCATGCGAGATCACCATCGCGCAGCCGGGGAAGTCGAGGATCGCTTCTTCCAGCGCGCGCAGGGTTTCGACGTCGAGGTCGTTGGTCGGTTCGTCGAGCAGCAGCACGTTGCCGCCCTGCAGCAGCATCTTGGCCAGGTGTACGCGGTTGCGTTCGCCGCCGGAGAGTTCCTTGACGCGCTTCTGCTGCGACTCGCCCTTGAAGTTGAAGCGGCCGATGTACGCGCGGCTCGGCATCTCGAAATTGCCGATGCGCAGGATGTCGTTGCCGCCGGAGATTTCCTGGAACACCGTCACGTCGCCGTTGAGCGCGTCGCGGCTCTGGTCGACGTAGGCGAACTTCACCGTCTCGCCGACCTTGACCTCGCCCTGGTAGTCCTTGTCCTGGCCGGTGAGGATGCGGAACAGCGTGGTCTTGCCCATGCCGTTGGCGCCGACGATGCCGACGATCGCGCCCTTGGGCACGTTGAAGTTCACGCCGGAGTACAGCGTGCGGTCGCCGAACTTCTTGGCCAGGTCCTTGACCTCGATGACGACGTCGCCGAGACGCTGGCCGGGCGGGATGTACAGTTCCTTGGTTTCGCTGCGCGCCTGGTATTCCTGCGAGGCGAGTTCCTCGTAGGCCTTGATGCGCGCCTTGCTCTTGGCCTGGCGGCCCTTGGGGTTCTTGCGCACCCACTCCAGTTCTTCGGCGAGCGCCTTCTGGCGCGCGTCTTCCTTGTTCTGCTCTTCCTTGAGGCGGTTGGTCTTCTGCTCCAGCCAGGACGAGTAGTTGCCCTGGTAGGGAATGCCATGCCCGCGGTCGAGTTCCAGGATCCAGCCGGCGACGTTGTCGAGGAAGTAGCGATCGTGGGTGACGGCGATGATCGTGCCGGGGAAGTCCTTTAGGAACTTCTCCAGCCACGCGACCGACTCGGCGTCGAGATGGTTGGTCGGCTCGTCGAGCAGCAGCATGTCCGGCTTGGACAGCAGCAGGCGGCACAGCGCCACGCGGCGGCGTTCGCCGCCCGAGAGCTTGGTGACGTCGGCGTCCCAGTCCGGCAGGTTCAGCGCCTCGGCGGCCTTGTCGAGCACCACGTCCATGTTGTGACCGTCGCCGGAGGCCAGGATCGCTTCGAGTTCCTGCTGGCGCGCGGAGAGCTTGTCGAAATCGGCGTCGGGCTCGGCGTAAGCGGCGTAGACCTTGTCCAGCTCGGCTTGCACGTCGGTGAGGTGCGACAGCGCCTCCATGACGTTCTCGCGCACGGTCTTGGTCGGATCGAGCTTCGGTTCCTGCGGCAGGTAGCCCATCTTGATGCCGGGCTGCGGCCGGGCTTCACCGACGAACTCCTTGTCGATGCCCGCCATGATCTTCAGCAGCGTCGACTTGCCGGCGCCGTTGAGGCCCAGCACGCCGATCTTGGCGCCGGGGAAGAAGGACAGGGAGATATCGCGAAGGATTTCCTTCTTCGGCGGCACGATCTTGCCGCAACGATTCATCGTGAAGACGTACTGGGACATGGCGCAGAAGCCTGGCAAAAAACGAAGGCGCGGATTGTAGCGAAACGCCGTGTCGGCGTGCCCGCGCTGAGGCGTCGGCCCAGGCCGGTTTGCCGTCGGACCCTGTCTGTTCGGGCAGGGGGTCTGTCCCCATGCGAGGGGGGCGGTCGCATCGCATAATCCCGGCATGGGGGTCGCCGTTCACCACCGCTGGAGTCGGATCGTGCTGCTGATCGCGGCGCTGCCGTGGTGCGCGCAGGCGCAGATCTACCGCTGCGCCAAGGACGGCGTCACGGTGTTCTCCGACAAGCCCTGCGGGGCGGATGCCAAGCCGGCGCAACTGCCGCCCGCCGTCGTGATTCCCGCCGGGCCGCGTATCGATTTGCTGCGCGAAGCCGAGCAACGCGAGCAGCGCGAGGGCAAGGTCCAGGAGAAGGCCGCCAGGGCCGAGCAGGTCTGGCAGGACAACCACGCCGCCGAGCAGGCCGAGGCCGAGCGCATCCGCGACGCACGCGTCAGCCGCGAGGTCGTCGAGGGCATGACGCCGGTCGATGTGCGCCGCGTGCTCGGTGAGCCGATGCTGGTCAGCCAGAACGGTGCGCGCGAGACTTGGAGTTACGCCGAGCGCGAAGGCAAGCGCATCCACGTCACCTTCACCGACGGGCGCGTCAGCGGTGTGCGCACGCGCGAGAACAAGAAATGAGCCCGATTACCGTGGCCGATGTCCAGGCCGCCGCCGCCCGCATCGGCGAGCAGGTGGTGCGCACGCCGTGCACGCGCTCGCGCGTGCTGTCGCGCATCACCGGTGCCGAGGTCTGGCTGAAGTTCGAGAACTTCCAGTTCACCGCCTCGTTCAAGGAACGCGGTGCGCTCAACAAGCTGCTGAGCCTGAGCGCCGCTGAAGCGCGCGCCGGCGTCGCCGCGGTCTCGGCCGGCAACCACGCGCAGGGCGTGGCGCACCATGCCACGCGCCTGGGCATTCGCAGCGTCATCGTCATGCCGCGCAACACGCCGTTCACCAAGGTTCGCAATACGCGCGAGCTGGGTGGCGAGGTGATCCTGCATGGCGAGACGCTGGCCGATGCGGCGGCCTACATGGAAGAGGCGCTGATCCACGGGCAGGGCCTGACGCGGGTGCATCCCTACGACGATGCGCAGGTCATGGCCGGTCAGGGCACGATCGCGCTGGAGATGCTGGAGCAGGCGCCGACGCTGGACACGCTGGTGGTGCCGATCGGCGGCGGCGGCCTGATCTCCGGCATGGCGGTTGCGGCCAAGGCGCTGCGACCGGATCTGCGCATCGTCGGCGTCGAATCGGCCGGCTATGCCTCGGCCTACGCCGCACTGCAGGGCGATGCGCTGCCGACGCGCGGCGGCCAGACGATTGCCGAGGGCATCGCGGTGCGTCAGGTCGGCGAGCTGCCGCTGGCGGTGATCCGTACGCAGGTGGATGAGCTGATGCGCGTCGAGGAAGCGGCGATCGAGCGTGCGATCGGCCTGCTGGCGAACATCGAGAAGGTCGTGGTCGAGGGCGCCGGCGCGGCCGGCCTTGCCGCACTGCTGACCGATCCTGCGCGCTTCGCCGGACGCCGCGTCGGCCTGGTGATCTGTGGCGGCAACATCGATCCGCGCCTGTTCGCCTCGGTGCTGCTGCGTCAGCTCGTGCACGAGCAGCGCCTGGTCGGCCTGTCGATCGACATTGAGGATCGTCCGGGCTTTCTCGCGCGCGTCGCCGGGCGCATCGGCGAGTCCGGCGGCAACATCATCCAGGTTCACCACGAACGCCTGCAGCGCGGTCACGCCAAGGATGCGACGCTGGAAGTGATGGTGGAGGCGCAGGACGAGGCGCATGCGCAACAGATCTTCGCGGACCTGATGGCCGCGGGTTATTCGGTGCGCAAGGGCGCCGGGGGCATGGAGTTCGAGTAAGCTCCGGCTCCCCCTGCTGGAGCGCACCGTGGCCAATACGCTCAATCTTTACGACTCTGCTTTCAAGCGCACGCGCGTGATCCGTCAGGGCGAACTGACGCAGATCGTCATCGACGGCGGCGGTGCCTTCGTCGTGACCTCGCAGGACTTCATGCAGGTTCGCAAATGGGCGCAATCGAAAACCGCGTCGCAGAACGCGATGACCGATCGCGGTCGCGTCTTCGAGCAGTTCGCGGTGCTCATCTCGCGTCCGGGCACGCAGGCGGTGACGCGCGGTCACAACGTGCAGCTGGTGAAGCTGGCCAACTCGATGAAGCAGGGCGGCTATGACCTGGGCGAATGGTCGCTGCCGCCGGAGCTGAAGCACATCACGATGGCCAAGGTCGATGCCCTGCAACCGAAGAAGGCAGACGATGCCGCGCCCGGCGACGAGAGCGGTGCCGGAACCGATGCCGGAATCAGCGGCGGGACCGAAACCGGCGACAAGCCGCCGGTCTGAGCCGCTATCCGGGTGGGTGGCGCCTGGGCCGCGCGAATTGGCGTATCAGGGCAGCGGTGTCGGTGCGCTGGCGCCGAAGACGTCGTCGTACGAGCAGTACAGCGCGATCACCAGCACCGGCACGGCCACGAACAGGCCGAGACCGAACGGGATGCTGGCGACAATGACGATGACGATCGACAGCAGGCCGTAGACCGCCAGCGCGCCGATGTTGGCCAGCGCAGCGGCAAAGCTCTGCTTCAGCGCGTCGATCGGCGCCACGCCGGCGAACACGATCAGGCCCGGCGCGAACCAGGTTGCCATCGAGAACACCGCGATCAGGGCCAGGACCACGATGCCCGTGATCAGGCCGCCGATACTGAAGCTCACCGCATTGATCTCGCCGCTGCCACCGATGAACGCACTGCCGAAGCTGGCAAGGAACAGGCCACCGACGACCACGCCCATGATCACGCCGATCACCAGATAGGCGATGCCCAGCAGGATCAGCGGGTGCAGGTGCGGTTGCTGAAAGCCGGCCCACAGCGTTTCCAGCTTCAGCGGCTGGCCCTGGCGTTGTCCGTGCGCGCCGAGCAGCAGGCCACCGATCACGGCGGCGGTGGTCATGTTGACGATCACCGAGCCGATGAACGGCAGTATCGACACCAGCCCCGCACCGATGACCCACAGCACCAGCAGTGCGATCCACAACAGCGGTGCCTGCTTGAAAAGACCAAAGCCGGCCGTGATCCAGTCCAGGCCGTTGCCGGCCGACACGCGGCGGAAATCCGGTACGTTCGTCATCGCGATACTCCCTGCAGAAGGACAGTCTCCGGGAACGATCCTACGCGGGCCACCGGCGTGGCGACAGTGCGCCCTTGCTCCGGTGTCAGCGGGCGACTCGCTTTCGTCTTATCGACCCACCAATGACCGCGCGATGACTTCTTTCATGATCTCGTTGGTGCCGCCGTAGATGCGCTGCACGCGCGCATCGGTCCAGTAGCGCGAGATCGGGTACTCGGCCATGTAGCCGTAGCCGCCGAACAGCTGCAGGCAGGCATCGACCACGCGGCACTCCATCTCGCTGGTGGCGAGCTTGATCATCGCCGCGGTCGGCACGTCGAGCTTGCCCTGTTCGTACAGGGTGCAGCACTTCTCGTAGAACGCGCGGGCGACTTCGATATCGGTCTTGATCCTGGCCAGTTCGAAGCGCGTGTTCTGAAACGACGCTACCGGCTGGCCGAAGGCCTTGCGGTTGGTGACGTACTCGATCGTGCGCTCCAGCGCGCCCTCGGCATGCGCGACGGCAGCCACCGCCAGCATCAGGCGCTCGCGCGGCAGTTCGTCGATCAGGTGACCGAAGCCGCCACCGACGCGACCGAGCACGGCGTCGGCGCCGAGGCGCACATCGTCGAAGAACAGTTCGGAGGTATCGGCCGCATGCATGCCGATCTTCTCCAGGTTGCGGCCGCGCTTGAAGCCGGGCAGGTCGGTATCCACCAGAAACAACGTCATGCCCTTGCCGCCGGCCTTGGGATCGGTCTTGGCGGCGACGATGACCACGCTCGCGTTCTGGCCGTTGGTGATGAAGGTCTTGGAGCCGTTGAGGCGATAGCCGCCATCGCCGTCCGGCGTCGCACTGGTCTTGATCGCCTGCAGGTCGGAGCCGGTGCCGGGTTCGGTCATCGCCAGCGCGCCGAAGCATTCACCGGAGATCATGCGCGGCAGGTACTTCTGCTTCTGCGCCTCGGTGCCCAGGTGCGCGATGTAGGGCGCGACGATGTCCGAGTGCATCATCAGGTTGCTGACCAGCGACATGTAGCCCAGGCGCGCGCCTTCCTCGGCGATCGCAAACGAGAACGCCAGCGGCGCGGCGCTGCCGCCGTAGGCTTCGGGTGCATCCACGCACAGCAGGCCGGCGTCCCCCATCTTGCGATACAGCGCCGTCGGAATCAGGCCTTCCTTCTCCCAGCGTTCGTAGTGCGGTTCGACTTCGTCGGCGAAGAAGCGCAGCACGGTGTCGCGCCAGGCGCTGAGTTCGGCGGCGAGAGAAGGGTCGGTCAGGCTGGTCGGATTCATGGCGGATGGGGGCCGTGAGGGGGAGTCGGTGCCCGGCCATGACCTGCGGGGCGGTGCCGCGCGGGCGCGCGCCATGGGGGGCGCGAGGCGCCGGGCGCGGGATGATCCAACGATGCAGCGGCGTTGCGCCTCACTGGATCGCAGTAGGCGTCGCCCGGCCGCGCGGCGCTACAGCAAGGTCAGCGGCGTGCTCAGCCGATAGCCGAAGTTGCGTACGGTTTCGATGCGGGGCGCTGCTTCCAGCTGCGTCTCGAGCTTCTTTCGCAGGCGGCTGATCGCCACCGCCAGGTTTTCCCGGCTCGTCGGCGCGGTGTCATGACGCCGCATCTGCGCCAGCAGGAACTCGGCATCCAGCCCCTGCTCGGGCGCCAGCGCGAGCTGCTCGAGGATGATGCTCTCGCCGAGCGTCAGCAGCACCTGCTGCTGGTCGGGCGCGGTCAGGATCTGCGACTTGCGGCTCAGCCGGTAGCCGGCGGTGCGCGCGAGATCGCGGCTGCGGCCGGTGAGGTTGCGGATCACGGCTTCCAGTTCGGAGATGTTGGTCGGCTTGGTCAGGTAGACGTCCGCGCCGGCGTCGTAGCCGTCGGTGCGGTCGGACGGCCGCACCCGCGCGGTCAGCATCACGATCTTGGTATCCGGGTGGCTCTTGCGCAGCCGCCGCGCGATCGACAACCCATCCTCGTGCGGCAGGTTGAGATCCATGATCACGATATCGAGCCGGTGATGCGCCAGCAGCCCGTTGAGCGACTCGCCGCAGTCGGCCTGGAACACGCGGCGATCCGGCTGGTCCAGATAGCTGAACAGCAGATCACGAAGGGTGTCGTTGTCTTCGACGACAGCGATGTGCAGCAAGTCGGCGCGGGGTGTCATGCGGGAAGGGTCAAGGTGAAGACGAGCGCATCGGGCTGGTCGCGATAGGTGACCGCACCGCCGATCTGGGTGGCGACGGTCTGGACCCAATACAGGCCCAGGCCGGTGCCACCGCCGTGCTGAGCGGTGGGGGATCGGTAGTACTTCTGGAACAGGCGCTGCGGATCGGGGCGACCGGCGCGGCCCTCGCGGTTGGCGACCTCGATGCGGACGAGCGCCCCGTCGGCGGCCAGGCGCAGCGCCACGCGCGAATCCGGCGGCGAGTACTTGAGCGCGTTGTCGACGAGATTGCCGAGCATCAGCAGCAGGAGTCGGGCGTCGAGCGTGGCCTCGAGGGACTCGGGCAGATCGGCGTCGATGCGCTCCCGTCCGCGATGCTGCGCCAGCCACTGCCGCAGCAGCAGCGCCACGTCCTCGGGATGCCGCTCCTCGGCGAAGGCGCCCTTGTCGAGGCGGTCGACGTCGATGCAGCGCTGCAGCACCGTATCGATGCCGTCCACGGCGTCCTGGATGTTGCGGAAGCGCTTTTCCTGATCCTCCGGCGAGCGCACACGGCCGCTGCTGAGCAGCTCCGAGGCCACGCGGATCGAAGCCAGCGGGTTTTTCATCTCATGCATGATCATGCCGAGCATGCCGCTGGTCTCGGCATGGTGCTTCTGCTCCAGGCGATAGCGCTGCTCGGTCTCCAGCTTCTCCCGCTCCAGCTGCTGTTGCATGCGCATGTCCAGCACCGTGCGACGGGCCAGGATCGCCATGACCATGATCATGCTGACCAGGTTGCTTGGCAGCGCCGGGTAGAGGCTGATCTGGGAGCTGGCGTTCGCGTTCAGGATCGGCAGCATGAAATACAGCATGTAGACGCACAGGATGGCCGTCAGCGTGCGGTACAGCCAGCGCAGGATCGGGTCCGGCGTGCGCACCAGGAACAGCGCCGGGTAGCCCAGCAGGGTCAGCGCCATCACGCCGATGTTGACCTGGCCGAGCACGGCCGCGCCATGGCCGGAGAGGATCATCGGCACCCACAGCGCATAGAACGGCACCACCGAGAGATACGCCCAGCTCACCCAGCGCGGCAGCTCCAGCATGCGCACCAGCTGCGACCACAGCAGCCCGGCCATCACCAGGTGCGTGCACGACGTCAGGTACATCAGCGACGGCATCCCGTCGCTCGCCTCGGGCAGCACATATTTGGCCATCAGGCCCGTCGTCATCGACACATGGGCGATGGTGGTGATGTCGAACAGCGCCGCCAGCCCCCACAGCGTCCTGCCGGTACTCGCCCACAGCGAGGCGGAGAGCACGGCCATCACCAGGGCAAAGCCCAGGTACAGACCCAAGCCCACGTGCATGCGCGTGTCGAAGTCGTTGGCTTCGTCGAGCGTCATCACCTGCGCGTGGACGACGCCGGTATGTGTCTGGATGCGCACGTACAGCACGGTCGGCGCGTCCGTACGTGCGGGAAAGGGATGGGAGAAATTGAGCGAGCGCTGGCCGCGGTCGGTGTAGGCCACACGGCTGCCGGTGTCCACGCGCGTCCAGCCGCCGCCGTCGGTTGCCGGCAGGTACAGCTGCACGGCTTCCAGCACCGCCGGTTGCAGCACCAGCATCAGCGGTGCCCGTTGCGCCGGTTGCGGCGGCACCACCAGCCGCAGCCAGGTCGGGATGCCCGCATTGCCCAGGCCGAGCGCGCCGGGCAGGGGCGTGAACGTCTGCCGTACGACCGAGTGAATGTCCAGGGTGCCGCCCGGATCGCGCAGATAGCCGCGCTCGGCGATCAGATCGCCGCTCGGACCGGTAGCGTCGCCGGTAGCCACGGCAATGACGGCCCAGAGCAGGGCCAGCAGGGCCAGTGGCGGTAGCCATCGAGAGGAAGTCATACCGGCAGTGTAGCCAGCGCCAATCCGGAAACATTGCAGATTTCTGCAATGTTTCCGGATTGTGGTTTGCTATATAGGCGACCGGTTCTGAAATCCGGCGGCCCCGCCGCCCCTGCCGAGGTTCTGGTCCATGCACCCATCCCGTCGCGTTGCCACAAGTCTCTCCGCCCTGATGGGCTTGTCACTGCTGATGCCCCTGGCCGCCCACGCCGCCACCATCACCGTGGGTGCCGACTGCACGCTGCTCAACGCCATACAAAATGCCAACGACGATAGCGCCACGGCCAATCCGTTCGGGGGCGACTGCGCTGCCGGCGACGGCAGCGACACCATCGTCCTCACCGACAACGTGACGCTGACCCAGGCGTTGCCCAGCGTTTCGAGCGACATCACGATCCAGGGCAATGGCAAGACGATTGCCCGCAGCAGCGCAGCGGGAACTCCCGACTTCGGCATCCTTCATGTGAGCTCGAACGGCACAGCCTCAGTGGATCGTGTCACCCTTTCCAATGGAAAAGGTAGCCAAGGTGGGGCGGTTCTAGTCCACGGGTCGCTGGTGTTGACCAACAGCACGATCACAGGAAACGAGGCGACCCAAGGCTCTGGCGGAGGCGGAATCTATGTGGCTACCGGTAGCCTGAGCTTGCGGAACAGCACGGTCTCGGGCAACACCGCGCCGATTGCCGGCGGCATCCGCTTTGCTGGGGGCGCTACGCTCATTGTAAACAGCACGATCACTGGCAACAGTGCAACTAGCGCCGGGAGCAATGGGGGTGGGGGACTCCTAGTGGCCGGTACGACCACCGTCACCGTGCGCAACAGCATCGTCTCCGGCAACACGGCGACTGGGGTGCTCGGCAAAGAGATTCAGCGGGCCACCGGCACTCTCATTCTTAACGCCAACAATCTACTCGGCCATGACGGGGTGACCCAGGCCGACGCCTTCTCCGGCGACGGCGCGACGCCCGGTGCTTTAGATATCAATGCGACCTCGGAAGCAAGCGCAGGCGTTTTATCGCCAACGGCTATGGGAAACATCCTCAATACCTCGCTCGCTAATAACGGCGGTCCAACCTTCACTCATGCGCTGGTCGCCAACAGCCCGGCCATCAACGCCAGCGGCGCCAATGCCCTCTCGACCGACCAGCGCGGCTTTGCCGCCAACGGCGTGCGCGACATCGGCGCGTTCGAATTCGATGGCATCTCGCCCGCGCCGACCGTCACCGCCCTGAACCCCACCAGCGGCCCGGCCGCCGGCGGCACCCGGGTGACGATCACCGGCACCAACTTCGGCAGCGTGACCGGCCCCTTCGTCAAGTTCGGAAGCGCCGATGCGACCGGCGTCTCGCGTCTCAATGCCACGACGATTGAGGCCACCGCCCCGGCGGGCACCGGCACGGTCAATGTGACCGTCACCACTGACGAAGGCACCAGCGCCAATAACGGCACCCTGGACGACTACACCTACATCAGCAGCGCCCCCGGCGCCTGCAACACCACCACGACCTCGACGGCGACGGCGAGCGCCCCGAGCATGAACCTCTGTGCCACCGGCACCGCGGGTGCGGTGACCAGCAGCAATGGCGTCTGGAACTGGACCTGCAACGGCACGGGCGGCAATACCACCAACGTGAGCTGTACCGCGCCGTTTGCGACGCAGACGATCACGCTGACGGCGGAGCCGACGAGCATCCTCATCGGCGGCAGCAGCACGGTGTTTGCCACGAGCACCTCCGGCCTCAAGCCGGACCTGACCCGCTCCACGACCGGCACCTGCACGATCGCCCCGGTGGCCGGCAACCCGATGGGTAGCACGGTGAGCGCCACCGGCACCGCCGTCGGCACCTGCACCGTCCTGGCCAATGTCCCGGTGAGCCCCAACGGCTGCACCAGCTGCTACCAGGCAGCGATGGAAAAGAGCGTCGCCATCACGGTCAACGCCACGACGCCGGGCGCGCCCACCGGGCTGATGGCCAGCCCCGGCGACGGCCGGGCGGTCCTGAGCTTCACCGCCCCCGGCAGCAACGGCGGCGCGGCGATCACGAACTACCAATACGCGGTAGACGAAGGTGAATTCCAGGCCTTCAGCCCGGCGGTGACCCGCTCGCCGGCAACGATCTTCGGGCTGAGCAACGGCACGAGCTACCAGATCCGCCTGCGCGCGATCAACAGCGCGGGCGCCGGCGCATCCTCGACCCCGATCACCGTCACCCCGCGGGCCGACGTCATCCCGCAACCGCCGGCCACGGCCCCGCGCAACGTCAGCGCCACGGCCGGAGACGGCCAGGTCACGCTCCGCTTCGACCCGGTGGACGACGCCAGCAACTACCAGTACTCGCTGGACGGCGGCCGCACCTACCGCAGCTTTGATCCGGCCATCACGACCTCACCGGCCACGATCAGCGGGCTGGACAACGGCACCACCTACCGGATCACCCTGCGCGCCATCAACGCCGACGGCGCTGGCCCGGCCTCGGCGGCCGTCACCGTGATCCCGCTGGGCAACGACCGCGACACGGACGGCATCGACACCACGATCGAAGACGCAGTGCCGGGCGCCAACGGCGGCACCGGCGACGGCAACGGCGACGGCATTGCCGACAGCACCCAGGCGGCGGTCGCCTCGCTGCCGGACGCCAACGGCAACTACAGCACCCTGGTGAGCAGCGGCGGCCGCGCGCTGAGCGCCGTACGCAGCGTTGCGCCCCCGACCGACTTCCCCAACGACGCCGGCAGCGTACTCGCGGGCCTGAGCTTCACGGTGAGCGGCCTGCCGGCGGGCGGGGCGGAGACCTTTGAACTGTACCTGCCCAGCAGCCGCGGACCGGTGACGGGCCTGCGCAAGCAGAACCTGCGCACCAGCACCTGGGACGAGATTCCGTCGACGATCGCGACGGTGGGCAGCAAGATCCGGATCGTCTACAGCCTGGTGGACGGCGGCGACTATGACGCTGACCGCCTCGCCAACGGCCAGATCAGCGATCCGGTGTTTGTGGTGGGCCCGACCGGCAGCAGCACGGGTGGCACCACGGGCGGCACGACCGGTGGCAACGGCAACGGCGGTAGTGGTGGCGGCAGCCTGGGGCTTCTCCTCCTGGCACCGCTGGCGGCCATGGCCGCCATCCGCCGGCGCCGCTTGCACTGACCGCCGGCACGGCAGCGTGGGGCGCGCTCGCCGTTCTCTCCCGGCGAGCGCGTACCCTCGCAACCACGAAGAAGGCCGGCTTAGCCGG
>DASWWX010000037.1:0-22411 GCA_036405815.1 Solimonas sp. | reverse complement strand
CGCAGATCGACACCGAAACGCCGGGCGTCGATCACGACGGCTACGACCCGCACTGCCGCCATCTGCTGGTGCGCGAACTCGATAGCGGCCGTGTCATCGCCTGCACGCGCATCCTCACCGACGAGCGCGCACCGGCCGCCGGCGGCTTCTACTCGTCCAGCGAATTCGATCTCGCCATGCTCGATAGCCTGCCGGGCCGGGTCATGGAGATCGGCCGCACCTGCGTCGACGCCGAATTCCGCAACGGCGCGGTGATCGCCACGCTGTGGCAGGGCATCGCCGCCACCGTCACCAACGAGCGCTACGACTACCTGTTCGGCTGCGCCAGCATCGGCCTGGAAGACGGCGGCGCCGCTGCCCACGCGATCCTCGACCAGATCCGCACCAAACACCTGGCACCGGAATCGCAGCGCGTACGTCCGTACATCCCGCTGCCGGCAGCCGATCGGCGCAGCACCGAGAAGCCGCGCCTGCCGCCGCTACTCAAGGCCTACCTCAACCTCGGCGCCAAGGCCTGCGGCGAAGCCTACTGGGACCGCGACTTCAACTGCGCCGACGTGTTCATGCTGCTCAACGTCAGCGACCTGCACCCGCGCTATGCCCGCCACTTCCTCGGCCGCGACACCGCAACCCCTGCGACCGCCGGTCACGCCTGAGCGCGACGCACCGATGACGCGACTGCGCGTCGCGGCGCGCGGCGCACGGCTGGTCGTCCACCTGCTGTACGGCCTGCTGTTGTGCGCGGCGGTGAAGCTCGACGCCAGCGGCCGGCTCGGTGCGCGCCGCGAACGTCTGACCCAGCACTGGTGCCAGCATCTGCTGCGCATCCTGGGTCTGCGCGTGCGCATCCGCGGCCGCGTGGCTGCTGGCGCTCGCATGACCGTCGCCAACCACGTCTCCTGGCTCGACATCCCGCTGATCGCCGCCTGCGAGCCGACCCGCTTCGTCGCCAAATCCGAGATCCGCCACTGGCCGGTCGCCGGCTGGCTCGCCAATGCCGCCGGCACCTTCTACATCCGCCGCGGCAAGGGCGGCGCGCGACCGCTGCTCGACAAGCTCGCGCCGCATCTGCAACGGGGCGGCGCCATCACCGTCTTCCCGGAGGGCACGACCACCGACGGCCGTGAGGTGCTGCCGTTCCACGCCCGCCTGTTCGCCGCACCGCAGGCCGCGGGCGCAGTCGTGCAGCCGGTCGCGATCCGCTACGGCCTCGGCCTGCGCGGTAAGCCGGTGGCACCGTTCATCGGCGACGACGACCTGGTCCGCCACATCCTGCGCGTGCTGCGCGAGCCGGCTCTGCGCATCGACGTCACCTACTGCGCGCCGATCGCCGCCGCCGGCATCGAACGCGCGCAGCTCGCCGAACGCGCACACGCCGCGGTCCGCCACGCGTTGGGGCTGGATGCCGGCGACGCCACGCCGGACGCGCTGGCGGCCTGAGCGGCCCGACTGACGCTGCAGCCGCGACATCAACACGAACCCCCGCACCGTTGCGCCAGCAGCCGACCGCTACAATCGCCGCTCCAACAGGGGATGCGATCGACCATGCGCCTGCTGTGCCTGCTGCTACCGCTGCTGCTCCTGGCCTGTACCGACGTCAGCCCCGATCCGCTCAGCGATGCCGATCTCGCCTTCGAGAACACCGGCGATCACTGCCGCAACTTCCTGATCATCAGTCCGGTCACGCGCGAGAACGCGCGCCGCTTCGTGCCACCGGAATTCACGCTGGTGGAACCACCGACCGCCTTCGTCGAACTCGCCGACTGCGAAGGCGGCCAGCTCGACGGCGTCGACACCGGCCCCTACCGCATCGCCGAAGCCGCGGTGTTCATCACGCCACCGGACGGTTCTTCGTTCCCGCCGCTGATCGTCAACAACGCGATCTACCTGCTGTGGCAGCTCGACACCAACGAAGCGCTGTCGGCGCGCAAGCGCGCGATCGGCTTCTTCGGCGAGACCGTGCCGGGCATCGAGGTCAACGTCAGCGTCAACGGCCTGCCGCTGACCGCCAGCGGCAGCGCCAACGTCCCCTATGCGCACTCGCCCTACCGGCTCGATGCCACGCTGATCCCGGACAACCCGATCGGCGTGCCGCTGCTCAACAGCCTCTGGCATCTGGGGCCGCGCGGCGTGATCAACACGGTCAACGACATCTACCAGACCGACCAGATCCTCGCCGGCGTCGGCACGATCACCGTGCCGGCGGGCTCGCCGCTGCATCAGCTGTTCGGTCGCACGCAGGTCCAGGGTGTCGCCGCCGCCGGCATCGGTTCCTTCGTCAACACGACCCGGCTGCGGCCGGATATCCAGGCGACGGCGCCGGCCCCCTGAGCGCTGCGGCCTGAACGCATCGGCGCGCGCCGATACGCGCGTCACTCAGCCGTGCCCAGCCCGCAAGTGCGGGTAAGCGGCGGCGTATCGTTCGATCAGCACGGCGGCCCGCTCCGCACCGTTTTCGGCCCGCATACGCGCGCCGAGTCGGGCGGCCCGCCCGCGCCGCCCCTGATCGTCGATCACCGTGCGGATGGCGGCGGCCAGGGATTCCGCCTTCACGCCTCTCAGCGAAGCGCCGTTGACGCCGACGCCGCTAGCGGCGACCTGTGCCGCCCAGCTCGGCTGATCGAATACGTGCGGCAGCACGACCGCCGGAATCCCGGCATGCAGCACGGTATGCGTCGTGCCGGCACCGCCATGGATGACGGCGGCGGCCACCCGCGGGAGCAGCCAGTGAAACGGCGCCTCGTCGATGAACAGCACACGGTCCGATGCCGGCATTCGCGTCAGGCAACCGCCGCCACCGACCAGCAGGATGCCGCGCTGTCCGGCGAGCGCCAGGGCGCGCAGCACCTCGCGCGTGTGCCGCACCGGATCGCGCACCCGCATGCTGCCGAATCCCACATAGACCGGTGGCGGCCCGTCCGCCAGGAACGCGCGCAACGGTGACGGCGGCACCCAGTCCGCGGGGGTCGGCAGCGCCAGGAAGCCGGTGATGTGCTGATGATCGTTCCAGTCGTCCGGCTTCGGCAGAAAGGCGGGACTGAACGCCAGCAGATTCGGCGCACCCCGCGCTTCGCCGGACGCCAGCATGTGCGTATAAGATTTCCAGGGCGGCCATCCGAAGCGCTCGCGACGCCAGGCATTCAGCGGCGGACCATAGGTCCGCCAGGCGACGTGGCGGGCGATCGCGTGCGTCATGCGGTTGTAGCCACCGCCCAGCGGCAGGCGCGGACCGCCCCAGAATGAGGGGAAGGCGCGCGTCGCCGCCATCGGGAACGGGTACAGGAACGCCATCGGAATGTCCCGATGCGCCGCGATTTCCACGCCCCCATGGCCAAAGCCGGACTGCACGATGAAATCGGCGTCGCGCGAGGCGTCGAACAAATCGTCCAGCGACTCGCGGCTGCCCCGCTGCACCGCGCGCTGCAACTCGCGCAGGTAGCGGAAGTAACGTTTCCGCTGCATCAGGGCCAGCAGATCATCGCGATACATCACGGCGCCGAAATCGAAGCGCAGCGGCGCCCATCGCACCCCATGGGACTGGACCCAGGTCCTGCTGGCTTCGGGCGCGACCAGCGTCACCTCGTGGCCGCGGGCGCAAAGTCCCACCGCCAGCGCCAGTGGCGGCTCGATATCGCCGCGGGTACCGAACGTGGAGATGGTGATTTTCAAGGGCGCAGCTTACGGGACCCGCGGGCTAGAATGGGCGCCGGTTTCCTCCGTGGTTCTCACCGATGAGCACGCCTCCGATCGTTCCGCCCAAGCCCGCGCCACGCCCCATCGTTCAGGGCGAGAAGCTGCGCGGCGCGGACAAGATGGCGCGCATCCCGATCAAGATCGAGCCCACGCTGCAACCGCTGCGCAAGCCGACCTGGATTCGTGCCAAGACCCAGGGCACGCCAGAAGTCGCGCGCATCAAGGAAGCGCTGCGCGCCAACAAGCTGCACACGGTCTGCGAGGAAGCGGCCTGCCCGAACCTGGGCGAGTGCTTCGGCAAAGGCACGGCGACCTTCATGATCATGGGCGCGATCTGCACGCGCCGCTGCCCGTTCTGCGATGTCGCCCACGGCCGCCCGCTGCCGCTGGACGTCGAAGAACCGGTCAATCTGGCGCGCACGATTCGCGACATGCGGTTGCGCTACGTCGTCATCACCAGCGTCGACCGCGACGATCTGGCCGACGGCGGCGCTGCGCATTTCGCCGCCTGCATCCGCGAATCGCGCACGCTGTCGCCGTCGCTGACGATCGAGGTGCTGGTACCGGACTTCCGCGGTCGCATGGACCCGGCGCTGACCATCTTCAAGGACACGCCGCCGGACGTGTTCAACCACAACCTCGAAACCGTGCCGCGGTTGTACAAGCAGGCGCGCCCGGGTTCGGACTACGACTGGTCGCTGGACCTGCTGGAGCGTTTCAAGGCGCTGCATCCGGAAGTGCCGACCAAGTCCGGCCTGATGCTCGGTCTGGGTGAGGAGATCGAGGAGATCGAGCAGGTGATGCGCGACCTGCGCGCGCACAACGTCGACATGCTGACGCTGGGCCAATACCTGCAGCCCTCGCGCAACCATCTGCCGGTTGCACGCTATGTGCATCCGGACGAATTCGAACGCCTGCGCGTGCTCGGTGAGCAGATGGGTTTCTCGCACGTCGCCAGCGGGCCGATGGTGCGCTCCAGCTATCACGCCGACCAGCAGGCGCACGACGTACTGGCGGAACGCGCGTCGTGAGCGCGCGCACGTTGGCGGGTCTGTCGCTGGGCCTGACCTGGGGCCTGGCCGCGCTACTACCGGTCGCTGGCGCATTCGCCGCAGACGACGCGCCGCGCCGCTGCGCCGCGATCGCCGACGATCGCGAACGCCTGGCCTGTTACGACCGCTGGCAGCCCCCGCAACCGGCCGCACGTGCCGCCGAGCCCACGGCACCGAAGCCGTCCGCGGCATCGGCCGCTGCAACCGTATCCAGCGATGCGGCGCCTGGCATCGACTCGAACTTCGGCGCCGAAACCCTGGCGCGTCCCAAAGCGCGCCTGGAGGGCCCGGACCGGATCGAGACGCGCGTACTCGGCACGCTCAATGGCTGGAAGCAGGGCCAGCTGTTCCGGCTCGAGAACGGCCAGGTCTGGCGCAGCATCGACGATCGCGAATACCACCACCGCGCCGAACATCCGGCGGTGATGATCGAGCGCAATTTCCTCGGCAACTACTTCATGCGCTTCGAGGGCACCAATGCCCATACGCGCGTGCGCCGTGTCGAATAAGCCGGACACCGGCGCGCCGTTGATCGAAAAGCAGCCGGCTGCGGCCGCCGGCACGCCCGGCTATCTGGCCGCCGACGATTGGGCGCGCGTGGTCCGCCATGCGCCGCTGGTGGCCATCGACCTGATCGTGCAGCGCGCCGACGGCGCGATTCTCCTCGGCCGCCGGCTCAACGAGCCCGCGCGCGGCTGCTGGTTCGTGCCCGGCGGCGCGATCCGCAAGGGCGAGACGCTGGACACCGCCTTCACCCGCATCGCGCACGACGAACTGGGCCTTAATCTGGCTCGACGCGATGCCACGCTGCTGGGCATCTACGAACACTTCTACGCGCAGAACTTCGCCGGCGATCCCGGCTACGGCACGCACTACGTGGTGCTCGCGCACCGCCTGTCGCTGACGCACGCACAGACCCTGCCGCGAGTGCAGCACAGCGACTATCGCTGGCTGTCGCCGGACGAGCTGCTCGATGCGCCGGACGTGCATGAGCACTGCAAGGCCTACGTCCGAAGCTGAGTACGCGAAAAGGCGCCCAAAGAAAAAGGCCGGCATCCGAAGATGCCGGCCCCCGTCGCTCAAACGCGCGAATCTCACAGCAACCGCGTCACTCCAACCGGATCGCCAAGCCGCGCAGCGGCGCGCCGCCGATGGGGCCGATCTCCGTCGCCGCACCGGTGAACAGGTTGATGCGATACAGGCGCGAGCTGGTCTCGGCCGTCGCTGGTGAACCGCTGACGCGCTGCAGTGCCGCCAGCGCCAGACCATTGGCGCCGCCGGCGATATCGAAGCCGTTGACGCCGGTGTAGGACTCGCTGGCCGACAGCGCGCCGACGGCCGTCAGCGTGCCGTCATTCGGCGGATTCTGCAGCAGCACCGAGCTGGTAGCGGTGTCGATGACGAACAGCGCCGTTAGCCGCGTATCGCCCGCTGCGCGCCGGAAGCTGTTGTTGTAGGCCGCCGCCGTCACCGTGGGCGTCGGCTCGCCGATGTCACCGTCGGTGAAGGTGGCGCCCGTTGCCGGTGTGCCCACGCGCAGGTTCTGGCCGGTGTTGCTGATGATGCGCAGCGGCACCGAGGCCGGCACGGGATTGAAATCCACGCCGAACGAGGTGCCGCTCAGGCCCGCATACGGGTTGCTGGCGTCGGTGGGCTCCGCCGCCAGCGTGCTGGCCAACGTCGCCGCGCCGGTGACGGTATCGACGGTGTACAGGCGGCCCACGCCCGCTTCATTGCTGAGCAGCCACAGCACGCCGTCGGTGCGGAAGTCGATGCCGACCACGTCGCCGGTCACGCCGCTCAGCGCCACGGTCGAGGTCAGCGTCCCCGGCGCGTTGCGTGCGAACGTCACGAGGTTGCTGCCGCTGACGGCGACGACCGCGCTGCCCGCCGCCGGCGCGGTCGCGCTGGGCGCGGCCGCCAGACCCAGGATCGGATCGGCCGCGGCGATGGCGCCGACCGCGGTACTGGTGCCGGTGGCCAGATCGACGTTGAACAGGACCTTGGTGCCGACCGTGTCGAACACCGCCAGCGCCGTCGACGGACCGACGATCTCCATCGTGCTGTTCGGCGTCACGTCGCTACCGGTCGCGCCGATGATGCGCACGATGCCGTTGTTCGGGGGCGTGACGGCCACCAGGCGATCGCCAGCCGCATCCAGGCCATACAGCACCGTGCTCGCCGGATTCGGCGCAAAGCTGTTGGTGTAGGCAACCGCACTCAGCGCGATGGGGTTGGCAGCACGAGCCAACACGCCGTCGGTGAACGTGGCGCCAGTGGCGACGTTGGCCACCCGCAGGTTCTGACGCGCGTCGCTGACGATGCGCAGCGGCACGGAGGCCGGCATCGGGTTGAAGTCGACGCCGAAGTCAGCGCCATCGAGACCGTCATACGGTGCTGTCGTATCGCTCGCGTCGGCGCTGAGCGCCACGCGAACCGCGCTGGCGTTGCTGGTGCTGATCCGGTACAGGCCGCCGGCGCTACCGACGCCGTACAGCAGACCATCGGCGGGACGGAAGTCGATGCCGACCAGATCCTCGCCCACCAGGCCCGTCACCGGACCGACCGTCGTCACGACCGACGGATCGGCCAGCGAAACGGTGACCAATGCATTGGCATCGGTCACGCCGAAGACCGTGGTCGTCGGCGCCGTGCCGAGAGCCAGACCACGCAGACGCTCGCCGCCGCCGATGGTGCCGAGCGACGCCGAGGCCTCGCCGGTGACGACATTGAGCGTATGCAGCGTCGACTGCGTGGCGCCGGTCGCCGACACCGCAATCAGTGCCGTGTTGTCGCGACCGTCGATGTCGAAGCCGTTGAGTCCGGTGACATCGACGCCGAGCGCCCCGATGTCGATCAGCACGCCGTTGTTGGGCGGGTTCTGCAGCAGCAGCCGGTCGTTCGCGGCGTCGATCACCAGCAGCGAGGTCGTGCCGGTCCCCGGCACGCTGTTGGTATAGGCGGCCGCCGAAGCGCCGGTGCCGGCACCGTTGAGCGCGCCGTCCACGGTCGTCGCGCCCGTAGCGATGTCGGTCACGCGCAGGTTCTGGCCCGTGTCGCTGACGATGCGCAGCGCCACCGGCCCGGTCGGATTGAAGTCCATGCCGAAGTCGTTGCCGTTGAGCTGCTCGCTCAGAGTCGCCGACGCGGTGATCGCCGCGGTATCCGGATTCAGCGTCAGCAAGCGGCCGCTATTCGAGGCGCCCTTGACCAACGCGTGCAACGCGCCGGTGGACGGACGTACGTCGATGCCGACCACGCTCTCTCCGCTGTCCACCGCGATGGCCGTGCTCGTGCACAGCTTGGCCGGCGCACCCCGGTTGAAGCTGACCAGCTTGTTGCTCTCGGTGACGCCGAGCAGTTCGCCACGCACCTGAGCCGGCGCAGCGGCCGGCAGCGGCAGCGCGACGCCGCGCAGCGTTTCACCGCCGGTCAGGCCGTTGACCGATCCCAGTGCGGTCGCCGCACCGGTCGCCAGATTGATGCTGTAGACGCTGACGTTGCTGCCGACGGTCAGCGCCGCGAGTGCCGTGTTGGCACCACTGGCGTCGGTACGCACGTCGAAGGCCGCGACCGCGGCGACGTCCAGACCCAGGTTGCCGACGGCCACCGCCGTGCCGGCATTGGGATCGCTGGCCGACAAGAGCCGGTCGGTGGCGGTGTCGATGTAGTACAGCGTGGTGCGGCAGGCCGCAGCGAAACTATTGGTGTAGGCAGCGGCGGTCACGCCGCTCAGTGCCGCGCCAGCCAGCGTCAGATCGCCATCGACGATGGTCGATCCATTGTCGACGTTGATGCGCAGATTCTGTCCGCTGTCGCTGACCACGCGCAGGCGGTCCGGCACGGGATTGAAGTCGACGCCAAAATTCGCGCCGCTCAGCGTCACCACGCCACCGCCGGCGAGGTTCAACACCGATTTCTCGGTAGCCGCGCCGGTCGACGCATCGAGCTGATACACACGACCACTGCTGCCCAGCGCGATCAGCGCACCATCCGCCGGACGCCGGTCCAGGCCCAGCAGCATTTCGCCGGATTGCAGGCCGCTGACCGCGACCTCGGTGCGCACCTCGCGCTCGCCCAGATCGAAGGTCACCAGACGATTGGTGCTGGTCAGCGCCACGGTGTCGCCGGGCGTCGGCGGTGGCGGGGTCACGCCCGTGCGCTCGTCGCCGCAGGCCGCGAGGCCCAGCGTCAGTGACAGGGCCAGCGCCCCGCTCCTCATGTAGCGAATTCGGTCAATCATGGTGCGTTCCCTCGCGTAGTCAGGCCGACAGTCGGAACAGAATCTTGACCGCTACGGACATGGGCGGCTGTTGGATGCATTCAGTGCCGACATCGTCCGCAACGGGTCTCGGTGCGGGCGAGCATGCAGCAGTTTGAGACGGGATACCTGAACGACCCACCGACCCGGAACCGGATGGAAGCGGCCCGCACAGGAAGGCGCGGCGCCCGAACATCGCAACGCGCTCAGGCGCGCAGGCGCGAGAGCAGGCGCTCGTGGATACCGCCGAAATCGCCGTTGGACATGACCAGCACGCGATCGCCAGGCTGTGCCTCCGTCGCGATCGCCTCGACCAGCGCATCGATCTCTGCGGCCACGCGCAGGCGCGCGCCGACGCCGGCCAAGGCCGCGCCCGCGTCCCACTTCAGATCGGGCCGTGCGTAGACGAAACACCGATCCGCGTCTTGCAGGCTCTGCGCCAGTTCATCGGCGTGCGTACCGAGGCGCATCGTATTGGAGCGCGGCTCCAGCACCGCGAGGATGCGGCCCGGTCCGCGCCGACGCAGCGCATCGACCGTCACCGCGATCGCGGTCGGGTGATGCGCAAAGTCGTCGTAGACCCCGATGCCGCGCACCTCGCCCCGCAGCTCCAGCCGGCGCTTGACGCTGCGGAACGCACGCAAGCCTGCCACCAGCTTCGGCACCGGCACGCCGACATGCGCGGCGGCAGCGAATGCAGCAAGCGTGTTGGAGCGGTTGTGCAGACCCGCGAGCGGCGATTCCACCGCCCCCAGCGACGCGCCCGCGCGCCGCAGCTCGAACCGGTCGGCGCTGCCCTGCGCCTGCCAGCCGTCGTCGACGTCGAAACGCTCGACCTCACTCCAGCAACCCTGCTGCAGCACGCGCGCCAGGTTGGCGTCGGCACCGTTGACCACCAGGCAGCCCTGTCCCGGCACGGTGCGCACCAGGTGATGGAACTGGCGCTCGATCGCGGCCAGGTCCGGGAAGATGTCGGCGTGGTCGTACTCGAGGTTGTTGAGCACGCAGGTGCGCGGATGGTAGTGCACGAACTTCGAACGCTTGTCGAAAAACGCCGTGTCGTACTCGTCGGCCTCGATCACGAAATACTTCGAGCGCCCGAGCCGCGCGGAAATCCCGAAGTTCTGCGGCACGCCACCGATCAGGAAGCCCGGTTCCAGCCCGGCATGTTCCAGCAGCCAGGCCAGCAGCGCGCTGGTCGTGGTCTTGCCGTGCGTGCCGGCCACCGCCAGCACGTGACGATCGCGCAGCACATGCTCGGCCAGCCACTGCGGGCCCGAGGTGTACGGCAGGCCGCGATTGAGCACCGCTTCCATCGCCGGATTGCCACGCGACACGACGTTGCCGACCACCACGATGTCCGGTGCCGGATCAAGATGCGCCGGCGCATAGCCCTGCAGGACGGTGATGCCGAGCTGCTCCAGCTGCGTCGACATCGGCGGCCAAGCGTTGGCATCGGAGCCGGTAACGCGATGGCCGGCCTCGCGCGCGATCGCGGCGATGCCCGCCATGAACGTGCCGCAGATGCCGAGGATGTGGATGTTCATAGGGCGGGCGGTGCCGCCGTGATCGCGGCCTGCGACGCGCCAAGCCCGAACAGGCCGCCGAACAGCGCGGTGCCGAACAGCACCGTCATGAACGTGAACGCCATCACCGCCAGCGTGATCAGGATGCCGCCGGCCAGGCGCAAATCGCCCGACAGGCGATAGATGCGGATGGTGACCGCGATGTTCCAGAAGAACAGCACGTCAAGGATCAGATTGACGATCACCGGCGGCCGCAATGTCATCAGCTCCTCCGTGCGCTCCAGCAGCGACGGATCGGCGGCGACGGCGCGCAGCAGCGGCGCGGCGAACGAGAACAGCGGCGCCATCACCAGCATCAGCACCGCGCCGGTCGCCAGCAGCGCACCGAAGGTCTGGTGAAAGCGGTTGGCGAGATTGCGCGTGCGCAGGAACGCGTGCGTCGCCAGCGCAATTGCCCCGAGCGCGAACACGCCGATCAGCAGCACCAGCGGAATCGACATCACCTGGCCCAGCACCAGCAATTGCGACACCAGCGCCGCCACGCACAACTGCGACGTGAGCGATGGGGCGAACGGAAAATCCTGGGGACCGGCGCGGAACGTGAGAATCCGCAGCGTGACCGCGATCAAGGGCGCGTACATGGACGATGGTCGAAGAAAGAAGCCGTTATTCTAGCCGCCCCATGAGCACCCCTTTGATTGCGACTCCCGACGATCTGGCCGCCGCCGTCGAGCGCTGGCGCCAGGCGCCCTGGCTGACGGTCGATACCGAATTCGTGCGTGTCGACACCTATCACGCGCGGCTGTGCCTGATCCAGATCGGCGATGGCCGCGAGGCCGCCTGCATCGATACGACGGCGCTGCCCGACCTGACACCACTGCTCGAACTGCTGGAATCGCCGCAGTCGATCAAGGTATTCCATGCGCCGGGACAGGATCTCGAAATCCTGGTGCGCCTGCGCGGCCGCGGCCCGCAGCCGCTGTTCGATACCCAGATCGCCGCGACCCTGCTCGGCATCGGCGACCAGATCGGCTACGCCGGCCTGGTCGAGAAGCGCCTGGGCATCGTCGTCGACAAAAGCCTGTCGCGTACCGACTGGGCGCGCCGCCCCCTGCGCGAAGCCGAACTCGCCTACGCCGCTGCCGACGTCTCGCATCTGGCAACGATTTACCCGGCGCTGCAGCAGGCGCTGGCCGACAGCGGCCGCCTCGGCTGGCTGGCCGAGGATTGCGCGCGCCTGTGCGAGCCCTCGCAGTACCAGCAGGATCCGGCCGAAGCCTGGCAGCGACTCAAGGGCCTGGCGCGGATGGACCCGCGCGCCCAGGTCGTCGCCGCCGCACTGTGCGCCTGGCGCGAGCACGAGGCGCAGGCGCGCGATCGCCCCCGCAAGTGGATCGTCGAGGATGATGCGATCTACCGGCTGGCCGAGCGCCGCCCCCGCAGCCGCGACGAACTGAGCGCACTGTCGGTCCTGCCGCCGCGCACGCTGGAACGCCACGGCGACACGCTGCTGGCGACGATCGAATCGGCGATGGCGCAACCGGAAGCACGCCTGGCCCGCGACGACGAGTTCAGCCCGGCGCAGAAGGAAAAGCTCAAGGCCTTGCAGGCGCAGGTGCAGACACGCGCGGCGGAGCTGAACCTGCCGGCCAGCTTCCTGGCCCCGCGCGCCGAGCTGGTGGCGCTGGTCTACGACGGCGCGCAGGCGGATGCCAACGTGCTGCGCGGCTGGCGCCGCGAGGTCTGCGGGGAAACGCTGATCGCCGCGCTTTAAGCCGTCATCGCACGTGAACGGGCGGCGCGGCGGACTGGCACGACGGCCTTAGCGCAATAGTCTTAGCGCAGCGCCTGCAGGATGCGCTGGAAGATTTCTTCCAGGCCGCCGACGCCGGGCACGGTCACGACCTTGTTCTGCTTGCTGTAGTAGTCCAGCAGCGGGCGCGTCTCGGCGTTGTAGACCTCGATGCGCTTGCGAATCACGTCTTCCTTGTCGTCCGCGCGGCCTTCCTTCTGGGCGCGGTCGAGCAGACGCTTGATGATCTCTTCGTCGTTGACCTGCAGGTGCACGGCCTTGTCGATCGCCGGCTGACCCAGACGCTGCAGCATCGCGTCCAGCACTTCAGCCTGCGCGGTATTGCGCGGAAAGCCATCGAGGATGAAACCCTTGCGCGCGTCCGGCTGGCCGAGGCGTTCCTCGACGATGCCGATGACGATCTCGTTGGCGACCAGCTGGCCGGCGTCCATCGTTGCCTTGGCCTTCTTGCCGAGCTCGGTGCCGGCAGCAACGGCGGCGCGCAACGCGTCGCCGGTGGAAATCTTCGGAATACCGTAATGGGCCACCAGCTTCTCGCCTTGCGTGCCCTTACCGGAGCCGGGCGCGCCCAGCAAAACCATTCTCATCGTGGATCAGCCTCGATACGGAATTGGCGCGATCGGCCCTGCAGGCCAGCCCCCCCCAAAACCTCACCCCCGGGGGTCGCGCGGCCGCAGAAAGTAACCGCTCCCCGCGCACCGCGTCAATGCGAATGCTGCGCCGCAGCGCCGACTTCCCTTACACTACGCGCCCTGCAAGAAGGCAGCCAAGTTCAGCGGCTTAGCCGCGCCCTGGCGCTCTCGACGAGCGTCGTTTCCATCCACCGCAAGAGGCATTCGAAAGCATCATGGGTATCGAAGCACTGGGCCCGGGCGACAAGGCCCCCAACGAGTTCTACGTCGTCATCGAGATTCCGGCCTACGGCCCGCCGGTCAAGTACGAGGTGGACAAGGACACCGGCCTGCTGATGGTCGACCGCTTCATGAACGTGGCGATGTCCTACCCGGCCAACTACGGCTACGTGCCGAAGACCCTGGCCGGCGACGGCGACCCGGTCGACGTGCTCGTGATGACGCCGCACCCGGTCGTCGCCGGCTCCGTCATCAAGTGCCGTGCGGTCGCGGTGCTCGACACCGAAGACGAGAAGGGCACCGACGCCAAGCTGCTCGCCGTGCCGGTCGACAAGGTCAGCAACAACGCCTACGACAATCTGAAGGACCTCGCCGACGTGCCGGAGCGCACCAAGAACGAGATCCACCACTTCTACAGCTCCTACAAGGCGCTGGAGAAGGGCAAGTGGGTCAAGATCTCCGGCTGGCGCGACGCCGCTGCCGCGCGCGAGGAAGTCGCCAACGGCATCAAGGCCTACAAGGGCTGAAGATTCCGCTTTCAGCGATGTCCGGAAACGGCAGGCGCGAGCCTGCCGTTTTTCGTTGCGGCACCGAATCGAGGCGCCGAACCGCGGCCGCGCCGTTCAGCGCGCGTCCCGACAGGCTTGTGGCAAGCTGCCGATATCCCGACCGCTCAGGAGCCCGCGATGAACGAACGCCAGACCTCCGACGCCCACGCCGCCGAACCCGGTGAGCGCACCACGCTGCTGGTGGCCTATGTTCTCGACGCCCTGGCGCCGTTCACCGGCTTCCTGGCCGCCGTGATCAGCGTGATCATCAGCCACATCAAGGTCGGAGAGACCCGCAACGAGTTCATCCGCAGCCATCATCAATGGCTGATCCGCACGTTCTGGTGGACCCTGGTGTGGGGCGTGGTGTTCGGCCTGCTGGCGATCGTCCTGGTCGGCTTCGTCGGCCTGTTCGGCCTGCTGATCTGGTGGATCTACCGCGTCATCAAGGGCCTGATCGATTACTCGAACAACCGGCCGATGCCGCGCTGAAGACCAGACAAGGCTAGAGGCACTTTGGCTCCGCAGCTTGCATCGGCCCGATATGCGGCCAGGTGCTTCGAGCCTCGGCATCCGGCGCCGTTGAGAGCTGGTATCGGTACTGGCGCACCTAGCGATCGCCAGGCAGGACTCGGCGCTGAAACGAAAACGGCCCCGGAATCGGGGCCGTTTCGACTGCTGCAGATAAAGCTCAGTTTTCTGTGCGGGACGTCACCGCGTTCACCGGCCCAGTCCGGCCGATAACTCCCAGGGAGGTCGCCGCACCGGTATCGAGATTGACGCTGTACAGCGTGGAGCGCCCCTGTCCCGCGACGCGCAATGCCGCCAGCACATTGGCGTCGGCCGTACCCGAGATGTCGAGGCTGTGTTCCGCCGTCGGATCCAGCGTCACGCCGAGCGGACCCACCCGCACGAGCGCACCGTCGTTCGGCACCGCCACGCGATACAGCGAGCTGTCACGCGCGTCCAATGCGAACTGGAACGTGCCCATCGCGGGTGCCGCCCGGTATGCCGTGGCGACGATCTGTGGCGCCGGCGCCACCAAACGCGTCGTGCCGTCTACGAAGGCAAACCCGGCCGCACGCGGCGCATCCGCGATCACACGGCCGGCCTGCAAATTGACCCTCAGGTTCTGGCCGGTATTGCTGACGATGCGAAGCAGGTCGGCGCGCGGGTTGAAGTCCACGCCGAAGCTGGTCCCGGCCAAGGCCTGTGGCGCGGGCGCCGGCGGAAAGCTGAGCATCGCGACCTGTACCGCCGACAAGCTCACCAACTGCCCCCCAACTTCCACTTCCTGGAGGCTGTAAATGCGGCCGGACAGGCTTACGGCATAGGCCTGCACCGGAACGCCAGGCTCCATCGGCGTCGTCCGCACGTCCATCCCGATCAGGCTCTCCCCCGCAGGCAGATTGGCGATCGGGAATTCGCCGTCGTCGGTCAGGGTGCCGGTTGCCGTGTCCAACAGCCGCGACACCACGGCGTAGTCAGTCCCGGATTCTGCCAGGGCCGACACCACGCGCTGATTCGGCTGAGCCTCGACCGTTTCCACGATCAATCCACGGTAGGTATCCGCCGGCAGTGCGCCTAACGCGGTGGCCGCACCCGTCGCCGTGTTCAACGAATAAAGGCTGGTCGTCGCACCTACGGTGAGCAGCGCGTAGTGCTCATTGGCACTTCCGACCTGCACGATGTCATACCCGTTGGCGGCCGAAGCGTCCACGCCAAGCGCGCCGACCGACGTCAGTCGGCCGACATTGGCGTCCTGGGTAAATAGCTGGTCGCTCTCGGTATCGATCACGAACAAGGTCGTCGCCGGCGTGGGCGCAGCGGGCGCCGCCAGCGGGAAGGTATACGCGGCCGCCGTGACGCCCTGCAGAACGCCCATGCGACCATCGACCAATGTATCGACCGGTGAGGCCGGAGCCGGCGACACGAGAGCCGCCGTGGGCACACGCAGATTCAGGCCATCGTCGCCAATGATGCGCAGGGCATTGGCGGCGGGATTGAAGTCCACGCCGAATCGGTCGCCGGTCAGTTCGGTGCCGGCACCCATGATCGGCTGGATGGCGGTGGCCAACGCCGTGCCGGGGTCGATGATCAGCGAGCGCCCAGTACTCGTTATGGCGTGAAGGTTGCCGCCCGCGGGGCGAAAATCCAGACCCACCACCTGTTCGCCGTTGCCGACGACGATGGTACCGATCGAGCGCACCGTGCCCGGGGCCTCGCGGTTGAACTTCACCAGTTCGGCGTCGCCACGGATGCCGTACACCACCACACCGGGGGCGATGTCCGGATTGCCGGGAAGGCCGTCGTTGTCGCCGCAGGCGCTTAGCGCGAGTGCGCCGAACAGCAACGGGAGGGCATAAATGGACTTCATCAGCGGCGCCTGCGGGCTAGACGGCCTCGTGCGTATCATCGAATTACTCCTGTAATTTTGAAGGTCGGCCAACCACCATCACTGGCCTCGAACGTTGATGAACAGCGATGCATCAGGCCCGAAACACCGGGCCAAACTGCGGCCCTTGCGAGCAGAGCTATTCCCAAATAACTGATCAGAAAGTAGAAATTTGTAAGCAGCGTCTTCTGATCTAAAAATCTGTACGCATCGCAGCCGGCAATAGATGCAGCCCCTTGCCGAGGGTTGGACAGTCGCGCGGACGTCGTCGGCCTAAAGGGTGTGCAGCGCCCCCGTCATCACGAGGCGGGGGGGCGCTGCCATCGTTCACGCTCGCATTCAGGCCCGCGCCGACCTGCGTCAGCACAGCGCCTTGCCACCGAACGGGAGGGAGCGCCCCTCGGGTGAAACCCGCATCAGACGGCGTCAGACAGCTCGCTTCATTGGGTTACCAGCAAGCCGCACTCCTGCTGCGGATCGGGCTTGGTGGGATCAAAGTAGTCCCAGTGGTTCGGCAATCCGTGGTCCTGCAAATAGCGGTGCAGGTCGCGCGTGCTCCACGACAGCAGCGGCGCCACCTTGAGGATGCCGCGCTCATTGATCGAGACCGGCTGCATCGTTGCGCGATGCTCGGAATCCGAACCGCGCGCACCGTGCAGCCAGACGCTGGGCCGCCACTGATCCAGCGCCCGCGCGAACGGCGCCAGTTTCACTTCCTCGACGAAGGCCTCGAAGCGCGGGTCGTCCTTGGAAGGCGGCGGCCCCTCCAGCGCCTCGCGCTGCGCCCGCGTCCGCGCTGGCGTGTAGACATGCAGATTCAGACCCAGCCGCGCGCGCAAGTCCTCGGCATAGCGGTAGGTCTCCGGCGTGTTGTAGCCGCTGTCCATCCAGATCACCGGCAGGTCCGGCTGGACCTGCGTGGCCAGATGCAGCATGACCGCGGCATAGGGCCGGAAATTGCTGGTGACGATGGCGGGACCACCGCGCTGCGCCGCCTGTTCCAGGCTCCAGCGCAGCAGTGCCGGCGCATCCTGCCCCCATTGGGCGTTGATGGTTTCTAGCGAGACGTTCACCGCAGGCTCGTTCCGTGGTCGGGTGGAGACCCCGATATGGGGGCGGGTTCTGCTAGTCTGCCGCGTCCGACGCTTTTGATCTAAGTACATGCCTGTTTCTGCGCCTGCGGTCGACTATCGCGACGCGACCCGCGCCTGGACGTCCGCCGCCGGCATCGGCCCGCGTCTGAACGGGCGGCGCAGCGACGATGCCACGAATCCCACCCTGCATTTCCTGCACGGCAACGGCTTCTGCGGCGGCGTTTACTGGCCGTTCCTGCGCGCGCTGAGCCCCGGCTACGGCCTGTTCTGCCACGACTTCGAAGGTCATGGCGCCAGCCAGGCCCCGTCGCATTTCTCAGGGCCGCGCGCGCTGATCGAGCGCATCCCCGAGGTCATGAGCGAACAGGGCCTGCGCGGCGACAGGCCGCTGATCGGCGTCGGCCACAGCTACGGTGCGGCGCTGACACTGCGCGTTGCCGCCGCAAGACCCGAGCTGTTCCGGGCGCTGGTGCTGCTGGACCCGATCACGATCCCGACGCTGGGCTGGCTCGGCGTCAAGGCGGCGGCGGCGCTGGGCCGCAATCCGATTGCGCAGGGTGCGCGCCGGCGTCGCGACCGCTGGGCCTCGCGCGACGAGGCACGACAGCGCCTGCACAACCGCGGCATCTATGCCGGCTGGACCGACGAGGCGCTCGACTGCTTTCTCGACCACGCCACCCGCGACGACACCGACGGCAGTCGCGTGCTGTGCTGTCCGAAGTCACTGGAAGCAGAGATCTTCGACCAGCCGATCTACGCCTGGCGCGCCTATCCGGCGGTGCAGGTGCCGATCCTGCTGCTGCACGGCCGTGACTCGTATTCGTTCCTCGCCGGCGCCGTGCGTCGCGCGCAGCGCCTCAATCCCCGAATCGAGGCCCAGGCCGTGCCGGGCGGCCATTGCTTCATGCAGCAGACGCCGACGCAAACGGCCGATCTCGTGCGCGCGTTTCTGCGTCGGCACGATCTCTGACATCACGACGGTCCGCAGGGACCCCGGGCCGCAGCGAGCGGCGCCACGACCCGACGACGCGCGGTTCTGTGCCCGCAGATCGCATTGACCGCCGCGCCAACACCGGCTGGCGTGGCGCCGATGGCGGCCACCGTCGATTGCCCGCAGCATCCGCGACCATCTGCTGTGCGTCGCACAACAGCTTGTGTAAAGTCGCGAACCTGAAAATCCCCCCGAGAGCATCGCCATGCGTCTGCGCCCCCCATTTGCCGCCGCCCTGCTCGGCATTTCCCTGACGTTGGCCAGCGGCGGCGCCGCCGCCCTGTCCTTCTCGTTCGGCCAGGATGGTTCGATCGAGGGGGTGCTCAACACCTCGATGACCTACGGCGCCGCCTGGCGCATGCAGGAACGCTCCGAGGATCTGGTCGGCAAGGCCAACAACGATCCAAGCATCTGCGACGGTCGCTACCAGTCCTGCCAGGGCCTGTTCAAGGATCAGTCCTACCCGGCCGCGCGCCTGGCGGCCTCGCGCGGTCAGTTCAGCATGCGCAACGACGACGGCAATCTGAACTACGACAAGGGCGACATGGTTCAGAACATCGCCAAGGTCACGCAGGACATCAACCTGACGTTCGGCGACTTCGGCTTCTTCGGCAAGTGGCTGTACTTCTACGACTTCGTCAACAACGACTTCACCGAGTACCACCCGAACCGCATCACGCCGCAGAACGTCGGCGACGTCGGCTTCGAGCGCGGCCGCAACGGCAATCCGGAATCGAACCGCTACTTCGATCACACCTACGGCCCGGGCGGCGTGGTGCGCAACCAGCGCCGCGACGGCGCCGTGCTCAAGCAGATCGGCACCGATCTGCAGATTCTCGATTTCAACTTCTATGGCCGCCTGCCGCTGACCGACGATCTCGACCTGTCGTTCAAGATCGGCCGCCAGACCGTGAACTGGGGCGAATCGACGCTGCTGGTCATCAACTCGATCAACCAGGCACAGCCGATCAACGCCAACAACTTCTACCGCGTCGGTTTCGCGGTCGAGGAAGTGTTCACGCCGGTCGGCATGGCCTTCTTCAGCATCGATCCGTTTCCGAACGCGACGATCGAGGCCTACTACCAGTACGAGTGGAAGCCGGTGGAAGCCCCGGCGCCGGGCAGCTTCCTGTCCTTCGTCGACCTGGGCACCTACAACGCCGGCGAGAACCCGAACCTGAGCTTCGGCAGCGCCGCCGAGGACCCGGATCGCGCCTATCGCGGTGACAGCGCCGCCACGCAGACCGGCTATCTCGACAATCCGCTGACGCTGATCACGCCGATCTCGGCCACCGTCGAGCGCCTGCCGGACCAGAACGCGCGCGACAGCGGCCAGTTCGGCATCGCCTTCAAGTACTACGCCGAAAACCTGGGTACCGGCACCGAGTTCGGCTTCTACTTCATGAACTACCACTCGAAGCTGCCGCTGGTCAGCTTCGTCTCCACCGACGCCTCCTGCGCGCGCCGCGAAGGCAACACCTCGGGCCCGGGCGGCACCGGCATCGACGCCTACAACACCGCCACGTTCCTCGCCGCCTGCCCCAACATCCCGGCGCTGACCGTGAATTCGGCGCGTACGCAGCTGCAGGCCGACACCGTGGCGCTGATTACCCGTAACCTCGCCAGCCCGCAGAACCTGGTGCCGCTGCTGCTGGAGCTGGGTGTGAGCCCAGCCACGATCCCGACGCTGATCGGCAATCCGGGTGCCGTGCTCGGTGCGGTATCGAACCTGCTGGTCGGTGGCGACCCGACCGCGACGACGATGCGCGACGCTGTCCCGCTGGACTCCGGCAAGATCTTCTTCGAGTACCCGGAAGACCTGAAGATGTTCGGCTTCAGCTTCAACACCAGCATCGGTGATTACGGCCTGCAGGGCGAAATCGCCTACCGGCCGAACCAGCCGCTGCAGGTCTCGATCGCCGACCTGTCGTTCGCCGCCGCCGGTCCGACGCTGACGCGCTGCCACGATCCGAACCTGAACTGCGCCGGCAGCACCACCGGCATCGGCTTCGACGAAAACGGCAACCGCGTGCTGTACGACTCCTCCGATTTCGGCGGCAGCTTCAACGACACGATCAACATCCTGCTCGGCCACGCACCCGGCTCGGCGCGCTCGTTCCCGAACTTCATCATCCCCTACCGCGGCGGCACGCTCGGCGAGAACCCGCCGAACAGCTACATCCGCGGCTACGAGGAGTTCGACACCTGGCAGTTCAACCTGGGCTTCACCCAGGTGTTCGGCGCCACCGACAACCCCTTCGGCGCCGATCAGATCCAGTTTGTCGGCGAGTTGGGCGGCATCTGGATTCCGGACCTGCCGTCGCTCGACGTCCTGCAGATCGACGCGCCCGGCGTCTACACGCATGCCAGCGCCGGTGCCGACGGCACGGGGGCCGACGGCTCGCAGCAGGCTTGCGGCCCCACCAACGTCACCTGCGTGGTCGGCCCGGACGGTCTGCGTTTCAATCCCAGCCAGGCCGATCTCGACGCCTTCGTCGACAAGTTCTCCTGGGGCTACCGCCTGATCGCGATCGTGAAGTACGAAAGCGTGCTGCCCGGCATCAGCGTGCAGCCGTTCATCGTCTGGGCGCATGACGTCAGCGGCACGGGCCCGGGTCCGGCAGAAAACTTCGTCGAGGGCCGTAAACAGGCGCTGGTCAACATCGAAACCCGCTATAAGTCCGATCTGTCGTTCACGCTCGGTTACGGCTGGTTCTTCGGCGGCGGCAACTACAACCTCTATCGCGACCGCGATTTCGCCCAGGCTTTCGTCAAATATCAGTTCTGAACGACGGGCCAGGCCGGCCTGTCGCCCTCCTCGAAACGCCAGTCCTCGCGACTGGCGTTTTCGTTTTCTCCCGGATCCAGCTGCACCGAGGCGGTGCAGGACCCTGCCGGGAAGAGAAAGTTTGTAGGAAAACGCCGCATGCACCTGTGAAGGCTTCTACCCAATCGCCTGAACGGTGTAATTTATGCATGACCCCGTCTCGACAGACCCGAGTCGCATAACACCAACGCTTTGCTTTTTTTAGGAAAGGAGTTCCCCCCAATGAAACACCTCATCGGCGCACTCGGTGCGGCGGCCGTTCTGAGCTTCGGTCTGGCCCATGCCCAGGAATCTGAAGACGCCTACAGCGCCCCGTCCGAAGACACCGGCTTCGAAGCCGAAGGCTTTGAGGCGCCGGCCGAGAGTTTCGAGGCCACGTCCGAAGACATGGGCACGCCCGCCGACGCGGCGGCCACCGAAAGCTTCGAGGCACCCGCCGAGGAAGCGGTCGTCGAGTCCGTGGAGACCTATGAAGCACCGGCTGACGATTTCTCGGCCGCAACCACCGATTTCGCCGAGACCGAGACCGTCGTCGAGGAAGAGACCGCGTCGGAGCCGGCTGCTCAGTCGCAGCAGTATCTGGCGATCATGGGCACCGGTACCGATCCGGACAAGGATCGCGGTGCGCTCAGCGGCGCCGACATCGACTACGGTGCCGGTTTCAGCGTGATCTACGGCTGGCAGAGCGCCAAGCGCTGGGGCGTGGAGTTCCAGGGTTTCACCGAAACCTTCGAAACCGACCGCCCGTTGCGTACGGACTTCTACCGCTACGGCGCGAACCTGGACCTGTTCTACGCCTTCGGTGACCGCACCAGCTTCACGCCGTTCATCCTGATCGGCGTCGGCGGCAACTACAACGACGTCTTCCCGCAGCAGGACGACTTCACCTGGTTCGCCAACGCCGGCATCGGTTTCGTCACCGGCCCGGTGATCAAGACCGGCAACATCCGCTTGCGCGGTGAAGCCCGCTACATCCACGACGACTTCGAGACCGGCTATGGCGACATCCGCTACGCGCTCGGCATCGAGATCCCGCTGTTCGCCGAACGCGCGGTGGAAGTGGCCGAAGTGGTCGAACAGGTGCAGGTCGTCGAAGTCGCCAGTGGCGTCAAGGACACGGACGGCGATGGCGTGATCGACGAGAAGGACCAGTGCCCGGATACGCCGGCCGGCGAGCGCGTCGACGGCAACGGCTGCCCGCTGGGCAAGGTCATCGCCCTCAACGGCGTGACCTTCGAGTTCAACAAGACCCGCCTGCGTCCGGATGCCCAGACGATCCTGGACTGGGCCGTCGAGATCCTGAAGAAGTACCCCGACATGGAAGTCGAGGTCGCCGGTCACACGGACAGCATCGGCAGCG
>DASWWX010000036.1:0-1927 GCA_036405815.1 Solimonas sp. | reverse complement strand
TCCGCCGAGTACCTGAACCGGGATGTTCCAGCCGCAGACCAAGCTGCCCAAGGTGGGCACCACCATCTTCACCGTGATGTCGCAGCTCGCCGCCGAGCACGGCGCGGTCAACCTGGGGCAGGGCTTCCCGGATTTCGCAGTGCCTCAGCGGCTGGTGGACGAACTGGACGCCGCCATGCGCGCCGGCCACAACCAGTACGCGCCTATGACGGGCGTGGCGCCACTGCGCCAGGCCATCGCCGAGAAGGTGCTGCGTTGCTACGGCCGCGAGGTGAACCCCGACACCGAGATCACCGTGACCAGCGGTGCGACCGAAGCGCTGTTCAACGCCATCCATGCGGTGGTGCGCCCGGGCGAAGAAGTCATCGTGCTGGACCCGGCCTACGACAGCTACGAACCTGCCATCGACCTGGCCGGTGCGCGCGCCGTGCACGTGCCGCTGGACCCGCAGACCTTCGCGGTGGACTGGGATCGCGTGCGCGCGGCCATCTCGCCACGCACGCGCATGCTGATCGTCAACAGCCCGCACAACCCGTCCGGTGCGATGTTCGACGACGCCGACATCCGCGCGCTGGCCGCGTTGCTGGAAGGCACCGGCATCTACCTGATTTCCGACGAGGTCTACGAGCACATCGTGTTCGATGGCCGCCGCCATGAATCGATCCTGCGTTATCCCGAGCTGGTCGCGCGTGCCTTCGTCGTCTCCAGCTTCGGCAAGACCTACCACTGCACCGGCTGGAAGATCGGCTACGCCATCGCGCCGCAGGCGCTGAGCGCGGAGTTCCGCAAGGTCCACCAGTACAACGTGTTCTGCACGTTCGCGCCGGCGCAGCACGCCTTCGCCGCGATGATCCGGCAGGAACCGGAACACTACGAGCAACTGGGCGCGTTCTACCAGGAGAAGCGCGACCGCTTCCGTGAGCAGCTGCTGGGCACGAAGTTCGTGCCGCTGCCGGTGCCGGGCGGCTATTTCCAATTGGTCGATTATTCGGCGGTCAGCGACCTGACGGATGCCGAGTTCGTGAAGTGGTTGACCGTCGAGCATGGCGTCACCGCGATCCCGCTGTCCCCGTTCTACGAAACGCCGCCGACCGGCCAGCGCCTGGCGCGGCTGTGCTTCGCCAAGAACGAGGCGACGCTGGATGCGGCGATCGCGCGGTTGAAGACGCTGTAAGCGGATACGGAGACACAGATGCAGGACCTCCGCATTTCCCTCGTCCAGGGCGAGACCCGCTGGCACGATCCGGCGGGCACCCGCGACTACTACGGGGCGTTGATCGCGCCGCTCGCGGGGCAGACCGATCTGGTCGTCCTGCCGGAGACGTTCACCAGCGGCTTCAGCAACGAGGCCATCGACCAGGCCGAAGGCATGGACGGCGCCACGGTGGCGTGGATCCGCGAGCAGGCGGTGACGCTCAATGCGGCGATCACCGGTAGCGTGCAGCTGCGCACGGCGGAAGGCGTATTCAACCGCCTGCTGTTCGCCACGCCCGATGGCGATTTGCAGCATTACGACAAGCGCCATCTGTTCCGCTACGCCAACGAGCACATGCGGTATGCCGCGGGCAGCGAGCGATTGACGCTCGACTGGAAGGGCTGGCGGATCAATCCGCTGGTCTGCTACGACCTGCGCTTCCCGGTGTTCGCGCGCAACCGGTACGACGTGGAGCGGCCGGGGCAACTCGATTTCGATCTGCAGTTGTTCGTCGCGAACTGGCCGGCGCCGCGTGCCTACGCGTGGAAGACGTTGTTGCGGGCGCGGGCGATCGAGAACCTGTGCTACGTGGCGGCGGTCAATCGTGCGGGCACGGACGGCAACGGACACGCGTACAGCGGCGACAGTGCGGTGATCGATTTCCTGGGGCAGCCTCTGGTGGAGTTGCCGGCGGGCGAGGGGGTGGCGACGTCGACGATCTCGGCGGCGGCG
>DASWWX010000035.1:0-34689 GCA_036405815.1 Solimonas sp. | reverse complement strand
TTTCAGCGGCGTGCTCATCGTCGGCATTGTCGCTCCGCCACGGGCGCGGCGGAAGGGCGATCGGATAGATCGGACGGCAGAAACGAACCGGCCCGCACGAGGCGGGCCGGCATTACGACTGCTTTAGTGCTTCGACAGGCTCAGGCTTCCTGCGCCTTGTCCTCGACCACCTGCAGGGTGATGCTGGTTTCCACCTCGGTGTGCAGACGCACGCCGATGGTGTAGCTGCCGATCTGACGGATCGGCGACACCAGGTCAATCTCGCTCTTCTTGAGCGACAGGCCCTGGGCTTCGGCCACGCGCACGATGTCAGCCGGGTGCACCGAGCCGTAGAGCTTGCCTTCTTCGGCCGCCAGCGCCTTCAGCGTCACCGTCTTGCCGGCAATCTGTTCGGCACGCAGCTTGGCGGCGTTGAGGCTCTCGCCGGCCTTGGCAACCAGTTCGGCCTTGCGCGCCTCGAACACCTTGCGGTTGGCAGCCGTCGCCGGCAGCGCCTTGCCCTGCGGCAGCAGGAAGTTACGACCGAAGCCGGGCTTGACCTTGACGGTGTCGCCGAGGTCGCCGAGCTTCTTGATCTTCTCGAGCAGAATCACGTCCATGATGCGAACTCCTTAGGCGTGACGATCGGTGTACGGCAGCAGCGCCAGGAAGCGCGCGCGCTTGATCGCCAGCGACAGCTCGCGCTGGTAGCGCGACTTGGTGCCGGTGATGCGGGCCGGAACGATCTTGCCGTTCTCGGAGATATAACCCTTGAGCGTGTTGAGATCCTTGTAGTCGATCTCGGGCGCGCCCTCGGCGCTGAACTTGCAAGACTTCTTGCGGCGATAGAATTGCTGTGCCATGACTTAGGCTCCTGCTTCGACGTTGGCTTCATCCGCGGCTGCGGCACCGCCCTCTTCCGGCGCGTCGTGACGCGCGCGGAACTCACCCGGCTTCTTCTCTTCATCCGGGTTCTTGAACAGGGCCGACTGCGCGCTGACCGGACCGCTGGTCTTGATGACCAGCTTGCGGATCACGGCGTCGTTGAAGCGGAACGCGTTCTCGAGCTCGCCGAGCGTCGCATCGCTGATCTCGACATTCATCAGCACGTAGTGCGCCTTGTGCGCCTTGGCGATCGGGTAAGCCAGCTGACGGCGGCCCCAGTCTTCGAGGCGGTGCACCTGGCCGTTGCCGGCCTGAATCATGTTCTTGTAGCGCTCGATCATGGCCGGAACCTGTTCACTCTGGTCCGGATGCACCATGACCACAACTTCGTAATGACGCATCAATAACTCCTTGTGGACATTGGATTTCTCCAACGGCCCCGCAGGGCGCTCACGCGCCGGAAAGGGCAAGGTCAAATGGGTGTTCCCCGCAGCCAGGGCGGCTACGGGGCGCGAATCTTAGGCGAATCAGCGGCTTGATGCAATTCAGGCGTCGCATCAGCGACGCTTGGGCAACGCTGCGGCATGACGCTGACGCCAGGCCTCGTACAGGCACACCGCGGTGGCGACCGAAACGTTGAGGCTTTCGGTCTTGCCCTGCATCGGAATCCGGATCAGGCGGTCGCAGGTTTCGCGGGTCAGGCGCCGCAGCCCCTCGCCCTCCGCGCCCATGACCAGCACCGTCGGCCCGGTCAGATCGACTTGATACAGCGTCTCCTCGGCCTCGCCCGCCAGGCCGGTCAGCCAATAGCCCAGCGTCTTGAGTCGTTCCAGGCTGCGCGCCAGATTGGTCACCGCCACCAGCGGCACGCGCTCGGCGCTGCCGGCGGCGCTCTTGCGTGCCACTGCGGTGAGCTGCGCGCTGCGATCGCGCGGAATGATGACGGCGTCCACACCGACCGCCTCGGCCGTGCGCAAGCAGGCCCCGAGGTTGTGCGGGTCCTGCACGCCGTCCAGGGCCAGGAGCAGACGGTGTCCTTCCGCTGGCCGGTACAGCGAATCCTCGGCGTCGAAGGCTTTTTCCGGCACCCAGGCGAGTACGCCCTGGTGGCGCAGCTCCGGCGCCTTCAGATCAAGCTCCGAGCGCGACACGATGCGAACGCGGACCTCGTGCTGCTGCGCCAGCGCGTGCACGCGACGTGAGCGCTCGTCCTTGCGGGTATCGGCCAGCAGAATCTCGAACGGCTTGTCGGCTGCGTCTTCGAGCGCTGCCAGCACCGCATGGAAACCGCCGATCAGGGTTGTCTTGGACACAGGGTCAGCACCTCCGGGGACGCGCATTCTGCCCGCTTCCGGCCGCCGGAAACACATCGCCCCCGCATGGCGGGGGCGATGGGCGACTCGACGAGCCTGCTACCGGTCAGCCACCGAGATACGGCGGGGGCGTCCAGGCTTCCTGCTCCCGGCCTTCGATGACCGGCTTGATCACGATGTCGACGCGACGATTGCGCGACTCCTTGACGTTGTCACCGGTGCGCACCAGCGGCTCACGCTCGCCACGGCCTTCCTGACGCACGCGCGTGCCGGGCACGCCCTGGCCGACCAGATAGCTCGATACGGTTGCCGCACGGCGCTCCGACAGGCCCTGATTGAAGCTGTCGGTGCCCGACGTGTCGGTGTGGCCGACGATGTGAATCACGGTCTTGTCGTAATCCTTCAACACGCTGGCGATCTTGGCATAGGTGTTCATCGCCTCCGGTCGCATCTGGGCGCTGCCCAGATCGAAGCTGACGTCGCTGGCAACACCGATCTTCAGCGCATCGCCCGACAGGCGCGTGATGTTGAGCTCATTGCGCGCCGCTTCAGCCGCCAGCTCGCGCTGGAGTTCGGCATGCTGCTTGTCCATGTAATTGCCGACCGCACCGCCGGCGATCGCACCGACCACCGCGCCGACGATCGGCGCACCGCGTGCGTGGCTGACCTGATTGCCAGCGACGGCACCGAGCACGGCACCGATCGCGGCACCAGTCTTGGCGCGACGATTGGGATCCTCAGTCGCGCAGGCAGACAGGCCGACGACGACCGCGGCAACAACCAGCAAACGGGTGTGTTTCATCGATGCTTCCTCGAGGAGTTATCGCGCCGCGCCGGGCGCTTCTGTGACGGCTTGGATTCTGTGGTGGCGCGCTGAATCGTCGATGAACGCCCCAGCGTGCGAATCAGTTCCAAATCTATTTTGCGCTCGTCCAAATTGACACGGACCAGTTTCACACGCAAGCGGTCGCCGAGCCCGTAAGCCTGCCCTCCGCGGCTGCCAACCAGACGATGACGGCGCTCGTCGAACTCGTAGTAATCGTTCTTCAGCGTCGAGACGTGGACCAGACCATCGACATAAAGCCCCTCCAGTTCCACGAACAGGCCGAACGGCGCGACGCTGGAGACGATGCCGTCAAACTCCTCGCCGACGCGATGGCGCATGAACTCGCATTTGAGCCAGGTCGTGACATCGCGCGTGGCTTCATCGGCGCGGCGCTCGGTCATCGAGCAGTGCGTGCCATGCGCTTCCATCTGCTCGCGGGAGTACATAAACGCATTCGGCTTGCCTTTGCGCAGTCCGTGCTTGATCGCACGATGCAGCAGCAGATCGGGGTAGCGGCGGATCGGCGAGGTGAAGTGCGCGTAGTGCGTCAACGCCAAGCCGAAGTGTCCGCTGTTGTCGGGGCTGTAGCGGGCCTGCATCAGCGTGCGCAGCAGTACGGTCTGGATCAGCGCCTGATCCGGCCGCGCCTTGGCCGCTGCCAACACCGCCGCGAAATCGCCGGCCTTGGGTTCGGCGCCGCCACCCAGGCGCAGGCCCCGCAACGCCAGGAACTCGCGCAGCGTGGTGACCTTGCCCGCGTCCGGGTCCTGGTGGACACGGTACAGCGTCGGCAGCTTGAGCCGTTCCGTAAACTTCGCCGCCTCGACATTGGCGGCGATCATGCACTCCTCGATCAGACGGTGCGCACGGTTGCGCTTGACCGGCACGATCCGATCGATCTTACGATCGCCGGAGAACAGGATCTTGGTTTCGGTCGACTCGAAATCGATGGCACCGCGACGGCTACGCGCCGCGAACAGCGCCTCGAACACCTCGTTCAGCGCCTGCAGATGCGGCTGCAATTGCGGCCGCGCGCGCGCCGCCTCGCCCTGCGGCTCGTCGAGCATCACCGCAACATCGTCGTAGATCAGCCGCGCCTGCGAACGCATGACGCCCTCGAAGAAGCGGGCCTTGGCGATCTCGCCGTCCGGCATGACCCGCATTTCGCAGACCATGCACAGCCGGTCGACGTCGGGGTTCAACGAGCACAGGCCGTTCGACAGCTTCTCCGGCAACATCGGAATCACGCGCTGCGGGAAATACACCGAGTTACCGCGATTGGCGGCCTCCCTGTCGAGCGGCGCATCCGGCTGCACGTAGGCCGAAACGTCGGCAATCGCAACCCACAGCGTCCACCCGCCCTTGCGCATCAGGCCGGGTTTGATCGGCTTGCAGTAGACCGCATCATCAAAGTCACGCGCGTCAGCGCCGTCGATCGTCACCAGCGGCAGATGGCGGATGTCCTCGCGGCCGACCATCTGCGCCGGCTGCACGGTGTCGGGAATCGCCGCCGCCTCGCGCTCGACCGCTTGCGGCCAGTCATTGGGCAGGCTGTGCGCACGGATCGCCGCCTCGATCTCCATGCCCGGCGCCAGATGCTCGCCGAGAATCTCGCTGATCTCCCCCACCGGCAGCGTGCGATGCCCCGGCGGCGTCACGATTTCGGCGACGACCATCTGGCCATGGCGCGCGCCGCGCAGGCGCTCGGGCGGGATCAGCAGATCCTGCTGCACGCGCGGATTGTCCGGAATCACATAGCTGACCCCGCGCTCCACATGCAGGCGCCCCACCACGCTGCGGCTGACGCGCTCGATGATTTCGGCGACAACGCCCTCCGGCCGGCCCTTGTAGTCGCGCCCGGTGACGCGCACCAGCACGCGGTCGCCATTCATCAGCGCGCGCATCTGGCGCGGCGCCAGGAATACGTCGGCACCGCCGGCGTCCGGGATCAGGAAGCCGAAGCCATCGCGGTGCGCCTGCACCTGGCCGGCGATCAGGTTCATCTCCGTGAGCGGGCCATAGGCCCCGCGCCGGTTCTGCGCCAGCTGGCCATCGCGCACCATCGCCTGCAGGCGTTTGTTCAGCGCCTCCTGCTGGCTCAGCTTGCCCAGCTGGAACTGGCCAATCAGCTCATCGAGCGTCCGCGGACCCTCGGCCTGCGTCAGGCTTTCCAGGATCAGCGCCCGACTCGGGATGGGATCCTCATAACGGGTCTGCTCACGCGAGTAGTCGCGGTCTGCCTGCTGCCAGGGCGTGCCCTTGGCACCCGATCCCGCCGATTTTTTTTGCTTATTTGATTTCATTGACAAAGGGATTTCACATCGCGACAATGCGCGCCCGCGCCGAGATGGCGGAATTGGTAGACGCACTAGTTTCAGGTACTAGCGGGTAAAACCGTGGAGGTTCGAGTCCTCTTCTCGGCACCAAAACTCGAAAGACCCGGCTCTGCCGGGTTTTTTGTTTTGAGCTTCAGAATGCGGGATCAGGCTCGTTTCCACGGACCCAGTGTCCCACATTGCCGGCGGCGGCGCGGAGCGCCGCGACGCCGGCTTCATGGGCACGTCAACGTCCCGTTGCCGGGCGACGTAGAGTCTCAGTTGAAAGGATTGTGGAGCACGATAGTGTGCTCGCGGTCCGGGCCGGTCGAGATCAGCGCCACTTCGGCGCCCGTCACTTCCTCGATGCGCTTGAGATAAGCGCGCGCGGCCGGCGGCAGATCCTCATAACGCGTCACCCCAAAGGTATTGGACTTCCAGCCCGGCAGGTCTTCGTAGATCGCCTCCACCTTCGCGAAGGCCTCGGCGCCGACCGGCGGCACTTCCACGGGCTTGCCATCAACCTTGTAGCCGGTGCAGATGCGAAGCACGTCCATCTCATCCAGCACGTCAAGCTTGGTCACGCACAAGCCGGTGACGCTGTTGTTGAAGATCGAACGACGCGCCGCCACGGCATCGAACCAGCCGCAGCGACGCGGGCGCTTGGTGACGGTGCCGTACTCGGCGCCCTTGTCGCGGATGTGCTGGCCAATGTCGTTGTCGAGCTCGGTCGGAAACGGACCCGAGCCGACACGCGTGGCGTAGGCCTTGACGATGCCGAGCACATAATCGAGCTCACGCGGACCCACGCCGGTACCGGTGGCGGCGCCGCCAGCGGTGGTGTTCGACGAGGTCACATACGGATAGGTGCCGTGATCGACGTCGAGCAGCGCGCCCTGTGCGCCCTCGAACAGCACGTTGTCGCCACGTTGCAGATGCAGCCGCAGCAGCTCGGTCACGTCGCCGACCATCGGCCGCACCACTTCCGCGTAACCGAGCAGATCGTCCAGCGTCTTCTGGAAATCGACCGGCGCTTCCTTGTAATAGTTCTGCAGGACGAAGTTGTGATAACCGAGCAGCTCGCCGAGTTTGGCGGCCAGCAGCTCGCGCGAGAACAGATCACCAACGCGCACCGCGCGGCGCGCCACCTTGTCCTCGTAGGCCGGCCCGATACCCTTGCCGGTCGTGCCGATCTTGGCATCGCCGCGCGCGCGTTCGCGCGCCTGGTCGAGCTTGGCGTGCACCGGCAGCACCAGCGGCGTGGCTTCCGACACGCGCAGGCGATCGCGCACCGACGCACCCGTCGCCTCGACCTTCTCGATCTCCTTGATCAGGTCCGGCAGCGACAACACGACGCCGTTGCCGATCAGACAGGCAACGCCGGGCCGCATGATGCCGGAGGGAATCAGGTTCAGCGCCGTCTTGACGCCGTTAATGACCAGCGTATGACCAGCGTTGTGGCCGCCCTGGAACCGCACCACCGCCTGCGCACGATCGGTCAACAAATCGACGACCTTGCCCTTGCCCTCGTCGCCCCATTGGGCGCCGATCACAACAACGCTCTTACCCATGTCTCGTTCTCTGAAAATCCAGCTCAGGCCGCGCCCAGGCGCAGCAGTTCGTTGAGGTCCGCCGAGAAGCCCGTGGCCGGTCGCGGCGCACCGAAATCGGCACCGACACCATCGTAGCGCCCGCCGCGCGCGATCTCGCGGCCCAACTGCGGCACGAACGCGGCAAACACCACGCCGGTCTTGTAGCGGTAGCCGCGCAGTTCGGCGAGGTCAATGTGGATCGGCAGGCGCGGCATCTCCGCGCGCAGTGCCGTGACGATGCGCTGCAGCAGATCGAGCGCAGCCGCGACCTCGGCTCCGGCGCTCTTCAGCGTCTCGCGCGCGCGGTCCAGTACGTCGGCATCGCCGTTGAGATCCATCAGCTGCGAAACCGCCTGCACGACGCGCGGCTTGAGGCCGCGGCCCTCGCCGAAGGCCTGCAGATCCGGATGCGACTTGCGCTGCAGGATCTCGAACAGTGCCGCCTCGTCGTCGGCATCGACGCCCAGCTTGGCGGCCAGGGCACGGTAGATACCGACGTGCCCCAGATCGAGGTGGGCATTCCGCACGCCGGCCAGCTTGATCGTCTTGAGCATCAGCCGTAGCGCCTCAAGATCAGCCTCGATGCCCGGCTCGCCAAAGATCTCGCAGCCCACCTGCCGCGGCGACCGCGTGCCGCCGAGGCTGTCGGCACCCGCGCGCAGCACCGTGCCGAGATAGCAAAGGCGCACGATCGGGTGATCGGCATAGCGACGCACCGCGATGCGCGCGGCCTGCGGCGTCATATCGGCGCGCAAGCCCAGCAGACGACCGCTGACCGGATCGGTGAGCTTGAAAGTCTGCCGCTCCAGATCCTGGGCAGCGCCGGTCAGCAACGCGTCGAGATGCTCGATCAACGGCGGCAGAACCAGTTCGTAGCCCTGCTTGCGATAGTGATCGAGCAGCTTGCGGCGCAAGTCCTCGAGCTGCCAGGACACCGGCGGCAACGATTCCTCGACCCCCTCCGGCAACATCCACTTCTTTTGCGACATGAAGAAACGCTCGTTACGCCAACTGCAGAACCACCACACCCGCGGCCAGACTGGCGAAACCCAGCAGGCGCAGACTTCGATCGGAGAGACTGGCGACCGTCAGCAGCATGCCGCGCCATCGTGACGGCGCCGCGAACGGCATCAGACCTTCGATCACCATGACCAGCGCCACGGCCCGCAGCAGCTCGGAAGCATCCGGGCTCACGGACCGCCCGCACCCTTGAAATGCTTGAACAGCGGGCCGTCCGGCTCGATGACCATGACATTGCCGCTGCCGGCAAAGGCATCGCGATACACACTCAGCGAGCGGTAGAAGCTGTAGAACTCAGCGTCCTTGCCGTAGGCGGCCGCATAGACGTCTGCAGCCTTGGCATCGCCAGCACCTTTGACCTCCTCCGCCGTCTTGTAGGCGTTGGCCAGCGTCACCTGCGCCTCGCGATCGGCTTCGGCACGAATCTTCTCCGCTTCTTCCGCACCGCGCGCGCGCAGGTCGGATGCCACGCGCGTGCGCTCGGCGCGCATGCGATCGTAGACCGAATCGCTGACTTCCTTCGGCAGGTTAATCGACTTGATGCGCACGTCGACGATGAAAATGCCGAGATCCTTGACCTTGGACGCGGCATCTTGCGTCAACTCCTGGATGATGATGTCGCGGTGATCGGAAACCACCTGCTTGATCGTGCGCGAACCAAACTCGTCGCGCATGCCGCGGTTGACGATGGATGCCAGACGATCGCGCGCGACCAGTTCCTGACCGCCGGTGGCACGGTAGTAGGTTGCCGCATCGGCAATGCGCCACTTGACGTAGTAATCGACCTCGACGTTCTTCTTCTCGCCCGTCAGGAAGTTCTGCGTCTGGTTGTCCAGCGTTTGCGTGCGCCGATCGAACTTCCGCACGTCCTGGAAGAACGGCAGCTTCGGATGCAGGCCCGGCTCGTAGTCCTGACCGCGCAGCTCGCCCAACTGGAACATAACGGCGGTCTCGCGTTGATCAACGACGAAGAACGCGTTGCTGACGACGAGGAACCCGAACAGCGCCAGGCCAGCCCAGAACAAAGGTTGATTCTTCATGATCAACGACCCCGCTCGCGCGAACGCGCACTATCGGCGGGCCCCGGCGTTAGCCGCGGCACGCCCGAACCCGAAGACGGTGCCGTCACGTAATCACTGGGAACATCTGTCGTGCGCGCACCGCTGTTCTTGAGGATCTGATCGAGCGGCAGGTAGATCATCGGATTACCCTTGTCGACATCGATCATCACCTTGCTGGTCAAGCCCAGCACCTGGCTCATCGTGTCGAGATACAGACGCTCGCGCGTGACGCGCGGCGCCTTGCGGTACTCATTGACCAGCTGGCCAAAGCGAGCGGCGTCACCCTCGGCCTTGGCAATCACCTGATCGCGGTAACCATTGGCCTCCTCGATCAGACGCGCTGCGGCACCGCGCGCGCGCGGCAGGCGGTCGTTGGCATAGGCCTGCGCCTCGTTCTTGACGCGCTCCTGGTCCTCGCGCGCCTTGATCGCATCGTCAAAAGACGCCTTGACCGGCTCCGGCGGCTGCGCCTGTTCCAGGTTGACTTCGGTAACGATCAGGCCGGTCTTGTAGGCATCGAGACGGTCCTGCAGCAGCTGCTTGGTCCGATCGGCTACTTCCTGACGACCACCGGTCAGGATGAAATCCATCAGGCTCTGACCCGCGACCTCGCGTACCGCCGACTTGGTGGCCTGACGCAGCGCCATGTCCGGATCGGCCACACTGAACACGTAATCCTCGACGCTGGACACGCGGTACTGCACCGATAGTTCGACGTCGACAATGTTCTCGTCCATCGTCAGCATCGTCGCGCGGTCGCGCACCGCGCGCACTCCGGTGACGTTGACGATCTCCTGCTTATCGATCGGCCACGGCAGGCGCCAGCGCAGACCCGGCTCCGTCGTGTTGATGTACTGACCAAAGCGCAGCACGACGGCGCGCTCCTGCTCGTCGACGACATAGAAGCCCGAACTCACCCATAGCACGGCGATCGCACCCAATGCCAGGCCGACGACGCCCGGCGGCAAACCACCACCCAGTGCCGAACCACCGCCACCATTACCGCCACTGCCGCCGCCGCGCTTGCGTCCGCCGAAGCGCGCCTTGAGGCGCTTCAACATCTCGTCCAGATCCGGCGGACCCTCGCCACGCTTGGGCCCCTGACTCCAAGGGTCTTTACTCGGGGGACCTGGTTCATTCCATGCCATCGTCGATCATTCCTGTTGCGGAACACTTAGCCGCGCGGTCGAAACGCAGAGCCGCTTCCACCACGTCGAGACGTGTGCACGGCACTGCTTCAATGTTCAAGCCGGTCGCGGGCGGCGGGGTATCGTTAAAACGTCGGCGCTGAGGAAGCAGCGTATGGGGGCGAAACCGTCTCGGCGCAAGCCGGACCCGCCAATTTTAGGGAGCCGGCTCCCATTCCTCAACGCGCCGGTGCGGCGGCGTGATCCCTGCGGCCAAGCAAAGACCCCGCAACCGCGCCTCCGACATCGCCACCCGCAGGTGGAAATTGCCTTCTTCATCCAGCGTCTCGGCTCTGACCGCGTGCTGCGCGAAGAGTTGCGCCCGCAGCCGCGCTGCGCTCGGTGGTAGCACGAGCGCCTGTTCCTGCCACGGGGTCAGCACCCGCTCGGCGATGGCTTGGCGCAGCAGATCCAGGCCGTCACCGGTGCGCGCGGACACGTAAACACGTACCGGCCGACCTTCCTCGTCGCGTTCGATGCGCGGGGGCTCGCTGGCCTCGCCGCTGCTGTCGCGCAGATCGATCTTGTTGAAGACCTGCAGCCGCGGCATCTCGGCAGCGCCGATTTCCTCCAGCACCGCCTCGACCTGCTGGATGCGACTCATGCGCTCGGCATCGGCGGCGTCGACGACGTGCAGGAGCAGGTTCGCCTCGCGCGCCTCCTCCAGCGTGGCGCGAAAGGCCGCGACCAAGTCATGCGGCAGATCGCGGATAAAGCCAACCGTGTCGGCAGCCAGCGCCGGCTCGCCCGACGGCAACGTGAAGCGGCGCACGGTGGTATCGAGCGTCGCAAACAACTGGTTCGATGCGAACGTGGCGTCGCCGGTCAACGCATTGAATAGCGTCGACTTGCCGGCGTTGGTGTAACCGACCAGCGACACGGTGGGAATTTCATTGCGCAGTCGCGCCGCACGATTCTGCGCGCGACGTGAACGCACATCCTCGAGCTGTCGCTTGAGATGGCCGATACGGCCTCGGATCAGACGCCGATCCAGTTCGAGCTGGGTTTCGCCAGGACCGGTCAGGCCGATGCCACCACCCCGCTGGCGTTCCAGATGGGTCCAGCCGCGCACCAGACGCGTGGCCATGTGATGCAGCTGCGCCAGCTCCACCTGCAGCTTGCCTTCATGGGAACGTGCGCGGCTGGCGAAGATATGCAGGATCAGACCGGCACGGTCGAGCACGCGCGCCTTGATCTCGCGCTCCAGATTGCGCTCCTGGCTGGGCGACAAGGCGTGGTTGAAGATCGCCAGCTCAGCGCCACTGGCGGCAATGGCTGCGGCGATCTCCTCGACCTTACCGCTTCCGACGAACAGGCCCGGATCAGGCAGACGCCGGCTCCCGCCCAGCACGGTAACAATCTCTGCCCCCGCCGAGGTGGACAACTCGAGAAACTCCTGGCGATCGGACTCAAAATCGACGCCGGGGAACTCCAGATGCACCAGTACCGCTCGCTGGCCCGCTTTCGGACGTTCGAACATCTAAAACCCAAAACAGTCCGGGGCAGACCCCGTCGGCGACACCGCGACCATCAGGCGGAAGCCGCCTCCGGGCCACCCTCGCCTTCACCATCGGCCGTGCCCTCGAAGATGCGTACCGGTCGCGCCGGCACGACCGTCGAGATCGCGTGCTTGTAGACCATCTGGCTGACGCTGTTGCGCAGCAGGACGACGAAGGAGTCAAAGGATTCGATCTGGCCCTGCAGCTTGATGCCGTTGACCAGATAAATCGAAACCGGGATGCGTTCCTTGCGCAGCGCGTTCAGAAACGGTTCTTGTAGCGTGTGACCTTTCGACATCGTCGTGTCCCTAATGTGAGCCCGCTTCGAAACAGCGGCGGATCGGTTCTTGCGTCAGCAGTCTAGCATGGGGTTTGCGCGCAGCGCCTGCGCGGCCAGATCGGGTGATTCCGGGTCGAGCCAGATCAAATCAGGTTCGCTGCGCAGCCACGTTAGCTGACGTTTCGCGAACTGTCGCGTCGCGGCAATGCCGCGTTCGACCGCCTCGTCCAGACCGTACTCGCCTTGCAGGTGACCCCAGAGTTGCCGATATCCGACCGCGCGCATCGACGGCAGTTCCGCGTGCAGATCGCCGCGGCGGTGCAGGCGGGCGACCTCATCGAGAAAGCCGACTGCCATCATCTGATGGAAGCGCCGCTCGATACGGGCGTGCAGCTCCGATCGCTGTGGCGGATTCAGCGACAGCTTCACGACCGGACCCCGCAACAGACCGGCGCGCTGCCCGCGCTGCGCCTCGGCCAGTGGACGCCCGGTCAGCTCGATGACCTCCAACGCGCGCTGCACCCGCTGCAGATCGTTGGGATGCAGACGCGCAGCGGCGGCCGGATCCAATCGCGCCAGACGCCCATGTAATGCGGGTGCGCCCTCCTGCTCCGCCTCGCGTTCGAGGCGTGCTCGCAGCGCGGGATCGGCCGACGGCATCTCGTCCAATCCGCGAGTCAGCGCGCGGAAGTACAGCATGGTGCCGCCGACCAGCAACGGCACGCGATCACGTGTACGAATCTCGTCGATCAGCTGGCAGGCGTCCCGAGCGAACCGCGCCGCCGAATAGGGTTCGGCCGGATCGAGAATGTCGATCAGATGATGCGGCACCCGCGCACGCATCGTCGCATCCGGCTTGGCACTGCCGATATCCATGCCACGGTAGACCAGCGCCGAGTCGACGCTGACGATCTCGACCGGCAGCCGCTCGGCCAAAGCCAGCGACAGCGCTGTCTTGCCGGACGCCGTCGGCCCCATCAGCAGTACGATCGGCCGCATCAGCGACCCCGCAAAAACAGTCGATCCAGTTCCGCGACGCCGATCTGCACCCAGGTCGGCCGGCCGTGATTGCAGTGCCCGGAAAACTCCGTGGCTTCCATGTCGCGCAGCAGCGCGTCCATTTCCGGGATGCTCAAACGACGGTTGGCCTTGATCGCCGCCTTGCAGGCCACGTCCGCGAGCACCCGCTGCTGGGCATCCAGCGCCTCACCGAGATGAGTCCGACTGCTGCGCCGCTGCTCGTCGGACACCAGATCGCGCAGCAGCGTCGCCAGCGATTCGCGCACCAGCAGCGGCGGCTGCGCACGCACCGCCACCGAAGCCGGCCCCAAACGATCCAGTTCGAACCCGTAGGCGCGCAGTTCGTCGCTGCGCGCCATCAGTGCATCGGCCTCGTCCTCGTGCAGCGTCACGACTTCCGGCACCAGCAGAGTCTGAGCCGGCATGCCGCCTTCCGCGAGCTGCCGCTTGAGACGCTCGTACAACACGCGCTCGTGCGCGGCATGCGCATCCACCAACACCAAACCGTCGCGGTTCTGCGCCAGGATGAAGACGCCATGCAGCTGCGCCAGCGCATGCCCGAGCGGGTAATCCTCACCGTTGCCCGCCGCGATGGGCGTCAACGCACGCACGTCGGCGCTCACGACCGGCGCCGATGTGGGCGATGCGGCGTAATGCGATGCACGCGCTTCGGAAACCGCCACCGTAATTGAAGGATCGAACGACGCCGCAGAGCGCGCGTACGGCAGACCTGCCTGCGCCGCAACCGCTTCGCTGCCGCCACTGCCGAAACCAGCTTGATGATGGTGCGCAGGATCCGGTCTGACCCGCCTCAGCAACTGATGCACGACGCCGAACAGGAAGTCGTGCACCCGTGCCGACTCGCGGAAGCGCACTTCGGTTTTCTGTGGATGCACGTTGACGTCGACCGACAGCGGATCGACCTCCAGATACAGCACGTACGCCGGGTGATGCGTACTGTGCATGACATCGGAGAAGGCGCGTCGCAGCGCGTAACCGAGCAGGCGATCACGCACCAAGCGCCCGTTCACATACAGGAACTGCAGATCCGCCTGCGTGCGCGCAAAGCTCGGCAGCCCGACCCAGCCTTGCAGCCGCATGCCCATACGGGCTTCGTCCAGCGTCACCGCATTGGCGGGAAAGTCGTCGCCGCAGATCGCACGCAGACGCGCCATGCGCCCCGGCTCGTCGACCGCCGCCGCCAGATCCAGCACGCGCCGCTGGTTGTGGCGCAGACCGAAGGCCACATCGAAACGCGCCAGCGCAATGCGCTGCACCGCTTGCTGGATGTGCCGGAACTCCGTGGATTCCGACTTCAGAAACTTGCGGCGCGCCGGCGTATTGAAGAACAGATCGCGCACCTCGACCGTGGTGCCCCGCGGATGCGCCGCTGGCCGCGGCGGTGACTGCACGGCGCCGTCACCGCCGACACTCCAGGCATGCGGCGCCTCGGCCGTGCGCGAGGTCAACGTCAGCCGCGAGACCGACAGCACGCTCGGCAAAGCCTCGCCCCGAAAGCCGAGGCTCGATACGCGCTCCAGGTCTTCAAGACTCGCGATCTTGCTGGTGGCGTGGCGCTGCAGCGCCAACGGCAGTTCGGCGTCTGCAATGCCGCAACCGTCGTCGCGGATCGAGATCAGCGCCAGACCACCCTGTTCGATCTCGACGTCGATGCGCCGGGCGCCCGCATCCAGACTGTTCTCGACCAGCTCCTTGACCACGGCCGCCGGGCGCTCGACCACCTCGCCGGCAGCGATCTGGTTGATCAGCACATCGGGAAGAACGCGAATCATCCGCGCAGTTTACAGACCACACGTCCCGGACCGTCAGCCGCTGGAAGGTCTCAGGCAAAAAAATGGCTCGTACAGGAACAGCCCCGTACGAGCCCGAGTGGACATTCTTTATGAGAACGCGCTACTGCGAGACACCCTGTGCCTGCGCCACATCGCGGCCCGTCTCGTTGCTGACCTTCTGCAATCGCGTTTCGGCTTCGACCACCTGCAACTTCGGCCGATAGCTGTGGAAATAACCCTTGATGCCGTCAAGCATCGTCGACACAAACTTATCCTGGTGGGCATCGTCGGCCAGCAGCTTTTCCTCGTGCGCATTGCTGATGAACGCCGTCTCCACGAGCACAGAGGGAATATCCGGCGCCTTGAGCACCGCGAAGCCCGCCTGCTGCACATCGGCTTTCTGCAACACGTTGACCTTGCCCATCGAACGCAGGATTCGGCCGCCCACATCGAGGCTCGCCTCCAGGGTCGCGCTCTGCGACAGATCGATCAACACTGCCGCCAGCTCGTGATCCTTGTCGTGCAGATCGACGCCGCCGACCAGATCGGCCGCGTTTTCCTTCTGCGCGAGCCAGCGAGCATGCTCGCTGCTGGCACCGCGGTTCGACAGCACGTAGACCGAGGTTCCACGCATCGAACGCTGCGTGAAGGCATTGCAATGCACCGACACGAACAGATCGGCCTGATGCTTGCGGGCAATATTGACGCGCTCGCGAAGGCCGACATAGTAATCGCCATCGCGTGTCAGCACCGCGCGCATGCCCGGCTGCGCATTGATGCTGCGAGCGAGCTTGCGTGCCAACGACAGCGCCACATCCTTTTCCAGCAAACCGGAACTGCCTCGGGCGCCCGGATCCTCGCCGCCGTGACCGGCATCGACGGCGATGACGATGGGCTTGTCCTGCAGCCGCGACGTACTGGGCGGCACCATCACCGCCGCGCTCGGCTGTGCTGGCGGCGCCGCCGGACGCGGCTCCTGCACGTCGACGACGAGGCGATGGCCGTATTCTTCCGTAGGCGTCAGGCTGAAACTGCGTGCCACCACCGGCTGCGCCACATCAAGCACCACGCGAATGCCGCTGGGCCGTGGCCCCCCACGGACCCGACGCACAGCGCCCTTGCCCATCACCGCGTTGACGCGATCGACGCTGCGCGCATCAAGGCCATCGATATCGATGACCACGCGATCAGGGGACGGCAACGTAAAGACTTTATGAGAGACCGCGTCGCCCAGATCGAAGACGATTCGCGTCGATTCGGGGCCATCCCACAGGCGCAGGTCGCGCAGCTCCGCCGCCGCTGCAACGAGCGGCAAGGCGAACAACAAGGCGACCCACCGAACCCCACGCATGCCCCACCTCCGGCACGATTTTCAGCGAATGTAGCGGTGCCAATCGCCGATTGCAAGTTTTTATTTCAATGAAACAGAAGGATAGGAAACCTTCTTAAGGTTCAACCTGCAAAATCGGCTCCAAACGTGATAGCCACGCCTGCCGCAGAGTCTGCGCCGGTTGCTCCGCCGCCCATCGCAATGTCGCCAAGCGCCCGATATCTTGCGGGCGCAGCGTGATCTGCAGCGTGGGCGACGGCAGCACACCTGCGCCGCGTTGCGGCCATTCCACCAGCCACAACACCTCATCGGGCGCCAAATCGTCGAGACCGAGTTGCTGCAGCTCCGTCGCATCCTGCAGCCGGTAGAGATCCATATGCAGGACGCGGCGTCCGTCCAGCTCGTAGGGCTCCAGCAGGCTGTAGGTTGGGCTCCGCACCGCGCCGCGCGCGCCCCAGGCTCGCAACCAAGCGCGCGCCAGACTGGTCTTGCCGGCCCCCAGGTCGCCATCGAGAAACACCACCCCGCCCGACGCCCCGGCGAAGGCTTCTGCCAGGCTGCGCCCAAGTGCCTGCGTCGCCGCTTCATCGGTCAGCCGAACCACATCCATCGTGCCATCCCTCACTGCATGGGTTTTCATGCCGAATTGACCTGCTCGCGTAGGGCCTCGATCAGGTCGCTCGGCAACAGCCCTCGCTGACCCGACTGGGCGGCGCGATCGCCGGCCAGCGCATGGATCAAAACGCCGCAACGGGCCGACGCCTCTGCCGTCAGTCCCTGGGCGCGCAATGCGACGATGATGCCGGTGAGTACATCACCCATGCCCGCCACCGCCATCCCGGGATTGCCATAAGGACACAGCCAAACCTTCTGCCCAGCGATGAGCGTGCCGGCGCCTTTGAGTACCACCGCACCGCCGTAACGCGTCCGCAACGCGTGAACCGCCGCCAGCCGCGCGCCCTGCACTGCTGCGCCACTGTCCAGACCCAGCAGGCGTGCGGCCTCGCCAGGGTGCGGCGTCAGCACAGCGTCACCCGGCAACGGCACCGCGTGCTCGGCCAACAGGTTCAGGGCATCGGCGTCCACGATCAGCGGCAGTCCGGCCGCGCAAGCGCACGCCCAGAGCCCACGCGCCCAAGCGTCCTGCCCCAGGCCCGGGCCGATGGCAACAGCATTGGCTCGCGCCAGCAGCGACTCCAACTCGCTTGCGTCGGTGACGCCATGACACATCAGCTCCGGCTGCGCCGCGGTCAAAGCGGCCGCGTGCGCCGGGTGCGTCGCCACGCTCACCAGACCGGCGCCGCAACGCAGCGCCGCGCGCGCCGCCAACAGCGTGGCACCACCCATGCCGCGGTTGCCACCGACCAGCAGCACATGGCCATGGCGATTCTTGTGCGCGCTGCGCCGGCGTCGCGGCATTGCGGCGCGCAGTTCCTCGGGCTCCAGACGAAGGGCTGCCGCCGCGACGCCCTCGTAGGCCGCCTCCGGCACCTCCAGCGTCGCCGCGATCACGTGGCCGGAATAATCCGGGCCATCGGCTGTATGCAGCCCCAGCTTGTCGCCGATGAACGTGACCGTCAGATCGGCCTCGACGGCCGTGCCTAGCGCCACTCCGCGCGTGGCATCGAGCCCGGACGGCAGATCCAGGGCCAGCACGCCGCAACCCGTCCCGCGCGCTGCTCGGATCGCTTCAATAGCCGCCGCAACGTCACCCTCCGGCACCCGAGACAAGCCCAGGCCGAACAGAGCATCGACCACGACATCCGCCAACGGCAGTGCGCCGCTCCAGCTGTGGCTGACGCCGCCCTGCGCGTGCCAATTCGCGCACGCCGCGACCGCATCGCCCTGCCGCGGCAGACCGCCGACGCTGACGACCTGTACCTCGCAGCCGGCAGCGCGCGCCAGCCGCGCCAGCTCGTAACCATCGCCGCCGTTGTTGCCGGGACCGGCTACAACCGTGATGCGCCGGGCCGCCGGCCAATGCGCGCACAACCCGGCCCAGGCCGCCATCGCCGCGCGATGCATCAACTCATACCCAGGGATGCCACAGATCTCGATCGCGCGCCGCTCCAGCTCGCGAACCGATTCGGCGACATACAATCGTGCGCTGTGGGCGTGCATGCACACAGTATAGAAGCCGCCCCACCCGACGCCCGATGTCCGCACCGCCGCTCACTCTCAACGCCACCCGGCTCCAGCAACTGCCCGACGAGATTCGCCGCTGGGCTCAGGCGCTCGGCTTCGCCGATGCCGGCATTGCACATCTCGAGTTGGGCGAGGATCGCGCCCACCTGCAGCGGTGGCTCGAGGCCGGCTATCACGGCGGGATGGATTTCATGCGCCGCGACCTCGGGCTGCGCACCGAACCATCCCAGTTGCGCCCCGGCACGCTGAGCGTGATCTCGGCGCGCCTCGACTACCGCCCGCAAGCCGAAGATGCGAAGCAGGTTCTCAACGATCCGGACAAGGCGTACATCTCCCGCTACGCGCTGGGACGCGACTACCACCGCCTGATGCGCGCCCGGCTACTGAAACTCGGCGCCCGCATCGAAGCCGAGATCGGCGCCTTCGGTTACCGCGTGCTCACCGACAGCGCGCCGGCCTTGGAGAAAGCGCTCGCGCGCAACGCCGGTCTCGGTTGGATCGGCAAGCACACGCTGCTGCTGAACCGCAGTGCCGGTTCCTGGTTCTTCCTGGGCGAGATCTATACCGATCTCCCGCTACCGTCGGATACCGCGCCGCCGGTCGCGGAAGGCTGCGGGGCTTGTCGCGCCTGTCTGCGTGTCTGTCCGACCCAGGCCATCGTCGCGCCGTACCAGTTGGACGCGCGGCGCTGTATTTCCTACCTGACGATCGAACACCACGGCCCGATCCCGGAAGAGCTGCGACCCATGATCGGCAACCGCATCTTCGGCTGCGATGACTGCCAACTCGTTTGCCCCTGGAATCGCTACGCTCAAAACACGGTAGAGCACGACTTCGCCCCCCGACACGGCCTCGACGCACCACAGCTGATAGACCTTTTTTCGTGGAGTGAGGCGCAGTGGCTGCAGCATACCGAGGGCATGGCGCTGCGCCGCGTCGGCTACAAGCGCTGGCTGCGCAATCTGGCGCTGGCGATGGGCAATGCTCCGCCCAATGAGCCTCTGATGGCAGCGTTACGCACACGCTTTGACGACGAAGATGAGACCGTACGCGAACAGGTGCGCTGGTCGTTGCGGCGGCTTGAAGGCAACGCCGCCGAGGCCAGCGCCTAGCTCTGAAGGCGTGTGCGCCGCAACAGCTCGGCCGTTGACGGATCCGGATCTTCGCCACCGTCGCTGAGCAGGCGCAACGCCAGCTTTTTGCCGAGTTCGACGCCCCACTGGTCGAAGGCGTTGATGTTCCAGACTACGCTCTGCACGAAGGTGCGGTGCTCGTAGAGCGCCAGCAACGCGCCGAGATGAAATGCGTCGAGCCGCGGCATCAGCAGCGTGTTGCTCGGCCGATTGCCAGGGAATACCCGGTGCGGCACCGCCAGCTCCAGCTCTTGTCCAGACAGGCCCGCTGCGCGCAGCTCCTCACGCACTTCAACCTCGGGCTTGCCACGCATCAATGCCCAACCCTGGGCCAGCGCATTGGCCACCAGCAACCGATGCTGCTGCGGCTGATCGTGCGACGGCCGCACAGGCACGATGAAGTCCACAGGGTGCACGGTCGGCCCTTGATGCAACATCTGGAAGAACGCGTGTTGTGCATTGGTGCCGACATCGCCCCACAACGCCGGCGCCGTCGCGTAGTCGACACGCTCGCCATCACGCGTCGCGCTCTTGCCGTTGGATTCCAGATCGAGCTGCTGCGCCCAATTGACGAAGCTCGCCAGGCTCTGCGTGTAGGCGGCCAGCACCTGCGAGCCGCGGCCGACGAAGTTGGAATTCCAGATCGACAGCAATGCCATCAGTACCGGCATGTTCTGGGCCAGCGGCGCCTGCTCGAAGTGGCGGTCCATCGACCAGGCGCCGTCGAGCAACTCACGAAAGCGCTGCGGCCCCAGGCCCAGGATGATCGGCAGACCGACCGCCGACCACAGCGAGTAGCGCCCGCCGACCCAGTCCCAGAACTCGAACATGTTGGCCGGATCGATGCCAAAGCGTTCGACCTCGGCGCGGTTCGTCGACACCGCGACAAAGTGGCGTGCCACGTCGACTTCGCTCGCCGACTGCAAGAACCATGCACGCGCCAGACGTGCGTTGCTCAGCGTCTCCAGTGTAGTGAAGCTCTTGGAAGCCACGATCCATAACGTGGTCGCAGGATCGAGCTGACGCAGCAACAGTTCCAAAGGCGCGGCATCGACGTTGGCGATGAAATGGGTACGCGGACCATCGGCAAACGAGCCGAGCGCTTCGCAAACCATGCGCGGACCCAGATCGGACCCGCCAATGCCGAGGTTGACGACATCGGTGATGCGCCCACCATTGAAGCCCGTCCAGCGCCCGTCGCGCACGCGCTCGGCGAATGCCGACATGCGATCCAGCACCGCATGCACTTGCGGCACCACGTCGACCCCATCAACCTGCATCGACGACTCGCATGGCGCGCGCAGGGCGACATGCAGCGCCGCACGTCGTTCGGTGGCGTTGATGCGTTCGCCGGCGAACATGCGGGCACGCCAGGCCTCAACCGATTGCTCAACCGCCAGCTGCAGCAGCAATGCCACAGCCCTACGGTCGGCGCGCTGCTTGGCGTAATCGAGGTACAGGCCCGACGCTTCGACGCTGAAATCCTCGACGCGACGCGGATCAGCGGCGAAAAGATCGAGCATGCGCACGCTGCGCAGCGCCTGGGCGTGATCGTGGAGCTGGCGCCAGACGGCGCGTTCGGTCAATCGACTCATAGTGGAGCGCAAGCCTACCGGTTCCCGCGCCCAACCGCGAAATCGCGGCAGCGTTCGCGACCGCTTTAGTGTCGATTCAGGGCACCGACTGTTCAGCGCACCGGCGGTGCCAACGCACCCCCACTGGCATCACACCAGATCAGCGCCAGTGATAGTTGAAGCTGATGCTGATGCGCTCGTCGTCGCCGGCATTGGCCGGCACCTCGTGGCGCAGCCAGCTCTCGAACAGGATGACCTCGCCGGCTCGCGCCGGGTACAGCACGTGCGCGGCCTGGTCGGCACGCTTGCCACGTCGCGGCGGCGCTGCCATCAGTCGCGACAGGCGCGGATCCTCGAAGCGCAGGCCCGCGCTGCCCTTGGGCGTGCGCACGTAGTACGTCCCACTGACGACCGCCTGGGGATGCAGATGAAAACTGTGGGCGCAACCGCGCGGCATGATGTTGAGCCAGCAATCGGTCATCGCCAGCGCACCGCCGCGCAGGTTCCAGTCCAGCGATCGCGCATAAGCCCGCACATGCGGATCGAGCTTCTGCCGCAGCTGATCGAAACTCGACGAGAACCGGTGCAGCTGGTCCAGCGAGCCGTAGCTCGTGTACCCCAGCGGATAGCGTGTGGCCGACCAGCGCTGACCGGCGACGTCATGCTCGCGGATGCGCAGGCAGTCGTCGAGCAATTCGGCATTAAACGTCTGCAGCCGCGTGGGCTGCAGACGTTCGCGATAGATCAGCGTGGGAAACCACGCCTGAAGGCGACGCGGGCCGGGCACGGTGCCGGACCCGTTCAGCCGTTGGAGGCGGCCTGCACCGGAATGGTGTTGGCGGTGCGCACGACGCGGTTGTTCTCGTCGCAGTACACCAGGCGCGGCTTGTAGATGCGGGCGGCGGCGGCATCCATGCTGGTATAGGCGCAGATGATGACGCGATCGCCGACGCGCGCCTTGTGAGCGGCCGCGCCGTTCACCGAGATGATGCCGGAGCCGGCCTCAGCCTGGATGGCGTACGTCGTGAAACGCTCGCCGTTGGTGATGTTGTAGATCTGGATCTGCTCGAACTCCAGGATGTTGGCGAGTTCGAGAAGCTTGGAATCGATGGCGCAGGAGCCGTCGTAATCCAGCTCGGCATGAGTCACGCGGGCACGGTGCAGCTTGCATTTCAGCATGTGCAGTTGCATGGCGTATGTCCTCTTTGAGGGGTCGAATGCCGGTGGCCCAATAAGACATGCACACGGCGATTCGGGGGTCTTCAAACGGCGGGCGGCCCAATAAGACATACGCCCGTTTCGATCATGACGACCTCGTCACGATCGGGCGGCGAGTCTAGCCCATTTTTGCGATGCATCAAACCACCTGAACCGCGACTGAGCGGTTGTCGATCAGGCGCGTTGTCCCGAGATAGGCCGCCACCAGAATCACCCAGGCACGGTCCTGAGCATCAGGCAGCGACAAGTCGGGTCGACGGACCTCCAGATACTGAGGCCTAAATCCCTTTTTTTCCAGGATCTTATGCTGTTCTTCAGAGAGCGCTGCGTAGTCCCGGCGGCCACCGGCCAGCGACTGCGCGACCGCCTCCAGCGCACAGTGAATCGCCCCGGCGCGGGCCCGCTCTTCCGCCGACAGGTATTGATTACGCGATGAAAGCGCGAGCCCGTCGGTTTCACGCTGCGTCGGCACCCCGTCGATCGCGATCGGCAGGTGCAGATCCGCGACCATTCGGCGGATCAAATAGAGCTGCTGGTAATCCTTCTCGCCGAACACGGCCACGTCCGGCTGCACCTGATTGAACAGGATGTTGACCACCGTCAGCACGCCGTCGAAATGGCCGGGCCGGAAATGTCCGCACAGCCACTCGGCCTCGGGCGGCGCCTTGAGCGTGACCAGCCCTTCCCGGCCGCTGGGATACATCTCGGCCACCGACGGTGCGAACAGCAGGTCGCAGCCGGCAGCCTGCAGCGCCGACGCATCGCGGGCCAACGTGCGGGGGTAACGGTCGAAATCCTCGGTGGGCCCGAATTGCAGCGGATTGACGAATACCGTGGCAACCACGCGCTGCGCACGCTGCCGCGCGTGCGCGACCAGCTGCAGGTGGCCTGCGTGCAGGTTGCCCATCGTCGGCACCAGCGCAATACGCTGGCCGGCCGCACGCCACTCCCGCAGCTGCGCCCGCAGCTCGGCCACGGTGTGCAGGGTTTTCATCACGAGCGCAGCTTTCCGGTGACCGGTACTGGCCCCGCGGCCGGCAGCTTCTGTGGTTGACCTGCGACGGCAGTGCCGCCCGGCGCCACATCAAAGCAATGTTCCGGCGCCGGATACGCGCCGGACTTCACTTCACGCACGTAGGCGCGGATCGCGCCCTCGATGTCGGGCATCGTGCCGTCCGCCGCAGGCACCATGTAGTTCTTGACGAAACGCGGGCGCCGGCCGAGCGTGACCAGCGGCGAGATATTGAGAATGTCGTGCAGCACCAGAATCTGGCCGTCGACGTCATGTCCGGCACCGATCCCGATCACCGGCACCGGCGACTCGGTGGCGATGCGCTTGCCCAGTTCCGCCGGGATGCATTCCAGCAGCAGCAGATCGGCGCCCGCCTCGGCCAGCACGCGCGCATCGTGGAGCATCGCCTCGGCAGCCGCCGCATCGCGGCCCTGCACCTTAAATGCGCCCATCTTGTGCACGAACTGCGGCTGTAAGCCCAGATGCGCGCACACCGGCACCCCGCGAACCGCCAGGTATTCGACGATGCTGGCCTGCTCGCGACCGCCTTCGAGCTTGACCATCTTCGCCCCGCCTTCCTGCATCAGGCGCTGGCTGGCATCGAGCGCGCGCTCCAGCGTCGCGTACGACAGGAACGGCAGATCGGCGACGCAGAACGCGCGCGACAGATAAGGCGCGACGCAGCGCGAGTGGTAGACGATATCGGCAACGGTGACCGGCGTCGTGGTCTTGCCACCGTGGATGACCATGCCCAGCGAGTCGCCAACCAGCACGAGATCGACACCGGCGCGATCCTCGATCAGCGCGAACGAAGCGTCGTAACAGGTCAGGGACGCGATCTTCTCGCCCTCGGCCCGCATGCGATGCAGGTCGGCGACGTTAAGCGGTTTTACGTTTTCCATGTGAGGCTCCCCGGAAACCGCTGCAGCGGGTCGAAAGGTTTCCGATGACGAAGGCCGGCGGCCCACCAAGACATACGCGCGGCGTTCAAGGGCGAAGAGCGAGGGTGGCCCACCAAGGCATGCACCCGATCACGCCAGCGGCGGCGACAAACGTGCGGCCGCGAAGCGCGGCGCAGTGTAGCCCATCCGCTTTTGCGGTCAACCGTCGTCCCAGCGGCGCAAATCGGCGCGGCCGATCGCCGCTGCGGCCTCGGCGATGCGACCAATACCGGGCAGTTCCAGTTGCGGGTCGATGTCGGCCCACGGCACCAGTACGAAGTTGCGCACGGCGATGCCGGGATGCGGCAACTGCAGGGCTTCGGTGTGGTTTTGCACGCCCGGCACATGCAGCAGATCCAGATCCAATGGCCGCGCCAGCCACTTGCGCCCGTCGCGCGTGCGCCCTGCCGCGCGCTCGATGTCGAGCAACGACTGCATCAAGGCATCGGGCGATAACCCCGTTTCCAGCATGCAGACCGCGTTGCAGTAATCGGGCTGTGGGCCGGGCCCCATCGCGGCGCTGCGATAGAACGGCGAGACTGCGATCAGCCGCCCCAGCGCCTCGAGTCGGCCCAGCGCCTGCCGCAGCTGCGCAGCCGGTTCGCCCAGGTTCGCGCCCAGACCGATGTAGGCGCGGATCATCGACGGCTCAGCCGGTCGTGACAGGCGCTGGCGTGGAACCACCGCCGCCACCGCGACGCCGACGCCGGCGGCGCTTGCGCGGCGCGGCCGGCCGCTCCTCGCCCATGCCCACATCGTCGTCGTGATCCGCCGGCGGCGCCGTCACCGGCTCGCCGGCCTGCGCCTGCGTCCAGAATTCGGCAAGCGACGAGGCGACCTCGCCGGCTTCCGCTCGCAGCAGCAGGAAATCGTAAGCGGCACGGAAGCGCGGATGCGTCAGCTGTCGCTGCACGCGACCCCCGCGTGAACTCTCCAGGCGCGGTTGCAGCAACCAGATCTCGCGCATCGGCAGCGAGAAACGCTTCGGGATCGTGATGTGCTGCTGCGCCTTGGCCAATACCGTGTCGCTGGCCTGGGCGATCGCCACGTTCGGGTGCTGCCCTTCGCTGCCGACCAGGCGCTGGTATTCACGCGCCACCGCCGGCCACAGCAGCGCGGCGTACAGAAACGCCGGGCTGACCGACTGCTCATTGGCCAGGCGCTCGGCCGTGTTCTCCAGCGCGCGCGTGACGAAGCGGTGCGCCACCGGCTGATCCATCGCGCGTTCGCTCTGCGGCAGCAGATGACGCAGCAGGCCATGGGCACGCAGACCTTCGAAGTTGGCCACCGCCTCACGCGTCTGCAACAGCTTGACCACTTCGTCGAACAGGCGCGCCGGTGGAATCTCCCGCAGCAGCGCGGCCAGTTGCGCGATCGGCTCCGCGGTCTTGCGATGGATCGTGAAGCCGAGCTTGTTGGCGATGCGGATCGCACGCAGCATTCGCACCGGATCTTCGCGGTAGCGCAGTTCCGGGTCGCCGATCATGCGGATCTCGCGCCGCTGCAGGTCTTCGAGACCGCCGACCAGATCGACGATCGAGTAGTCGCGGATGTCGTAGTACAGCGCATTGACCGTGAAGTCGCGGCGCCAGGCATCCGTCTCCAGCGTGCCGTACTCGTTATCCGACAGGATGCGGCCGGTCTCGTCGCGCTCGTGGCTGTCGGTGATCGGGCCACGGAAGGTCGTCACCTCGGTGATCTCATCACCGAACCGTACGTGGCAGATCACGAAGCGACGGCCGATCGGCCGACAGGAGCGGAACACCCGGCGCGTCTGCTCCGGCGTCGCGTTGGTCGCGACGTCGAAGTCCTTGGGCTCGATCCCGGCCAGCAGGTCGCGAACGCCGCCACCGACCATGTAGGCCTCGTAACCGGCGTCCTTCAAGCCATAGAGCGTGCGCAACGTACCCGGGGAGATACGCGAACGCGAGACCGCATGCTGTTCGCGCGGGATGCGTTTCGGCACCGGGGCGACGCTACGGTTGCGGGGCAACAAAGCCTTGAGCCAATTCATGGGCCGCGTATAATACGCGGCCTCGCGTGATCCCCATAGCGAATAGTTCACAGCTCCTATCGTCTAGAGGCCTAGGACGGAGCCCTCTCAAGGCTTAAACCCGGGTTCGAATCCCGGTAGGAGCGCCAACAAACGAAAGCCCGGCCCTGCGCCGGGTTTCTCGTTTCAGGCCTTTCATTTCCGCTCGGCAAGCCGACGATCGCGCACAGATGCCGGAACAACGGCCATCTGCGGCGACCGATCCGCGGGCATCGTATGTACATCACGACGCCGCAAGGATTGCCGCCCGTATGAACCCTGAAACCCTCGCCCCGCTCGCCACCACGTCGGTGCCCACGCTGGGCTATGTCGTCATGCTCGCGACCGCCGCGGTCGCATTGCTGCTCGGTGTCGTCGGCTATCGACTGCAGACGCGCGCGCGACTGGCGGACGCCGAACGCCGCCGCAACGAAGACGAACGGGTCCGCCTGCTGGCCCTGCACGACGCCGGCACGATGATGCGCAACCGCGCCTCGTTCCAGCAGGAGATCGTGCAGATGATCCAGCGTTGCGAACGCGACCATACGACCTTCGACCTGTTCTACGCACGCCTGCGCTTTCCCGGTGTCGCCACCGACAACGAGCGCGACCAGGCCATGCGCGCACTGGCCGAGCGCATCGCCCCGCTGACGCGGCGCAGCGATCTGCTGGCACGCTACAGCAAGACCGAAATCGCGCTGCTGCGCCCCCGCCTGCATGAAGCCGACCAGCCGCGCCAGTTGCGCGAGCAACTGCTCGGCGCCTGCCTGCTGCCGGTGCAGGTCGGCGAACGCTCGGTGCCGCCGCTGGCCCAGGTCGGCGCCGCACATTTCCCCGCCGACGGGCAGCATTCGCGCCAACTGCTGGAAGCCGCGATGCGCGATCCGCATGCGGTCACGCGACAGCTCAGCCCGATCGGCCTGCCGCAGCAGGTGTCGCGCGAGGCCGCAGGCGCCGCGTAAGCCGCAGGCCCGCGCGGGGCCGCTTCTCATTTGGGGATGCGCGGCTATGCTGTGCGCCCCGCATCGCCCGTGATCGCCCATGTCCGACCTTTCGCTGCCCGCCCCGCTGTGGCGCCGTCTGGCCGCCGCCACCTACGACGGCCTGCTGCTGATCGCGCTATGGATGGTCGCGCTGCTGCTGGACGTGCTGTTGCGCGACCTGCTGTCGCTTGAGCGCGAATGGCACGCGCTGCGCGCCTACGTGTTCCTGATCGGTTATGGGTTCTTCGCCTGGTTCTGGACCCACGGCGGGCAGACGCTGGGCATGCGCGCCTGGCGGCTGTACGTGCAGCGCAGGGACGGCACGCCGCCGGGCTGGATCTCGGCGATGGCGCGTTACGCGACGATGTTGCTGGTCTGGGGCATCGCGCTGACGCCCCTGCTGCTGCGCCTGCCGCGCCTCTCGCAGTGGCCGCTGGCCTCGACGCTGAGCGCAGCCGCGGTGGTCGCCACCATCGCGATGCTGCTGGCCTGGCGGCTCGATCCGCAGCGGCGCGCGCCACAGGACTGGTTCAGCGACAGCGCGATCGTGTTGCGCACCAGGACCGATTGAGCAGCGCTGCGCAGCAGAGAATCGGCCGATGAAAGTCGAGACATGAAGACCGTTGAGACGAACGCAACGCGCTCAGCGCGCGCGTCGTAGGCGCTGCACCGCCAGCGTTGCCAGCAGCAGCGTCGGCAGCCCCGCCGCCAGTACCGGCGGCCACGCGTAGAGCTGACCCAGGCTCGCGGTCACTTCATTGACCACGTAGAAACCCAAGCCGATCAGGATGCCGATCAGCACCCGCTGACCGGCGCCGCTGTCGCGCTGCGACCCCAGCACGAACGGCACGGCGAACAGCATCATCGCCATGACCGTCAGTGGTGCCATCAGCTTGCGCCACAGCGACAGACGATAGCTGCCTGCGTCCAGACCGTTGACGTCCATGTAGTCGATCAGCCGCATCAGGCCCGGTGTCGACAGGCTGTTGGCCTCAAGCACGAACAACCGCAGCACCTCCGGCGTGATCCGGCCCGGCCATTGCGCCTCCGTTGCCTCGTCGGACACCGTGCGCCCGTCCTCGAACCGTGTGCGCCGCACGTCGCGCAACTGCCAGCCACCGTTCTCGTACCGGCCTTCGCCCGCGCGCATCACCGACGCCAGCGATAGATCCGGATGCAGCGAGTAGATCTCGATCTCGGCGATGTGATCCTCCGCCAGCAAGCGGCGGATGTGCAGCACATGCTCGCCATCGCGCAGCCAGATCGGCCGCGCCGCCACGCCGACGGCGACGCCGCTGCGCGCTTCGCTGCGGTAGTTGCGCGCCGCCTGGGTCCCGGCGGGCGCCAGCCAGTCGCCGAGCATCACCGCGAGCCCGCCGAGCAGGATGCCGGCCAGCAGCGCCGCCGCGCCGATGCGCAGCAACGTGACACCTCCGGCGCGCATCGCCGTGATCTCGTTCTGGCTGGCCAGCGCACCCAGGCCCATCAGCGTGCCCAGCAGGGCAATCACCGGCATCAGGGTGTAGAGACCCGCCGGCATCATCAGCAGGCTGTAGGCCAGCAGCTGCGCAATGCCGAAGCCCCCCTGCCCGGCCTCGTCGATCTCGGCAACGAAGCTGATGAAGGTGTAGATCGCCACCAGCGCGAGGCCGACGATCGCGGTGAAGCCCAGGATGTGGGCCACCAGATGGCGCGTGATCAGGCTCATGCGCGGCGCCGCCGCAACAGGTTCTGGCGCAGCGCAATCAGCCATAGCGCCACCGCCAGCATCAGCGCATGCACCCACCACAGGCCGAAGCCGGGCGGCACGCGCTCCTTGGCGATCCAGGCCTGACCCACGCCCATCAGCTGCGAATAAACCAGGTACGCGAGGATGCCGAAGATCAGCTTGCCGTAACGCCCCTGACGCGGGCGGATATGCGACAGCGGCACCGCCAGCAACGCCAGCACGAACACCGAGATCGGCGCCGCCACACGCCAGGCCAGCTCAGCGCGATCCTGTGGATCGGTCGAGGCCAGCAACATAGAGGTCGGCTGGATCTTGCGCTTGGCGTTGAAGTAGACGAATTCGGGCGGCGCGATATGCGTGGTCAGCGTCTCGAAGCGCGTGATGTCGAACGCCGAGGCGCCGGCCTCGCCCTGGTAACGCCAGCCGTCGCGCAGCACGACCGTGCGCTCACCGGATTCGGTATTGACCACCTGTGCACCGTTTCGCGCGGTGACGAAGCTCGGCCCGGCCGATTCCTGTAGCTGCGCCACCACGGTTTCCAGCCGGCCGTCGCCGCCGACCTTGGCGGTATAGATCACCGCCCGCCCACCGCCGACTTCCTTGAACTGGCCTTCCTCGAAGGGGTTGAACTGGATGAAGCGCGCGGCGTTCTTGATCAGGTAATCGGCCGTGCGCCCGGCCCAGGGGCCGACCTGGAACGCCAGCGCTGCCGTCAGCAGCGCGAGCCAGGCCCCGAGCATCAGGAACGGCCGGTAAAGACGACCCAGACCGACACCGCAACCGGTCATCGCCGCGATCTCGCTGTCTTTATAGAGCCGGCCCAGCGCCAGCATGATCGCCAGCAGCAGCGAGACCGGAATCAGGATGACCAGATACTGCAGGCTCGACAGCGCCGCGATCTGGAACAGCAGCTCCCGCGGCAGTTCACCGGCGGCGGCCTGCGCCAGAAAGCGCGCAAAACGGGTCGACAGCATGATGACCAGCAGAATCAAGGTCACCGCCGCCCAGGCGGCGCCGGCTTCGCGGAACAAGTAACGATCGAGAATGCCCTGATTCATGCGCTGGCGATGCGGTCGGCCGCTCATTATGCCGATTCACCGGCGATAAAGCCCTTTATCGGCCCTGAATGGGCGCTTGGAACCTGACAAAACTTGGTGGCGGGTACCCACAGCCTTGGTCGTCCGGCGCAAGGTCGCTAGAATACGCGCCGCCTCCCTGGCGGCCCCGAACTCTCGTGCCGGCAAGGCTTGCAAGGAACACCGCGGCCCCGCCGCCGGTCACATCCGCGCCTGCCGACACGCCTCGCCGCCGTCGAACCGACATCGAGAACAACCATGGAATATTTCGTTAAGAGCGGCAATCCGGAAAAGCAGCGCGTCGGCTGTGTCGTCGTGGGTGTTTTCGACCGCCGCAGCCTCTCCGAAGCGGCAGAAACCATTGATAAAGCCAGTGACGGCGTCATCGCCGGCGTGATGCGTCGCGGCGACATGGACGGCAAGCTCGGCACCACCCTGCTGCTGCACAACGTGCCCGGCACGTTCTCCGATCGCGTGCTGCTGGTCGGCCTGGGCAAGGAGCGCAGCTTCGACGAAACCGCGTTTCGCAAGGTTCAAGCAGCGGCGGCGCGCGCGCTGCGCACCACCGGCGCCATCGATGCGGTCAGCTACCTCACGCACCTGGGACTCAAGGGCCGCGACTTCCAGTGGAACGTTGCCCAGGCCGTGCGCGTCACTGAGGACGCCGCCTACCGCTTCGACGACTGCCGCGGCGAGAAGGCGCGCGAGGATCTGCCGACCTACAAGCTCGAGCGTTATACCTTCGACGTGCCGCGCCGCTCCGACCTGCCGGCCGGCGAACGCGGCCTGTCCGAGGCACTGGCGATCAGCAAGGGCGTGGCGCTGGCCAAGGATCTGGGCAACCTGCCCGGCAACCTGTGCACGCCGACCTATCTGGCCGAACGCGCGCAAGCGCTGACCAGGACCTATCCGATCAAGGTCAAGATCCTTGAACGCGCCGACATGGAACGTCTCGGCATGGGCGCACTGCTGTCGGTCGCGCGCGGCTCCAGCGAGCCGCCCAAGCTGATCGTCATGGAATACCGCAACGGCCCGGAGGGCGACAAGCCGATCGCGCTGGTCGGCAAGGGCCTGACCTTCGACTCCGGCGGCATCTCGATCAAGCCCAGCGCACAGATGGACGAGATGAAGTTCGACATGTGCGGCGGCGCCTCGGTCTACGGCGCGCTGGTGGCCGCAGCCGAACTGAAGCTGCCGATCAATCTCGTCGGCATCGTGCCGGCCTCCGAAAATCTGATCAATGGCGAGGCGACCAAGCCTGGCGACGTTGTCACCAGCATGGCCGGCCTGACGGTCGAGGTGCTGAACACCGACGCCGAGGGCCGCCTGATCCTCTGCGACGCGCTGACCTACGCCGAGAAGGAATACGAACCCGCCCAATGCATCGACATGGCAACGCTGACCGGCGCCTGCGTGGTCGCACTCGGCAACATCGCCACCGGCCTGTTCAGCAACACGCCGGCGCTGGGCCGCGCCCTGCTGGCCGCCGGCGAGCAGGCCGGTGACCGCGCCTGGGAACTGCCGCTGTGGCCGGAATACGACGAGAACATCAAGAGCGACTGCGCCGATATCGCCAACATCGCCACGCGCGGCGGCCGTGAAGCGGGCGCGATCATCGGCGCCACGTTCCTGCACCGCTTCACGCGCAAGATGAAGTGGGCGCACCTGGACATTGCCGGCACCGCGTGGATCGGCAAGAAGTCCACCGGCCGGCCGGTGCCGCTGCTGGTGCAGTACCTGATCAACGTCGCCGCCAAGAAGAACGAGGAGTAAGCCCGCCTAGCGGCGGTATCCCCCATGACACGCGTCGATTTCTACATCCTGCCGGAGCACGGCGGCCCGGCCGAAGGCCCGGCGATGGCCGCCTGCCGACTCTGCGAGAAGGCGGTCGCCGCCGGCCTGCGCGTCTACGTGCATGTGCCCGACCCAGGCCTTGCCGAGGAAGTCGACGGCGCGTTGTGGAGTTTCCGCCAGGGTGGCTTCATCGCGCACGAGCGCGATAGCGGCAAGGCGCTCGAGGAACCGCTGCCGGCGGTGCTGATTGGCGCCGGCGAACCACCCGACAGCCATCACGGCGTACTGGTCAACCTCGGCCTGGAAGTGCCGGACTGCTTCAGCCGCTTCGAACGCGTGCTGGAAATCGTCGCCGCCGACGCGACCGGTCGCGCGCAATCGCGTGAACGCTTCAAGTTCTATCGCGACCGCGGCTATGAACTGAAAACCTACGAGCAAACCGCCGAAGGCGGTTGGACGCTGCGCGTCCCCAAATAGCGGACTCGCGGCCGCGCGCGGCTACAATTCGCTCACGACTTTTCCAGCTCCTCCACGCCGGCAGCGCCCGCGCACTGCCCGTCCGACGCCAGAACCCCATGGACAAGACTTTCGACCCCAAGAGCATCGAAGCCCGCTGGTGCGAGACCTGGGAAAAGAGCGGCTACTACACGCCGGAGACGGTCGCACAGCTGCGCGGCGCCGACCGCGCGACGATGCCGGCCTACAGCATCATGATCCCGCCGCCGAACGTTACCGGCACGCTGCACATGGGTCATGCCTTCCAGCACACGGTGATGGACGCCCTCACCCGCTACCACCGCATGCGCGGCTTCGACGCACTGTGGCTGCCGGGCACGGACCACGCCGGCATCGCGACGCAGATGGTCGTCGAGCGCCAGCTCGCCGCGCAGGGCATCAAGCGCACCGACCTCGGCCGCGAGAAGTTCCTCGAAAAGGTCTGGGAGTGGAAGGAATACTCGGGCAACACGATCACGCACCAGATCCGCCGCATGGGCAACTCGGTGGACTGGACGCGCGAGCGCTTCACGATGGACGCGCAGTGCAACGCCGCGGTTACGGAAGAGTTTGTGCGTCTTTTCGAAGACGGCCTGATCTACCGCGGCAAGCGACTGGTCAACTGGGACCCGGTGCTGCTGACCGCGATCTCCGATCTGGAAGTCGAGAGCAAGGAAGAGAACGGAAAGCTCTGGCATTTCCGTTACCCGCTCGCCGACGGCTCGGGTCATCTCGTCGTCGCAACGACGCGCCCGGAGACGATGCTCGGCGACACCGCGGTGGCCGTGCACCCGGAAGACGAGCGCTACCAGCATCTGATCGGCAAGACGGTAAAGCTGCCGCTGTGCGACCGCGAGATTCCGGTCATCGGCGACGACTACGTCGACCGCGAGTTCGGCACCGGCGTCGTCAAGATCACGCCGGCGCACGACTTCAACGACTACGCGATGGGCCAGCGGCACAACCTGCCGATCCGCAACGTGTTCACGCCGACCGCACAGATCAACGACGAAGCGCCGGCGGCCTATCGCGGGCTCGACCGCTTCGAAGCGCGCAAGCGCGTCGTCGAAGACTTGGAGAAGCTCGGCCTGCTCGACGCGATCAAGGACCACAAGCTGATGGTGCCGCGCGGCGACCGCACCGGCGTCGTCGTCGAGCCGTTCCTCACCGACCAGTGGTTCGTGAACATGAAGGGCCTGGCCGAGCGCGCGCTCAAGTCCGTCAAGGACGGCCAGATGCGCTTCGTGCCGGAGAACTGGGTCAACACCTACGACCAGTGGCTGGAGAACATCCAGGACTGGTGCATCTCGCGCAACCTGTGGTGGGGCCACCGCATCCCCGCGTGGTACGACGAGGGCGGCAAGCACTACGTCGGCCGCACCGAAGAAGAGGTGCGCAGCCAGTACCAGCTCGACGCCAGCGTGACGCTGAAGCAGGACGAGGACAGCTTCGACACCTGGTTCTCGTCGGCGCTGTGGCCGTTCTCGACGCTGGGCTGGCCAACGCCGACCGACGATCTGAAGCGCTGGTATCCGAGCAGTGTGCTGGTCACCGGCTTCGACATCATCTTCTTCTGGGTCGCGCGCATGGCGATGATGGGCCTGCACTTCCTGGACGACGTACCGTTCCGTGAGGTCTACATCACCGGCCTGGTGCGCGACAGCGAAGGCAACAAGATGTCGAAGTCCAAGGGCAACGTGCTCGACCCGCTCGACCTGGTCGACGGCATCGCGCTCGAAGACCTGGTGAAGAAGCGCACGACCGGCCTGATGCAGCCGCAGATGGCGGTGAAGATCGAGGCTTCGACGCGACGCATGTTCCCCACCGGCATCGAGCCGGTCGGCGTCGACGCGCTGCGCTTCACGTTCATGGCGCTGGCCTCCACCGGCCGCGACATCCGCTTCGACGCTGCGCGCGCGTCCGGCTACCGCAACTTCTGCAACAAGATCTGGAACGCCGCGCGTTTCGTGCTGATGAACGTCGAGGGCAAGGACTGCGGCCAGGACGCCTCGCTGCCGGCGACGCTGTCCAGCGCCGACCGCTGGATCGCCTCGCGTCTTCAGAAGCTCGAGACCGAGGTCGCGGGCCACTTCCAGAACTACCGCTTCGACCTGCTGGCGCAGTCGCTGTACCAGTTCATCTGGAACGAGTACTGCGACTGGTACCTGGAACTCTCCAAGCCGGCGCTGCAGCAGGGTGACGAAGCCGCACAGCGCGCCGCTCGCCGCACGCTGGTGCGCGTGCTGGAAACCGTGCTGCGCCTGCTGCATCCGCTGATGCCGTTCCTGACGGAAGAGATCTGGCAGCAGATCGCCCCGCTCGCCGGCCGCGGCGGTCCCAGCATCATGCTCGCCGACTACCCGCAGGCGAATCCGGACAAGATCGACGAGGCCGCCGAGGCCGACATCGAGTGGCTCAAGGCCTTCATCCTCGGCGTGCGCCAGATTCGCGGCGAGA
>DASWWX010000034.1:0-145901 GCA_036405815.1 Solimonas sp. | reverse complement strand
CGAGCAGGAGATGGTGATGCCGGGCGACAACGTTCAGATGACGGTGGAACTGATCAACCCGATCGCGATGGAAGAAGGCGTTCGCTTCGCCATCCGCGAGGGCGGCCGTACCGTCGGCGCAGGCGTCGTCACCAAGATTCTGGCGTAAGCCAAAAACCTGCTTTACAAAGGCTGGGGGCGCGAATACAATTCGCGCCCCTTTTGTTCCCGCTCTTTAAACCGGAAGAACCCGCATGGCAGCGACTAGCCAATCCATTCGCATCCGGCTCAAGGCTTTCGACCATCGTCTGATCGACAAATCGGCGAAGGAAATCGTTGAGACTGCGAAGCGTACCGGGGCTGTGGTCCGTGGACCGATCCCTCTGCCCACCCGCAAGGAACGCTTCACCGTTCTGGTCTCGCCGCACGTCGACAAGGACGCGCGCGACCAGTACGAAATCCGCACGCACAAGCGTCTGATGCAGATCGTCGACCCCACGGAAAAGACCGTGGACGCACTGTCGAAGCTCGATCTGCCCGCGGGCGTCGAAGTCCAGATCTCGCTGAACTAAGGAGAAACGGACATGACGATTGCAATTGTGGGCCGCAAGGCTGGCATGACCCGCGTCTTTACCGACGCTGGTGCGGCCATTCCGGTGACCGTGATCGAGTGCACGCCGAACCGCGTGACCCAGGTCAAGACGGTCGAGAACGATGGTTACCGCGCGGTGCAGGTCGCCGTCGGTGAGCAGAAGGCGGGTCGCGTCAACAAGGCGCTGACCGGTCATTACAAGAAGGCCGGTGTTGCCGCCGGTCGTGGTCTGTGGGAAATCCGCCTCGACGATAGCGAAGGCGCGGATCTGCAGACCGGCTCGGAGATCAAGGTGTCTGCGTTCGACGGCGTCAAGGCCGTGGACGTGACCGGCGTCTCCAAGGGCAAGGGTTTTGCCGGCGTGCAGAAGCGCTGGAATTTCGGTGGCGGTCGCGCGACGCACGGTAACTCGTTGTCGCACCGTGCGCCGGGCTCCATCGGTCAGCGTCAGGCCCCGGGCAAGGTGTTCAAGGGCAAGAAGATGGCGGGTCACATGGGCTCCGACCGCGTGACCACCCTGAATCTTGACCTCGTCAAGGTGGATGTGGAACGCAACCTCCTTCTGGTGAAGGGGGCTGTGCCGGGCGCGACGAATGGCGATGTCATCGTCCGCCCCACGGTGAAGGCATAAGGCCCACTGGGGAAAAACGGCAATGAATATTCAACTGCACAACAGCACTAACTCTCTCACCGTTTCCGACGCGGTTTTCGGCGCCGAGTACAACGAGCCCCTGATTCATCAGGTGGTGACGGCGTACATGAATGCCGGCCGTTCGGGCACCAAGGCGCAGCTCGCCAAGGGTGAGGTCTCCGGCGGCGGCAAGAAGCCGTGGAAGCAGAAGGGCACCGGCCGCGCGCGCGCCGGCTCCATCCGCTCGCCCCTGTGGCGCGGCGGCGGTCGCACCTTCGCCGCGATTCCGCGCGATCACTCGCAGAAGGTCAACCGCAAGATGTACCGCGGCGCCATCCGCTCGATCGTCGCCGAGCTGGCGCGCCAGGGTCATCTGGTCGTCGCCGAGTCCTTCGGCGTGGAGTCCGCCAAGACCAAGGGGCTGGTCGAACAGCTCGCGAAGGTCGGTTCGCAGGACATCCTGATCGTCACCGGTGAGCTGAACCAGAACCTGTACCTCTCCGCGCGCAACCTCCCGCATGTGGCGGTTTGCGACGTCGAGGCCCTCAATCCGGTCACGCTGCTGCGCCACGAAAAGGTGCTGATGACGGCGGACGCGGTCAAGAAGCTGGAGGCCTGGCTGCAATGAACATCGAGCGGATGCATCAGATCATCCTCGGCCCGGTGATTTCGGAAAAGAGCACGCGCGTCGCTGAAAAGCGCAATCAGGCCGTGTTCAAGGTGTTGAAGAACGCCGAGAAGCCGGAGATCAAGGAAGCGGTCGAGAAGCTCTTCAACGTCAAAGTTGAAGGGGTGCGCACGCTGGTCGTCAAGGGCAAGAGCAAGCGCTTCGGTCGTTTCGAAGGCAAGCGCTCCGACTGGAAGAAGGCTTACGTCACGCTCGCCAAGGGTCAGGAACTCGATTTCCTGAACGGCGCGGCGTCTTAAGGGGATAGCGACGATGCCATTGGTCAAGATCAAGCCCACGTCGGCGGGCACGCGCCACCAGGTCAAGGTGGTCACGCCGGGCCTGTGGAAGGGCGAAGCCTACGGGCCGCTGCTGGAAAAGCAGAGCTCGACGGGCGGCCGCAACAACAACGGTCACATCACCACGCGTCACAAGGGTGGTGGTCAGAAGCAGCAGTACCGCCTCATCGACTTCAAGCGCAACAAGGACGGCGTGCCGGCCAAGGTTGAGCGCCTGGAATACGATCCGAACCGTAGCGCGCACATCGCGCTGCTGTGCTACGCCGACGGCGAGCGCCGCTACATCATCGCGCCGCGCGGCGTCGCGGTGGGCGACACGCTGCAGTCCGGCTCCGATGCGCCGATCAAGGCGGGTAACGTGCTGCCGCTGCGCAACATCCCGCTGGGTTCGACGATTCACTGCGTCGAGCTGCGTCCGGGCAAGGGCGCGCAGCTGGCGCGTTCCGCCGGCGCCGCCGTGCAGCTGGTCGCGCGCGAAACCGAGTACGCGACGATCCGTCTGCGCTCCGGCGAAATGCGCCAGGTGCTGGCCGAGTGCCGTGCCACGGTCGGCGAAGTCGGCAACAACGAGCACAACCTGCGCCAGTACGGCAAGGCCGGCGCCAAGCGCTGGAAGGGCATCCGCCCGACCGTGCGTGGTGTGGTCATGAACCCGGTGGATCACCCGCACGGTGGTGGTGAGGGCAAGTCCGGTCAGGGTAACCCGCACCCGGTCACGCCCTGGGGTCAGCAGACCAAGGGTCTCAAGACCCGCAGCAACAAGCGCACGCAGAAGTTCATCGTGCGCAGCCGCCACTCGAAGAAGTAAGCAGGTAACGTCATGCCGCGTTCAGTCAAGAAGGGACCGTTCGTCGATCACCACCTCGCCAAGAAGGTCGAGGCGGTGGCGGGTCAGCGCATCAAGAAGCCGATCAAGACCTGGTCGCGCCGCTCCATGATCACCCCGGATTTCGTCGGCCTGACGATCCAGGTTCACAACGGCAAGCAGCACATGCCGGTGTTCGTGACCGACAACATGGTCGGCCACAAGCTTGGCGAGTTCGCCCCGACCCGTACGTTCAAGGGTCACGGCGACAAGAAGGCCGAAGCCAAGACCTGAGGATCACGATCATGCAGACGCAAGCCGTACTCAAGTTCGTCCGTATGTCGCCGAAGAAGGCGCGTGCGGTCGCCGATCTCGTCCGCGGCAAGAAGGTGGACGAGGCCCGCAACATCCTGAAGTACTCGACGCGCAAGCCCGCGCGCCTGCTGTTCAAGGTGCTCGAGTCTGCGATCGCCAACGCCGAAAACAACCACGGCGCCGACGTCGACGAACTCAAGGTGAAGGAAATCTTCGTGGACCAGGGTCCGGTCATGAAGCGCATCATGCCGCGCGCCAAGGGCCGCGCCGATCGCATCTCCAAGCCCACCAGCCACGTCACGATCCGCGTGTCGGACGAGTAAGGACAAGATCATGGGTCATAAAGTCAATCCGACCGGGTTCCGCCTCGGCATCACGACGCACTGGACGTCCAACTGGTACGCCGAGCGCAAGGTCTACGGCGAGAACCTGCTGAAGGACATCCAGGTCCGTGCGTACCTGCGCAAGAAGCTGGCGCAGGCGTCGGTGTCGCGCATCCAGATCGACCGCCCGGCCAAGTCCGCGCGCGTCATCATCCACACCGCGCGTCCCGGCATCGTCATCGGCAAGAAGGGCGAGGACATTGAGAAGCTGAAGCAGGAAGTCGCGCGCCTGATGGGTCTGAAGGCCGACGTCGTGCATCTGTCGGTCGAAGAGATCCGCAAGCCGGAACTCGACGCCAAGCTGATTGCTGACAGCGTCGCCCAGCAGCTTGAACGCCGCATCATGTTCCGTCGTGCGATGAAGCGCGCGGTGCAGAACGCGATGCGCCTCGGCGCCGGCGGCATCAAGATCCAGGTCGGTGGCCGTCTCAACGGCGCGGAAATCGCGCGCGTCGAGTGGTACCGCGAAGGTCGCGTGCCGCTCCACACGCTGCGTGCGCAGGTCGATTACGCCACCGGCGAAGCCAAGACCACCTACGGCATCATCGGTGTCAAGGTCTGGGTGTTCACCGGCGAGGTGTTCGAGGCCGATCGCCGCCACGACAAGAAGGAAGAAGCCGCCGAGGCCCACGCGGCCTAACGACGGGAGAACACTGCCATGATGCAGCCCAAGCGCACCAAATTCCGCAAGCAACGTAAAGGCACCAACACCGGCTTGGCGCTGACCGGCAACAAGGTCAGCTTCGGCGAGTGGGGCCTGAAGACCACCGAGCACGGCCGCATCACGGCCCGCCAGATCGAAGCTGCACGCCGCGTCATCACGCGCTACATCAAGCGTGGCGGCAAGGTCTGGATCCGCATGTTCCCGGACGTGCCGGTCACCAAGAAGCCGCTGGAAGTCCGCATGGGCTCCGGCAAGGGCAACGTCGAGTACTGGGTCGCCAAGGTGCAGCCCGGCAAGGTGCTCTACGAGATGGAAGGTGTCGATGAGACGACGGCGCGTCAGGCGTTCCGTCTCGCCGCTGCCAAGCTCCCCGTCAAGACCACGTTCGTGCACCGCACGATCATGTGATGGAACTGAATCGATGAAGGCCCAGGAATACGTGAAGTCGCTTCGCGGCAAGGACGCGAAGGCCTTGAATGAAGAGCTGCTGGCGCTGCGCAAGGAGCAGTTCAGCCTGCGCATGCAGGCAGCCACCGGCCAGGGATCAACCAAGCCGCATCTGGTTCGCGACGTGCGCAAGAAGATTGCCCGTCTCAAGACCGTGATGGCGCAGCAGGTGAAAGCGTGATGAGCGAACAGACTGAGAAGAAGGGCAACCGCGTCGTCGGTCGCGTCGTCAGCAACAAGGGCGACAAGACCATCACCGTGCTGGTCGAGCGCACCGAGCGCCACCCGCTCTACGGCAAGCTGCTGCGCCGCTCGACCAAGCTGCGCGCGCACGACGAGCAGAACGTCTGCAAGGAAGGCGACACCGTCGCCATCGTCGAGACGCGCCCGCTGTCGGCCTCCAAGCGCTTCCGCCTGGTCGAAGTGCTGAAGAGCGCCGGCGCCTGAGCCTACGGAGCGAAACGCCATGATCCAACAGGAAAGTTTTCTCGTTGCCGCTGACAACAGCGGCGCGCGCACGGTGCAGGTGATCCAGGTCAAGGGTTCGACCTATCGCCGTTACGCGGCCGTCGGCGACCTGATCAAGGTCACCGTCAAGGACGCGATCCCGCGCGGCAAGGTCAAGAAGGGCGAAGTGCACGACGCCGTTGTCGTCCGCACCCGCTTCCCGATCAAGCGTAGCGACGGCTCGGTGATCCGTTTCGACACCAACGCCGCCGTGCTGCTGACCAACAAGCTGGAACCGCTGGGCACCCGTATCTTCGGGCCGGTGACGCGCGAGTTGCGCGATCGCTTCATGAAGATCGTGTCGCTGGCGCCGGAAGTGCTGTAAGCGAGCAAAGGCAATGAACAAGATCCGCAAGGGCGACGAGATCGTCGTCATCACTGGCAAGGACAAGAACCGTCGCGGCAAGGTGTCGCAGGTTCTGGCCGACGGCAAGCTGGTCGTCGAAGGCATTAACGTCGCCAAGAAGCATCAGCGCGGCAACCCGAATGCGGGCGTCGCCGGTGGCATCGTCGAAAAGGAAATGCCGATCGACGTCTCGAACGTGATGCTCTGGAACGCCAAGGCGAACAAGGGCGACCGCGTCGGCTTCAAGGTCGAGGGCGAAGGCGAGAAGCGCCGCAAGGTCCGTGTCTTCAAGTCCAACCAGGAACTGGTGGACGGCTGAGGAAAGTAGCGTCATGGCAAATCAATCTCCTACTCTGCAAACGCTCTTCCGCGACAAGCTGACTTCCGAGCTCCAGAAGCAGCTCGGCGTCGGTGCGATGGAAGTCCCGCGCATCTCCAAGGTCACGCTCAACATGGGCGTGGGTGAGGCGACCAACGATCGTAAGATCATCGAGAACGCGGTGGCCGACATGACGGCGATCGCCGGCCAGAAGCCGGTCATCACCAAGTCGCGCATCGCCGTCGCCGGCTTCAAGATCCGCGAGAACTATCCGGTCGGCGTGAAGGTGACGCTGCGCCGCGAGAAGATGTACGAATTCCTGGAGCGCCTGATCGTCGTCGCGCTGCCGCGTATCCGCGATTTCCGCGGCATCTCGGCGCGTGGTTTCGACGGCCGCGGCAACTTCAACTTCGGTATCACCGAACAGATCATCTTCCCGGAAATCGAGTACGAGAAGGTTGACGCGCTGCGCGGCATGAACATCACCATCACCACAACGGCGAAGGACGACGAGCAGGGCAAGGCGTTGCTCGAAGCGTTCGGCTTCCCGTTCCGCAAGTAAGGGCAGGCGAGAACCATGGCCAAGACCAACATGATCGAGCGCGAGAAGAACCGTGCCGCGCTCGCCGCCAAGTACGCCAAGAAGCGCGCTGCGCTGAAGGCCACCATCGTCAGCGTCAAGGCGACCGACGAAGAGAAGGCCGCGGCCGTCATCGCGCTGCAGAAGCAGCCGCGCGATGCCGCCAAGTCGCGCCAGCGCAACCGCTGCAAGCTCACCGGGCGTTCGCGCGGTGTCTACAAGAAGTTCGGCCTGGGCCGCCACAAGCTGCGCGAAGCCGCGATGCGCGGTGAAGTGCCGGGCCTCAAGAAGGCGAGCTGGTAAGAGGAACGATGCATGAGCATGAATGATCCGATCGCCGATTTCCTGACCCGTATCCGCAACGGTCAGCACGCGCGCAAGAAGCAGGTGGTCTCGCCGTCCTCGAAGGTCAAGGAAGCGATCGCCGCGGTGCTGAAGGACGAGGGCTACATCGCCGACTTCGCGGTGACCAGCGATGGCCCCAAGAAGGTCATCACCATCGCCTTGAAGTACTTCCAGGGCAAGCCGGTGATCGAGCGTATCGAGCGCGTGTCCAAGCCGGCGCTGCGCGTCTACAAGGGCAAGGACGAGCTGCCGACCGTGATGGGCGGCCTCGGTGTTGCCATCGTGTCCACGCCGTCGGGCGTCGTCAGCGACCGCAAGGCGCGCGCGACCGGGCAGGGCGGCGAAGTGCTCTGCATCGTCGCCTAAGGAGAGAGCATCCATGTCCCGCGTAGCGAAAATGCCGGTGAAGTTGCCGGCCGGCGTCCAGGTCTCCACGGCCGATGGCCTGCTGACCGTCAAGAGCGCCAAGACCACCCTCAACGTGCGCGTGCCGCCGAAGGTGCAGATCGACGTGCAGGGCGACACCGTGTCGGTGTCCTCCGCCTCGATCGAGGCCGACAAGATGCAGGCCGGCACCTTCCGTGCGCTGCTGAACAACGCCGTGGTCGGCGTCAGCCAGGGTTACGAGAAGAAGCTGATCCTGGTCGGCGTCGGTTACCGCGCCGCCGTGCAGGGCAAGAAGGTCAACCTGTCGGTCGGCCTGTCGCACCCGGTCGAGTACCCGATCCCCGACGGCATCACCGTCGAAGCCCCGACGCAGACGGAGCTGGTGATCAAGGGTGCCGACAAGAAGGTCGTCGGCCAGGTGGCCGCTGACCTGCGCAGCTACCGTCCGCCTGAGCCGTACAAGGGCAAGGGCGTGCGCTACTCGACCGAGAAGGTTGAGCTCAAGGAAGCGAAGAAGAAGTAAGACCCTGAGCCCGAGGCAACGGGGCCCGATCATCGGGTGCCGCAGCCAGAGCCCAAGGACGCTTCGCTCCGCCAATGAATACGAAGTAACGAACGACCGAAGAGACACTGGTCATGACAGACAAGAAGGAAACCCGCCTGCGTCGCGCCCGCCGTACCCGCGCGCATATCCGCGAACTGGGCGTGCATCGCCTGACCGTTCATCGCACGCCGCAGCACATCTATGCGCAGATCATCGCGCCGGATGCGGCGACGACCGTGGTGGCCGCATCGACCGTCGAGAAGACGGTGGTCGATTCGGGCGCCGGTGGCAACGTCGAGGCCGCCAAGAAGGTCGGGGCCGCGATCGCGCAGCGCGCCAAGGAGAAGGGCATCAGCAAGGTGGCCTTCGACCGCGCAGGGTTCAAGTTCCACGGCCGTATCAAGGCCCTGGCCGATGCCGCGCGTGAAGCCGGCCTGGAGTTCTAAGACATGGCGAACCAGCACAACTACGACGACCAGCAGGGCGGCGATCTCAAGGAGAAGCTTGTCGCGGTCAACCGCGTCAGCAAGACCGTCAAGGGCGGCAAGCAGTTCGCCTTCACCGCGCTGACCGTGGTCGGCGACGGCGCCGGTCGCGTCGGCTTCGGTTATGGCAAGGCGCGTGAAGTGCCGCAGGCCATCTCCAAGGCGATGGAGCAGGCGCGCAAGAACATGGTCAACGTGCCGCTAAAGGGCCTGACCCTGCAGCACGAGATCTGGGGCCAACACGGTGCCGCCAAGGTGTTCGTGCGTCCGGCCTCGGACGGTACCGGTGTGATCGCCGGTGGCGCCATGCGCGCCGTGTTCGAAGTCGCCGGCGTGCAGAACGTGCTCGCCAAGGCGCTCGGCTCGCGCAACCCGATCAATCTGGTGCGCGCCACGATGGACGCGCTGACCAAGATGAACCTGCCCTCCGACATCGCCGCCAAGCGTGGCAAGTCGATCGAAGAGATCCTGGGCTAATTTTCAGGAAACGGCCATGAGCACCGCCACCAAGCAGATCAAGCTGACGCTGATGCGCAGCCTCGCCAAGCGCCTGCCCAACCACCAGCACTGCGTGCGGGGTCTGGGCCTGAAGCGCCGCCACCAGACGGTGACCGTCGCCGCCACGCCCGAGAACATGGGCATGGTGAACAAGGTCGCCTACATGCTGAAGATCGAAGAAGTCTGAAGCGAACCGGATAGCGAACGATGAAACTCAATACGATCAAGCCGGCCAAGGGCGCCAAGACGGTCAAGTTCCGCGTTGCCCGCGGTATCGGCTCGGGCATGGGCAAGACCGCCGGTCGCGGCCATAAGGGTCAGCGCGCGCGCAAGGGCGGCCGTGGCAAGCTGGGTTTCGAAGGCGGCCAGATGCCGATCCAGCGTCGCCTGCCGAAGCGTGGCTTCAACTCCCCGCTCAAGGGTCTGACGGCGGAAGTGCGCCTGTCGGAACTCGAGAAGATGAAGGCCACCGAGATCGATCTCGCGACGCTGAAGGCCGAAGGCTTCGTCTCCGCCAATGCGCAGACCGCCAAGGTCATCAAGTCCGGCGCGCTGAGCCGCAAGCTGGTGCTGAAGGGCGTGCTCGTCACCAAGGGCGCGCGCGAAGCGATCGTTGCTGCGGGCGGCTCGGTCGCAGAGTAAAGCCAACCCATGGCCAAGGCGACAGGCATGCCGGGCGGCTCGATGGTGCCGGACCTGAGCAAGATCGGAGAGGTCAAGAACCGCCTCTTCTTCCTGCTCGGTGCGATCCTCGTTTACCGCATCGGCACGTTCATCCCGGTGCCGGGTATCGACCCGGCACAGCTGTCGGCGCTGTTCAATCAGAGCCGCGGCACGATCCTGGACATGTTCAACATGTTCTCGGGCGGTGCGCTCGAGCGCCTGTCGATCTTCGCCCTCGGCGTGATGCCATACATTTCGGCCAGCATCATCGTGCAGCTGATGGCCGCCGTCGTTCCGCAGCTCAAGGAGCTGAAGAAGGAAGGCGAGGCTGGCCGTCGCGTGCTGACCAAGTACACGCGCTACGGCACGCTGGCACTGGCGATCTTCCAGTCCTTCGGTGCTGCGCTGGCGCTGCAGAAGTCGGGCGTCGTCATCAACCCCGGCTTCCCGTTCATGTTCACCGCGACGGTGTCGCTGGTGGCCGGCACGATGTTCCTGATGTGGCTTGGCGAGCAGATCACCGAACGCGGCATCGGCAACGGTATCTCGATGATCATCTTCATCGGTATCGTCGCCGGCTTTCCGCGCGCCCTGGCGGCCACTGCACAGCTGGTCAGCGAGGGTTCGATCAGCGGCTTCACGGTGCTGTTTCTGCTGGTGCTGGTCGCACTCGTGACCTGGGGCGTGGTGTTCTTCGAACGTGCGCAGCGCCGGATTCCGGTGCATCACGCGCGTCGTCAGCAAGGCCGCAAGGTGTTCGCGGCGCAGACCCAGCATCTGCCGCTGAAGCTCAACATGGCCGGCGTGATTCCGCCGATCTTTGCGTCGAGCATCATCCTGTTTCCCGCGTCGATCGTGCAGTTCTTCGGCGAGGAAGGCTCGTCGGGCGGTCTGCTGCAGACGCTCGCCAATGCGCTGTCGCCGGGCCAGCCGCTGTACACCGCGCTTTATGGCGCGATGATCGTGTTCTTCTGCTTCTTCTATACCGCGCTGGTGTTCGATTCTCGTGACACGGCGGACAACCTGAAGAAGTCGGGCGCGTTCATTCCGGGCGTTCGCCCTGGCGCCATGACTGCGCGCTACATCGACCAGGTGCTGACGCGCCTGACGGTGATCGGCTCGGCTTACATCCTGGTCATCTGCCTCGCGCCGGAGTTCCTGCGCGTGTTCGTGCCCAGCATTCCGTTCTACTTCGGCGGCACGTCGCTGCTGATCGTGGTGGTGGTGGTGATGGACTTCATGGCGCAGCTGCAGGCGCACCTGATGTCGCACCAGTACGAAGGCCTGCTGAAGAAGGCCAATCTGAAGACGCTCGGTCCGGCCGGCAGCGGCCGCTGAGCGAAGCGAAACATTGAGGGATTGTCATGAAAGTCCGCGCGTCCGTTAAGAAAATCTGCCGGAACTGCAAGGTGGTGCGCCGCAATCGCGTGGTCCGCATCCTGTGCACCGATCCGCGTCACAAGCAGCGCCAGGGCTAAAGGCCTGAAACGCGTCGGGTTTGAAAGAACCCCTGGAAATCAATACAATGTGCGGCTTTTCTGCGCGCAAAGCTACTACTTGAGGTTGCAACATGGCACGTATCGCGGGCGTCAATATCCCGGATAGGAAACACGCCGTCATCGCGCTCACCGCGATCTATGGCATCGGCAGGACGCGCTCCAAGCTGATCTGCGAAGCGGCCGGCATCGCGCCGACCACGCAGATGCGCATGCTGTCGGAAGGCGAGCTGGACCGCGTTCGCGCTGAAGTCGGCAAGTTCGTCGTCGAGGGTGACCTGCGCCGCGAAGTGTCGATGAGCATCAAGCGCCTGGTCGATCTGGGCTGCCACCGTGGCCAGCGCCACCGCCGCGGCCTGCCGGTCCGCGGTCAGCGCACCCGCACCAACGCCCGTACCCGCAAGGGTCCGCGTCGCGGCACGGTCGCGACCAAGAAAGCCACCTGATCTTTAGAGCCCGCCGGACTTATCCATGGCTACGAACACTGCTGCCGCCAATGCGGCCAAGCGCAAGAAGGTCAAGAAGAACGTCACCGATGCGGTGGCGCACATTCATGCCTCCTTCAACAATACGATCATTCTGATCACCGACCGTCAGGGCAACACGCTGTCCTGGAGCACGGCGGGCGCCGCCGGCTTCAAGGGCTCGCGCAAGTCGACGCCTTTCGCCGCGCAGGTTGCCGCCGACAAGGCTGGCCAGGCCGCCGCCGAGCACGGCGTGAAGAACCTGGAAGTGCGCGTCAAGGGCCCCGGCCCGGGCCGCGAGTCCGCGGTGCGCGCGCTCAACGCCGCCGGTTTCAAGATCACCAACATCACCGACGTGACGCCGATTCCGCATAACGGCTGCCGCGCCCCGAAGCGCCGCCGCGTGTAAGGAAGGAAGAGAGAACATGGCTCGTTACATTGGCCCGAAGTGCAAGCTGTCCCGCCGCGCCGGCACCGACCTGATGCTGAAGTCGCGCTCGCGCGCGCTCGACAGCAAGTGCAACATGGAAACCCGCCCCGGCCAGCACGGCGCGGCGAAGACCCGTCTGTCCGACTACGCGCTGCAGCTGCGTGAAAAGCAGAAGCTGAAGCAGATGTACGGTCTGCTGGAGCGCCAGTTCCGCAACTACTACCTGAAGGCGTCCTCGAAGAAGGGCTCCACGGGTCTGATCCTGCTGCAGCTGCTGGAAACCCGCCTGGACAACGCTGTCTACCGCATGGGCTTCTCGCGCACGCGTTCGGAAGCGCGCCAGCTGGTGTCGCACAAGGCGATCCTGGTCAACGGCAAGCAGGTCAACATCCCGTCCTACCAGGTCAAGCCGGGCGATGTGATCGAAGTCCGTGAAGCCTCGCGCGCGCAGGGCCGCATTGCCGAAGCGCTGTCGATCGCAGCCCAAGCCGGTCTGCCGGACTGGGTTGATGTCGACGAGAAGGGCCTGAAGGGTACCTTCAAGGCCGTGCCGACGCGCGATCAGATCGTGCCGGATATCAACGAACAGCTCGTCGTCGAGTTGTATTCGAAGTAATCGGATTGCCGCCGCAAGGCGGCAGTCGCTTCGGTCGCGGCCGGCGAGTCATCGTCGCCGCCACCGGATACGCAGTCATCGCTTTTTGCGAGGTTATTCATGCAGAACGTAGTCGCCGACCTGCTCAAGCCGCGTCAGATCGAAGTCGAAGTGGTGTCCGCCAATCACGCGCGCGTCGCCCTCGAGCCGATGGAACGCGGTTTCGGCCACACGCTGGGCAACGCCCTGCGCCGCATCCTGCTGTCGTCGATTCCGGGCGCCGCGATCACCGAAGTGCAGATCGAAGGCGTGGTGCACGAGTACAGCGCGGTCGAAGGCGTGCAGGAAGACGTCATCGACATCCTGCTGAACATCAAGAACATTGCGCTGCGCATGCATTCGCGTGACGAAGCCACCCTGCGCCTGGAGAAGTCGGGCAAGGGCGCCGTCACCGCCGCCGACATCAAGCTCGACCACGACGTCGAGATCGTCAATCCGGATCTGGTGCTGGCGCATCTGACCGGCGGCAAGCTGTCGATGACGCTGAAGGTCACGCGTGGTCGCGGCTACGTGCCGGCGGTCAGCACGGTGCGCGAGGAAGAAACCCGCGGCATCGGCGTGCTGAAGCTGGACGCCTCCTATAGCCCGGTGCGTCGCGTCAGCTACGCGGTCGAGCGCGCGCGCGTCGCGCAGCGCACCGACCTCGACAAGCTGATCCTCGACGTCGACACCAACGGCGGCATCGATCCGGCCGAGGCCGTGCGTCTGGCCGCGCGCATCCTGCGCGATCAGCTGTCGGTGTTCGTCGATCTCGAGGCCGAGGCTGCCCAGGCCGCCGCGACGCCGGGCAAGAAGGAGCTGTCGCCGATCCTGTTCCGTCCGATCGACGATCTGGAACTGACGGTGCGTTCGGCCAACTGCCTCAAGGCCGAGAACATCTACTACATCGGCGATCTGGTGCAGCGCACCGAGATGGAGCTGATGAAGACGCCGCACCTCGGCAAGAAGTCGCTCAACGAAATCAAGGAAGCTCTGAAGGCGCACGAACTGGAGTTGGGCATGAAGCTCGACAACTGGTCTTCGCCGAAAGTGCCGGCCTGACGCCTAAAAGACTTAGCAGGAATCCCACACCATGCGTCACAAGATCTCTGGCCGTACGTTCGGCCGCAGCCCCAGCCACCGCAAGGCCACGATGCAGTCGATCGCGGTTGCGCTGTTCGAGCACGAGCTGATCAAGACCACGCTGCCCAAGGCCAAGGAACTGCGCCGTCTGGCTGAGCCGCTGATCACGCGCGCCAAGGACGACACGCTGGCCAACCGCCGCATCGTGTTCGCGCGCCTGCGCGATCGCGACGCCGTGCAGAAGCTGTTCAACGATATCGGCCCGCGCTACAAGGCGCGCCCGGGCGGCTACCTGCGCATTCTCAAGTGCGGATTCCGCGCGGGTGACGATGCGCCGATGGCCTACGTCGAGCTGATCGACCGCCCGAAGGCGGCTGCGACGGCCGAGCCTGCAGCGCAGGCCTCGTAAGCCTCTCTGCTAGCGACAGACGACGGGCGCCTCAGGGCGCCCGTTTTCGTTGGTCGAGAGGTTGGGGCAAGGGCTGATGTGCGGCGACAGCGCGCGGGCGCTCAGGCCGCCAACGCCGCCAACGCGGTCAGCGCGCGAGCATGATCCCGACGCTGAGGCGGGTGATGCTCGTGTTGTAGTCGATCAGGCTCTCGCCGTAGCCGTGCCAGAGGTTGAACGACCAGAACGCGTCGTCGGCCAGCGGCAGGCTGTAGTCGATCTGCAATGCGCCCTTGCCGGTCGACGGATTGCCGCGCACCATCAGCGCCGCCATGTGGTTGCGAGCGCCAAAAAGCTTGCGCTGCAGGCGCAACTCGCCGTGACCGTAGTAGTCCTCGATGTCCGGATTGTCGTCGCCCTTCGGGTCGTCCGGCGTCTTCTTCGGATCTTCCGGAATGCGATACCAGGCGCGCAGGTGGAGCAAGGTGTCGCCACTTTCGCGGTACAGCGCCAAGATGATGCGATTCCAGGAGCGCGATTCGGTGACTTCCTGACCGTTGGATTCGTGATCGATGCCGATGTCGAGTCCGCAGCCGCGACAGCCGGCGCGGTCCGGCTTCCAGCGGTAGAACAGCTCCGGGTTGTAGTTGGTCTCGCGGAACGGCCGCGAATCGTCGCTGTTGTAGACCTGCCAGAACGACTTCTGCGTGTAGCCGAAGAAGAAATTGCGCGCGAACAGGCGCTGCTTGAGGCCGACCTGGAAGATCAGCTCGGTGTTCTCCCCGTAGTAGTCCGGGCTGTAGCTGATCGGCCAGACGTACATCGGCTTGTGGAACGACAGGCCGTGCCGGTCGTTGACCAGCGTGAATACGTCGAGATCGCGCGCCAGGTTGTCGAACAGGAGCTTGCGTCGCAACTCCGGATTTTCTTGCAGCGTCTCGCGCGGCACTTCGACGATGACGCTGTCGCCGCTCTCCGGCGCCGCGATTTCCGGCATTGCCGGGTCGGCGGCCGGCGCTTCCTCTTGTGCCATCGCCGGTACCGCCAGTGAGAGCAGGGCGAGCAGCAGCGTGCGTGCGGCGAAGCCGATCATGGTGAGATCCGTGTCAGGAGGTACGACGCACGGTCAGTGCATCGACATAGGGCTTCATGACCCGTTCGACGCGGCACAGCCGCGCGTAGTGGCGAAGCTTCTTGAGGTCGACGTCGCGCGCGGCCAACGCGGCACGCAGCGCATCGACCGCGATGTGCGGGCCGATCTTGTTGCGGAACTTGAACAGGTCGGCCAGGGTTTTTTCCAGCGCATAGATGCGCAGGTCCACCTGCTCGACCCGATGCGTCTCGACGCCCTCGGTGAATGCGGGGCCGCCGAGGCGTGCGATCTGCAGCGTCGGATAGTCCAGGCGCGGACGTGCGGCGCGGCGTTCGATCGCCACGGACACGCGATGCGGGTCGGGGGCGGTCAGGCCGTGGAATGCGAGCGCCGACTGCAGGCAGATCACCCCGTTGGGCACGGCGCGAGCGGCGATGGCCAGCGACAGATCGGAGGAAGGGCGGGTCTGTGCCGGCACATAGCTGCCGCGTCCCAGCTTCTTCAGCAGGCCGCGATCACAGAGGCGTCGCAGATACTCGGCCTGGATGCCAAATGGCACCAAATCCTTCGGGCGCAGCACACCCTGCTGCTGCGCGAGCCGTACCACCTGGTCGGATTTGCTCTGAAGATCCACGTGTGAGCAACAGCCCCAAGCCCCCAAAACTGTCGATATTTAAAAACATATTGATTACGCTGGCAAGCGTGATCTTTCTCACTGTAAGAATTAGATATGAACAATAAGAAACTGATTGAACTTGTTTTTCTTGGTGGGGGTCTTGGCGGCAGTGGCTCGACCCGGGCCATGCGTGGCGTCCCGGCATAATGCGCGCACCGTAAACGCCATGCTCGACGCCACCGCCCACATCCTGGTTTCACTGATGGCCCTGGGCATGGGGCTGGCCTTCGTCTCCGCCGACCGGCATTCCCAGACCTCGCGGGCGCTGGCGGCGGGCTTTGCGTTCACCGGGCTGTCCATCTACCTGAACGTCGTATTCCTTGCGCGCTTTCCACAGCCGCCGTCCTGGTCCGGCTGGCTGGCGCTGCCCGAGACCTTGGCAATCATCTGCCTGCTCGAATGGATTCTGCGCGTGCGCCGCACGGTCCCGGCCGATGTCAGTCTCAACACCCGCACCGGCGATCGTGTGCTGCGTCTCGGTCAGGTGGCGGGTGCGGCGTACGGCCTGTTCTCGTTGCTGTGGCCCGAAGTACGCCTGCAGGCCTTTCTGCGCGCCGGCGATCAGCCGGCGATGTTCCTGAGCGGTGGCTTCTGGCTGTTCTTCGCGCCGATCCTGCTGGCGATGCTGGCTGGACTGGTCGGCATTCTGCTGCTGCTGAACCGACGCCCGGACCGCGCCGAGGCGATCCGCGTGCTGGCAATGGCGGGTGCGACCCCCTTCCTGGTGGCCGGCTTCGTGTTGCCGCTGGATGCGGCGGCGCTGTCCGCCGGGATCGGTGAGATCCTGTTCTTCGTCGGCGCTGTGCACTACCACGTGCTGCAGGGTCAGCGCGGCCAGTTCATGTCGCGCTTCCTGTCGCCGCAGGTGGCGCGTCTGGTGTCGGAGCAGGGACTGGATCAGGCGATGCAGGAGTCCAGCCGCGAGATCACCGTGGTGTGCTGCGATCTGCGCGGCTTCACCGCCTATGCGGCGATACGCTCGTCTACCGAGGTGCTGCAGGTGCTTCGAGAGTACTACGACGCCAGTGGGCAGGTCGTTGCCGAGTACGGCGCCACCATCAAAGATTTCGCCGGCGACGGCATCCTGATCCTGGTCGGTGCGCCGCTGCCGGTGGCTTATCACGCGACGCGGGCGCTCGATATGGCGGCGCGCATCCGTGAAGCGGTGCAGCGCCGGGCGGCGCAGTGGAGTACGCCGACGCAGCGGCTCGGCATCGGCTTTGGCGTTGCCACCGGCGTGGTGACGGTCGGCGTGATCGGTTCGTCCTCGCGCCTGGAGTACACCGCGGTCGGCTCGGCCGTGAACCTGGCCTCGCGCTTGTGTGAGCAGGCGCTCGACGGCGAGATCCTGGTCGACGCGCGTACCACCGAGCTGGCCGACGGTGCGCGCCTGCAAGCGCGCGCGCCGCTCACGGTGAAAGGCTTTGCGCAGCCGGTGCCGTGCGCGACGCTGGAGGCCGAGGCGGCCTAGCGCCCGTGCGGTGCAAGCGTGGCGGGCGCCTCGTCAGGTCCGACGGCGACACGGATCGCACCGTCGGCACCCACCCAGGCGCGGTACATCGCGGTGGTGTTGAACGGCAGTGCCAGCTCGCCGTGGCGGTCGATCGCGATGCAGCCGCCGCGGCCGCCGAATTCGCGCACGGCGGCGAGCGCGTCCTCGCAAGCCTGTCGCAATGGGGCGTTGCCGTAGCGAACGCGTGCATCGATGTCGGCGCCGAAGCCGGCGCGGATGAAGCTCTCGCCGGTACCGGTGCAGGACACGGCGACGCTGCGATCGTCGGCAAAGGTGCCGGCGCCGGGGATCGGGGTGTCGCCGACGCGACCGGGCAGCTTGTTGGTCAGCCCGCCGGTGCTGGTGGCGGCGGCCAGATGGCCGTGCGTGTCGCGTGCCACGCAGCCGACCGTGCCGAAGGCGCTGTCGTGATCCAGTGCCACGGCGCCATGCGCCTGCGCCTGCTGCAACTGGCGCCGGCGTTCGGGAATGACGAAGAAGTCCGGTACCACCGTCTCCAGGCCCAGCGCCTGATTCAACGCCTCGGCACCGACGCCGGCCATGAGCACGTGCGGTGAGCGTTCCATCACAGCGCGCGCCAGCCGGATCGGGCTGCGGGCGAGGGTGACGCCGGCTACCGCGCCGCAGCGACGCTGGCGGCCGTCGATGATCGCCGCATCCAGTTCCGGGTGGCCGTCGCGGTTCAGTACCGCGCCGATGCCGGCATTGAATAGAGGGCAGTCCTCCAATCGCACCACCATGCGCTCCACGACATCGAGCGCGCTGGCGCCTTCCTGCAACAGCGCCAGGCCCTCGGTGGCCATCGCCCGCAGCGCATCGCGCTGCTCGTGGTCCGCGCTGCGCTCGAGGTCGAGGTCGCCGGCGCCGCCATGCAAGGCCAGCCGGATCAGTGATGTTGGGATGGACATGGCCGCAGCCTACGCGCGTGCGATGTCTGGCGGTAGCGCCTCGCCGCACGCACCGTTCGCGCTTATGCTGCGCTGGCGATCGGGGGGTCGTCACGCATGAATCTGTTGCTGCTGTTCGTTCTGGGATACATCGCCGTCCAACTTTGGTTCGCGCGCTGGGCGGCGCGACGCGTGCACACCGAGGAGGACTACCTGCTGGCCGGGCGCCGGCTCGGCCCCTGGCTCGGCACGTTCACGATCTTTGCCACCTGGTTCGGTGCCGAGACCTGCATCGGTGCCGCTGGCGTCGCCTACGAAAGCGGCCTGTCGGGCACGCGCAGCGATCCGTTCGGCTACGCGATCGGTATCGTGGTAATGGGTTTGGTCTTCGCGATTCCGCTGTGGCGCCGCGGCATCGTCACGTTGGCCGATCTTTTCCGCGCTCGTTATGGCGTTGGCGTCGAGCGCGCGGCTGCGGTGGTGATGATCCCGACGTCGCTGCTGTGGGCCGCGGCGCAGATTCGTGCCTTCGGCCAGGTGCTGGCCGCCTCGTCCGAGTTGAGCCTGCTCGTGGCGCTGACGTTAGCGGCGGCGGTCGTGATCATCTATACCGCCAGCGGCGGCATGTGGGCCGACGCAATGACCGATCTGGTGCAGGGCATCGTCATGATCGTCGGCATCGTGATCGTGCTGGTCCTGGTGCTGAGTGCCGGCGGCGCGCAGCACCTCGCCGACCTGTCGGTAACCGCGCTCAGCTGGACCGATCCACAGGGATCCTGGCTCGGGACCTTGGAAATGCTCGCGGTGCCGATCTGTGGTTCGATCGTTGCGCAGGAGCTGGTGGCGCGGGTGCTGGCGACGCGTGATCCGATGCTGGCGCGTCGCGCCACCGTCAGCGCCGGTGTTCTGTATCTGCTGGTGGGGCTGATCCCGGTGTCGCTCGGGCTGATCGCCGGGCATTACGTCGGGGAAATCGACGAGCCTGAACAGGTGCTGCTGCACTTGGCACAAACGCAGTTGGCGACGCCGCTCTATCTGGTTTTCGTCGCGGCCCTGGTCTCGGCGATCCTGTCCACGGTTGATTCGGCGCTGTTGGTTTCGGGGTCACTCGCGGCGCGCAACCTGATACTGCCCCTGCGCCCCCGCCTGAGCGATGCGCAGCGTTTACGGGTCAATCGCATCGCGGTGGTCGTGTTCGGTCTGGCCGCGTATGGCCTGGCTTTGGCCAGCGAGGGTGTTTATGAACTGGTCGTCGCTGCGTCCAGCCTGGGCTCGTCAGGATTGCTGGTGATCCTGCTGTTCGCCCTATGGGCGCCGCGCTGGGGCGGCGCCGTTTGCGCCTACGCCTCGATCGGGTCGGGTCTGCTGACCTACCTGCTCGCCGGTTATGTCTGGCCGCAGGACACACCGTTCCTGATTTCTCTGGTGGCGTCGTTTGCCGCGTATCTGGCGCTGCTGCCGTTCTCGGGTGCGCAAACCGGCGTTCGAACGGGCGGCGATGCCGCCGATGCAGCCGCTCAGGGGGCCTTGGGCTGAGTCGACATCCGGTGCTCCAGCGGGCACAAAAAAGGGGAGCCCTGCGGCTCCCCTCCTGAACGGCGTTGCGGTGCCTTACTGGCCGGCGACCAGATCGCCCATGTGCCCGTTGCCGCCGTCCAACCACTGCTGGTATTCCGGGGTGACGCCGCGCGTCTCGGGGTTGGCGTAGAGCACCGAGGTGCGACGCAGGTCGCTGAGGCCACTGCCGCCGCCGGAGAAGCCCAGCAGGCCGCCCGTCGAACCGCCGGTGCTGCCGCCCGTGGAGCCACCGGTCGAACCACCCGTGCTACCGCCCGTGGAGCCGCCGGTCGAACCACCCGTGCTGCCGCCCGTGGAGCCGCCGGTCGAACCACCCGTGCTACCGCCGGTCGAGCCACCGGTATCGCCGCCGGTCGGCGAGGACGAGCTGTTGTTGTCGGCCGAGCTGACGACCACGGCCGTGGCGGCGACGCCGACCACGATCGCGGCCGTCGTCATCGCGGCGCTGCCGCCCAGGAAGCCGGCGCCGCCGGCCTGGTTGAGTTGCGCCGACAGCGCGCGCAGGTTGCTGCCGTTGAAATAGGCTTCGACGCCGCTGCGATCACCGACGCTGAGCAGCAGCACCGGCGGCGCGCGATCCAGCACGGCACGACGTGAGTCGTAATCCAGGCGCAGACCGTAGTGGAAGCTGTCGCCGAGCACATCGCTCGCGCCGCCGCCGAAGTTCCACACCATGTAGGTACCGATCTGCGGATCGCGCTCGCCTGCGACCACGGGTGCGCCCACGACGGTGGCGGTGAGCAGAGCGCCCGCCGCAGCTTTGAATACTGACTTCATAAACTTCCCCCAGAAACAATTGCACTGCAGCGGCTGCTGCCAGTGTCCCGCTCCACTCTAGGGTCCCGGCACGGGTGACGCAAGCACCGGTTACCTCAGCGAAATCTCCCGAACCCGGATGCCGCGACCGTCGCCATCCTGCCCCAGGCTTTGCCAGGCCACCAAGGCCCGGTTCGGCCCGGACTGGGCTACCGATGGGAACAGCGAAGCAAAGCCGCTGTTGCTCACCCGGGTCGGCCCGATCAGTGCCCCGTCAGCGGTCAGCACGGCGAAGTACACGCGGTCGGTGGCATGGGCGGTCAGCAGCAGATCGCCGTTGGCCGTGATCGCCATCGAGTTGCGCTCGACCAGGCCGGATTCCGGCGGCGCGACGCGCTGCGGCGGTCCGACCGGCGACTGGGGGCCGCTGTAGCGGCGTACGAGCAGACCGAGCGGCTGGTAGCCGAAGGTGTAGGTCTCCCAGGCGACGGCGAAGCTGCCGTCCGGCGCCATCGCCATTGTTGCCAGGTCGGCGTCGATCTCGTTGGAGATTTCGTTGATGTTGTAGACCGGCGACAGCGCGTTGGCGCTGCTGTCGTAGTGCTGCACGCGCAGTTGCGTGCCGCCCGCAGCGCTGGCCCAGACCACGGCGATATTGCCGTTGGCATCCATGCCGATGCGCGGTGCGCGCGGGAACGGATCGTCGGCCTGCACGGTGGTGCGCTTGGGCGCGATGCGCGGATTGCCGTCGGCGGTATAGGTACGCACCTCGATCCAGCGATCCTCGTCACCGTTGCGACCCAGCGCCTCGGCCAGCGCACCGACCTCGCGATTGCTCCAGGCGATCGCAAAGTCGCCCTGCGCGTTCATCGCCACCTGCGGTTCGGACTGCGAGTCACGATTGGAGTTGTCCGGGCCGACGCGGAACTCACCGCCGAGCTTGCTGCCGTCGGCGGCGTAGCGCTGCGCGAAGATCGTGCCGCCGGGGCTGCCCTGCAGGGAACTGCGCCAGGCGACGACGAAATTGCCGGCGGCGTCCATCGCCACCGCCGGAAAGTTCTGGCGGCCGACGGTGTAAGTGTTGACCACGAACTCGGGGCCGATCGGTGCGCCGTTGTCGAAGCGGCGCGCGACGATGCCCAGGTGGCTGCCGTCCTGGCCGAAGCTTTCCCAGGCGACGACCGAACGGCCGGCGCGGTTGCTGGCCACGGCCGGACGCTGCTGGTCGAGCGCGGTCGTGGTGTTGGCGGCGAATTCCTGGTCGGTACTCGTCGGACCACCACTGCCACCGCTGCCGCTGTCGCAGGCGGCGATCAACAGGGTCAGTGCCAGCGCGCCGAGACCGGACAGTGCCGGACGCAACCGATGACGGACATGGATCGCGGGCATCATCGCGAGAACCTCTGGAAGAACTCCCACATCGCGCGGTTGGCGCGCAGGTTCTGGGTGGTGATGCCGGCAACCGGCACGAAGTCGAGCACGCCGGGCCAGGTGTGGCCGCCGTTTTCGATGGTGTAGATCGCGGCGCCGCGGTTGGGCGGGCAGTTGTTATAGCTGTCGAGGTAAACGCGCGTGGTATCGGCCACCGGCGTCGGCAGATCGGTGCGCACCGCGTTGCCGGTGCAGCCGTTGATTTCGGCCCAGTACTTGGCGGCATCCTGCGCCGGCAGGCTGCCGACCAGCGTCAGGTCGCGGATCAGCGACGGCAGCCCGGTGCCGTAGGGCACCTGCTTGTCGGCAGTGCCGTTGAAAAAGACCATCGGGGTCGGGATGCTGGGTGCGCACTGGCGTGCGAGCGCGTCGCGCATCGTCGCGGCGACCGAGGCGCCGGCGGCGATCTTTTCCGGGCGCTCGCAGGCAAAGCGCACGGTCATGTTGCCGCCCTGCGAGTAGCCGGTCATGTAGATGCGCTTGGCGTCGAGGCGAAAGCGTGCGACGGAATCGTCGATCAGCGCGGCGAGAAAGCCGACGTCGTCGGTGGGATCGGTGTCGTTGGGTGCGTGCGACCAGGTCAGGTCGTGCGCCACCGGCAGGATCACCCAGGCCCCGAAGTCGCGGGCGAACTCGCCGACCTCGGTGAGGTTGGCCATCGACGGCGCCGTGCCCAGGTTGAAGTGCAGTACGACCACGGCCGGCGCGTTGGCGCCGGCATCGCGCGGTGCGATGAAGGCGACATCGCGGCGGATGCCGTCATGCGTGAACGATTCGTAGAAGATGCGCGTGTTTTCCCAGGGCAGGAACGACAGCGCGTTCGCCGACAGGGAGGTCGAGGCCGCGATCAGCGCGCACGCGACGCGCAAGATCGAGCCGATGCCGCTGGCTTTCCGCATGTACCACTTCTCCCTCTGATGCTGCGCGCGCCGATGCGCGACGATGCTTCGACTCATCGCTACCGCCGTCCAGGGGCGGTGGGGCCCTGGGGCGGCGGATGGATGCCGCTTAATATTTTACAGAGCAGCCATAGGGCTTCGTCAGGGGCTCCCCCACGGTCTTGCCGGACATCGCCTCGTCGAGCGCGACGCGCACGTAGGCCTTGGCCTTGGGGATGTCGTCCGGATCGGCGCTGGGGATGCTGTCGATGCCGCCGGCATAGACCAGCGTGCCCTGGGGGTCGACGATGAACATATGCGGCGTGGTCTTGGCCTCGTAGAGCCGGCCGACATCGCCGGATTCGTCAAGCAGCACCGCGGTCGGCGCGGCCTTGCGCGACCGGCTCAGTTCATCGGCCTGCGCGGCGCTGACGTGGCCCTGCTTGCCGGGCGCCGAGGAGATCACCGACAGCCAGACTGCGCCCTTTTCTGTGGCGCCCTTCTGCAGCGACTGCATGTTGCCATGGTAGTGCTTCTGCACGAACGGACAGCCGTCGTTGGTCCATTCGAGCACGACGAACTTGCCCTTGAAATCGGCCAGCTTCACGGTGTTACCCGCACTGCTGCGGACCTCGAAGGCCGGCGCCGGCTGGCCGATCTTGGGCGCGGCCAGTGCGGCCGGCACGAACAGCAGCGATACCAGCGCCAGCGCGGCGCCACGTAGCGCGAAGCGAGTCTTCAGCATGCTCATCGGGAGTCTCCTTTGCGTTGCAGGGCCGCGATCACGAGGTCGGGGCTCAGGATTTGCGGCAGTACCTGCGGCTCGCCGCCATCGACATAGACCAGGTACAGCGGCACGCCGTTGCGGCCGAAGCGCGCCAGTTCAGCGGTAATGGCCGGGTCGGCACGCGTCCAGTCGCCGACCAGTACCGCCGCCTCATGATCGCGCAGCGCTTGCTGTACGCGCGTCGAGCGCAGGGAGCTGCGTTCGTTGACCTTGCAGGTGATGCACCAGTCGGCGGTGAAGTCGACCAGAATCGTGCGGCCCTGCGCGCGCAGCTCGGCGACGCGCTGCGTCGACCACGGTTCGCTGCCAGGCAGCAGGGCGACGTCGGGAGTGGCGCTCTGCGCGGGGGCAGTGTTTATCGTCGCGGCCAGCGCCACGGCGCCCGCCAGCGCCGCGAGCTTGAGCATGGCGGCGATCACGCCGCGCAGCGGCCACAACCACAGCGCAAAGGCGATCAGCACCAGGCCGACCAGCACCCGTGCCATCGCCTGCGCATCGGCCTGGCGGGTCAGTACCCACAGCAGCCAGACCGCGGTCAGGTACAGCGGGAACGCCATGACCTGCTTGAAGCGTTCCATCCACGCACCGGGGCGCGGCAGGAAGCGCGCCAGCGCCGGCACGAAGCCGATCAGCAGGAACGGCAGCGCCAGACCCAGCCCCAACACCGCGAATACGATCAGTGCGGCGGCGGCGGGCTGCGTCATCGCATAACCCAGCGCCGTGCCCATGAACGGCGCGGTGCAGGGGGTGGCCACCACCACCGCCAATACACCGGTGAAGAACGAGCCGGCAAGCCCCGGCCGTTGCGCCAGATTGCTGCCGAGATTCATCCAGCCGACGCCGATCTGCGCGGCGCCAGACAGCACCAGGCCCAGCGCGAACAACAGATAGACCAGCGCGGCGACGAAGCCTGGCGATTGCAGCTGGAAACCCCAGCCCACCGCCTGACCGGCGCTGCGCAGACCGAGCATCAGCGCGGCGATGGCGACGCAGGACAGCACCACGCCAGCGGTGTACGCGAGCGCCTGCCGGCGACGCTCGTTGCGGTTCTCGCCTCCGGACTGCGCCAGCGCCAGCGCCTTCAGTGCCAGCACCGGGAATACGCAGGGCATCAGGTTCAGGATCAGCCCGCCCAGCAAGGCGAACGCAAGAATCGCGACCCAGCCGAGCGGGGCGGTGCTTGCGGCGGGCGCGGTGGCGGGATTGTGGTGACCCGTCGGGGCCGGTGTCAGCGCCGCGGCCGGCACGGGGGCCACAAGGCCCGGCTGCGCCCCGACTTCCCAGGCCTGGACTGCACGACCCTGTCGGAGCACGACGACGCCTTCGGCCCGTGGCGGGGCATCGACGAAGTAGGGGCTCAGCGTCTGCGACAGCCGCCAGGTCTGTGCGTCGTCGCGGATCAGGCGCTGTGCCGCGGCGTGGTTCACCAGATCGTTGGCGTAGGGGTAGAACTCGATCGCCTCGACGGCTTCCAGCGCCGGCGCGCGCAGCGCCAGCGACAGGGTGTCGTTGTCGATCTGGAACTGCGCCGACCAGGCCCGTCCGTCGCGCGGCAATTGCGCGCGCGCAGCAGAAAAGCTGGGTGCCCAGTCGGGATCGATGGCGGCGTTGGCGCGCACGGGCCGTTCCAGTGTCAGATCGGCGCTGCCGGGAATGCAGACATCGCGGCACACCAGCCACTTGGCCTGTGCCGCCAGCTTGATCGCGCCCTTGGCGTCGGCGGCGACGCGCACCGGTACCAGGTGCAGGGTCTCTTCGCCGTAGCCGTAGTTGGTCAGTTCCCCCAGAGAGTGGCGGTGGGGATACGGCCAGTGCAGGTCGCCGGCGGTGACGCCGGCCGGCAGCGTCCAGCTCAAACTCGTGGGGATGCCCGAATCGCCCGGATTGCGCCAATAGACGTGCCATTCCGGATCGGGCCGCAGCCGCAGCGCGACCCAGTTGTCCACGCCCGGTACCCAGCCGTCGCGCTCGGCGATCAGCTCGGCTTCAACGTGATCGGCCTGCACCGGCGCCGCGAGAGCGGTGACGCAGGTCAGGGCCAGCAGGAGACCGGAGACGAGGCGCAGGTTCATGAAGAGTTCAGGGCGGGATGCGGTCTAATGACCGTCTCGGAGCGGCGAGGTTCAGGAAACTACCACATGAAATGCGCATGGCTGTCCGCCTTGCTGCTGGCCTGCGGCTGGAGTGCCGTGGTCGAGGCGTCGAACTCGATCCGCTGCGGGTCGCGGCTGGTGGCCGTCGGCGACAGCGCTGCGCAACTGATCGGCGCCTGCGGCGAACCGGCGCTGCGCGATGCCTGGGACAGCGGTGCCGTGGGCTATGGCGCCATCGCCGGCATCGAGCAGTGGACCTACAACTTCGGCGCCGGCCAGCTACTGCGCGTGGTGCAGCTGCGTCAGGGCGTCATCCAGCGCATCGATGCCGAAGGTTATGGATTCCACGCCGCCGACGCCCGGCGCGACTGCAGCGCCGCTGCCGCGATCGGGCCGGGCATGTCCAAGTACCGGTTGCTGGCGCGCTGCGGGGCGCCGCTGACCCGGGTCGCCGACCACCGGCTGGTGTATCCGCAGGCGCGGGTTGCCGGTTCGGACTGGCTGCGCCAGCGGCCGAACGCGTTGATCGCCGTGTACCGCGAGGAATGGACCTACAACTTCGGCGGTTCGAAGCTGATGCGCATCGTCACGCTCGACAATGGCAGCGTCAGCGAGCTTCGCATGGGCCCGCGCGGGTTCGATTGAGCGGCTTGCCCACGAGCAGAAATGTTGATTTCCATCCGGCACCGGGGCCGGCCATCGGTGCGTCGCGGCGCTGCACGGCCGCGCGTATGATCGGCGCCGCGGTTGCCCAAGAGCCTTCCGATCCATGAGCAGAACCCGCAAGTTCGACATCGTCCTGTTCGGCGCCACCGGGTTCACCGGCCAGCTCACCGCCGAATATCTCGCGCGGCGCGGTGGTGACACGCTGCGCTGGGCGCTGGCCGGCCGCAGTCTCGACAAGCTGAAGGTGGTGCGCGCGCGCCTCACCGACGTCAATCCCGGCTGTCGCGATCTTGACCTGATCCAGGCCGAGGTCGACGACGAGGCCTCGATGCAGCGGCTCGCCGAATCGACGCAGGTCGTCATCACCACGGTCGGCCCCTACATCCGCTACGGCGAGCCGCTGGTGGCGGCCTGCGCCGCTGCTGGCACCGACTACGTGGATCTCACCGGCGAACCCGAGTTCGTCGATCGCATGTGGCTGAAGTATCACGACGACGCGCGGGCCAGCGGCGCGCGCATCGTCAATTGCTGCGGGTTCGACAGCATCCCGCACGATCTGGGCTGCTGGTTCACGGTGCAGCAATTGCCCGAGGACGTGCCGCTGCGCGTGCAGGGTTTCGTGCGGGCCGGCGGGCAGTTCTCCGGTGGCACCCTGCATTCCGCGATCACGGCGTTCTCGCGTCTGAGCGAGTACGGCAAGGTCGCCAAGGCGCGACGCCAGCGCGAAGGCTTTCCGGTCGATCGCCGCATCGGTTCGGTACGCCATGGCCTGCGGTTCATCAAGGAACTCGGCACCTGGGCCTTGCCGATGCCGACGATCGATCCGCAGATCGTGCGTCGTTCGGCGGCGGCGCTGGATCGCTACGGACCAGATTTCCGCTATGGCCATTTCGTGCAGGTGAAGAAACTGACCACTGCCGCCGCGATGGTGGCCGGCGCCGGCGCGCTGTTCGCCGGCAGCCAGCTCAAGCTCACGCGCGATCGCTTGCTGAAGCTCAAGGACCCGGGTCAGGGGCCCAGCGAGTCGGCGCGTGCGCGTGGCTGGTTCAAGGTCGTGTTCCTCGGCGAGGGCGGCGGCCGCAGCGTGCGCTGCGAGGTTTCCGGCGGCGATCCGGGGTACACCGAGACCGCGAAGATGCTGGCCGAATCCGCGCTGTGCCTTGCGCACGACAAGCTGCCGCGCGTGGCGGGCGTGGTGACGCCGACGCAGGCGATGGGCAATGCGTTGATCGAGCGCCTGCAGTCCGCGGGTTTGCATTTCCACGTGGTGTCGGCCCGATGAATCACGCCAAGCTGTTCATGGCGCTGGGCGCGGTCTACGGTCTGCTGGGCGTGGCGCTCGGTGCGTTCGGCGCGCATGGCCTGCGCGCGCGTCTCGGCCCGGATCTGCTGGCGGTGTGGAAGACCGGCGTCGAATACCAGTTCTATCACGCGTTCGCGCTGTTGGCCGTCGGTCTGCTGCTGAGACAGGCATCCGGCGCCCTGCTGCAATGGGCGGGATGGAGTTTCGCGCTTGGCGTCATCCTGTTTTCCGGCAGTCTCTATCTGCTGGCGCTGACCGGCATGCGCGGCCTCGGTGCGATCACGCCGCTGGGCGGGCTGTTTTTCCTCGTCGGCTGGCTATGCCTGCTGGTGGCGGTGCTGCGACAGCCGTGAACGCGCTCGTGTGAATCTGCTCGGCGCTGCGGTGCCGGGCGGCTGAATCGATAAGGCGGTGCTCAGCTGCGACCCAGGGCCTTGAGCAGCGCCTCGGCGATCCGGTCCGCCGTCTGCTGGGTGTGCCGTTCCAGTTCCTGCGCAAACTGCTGCTGCACGGCGGCCAGCGTCCCCTCGATCTGATCGAGGCGCTGCGACAGCTGCTGTTCGGTCTGCTGCAGGCGCGCCTCCAACGCCACGACGCCGACGGGCGGGTTGCCGAGCCGTGCGTCCAGCTGTGCCAGCGTCGTCCGCAGCGCGCCGAACTGCGCCTCGATCGCGGCGCGTTCGCCCGCCAATGCCTCGCGGGTTTCGCTCCGTGCGGCGAGAGGGAGCGGCGCCACCTCCACAGCGGCGGTGCTGCGGGCTGCTTCGCGGTCGGCGCGAGCGGTCGGTGCCGCCGCTTCGACATCCACCACCGCCCGCGCGGCGGCGTTCTGTTCACGTTCCCGCTGCACGTTCTCCAGCACCTGCAGCAGCTGATCCGGGCTCGGCGGCTTGGCGAGCACATCGGCGGCGCCCTGGCTGCGGGCCTCGTCGACGAAATGATCGCCCTCGTTGCCCGAACAGATCACCACCGGAATCGCGGCGGTGTGCGGATCGGCCTTGAGATGACGCAGTGCCTCGAAACCGTCCTCTCCCGGCATCACGTGATCCATGAAGATCAGATCGGGGCGCAGCTCGCGCAGCACGCGATAGGCCTCTTGCGCGCTCTCGACGGCATCGACCTTGTAGGCGTGGCTCTCCAGATGCCGGCGCAAGGCGAAACGCGCGGACTTGGAGTCGTCGACGATCAGTGCGGAACGGGCGCTCATGGCGTGGGAATGGGAAGGATCCTCCGGACGGTCGAATCTAGCATCGTGGCTGCGGGCGCGCAGCCGGTGTTGCTCCGGCGTCGGGCTGCGCCCGATGGGCGGATTCCCGGATGTTCGATGCGGGAGGGGATGGCAAAATCGGGCCAGAACCCGTGGCCATGAATGCGATGCGCGCATCCACGCGGGTTTCCGGGGATTGGGGGAATGACGATGGCGGCAGGACGTATGACGCAGCGGGGCGTGGCGTTGGTGGTGGGTGCAGTGTCGGTGCTCGGTATCGCTGCGGTGGCGGCGTACACCCTGCAGCCGCAATGGCGACAGGCGCTGGTGGCGATGGGTGTCGATGCCTGCCCGACCGGCTATGAACTCGCCGACCCGGTGGCTGTGGCGGCGCGCCTCAATCCGGCGTTCGCGCGCACCCAGGCCGAGGAGATCCATCGCAAGCTCGGCAAACAGATCTGCGTGTGGCGCAAGCTGCCGGAGTCCTTCGCCGAGAAGCGCATGGAAACGCTGGATCGCGAAGGCATGCGTGGCATCGCCGCGCCGCAGGTGTTGCGCAAGGCGGTGGAACAGCGCGCGCAGCTGACGACGCAGCAGGCCAAGGTCGCCAACGCGGTCGGCGCCTGGGAGGAATACGGCAGCGGACCGCAGGTGTCCGATCCGAAATTCCGTGATGGCGCCAACGACGGCATTCCGGAAGTCGCCGGTCGCGCCGACAATTTCGCCTACGACGAGGTTAATCGTCGGCTGTTCGTCGCGATCTCCAACGGCGGTATCTGGATGTCCGAGGCGCGCGACGGCGACGTCGGCACGCTTGGCGAGCACTGGGTGCCGCTGGGCGACAACCTGCCGACGCTGGTGACCAGCGCGGTGGCCTGGACGCCGGCGCGCGGTGGACGCCTGCTGGCCCTGACCGGCGAGCACGTGCAGGGCGGCAACACCTATGTCGGTCTCGGTGCGTACTGGAGCGACGATCTCGGCCGGACCTGGCATCACGCCGCCGGTGTGCCGGACGGCACCAATGCTTCCAGGCTCGCGGTCGATCCCAGCAATCCCGCCATCATCTACGCCGCTACCGGGCGCGGCCTGTTCCGCTCCGACGACGCGGGCGAGCGCTTCGTCAACGTCAAGCTGCCGACGTCGGCCGAATGCGCGGGCGTGGAGACGCTCGGTCCCTGCCAGCTCGCCAATTTCGTCACCGACGTGGTGGTGCAGCAGCCGGGCGGTACCACCGACGTTCAGTGCGGTGCGGATGGTTGCCCGGTGCTGGCGGCGGTCGGCTTTCGTTCCGGCGCCCTGCCTTACGCCGACGGGACGCCGCAGTCGCCGGGCAACGGCCTCTATCGTTCCGGCAGCGGCAAGCCGGACAGCTTCGAGCGCGTCGGCACTCGCACCGGCCAGCTCGAATCGCTGACCGGCGGCCTGCTGCCATTCGGCTTTGCGCCGCAGGCGCGCATCGGCCGCGTCGAACTGGGTCACGCCACGGGGCCCGAGCAGAATCACAATTACGTCTACGCGATCGTGCAGGACGCGGTGCTGCTCAACGGCGGCATTCCGGTACTCGATCTGCCGACCGACGATGCGCTGCCGGCCGTGCCGCTGGACTGCACGGTGTTGCCGGAGGGCGATCCGCAGTTCATCTGCGAACTGCTGACCTCCAGCATCAGCCCGACTTCGTTCAACGGTGTCTACGTCTCGCCGGACTTCGGCGACACCTGGATCCGTCTCGCCGATGACGTCGAGGTCGCCTACGCCGGCATCACTACCGGTTCTTCGCTTGCAGCGGCCACGGCGCTCGGCGTCGGTCCCGGTGCGCAGGCCTGGTACAACACCTGGGTCAAGCCCGATCCGACCACCCAGGTCGGCGGCATCCCGACGCGCGTGTTGTTCGGCCTCGAGGAGATCTGGAAGAACCGGCTCAACATCCCGGTGACCGGCCTGGAGCAGACGCCGAACGACTTCAAGGTGATCGGCACGTACTTCGCGGGCAACACCTGCCTGTTCCTGATCGGCAACGTCGATCTGGCCGGCCTGCTCGGCCTGCCGGTCCCGAATTCGATCCCGGTGTGTCCGTTCCGCGATGGCTTGCTGACCGACATCACGACCACCCATCCCGACCAGCACGACGCGATCTACATCGCCGACCCGGATCGCGGCGGCGTGTGGCTGTTCGCCGGCGGCGACGGTGGCGTCTACAAGCAGTACTCACGCGATCCGCTGCTCGACGATTTCGACAACACCAAGTGGGGCAACGGCGCCAACCAGGGCTTCTACACGCTGTTCAACTACGGCATCAGCGTCGCCAAGGACGGCACGGTGTACTACGGCCTGCAGGACAACGCCTCCGGCAAGATCGAGCCGGACACGCGTCGCCAGGTGCGCCTGTATATCGGCGACGGCATGTGGACGGCGGTCGATCCCGACAACTCGCAGGTCGCCTATTACCAGACGCCGGCGCTATCGATCGTTCGCACCACCAATGGTGGCGAGAGCAACAGCAGCATGGGGCCGGGCGAGGCCGCCGGCACCGCGCACTTCCTCAGTGCGTTCCGCATGGATCCGCAGGATGCCGAGCATCTGGTCGCGGCCGGCACGCGCGTGGCCGCAACGCTGAACGCCTCGAGCGCCGCCGACTGGACCACGGTGTTCGATCTGGGCGCCAACCCGGACAACAACACCGCGTATCAGTCGCGGGGTGCGGTCGCGGTGCGGGGCGATGCCGCCTACGTCGGCGCCTGTGGACCCTGCAACATCACCGGCAGCGGCGCGCAGTTCAGTCGCATCCTCGCGACCAACATCGGCGGTGCGCTGCCGCCGAAAAAGGGCAGCGCCGATGGCTGGCGCGTGGCGCCGGCCGAGGGTCTGCCGAACCGCTACATCTACGACATCGCGATCGACGAGACCGATCCGCAGATCGTCTACGTGGTGCTGGGCGGCTACTCCACCGCGCGCTGGCTGCCGCAGGGCCAGTACCTGGACAGCAACCCGGACATCGGTGCCGGCAACGTGTTCAAGTCGGTCGATGGCGGCAATCGCTTCCGCAACATCTCCGGCGATCTGCCCGATACGCCGGCCACGGCGATCGTGAAGCGCGGACAGCAGCTCGTGATCGGCACCGATCTCGGCGTGTTCATCTCCAGCGATCTCGACGGCAAGACCTGGGCGCCGCTCGGCGATCTGCCGTCGGTGCCGGTCAATCAGCTCGTGGTGAAACCGGGTGACGATCGCCAACTGTTCGCCGGGACGTTCGGTCGCGGCGTGCAGGTGTATCACTTCGACAAGGCCACCGATGGTGGCAGCGGCGGCGGTGACAAGCCGCGTGATGCCGGCCGCTTCGGCAGCGGCGCGTTGCCGCTGGCGACACTGCTGGTGCTGCTGCTCGCAGCCGGATGGCGGCGGCGACGCGCGGGGTTCTGACCGCGCACGTCGTTATGACCGCAGTGAATGAAACGGGCGCCTCAGGCGCCCGTTTCGTTGCGGCGGTTCCGCGTCTTGCGCTCAGGATGCGGCCAGCGCTTTCTCGATCGCCTTGCGCAGCTTCTTGCTGTCCGGTTCGACCATGCTGTTGAACGCCTCCGCGGTCTTGCCGTCGCGGCCGATCAGGTACTTGTAGAAGTTCCACTTCGGCGTGGTGCCGGTGGTGTCGATCAGGCGCCGGAACAGCGGATTGGCGTCGTCGCCGCGCACCGAGGAGCGCGTATACATCGGAAAGCTGACGCCGAAGTTGAGCTTGCAGAACTTGGCGATCTCGGCGTCGTCGCCGAATTCCTGTCCGCCGAACTGATCGGACGGAAAACCCAGGATCACCAGCCCACGGTCCTTGTACTCGCGCCATAGCGCTTCCAGGCCTTCGTACTGACGCGTAAAGCCGCAATGGCTCGCCGTGTTGACCGCGAGTACCACCTTGCCTTCGTAAGCGCACAACGATTCGGCCGGGCCCACGAGGCGTTTGGCTTCGACGTCGAGCAGCGAACCCTGGCAGGCGGCGTGGGCCGGACCTGCGAGCAGCAATAGCGCGCACAGCAGCAAGCGGTACATATCGATCTCCTTCGGCCGATGCAGAACGATACGACGAAGAGGGCAGTTGCGATGCAGGTTCAGCGTTCCGGGCACAAAAAAGCGCGGCGGTCCGTGAGGAGCCGCCGCGCCAAAAAAGACGGGACCGCTAGACTTACTTCTTCTTCGCAGCTTTCTTCGCAGTCTTCTTCGCAGCTTTCTTGGCAGCCATGATGACCTCCTGAAAAACGCCGTTACGATCAGCTCTGTAAACCCCATGTTCACAGTCAGCCGACCACGACCCATCGTGTCACCGGCCTAGATCAAACACAATAGGTTGTGTCAACCACCCGACGAACGGTCATTTCGTGACCGCTGTCCCGGTTTTCTGGAAATCTTTCTTTTCATGGTCTCCGTATCGCAGCCCCCTTTTGCCGTCTCTGCTCGACCTCCGCATCGGCTGCGTTATCCGCAGTGGCAGACCGTGGTGGCGACGCTGCGGGCGGTGCTTGAACGCGGGCAGGTTGCCGAAGCCGTATTGCAGGACGCGCTGCGTGCGCAGCCGGCGATGGGATCGCGCGATCGGCGCGTGGTCGGCGACCTGCTCTACGGCGTGTTGCGCGATCTGCGCGTGCTGCGCGCCATCGGCGGCACCACGCAGGACGACGCGATGCGCCTGTGCGCCCTGCAGGCACTGCGCAGCGGTATGGCCGAGGTGGCTGCGCTGCAGGGCTTCGGTGTGGGCGATGCCGAAGATTGCGCGGCGCGCGTGGCCGGCTTTGACGCTGCGCGCCTGACGCCGGCCGAGCGCGGCAACGTGCCGGACGCGATCTATGACGCCTGGCTGGAACAGTACGGCGCCGAGGAGACCGAGGTGCTGGCGACAGCACTGCTGCATGCGGCGCCGGTGGATCTGCGCGTCAATCGTCTGAAGGCCGATCCGGAGCAGGCGCGCGCGGCGCTGGCGGCGGCGGGTATCGAATCCGAGCCGACGTCGCTGTCACCCGACGGCCTGCGCCTGCGTGCACGCGTCGCCCTGCAAAGCACTGCGGTCTGGCGCGACGGCTGGATCGAGCCGCAGGACGAGGGCAGTCAGCTGCTCGCGCGGCTGATGGACGCACAACCGCAACAGCGCATCGCCGACTATTGCGCGGGCGCTGGCGGCAAGACGTTGGCGCTGGCGGCGGCGATGCGCGATCAGGGCGAGTTATGGGCGCTGGACATCGATGCGGCGCGGCTCGCGCGCCTGACGCCGCGGCTCGCGCGCGCCGGTGTGAACTGCGTGCGCACGCGGGCATTGCCGGGCAGCGAACCTTGGCTGGCAAAGCAAACCGGTCGCTTCGACGCGGTGCTGGTGGATGCGCCGTGTTCCGGTACCGGTACCTGGCGACGCCAGCCGGATGCGCGCCTGCGTCTGCCGTCGCTATCGCGTCTGGCGCAGACGCAAGGCCAGATCCTCGACGCCGCAGCGGCGCTGCTGCGGCCAGGCGGGCGGCTGGTCTACGCCACCTGCAGCCTGATGGCCGACGAGAACGATGCGGTGGTCGAGGCCTTCCTGTCGCGCACGCCGGCGTTCTCCGAACAGGATGCCGGCCAGGTATTGGCCGCGCAGGGCATCTCGGTGCCGGGGCGGCGTCTGCGCCTGCTGCCGCACCGCCACGGCACCGATGGTTTCTTCGCGGCGATACTGCGGCGCGAAGGCTGAGTGAGGCCTGTAAAGGGGGGCAGGATGAGCGAGCACTTGTTTGCGAATACGCCGGAGCCGCCGTACTACGCGGTGATCTTTTCCTCGCGGCGCGTCGACGACGATGGCGCTGCCTACGATCGTGCCGGCATGCGCATGGTGGAGCTGGCGCGTCAGCAGCCCGGCTTTCTCGGCGTCGAAAGCGCGCGTGATGCCAGCGGCTTCGGCATCACGGTGTCGTACTGGCAATCGCCGGAGGCGATCGCCGCCTGGCGCACGCATGCCGAGCACGCCGTCGTGCAGCGCGCCGGCCGCGAGCGCTGGTATGCGCGATTTGCCTTGCGGGTGGTCCGCGTCGAGCGCGCTGCCGAGTTCGTCGCGCCGTCGGCATGAACGTGCCGGGGCGCGGGCAGGTGGTGCCATCCGCGTTTCGCGCGCATCCGCTGCTGCGTGCCGCGCACCTGCAGACCATCCTGCCGACCCTGCTGCGACCGTTGCCGACGCTGGCATTGCAGATCGAGCGCCTGGAGCTGGACGACGGCGACTTCGTCGATCTCGGCTGGAGCGGGCCCGCGGAGGCATCGAGACTGGCCGTGCTCATTCACGGCCTGACCGGCGGGTTCGAGTCCAAGTATCTGCGCGGCACCGCGCTGCGACTGAACGCGCTGGGCTGGCGCACGGTGGCCTTGCAGCTGCGCGGCGCCGGTGCCGAACCGAACCGCACCGCGCGCTATTACAACCACGGCGATACCGCCGATCTGCGGCATCTATGGCACCTGCTGCGGGCACGTCATCCGCAACTGCGCATGGCAACCGTGGGCTGGTCGCTGGGCGGCAATGTGTTGCTCAACGCGCTGGCCGAGGAAGGCGTTGCGGCACCGCTGACGTGTGCGGTGGCCGCCTGTGCGCCGCTGGAAATCGAACCCTGCGCCGAACGGCTGCGCCGCGGCTTCTCCCGCCTCTACCAGAAGCGCCTGCTGGACGCGTTGAAGGACAGCTTGCGGGCGCGGCACGCGCGCGTGCCGGTGCCGACGGGGGTGGATCTCGCAGGCACGCTGCGCGCTCGCGATTTCTTCGAGTTCGACGATCGCTACACGGCGCCGCTGAACGGCTATCGCGATGCCTGCGACTACTACGCACGGTGCAGTGGTGGGCGGCGCCTGCACGCGATCCGGGTGCCGACGCAGGTCATCAACGCAATCGACGATCCGTTCATGACGCCCGAGATCCTGCCGCCGGCGCACACGCTGCCGGCGAACGTGACGCTGGAACTCGCAGCACACGGCGGGCACGTCGGGTTCATCGGTGCCGACGAACGGTGGCGTCCGACCTGCTGGCTGGAACAGCGCATCGTCGAGGTGCTGGAGCGGGCGCTGCCCGCTTGATCACAGCGTTGTAGACAGGACATACCGACAGCGCGGCGACGCGCATCGCCGGATGCATCATGGCCCCGCGGCACCACGGACGACGCCGCGACGAGGGATCGACATGAATGCATCGGTGGTTTCCTTTCCCGGCCGTACCCGCAGCGGCGCCGCCTCCCGCTGGCAGCGCGCGGTCGAAGGTTCCGGTCTCGGCGTCTGGGAGTGGGACATCGGCGACAACCGCGTCTTCTATTCGGACCAATGGAAGGAGATGCTGGGCTACACCCGCGACGAGATCGGCGACGGTCTCGATGAATGGTCGTCGCGCGTGCATCCCGACGATCTGCCGAAGGCGCGCGCGGATCTTCAGGCGCATCTGGATGGGCGTGTCGCGCTGTACGCCAGCGAAAGCCGCATGCGCTGCAAGGACGGCAGCTACAAATGGATTCTCGATCGTGGCCAGGTCATCGAGCGCGATGCCGAAGGCCAGCCGCTGCGCATGGTCGGTACGCACGTCGACGTCACGCGCAGCAAGCAGGCGGAATCGGCGCTGACGGAAAGCCAGACGCGCTTTCGCGCCGTGTTCAACTCGATGTTCCAGCTGATCGGCGTGCTCGCGCCGGATGGCACTGCGCTGCAGGCCAACGAGGCGGCGCTGCAGTTCGGCGGGCTGACGCAGGACGACATCGTCGGCCGCAAGATGTGGGAGCTGAGCTATTTCCAGACCTCGCCCGAGACCGTGGACACCACGCGCCGCGCGGTCGAGGCGGCGGCGCGCGGCGAGTTCGTGCGCACCGAGATCGAGATTCTCGGTCGCGACGGTCAGCGCATGCCGATCGACTTTTCGGTCAAGCCGGTCTTCGACGAGCAGGGCCGCGTGACGATGCTGATTCCTGAAGGGCGCGACATCCTCGAGCGCAAGCGCACCGAGGCGGTGCTGCGCGAAAGCGAGGAACGCTTCCGTCGCACGTTCTTCGGCGCGCCGGTCGGTACCGCGCTGGTCGCGCTGGACGGCCGCTGGCTGGCGGTGAACCCGGCGCTGTGCGCGATCCTCGGCTACGACGAGGACGAGCTGATGCGCCTGACCTTCCAGGACATCACGCACCCTGACGACCTGGAATCCGATCTGGCGCAGGTGGCGCGCACGCTGTTCGGCGAGATCGCCGGCTATCGCATGTTCAAGCGCTATCTGCGCAAGGACGGCCGCAGCGTGCCGACGCAGCTCGACGTCTCGCTGATCCGCACCGCCGTCGGCCAGCCGATGCAGTTCGTCGCGCACATCCAGGACATTTCCGACCGCAAGCGTTTCGAGGATCTGCTGCAGCAGGAGAAGGAGCGATTCCAGGTAGCGCTGTCGTCGATCACCGATGCGGTGCTGATCACCGATATCCACGGCGCGGTCGGCTTCGTCAATCCGATCGCCGAAGATTTGCTGGGCCGGCCGGCGCCGGAGCTACTGGCGCTGCCGCTGGACCGCATCATCGAGCTAATCGACGAGGACGGCGTGTCGCCGCTGACGCTGATGCGGCCCGAGCCGGCGCAGACGGCCGCGTTTCGCCAGGGTGTGGCGCAGATGCGGCGCGGCGTGCTGCCCGCGATCACCGTCGAGTACGCGCTGGCGCCGCTCAAGGACGCCGAACAGGCGCTGATCGGTTACGTCTGCACGCTGCACGATGTGACGCAGACGCATGCGCTGACACGCGCGCTGGAGCATCAGGCCGCGCACGATCCGCTGACCGGGCTGCTGAATCGCAGCGGCTTCGAGCGTGAGCTGGAGCGCCAGCGTCAGGGCGCCGAAGCCAGCGATCGCCCGTGGTGCCTGCTGTATCTGGACCTGGATCGTTTCAAGATCGTCAACGACACCGCCGGCCATGCGGCCGGCGATCGCCTGCTGTGCGCGCTGGCGCGGCGTCTGCGCGCGGTGCTTCGCGCCTCCGACGTGTTCGCGCGGCTGGGCGGCGACGAGTTCGGTGTGATTCTGCGCAACTGCGGCGCGGCTCAGGCCGAGCGTATCGCCGCCAAGCTGATCGAAACGGTCGACAACTTCCGTTTCCATCACGACGAGCGTCAGTTCCAGCTGGGCTTGTCGGTCGGCATTGCGGTGCCGGGCGACGACCCCTGCAGCGTCGCGGATCTGCTGCGCATGGCCGACACCGCCTGCTACGTCGCCAAGCGCACCGGCCGCAACCGCGCCTGCCTGTACCGCGAACGCGATATCGATGGCCTCGCGCCGGTGGCCGAGTTCAACGCGGTGAACGAACTGCAGCTCGCCTTCGACGAGCAACGACTGCGGGTGTACGCGCAGAAGATCGTCGATCTGGACAGCGGCCGCACGGTGGGTGTGGAGCTGCTGACGCGCATGATGTCGCCGGAGGGCCAGATCGTCGCACCCGAGCGCTTTCTGCCGGTGGCGGAACGCAACGATCTGGTGACGCGCCTCGACAGCTGGATGCTGCGTCAGGCCGCCACGCTGTTCGGCGGCGCCGGTGCCAGCCTGCCGTCGGACTGGTTCGTGACCGTCAATGTCTCCGGCCTGTCGATCTCGGATCTGCGCTTCCATCGTGTGATCAGCGAGGTTATGTCCGGACACGGCGCGCTGCGCGATCGCATCTACTTCGAGATCACCGAATCGGCCGCGCCGTCCAACTGGATGGTGACGCGCCAGGGCATCGAGCTGCTGCGCTCGCACGGCTCGCGCGTACTGCTGGACGATTTCGGTTCGGGCTTCACGTCGTTCAACTATCTGCGCGATCTGCGCGTCGACGGTCTCAAGATCGCGCAGGACTTCACCGGCGGTATCGCCGGCGATCCGATCAACGAGCCGGTGGTGTCGATGGTGGCGCAGCTCGCCCGGCACCTGGACATCTACGCGATTGCCGAAGGCGTCGAGGACGAACAGGCCGCGCAGGAGCTGCGCGAGCGCCACATCCGCTACGCGCAGGGCTTCCATTTCCACCGTCCGGAGCCGGTCGCCAACCTGCTCGTCGCGCCGTGAGCGATGACGGCGTGCTCGAAGCGCCGCCGTTTCCTGCATCGGGTCACGAGAAACGCAGTGCGGCCCATGCCGCGCCGCGAACCTGCGGCGTCAGGCACTAAGCCCCGGCACGGCGACGCGCCAGTCGCGCAGCGCGTGCGTCGTGCCTTCCTGGACCTGCTTGAGTGCGGCGCTCAGGCGCGTGCTCAGGCCGGTATCCGGAAACACCAGGGCCCGCGTGCCGTCGCCGATCTCGGCGATGCGGGCCAGCCGCGCGGCGGTGCCGACACCGAAAGCGGTGCCGAGCTGACCGGCGAGTTGCGCATGGGCGAGATCGTCGAGCGTCACGGTCTGCTCGGAGACGGCGATGCCTTCGGCGCGCATCACGCGCAGCAGGCTGTCGCGCGTGATGCCGGCGAGGATCGTGCCGTCCAGGGGTGGGGTCAGCAGTTCCTCGCCGATCTGCACGAACACGTTCATCGTGCCGGCCTCGCCGAGTTGCGTATGCGTGCGCGCGTCGCACCAGATCACGTCGTCGTAACCGCGTTCGCGGGCGCGCAACAGGCCGCCGAGGCCGGCGGCGTAGTTGGCGCCGGTCTTGGCTGCACCCAGGCCGCCGGGCGCGGCGCGGATCAGGTCCGGTTCCGCCCACAGGCGCAGCGTCTTCGGCAGCGGATCGCTGCAGGGCGTGACGATCACGGCGAAGCGGTGGTGCGTCGCCGCGCGCATGCCGAGCACCTCTTCTTCCGCGTACAGCGTCGGCCGCAGGTACAGCGAGCCGCGACCATGCGGCGGCAGGAAGCGCGCATGCACCTGCACCGCGAGCTGGCACAGCGTCATGAACAGGTTCTCCGACGGTTCCGGCATGCCGAGCCGGCGCGCGCTCGCCTGCAGGCGCCGCGCGTGGTCGCGCGGGCGGAACAGGTGCACGCCGCCGTCCGGCGCACGGTAGGCCTTCAGGCCTTCGAATACCGATAGCCCGTATTGCAGCGCGCCGGTGGCGACGGCCAGCGGGGTCGCGTTGCGCGGATTGACCGTCGGCGTGCCCCAGCCGGTGTCGACACCGTGGCCGGCGTGAACCAGCCAGGGTGCGAGGTACTGGCCGAAGCCCAGCGCTTCGGGCGCCGGCCAGTCGGGTGGGAGTGGCGCTTCGAGCGCGGCTGCGGGGGGATTGCGCATGGCGGGTTCCTGTTGCGAGGTTGTGGAAATGCTTCAGAAGGGAGTGGCGTCGATGGCGTCGGTGTTGGCACCGCCTGGGATCACCATCGGCAGCACCTGCTCGTCGCGCGCGATCGGCGCGCGAATCAGCATCGGTCCCGGTCGTGCGAACGCGGCGGCAAGCGCAGCCCACGGATCGCGTGCGCTGCCGAGGTCGACGGCCGGCACGCCGTAGGCCTGCGCCAGCAGGTCAAAGCGCGGTGCCTGCTCATAGGCAGAGCCGCTGTAGCGGCGCTGGTAGAACAGCGTCTGCTGCTGGTGCACGAGGCCGAGGCCGGCGTTGTCCATCACCACCAGCTTCACGTCGAGCTGCAGTTCGGCCAGCGTTGCCAGTTCCTGCGCGTTCATCAGCAGCGAGCCGTCGCCGCTGAAACAGACCACGGGCGTGTGCGGCAGGGCCAGGGCCGCGCCGATCGCGGCCGGCAGGCCGAAGCCCATCGTGCCGAGGCCACCGGAGGTCAGCCAGCGTTCCGGCTGCGTGAACGGATACCGCTGCGCGACCCACATCTGGTGTTGACCGACGTCGGTCGTGATCACGGCGTTCGGGCCGGCGAGTTCAGCGACGGCGCGCACCAGTCCGTAGGGACGGCGCAGGTCCTCGTCGCCGTCGAAGCGCAGCGCGTGTTCGCGACGCAGTCTGCCGACGCGCGCCAGCCAATCGGTGCGCAGCTGCGGCTTCACCGCCTGCGCCAGCGCGGCGAGCGCGAGGCCGGCGTCGGATGCGATCGCCAGTACCGGGCGACGGATCTTGCCGAATTCGCGCACGTCGGTGTCGATGTGGATCACGCGCGCGTTCGGCGCAAAGCGGTCGGCACGGCCGGTCGCGCGATCGTCGAAGCGTGCGCCAACCGCGATCAGCAGATCGCATTCCTCGATCGCCAGATTGGTCGCACGCGCGCCATGCTGGCCGAGCATGCCCAGTGCCAACGGATGGTCGGGTGCCAGCGTGCCGAGCGCCATCAAGGTCGTCGTCGTCGGTAGTGCCGCGCGTTCGGCCAATTGCTGCGCCAGCGCTTGCGCGCGTGCCTGCGTCACGCCGCCGCCGACGTACAACACCGGCCGCTGCGCGGCGTCGATCAGCGCCGCGGCGCGCGCGATCTGTTCACGGTCCGGGGCCAGCGGCGCGTCGCGCGTCGCGCGCGGCGGCAGGCGCTCCAGCTTCAGGCGCTCGGTCTGCACGTCCTTGGGGATGTCGAGCACGACCGGTCCCGGCCGACCGCTCTCGGCGATGCGGAAGGCTTCCGGCAAGAGATCAATCAGGTCCTCGGCGGCGCGGATCTCGAAGTGCGCTTTCGTGATCGAGTCGACCAGGTGACCGGTCTTCACTTCCTGGAACGCATCGGTGCCGATCAGTGCGCGCGGCACCTGGCCGCACAACGCGACCAGCGGCACCGAATCGGCCTTGGCGTCGGCCAGCGCCGTCAGCAGATTGGTGACGCCGGGACCGGACGTCGCCAAGCACACGCCGGCGCGACCGGACACCCGCGCCATGCCCTGCGCGACGAACGCCGCACCCTGCTCGTGACGCGCGAGCACGTGCCGCAGCCGGGAGTCGGCCAGCGCGCGGTACAGGGGAAGCAGCGCACCACCAGGAATGCCGACGACATCGACCACGCCCTGCTGTTCCAGATAGCGGGTGATGAATTCTGCGCCATTGATGTCCATGTGCTCGGGTCTCTAAGTGGACCCGCTGGCGGTGGACCGGCGGAGGAAGGTTCTTCAGAAAGCAGAAAACCCCCGCCGGTCTTGCGCCGGCGGGGGTTTGCGTACTGGTGCAGATCCCCTACGGCGCGTCGCTAACGGCGACGACCGAAATGACGGCGAGGGAAATCTGCGGGTGAAGGTTCATTGCGGGCGCAGCCTAATCGCGTCGCGAAGACGCCGTCAAGCACGTGGCGGAAAGTCCACGTCACCGAGGCGCTCGCGAACCTCGGGCTTGAGCCGATCCATGCGGTAGCCGTTGAACAGCGTGCCGAGCAAGCCGCGGTCGAGGTCGCTGCTGCCCAGCGCCCAGTCGGCGATCGGCAGGGTCAGGTTCATGTTGTATTCCGGCATCAGCCGGTGGTGATGGTGCAGCCAGTGGTTGCGGCGCATCGTGTTGACGAACGGAAGCCAGCGGTAGACCGGCCGCTCCTGCAGGTGTGCGGCCGTGTGCAGCGTCTCGTACAGCAGGTAATGGACCATGCCGCCGAGCGCCCAGGCGTAGCCGGCTTGCGCGCCGAAGGGCAGCGCCCACAACGCACCGAACGCGGCGTGGATCGCGCCGAGGCCGAGCACTGCGTAGAACGGGAAGAAGATGATGCGGTACTCGCGCTGCGACGACACCGTCATCGCGCTCTCGGTGAAGTAGTGGTGGTGCTGCACCGTGTGGCGATGCCACAGCGCGCGCAGCGGTTCGATACGCCGGTGCAGCGCGTACTTGTGCAGCCACCACTCGCCGAAGTTGCCGACCAGGAAGCCCGGCACGATGCTGAGCCACCACCAGCCTGCGCCGCGCGCCTGTAGCGCACACACGGCTATGAACGCAAAGCCCACGCCGAAGATGAAGGCACCGTGCAGCCAGCCGTTGTAGGCCGGCGAGATCCCGGCCTGGTATTCACTACGGAAACGGCTGACGGCGGCGTCCATGGCTGAACCCATTATGCGCCGCCCCTGCGCGGCTCAGGCGTCCGCGGCCTTGCGCTGGATGAACTCGATCTTGTAGCCGTCCGGGTCCTGCACGAAGGCGATGACGGTGCTGCCGTGCTTCATCGGTCCGGCCTCGCGCGTCACCGTGCCGCCGCGCGCCTTCACGCGCTCGCAGGCGGTGTAGGCATCCTCGACTTGTAGCGCGATGTGGCCGAAGGCGGTGCCGATTTCGTAGCGCTCGACGCCGTAGTTGTAGGTCAGCTCCAGTTCCGCGCCGCCGGAGGCGTTGCCGTCGCCGTAGCCGAGGAAGGCGAGCGTGAACTTGCCGTCGGGATAGTCCTTGCGGCTCAGCAGCCTCATGTCGAGCACGTCGCGGTAGAAGGCGATCGAGCGATCGAGATCGCCGACGCGGAGCATGGTGTGGAGGATGCGCATGGATTCGGTGGAGTGGGTCAGCAGCGGCGCCGGGGGTTTCATCGGGCCTTCATATGCGCAGGTTACCGTGAGATGAAAATGGAGTAACCATGAAGCGCCCGTTGTCTGCCGATCGTCTGCGCCGTCGCGATTTCCTACGCTATGCGTTTCTCACCGCAGGCGCCGCGACGATGCCGGCGTGGCTGGCGGCCTGCGGCGATTCCAGCGGCGCATCCGGGCCCGGTGCGCCGGGTGGGGGTTCGGGTGGCGGCATCGTCGGCCAGGAGTTCTCGATCCCGGCAGGCCCGCTCGCCGACATCGGCCCGCTGGTCGATACCGGCGTGGAAGGCATCCTCGCACCCGAGGGCTTTTCCGTGCGCGCGGTGGCGCGTCATCTCTACAACCCGGTGCGCGGCCTGCTCGATCCACTGGGGCTGACCGGCTACAACTGGCACAGCGCACCGGATGGCGGCGCGGTATTCGCGGCCGATGACGGTGGCTGGGTGTACGTCTCCAATAGCGAGACCAGCCCGCGCGGCGGGGTCGGCGCGCTGCGCTTTGCGGCCGACGGCACGCTGACGGACGCCTATCGCATTCTCGACAACACGCGTCGCAACTGCGCCGGCGGCCAGACGCCTTGGCACACCTGGCTCTCCTGCGAGGAGACCAGCGACGGCCTGGTCTACGAGTGCGATCCCTTCGGCTCGCCCGAGACCGCGCGCGTCAAGCCGGCACTGGGCCTGTTCAATCATGAAGCGGCAGCGGTGGATCTGGCGACGCGGACGGTGTTTCTCACCGAGGACGCCGGCGACGGTCGCTTCTATCGCTTCGTCGCCGACGCGGCGGACCTGAGCGCCGACGGGCAGCGCCTGCAGCTGGAGCAGGGGCGCCTGCAGGTATTGAACGTCGAAGGCTTCGAGAACGGCGGGTATCCGGAAGGCGCCACGCTGCAGGTCCTGCATCGCGCTCGCTGGGTCGATGTGAGCGACGCCGATCAGGCGCAGGCGCCGGTGCGAAACCGCTTGGCCGCGAATGGTCAGGTGGTGCCGGGCACCGTGTTCCGCGGCGGCGAGGGCATCTGGCATTACGAACTGCCTGCCACGCTGCGCAGCGTGCCGCCGGGCGGCACACGGCCGACGCGCGCGCTGGTGTTTTTTGCCTGCAAAGGCGACAACCGCGTGCTCGCCTACGATGTCGATAACGATCTGATCGAAATCATCTTCGACAACGATTCGATCGAGTTGCCGATGGACGATGTCGACAACCTCGTGGTCAGTCCGGCCGGCGATATCGTTGTCGCGGAGGACGGCGATGCGATGCGGCTGATCGTGGTCGTGCCGAATCGGCCGGCGAAGACCCTGCTGCAGATTACCTATGGCGGTTCGGAACTGACCGGTCCGGCGTTCACGCCCGACGGCAGCCGACTGTACTTCAGCTCGCAGCGCGGGCCGAACCTGCCCGCGCTGCGTTCCGGTACCGGCGTGACCTACGAGCTGACCATTCCGCCGGAGTACCGCACGCGTCGTTGATCGCGGACCCGAAGGACCTCGCGCGGGTGTTGCGTGTGGCTACACGGCGGGTCGGCTCGTGCGCAGCAGATCGAAGCGGCCGATGGCGCGTTCCTGAGCATCGAGTGTGCGCAGGTCGGCGCAGATCGCGTCGGCGCGACGCGCGAGGGCGTCGGCGCGCGGTTCGATCCGACGTTCCACCGTGCGTTCGATATGTCGGCTGCGCGCTTCGGCAGCGCCCGGGTCGAAGATCGCGCCCACCACCAGCGAGGCGATGCCGCCCGTGATCTTCAGCGCGATGCTGCCGGCCAGCGCCGCGATCTCTTCCCCGATGGCTTCCGACACCAGGTCGTCGCCGATGCGGCCCGGCGGCAGCTGACGGCCGTCGAGCTGCGTCTGCAGTTGCCCGCCGACGCGCGCCAGCCGCGCACCCAGCGCGTCGGCATCGCGGTCGTTACCGAGCGTGGCCAGCGTGATCGTCAGCGCCTCGATGCCCAGCATCGCGCCGTCGACGGCGACGCGGTTGACCTCGCGCGTCAGGCGCGCCAGGTCCTCGCGATAGTGCAGCAGCTGTTCGCGCTCGGTCGCCGACAGCGATAGCTCGCGGTCGTTGCGGTGCAGACGCTCGCCTTGCAGATGCCAGTCCTCGTCGGGCGCGCGGAGGTGCACGTCGTCTTGATCCGACACCGAGACCTCGTACGCCAATTCGTAATCGCATAGCGCCATCGGTGAGTCGTGCGCGACTGCGGTCGTCGTCAGGCTCGTCGCCAGGAGGCCCAGTGCGAGCGTCCATGCGAGCGTCCATTGTGTGTTGTGTGCCATCTCGTGCTCCCGTTGTTGGTGGGTGAGGAGCAAACGCCGCGCCAGTTCTACAGCCACGGCGAGTCAAGCGAAATCAATAACTTGAGTTCTGGGGCCGTAGTGCCGGGCGGCGAAACCAGCGAGTCGATGGCGAAAGCCGCTATCGAATGGACGGATTTGACGACGATCGCTGCCGATGGCGAGCCTGATGTCCTGCCCTGGAAGATTGGGATTCGGGGCTTGTTTTTCCGCCGGCTCGGCGGTTCGACAGGTTTGTAACGAATGTGTAGAGTCAATTTCGCAGCAGATTCAAGCCGGACCGGGGTCCCGGCGACGTTGCTTGACCGCTTGCAGTCCGCGGGCATGCGCCCGTTTCATTCATCGTCAGAAGGAACGTTTCATGTCGAATGTCGTGAGTGGCACCGTCAAGTGGTTCAACGACGCCAAGGGTTTTGGTTTCATCACCCCGGATGGCGGCGGCGAAGACCTCTTCGCGCACTTCCGCGAAATTCAGGGCACGGGCTTCAAGACCCTGAAGGAAGGCCAGAAGGTGCAGTTCGAAGTGCGCCGTGGCCCCAAGGGCATGCAGGCTGCTGCGATCCGTCCGCTCTAAGGACGACGCTTTCGTTTCTTCGAACCCCGGCGCCTGGCGCCGGGGTTTTTCTTTGCGCGCCTGAAAATCCCGGTTCTGGGGCAGGCGTGTGAGCTGAACGCCCAGGAAGGCTCAGGTTTTCTCGCGCCACTGCGTGGCGCCGAGGAAGATCAGGCGCAACTGCCGCACGTAGTGCTCCAGCAGTTCCTGCTCCTGCTTCGGTTGCTGCGCCGGCAGGTCGAGGATGTCGCCGGCGGCGTTGAGCATCGTGCTGACGACCAGCCCGCAGATCATCTGCAGTGTCGAGGTCGACAACTCGCGGTTCAGCAGCCGCAGATGCTGGATGTCCTGCGCCATTTCGTTGGTGACGTGCGTGACTTCCAGGCGGATCGCGCGGCGGATTGCCGGCGAGCCGCCGAGCCGCTCGCCGACGATGAAGCCGAACTGCAGGTGGTGCTCGCGGACGTAGGCCAGGTAGATCCGCACCGAGCCGCGGATGATGTCCTCGGCCGGCACACCGACCTTGCGCGCGTCGCGCAGCAGACGTCGCAGCGTCAGCCCGCCTTCCTCGACCAGCGCCAGGCCGAGTTCGTCCATGTCGCGGAAGTGGCGGTAGAACGAGGTCGGTACCAGGCCCGCTTCGCGGGTGACTTCGCGCAGGCCCAGGCTGGTGAAGCTGCGGCCCTCGCTCATCAGCTTGAGCGCGGCGTCGAGCAGGGTCGTGCGCGTGCGCTGCTTGCGCTCGCCGCGGGTGATCAGTGTCCCCTCGTTCGCCTGCGCGGCAGTCGGACTGCCTCGTTTTCCGGTTTCAGCCACCGCTGCCTCGCTCGCTCCGGCTGCAATGCTGCGCAGTATATACGCTTCTTACTGATTGATTTTTAAGGGCGTATTGATCGGCTATCGGAATTTCAGTGTACAAGTGTTGACAAACAGGCTCGGCATTGTGAACATGTGTGCACTCAACGAGGAGTTGTGCCATGCAGGACACCGTGAGCCATTCGTCCCCTTCGACGCTGGAGCGTTCTCGCGCCGCGCGTGCCTGGTTCGGCAGCCGCTGGTTGTGGCCGCTGAATGACGCGCGCGCGATCGACGATCTGCTCGGGCTGGTCAATCCGCTGTGGTCGGTGGAGGAAATCCGCGCCAAGGTCGTGGCGATCGTCGACGAGACCGCCGATACCCGCAGCTTCGTGCTGGAGCCCAACCGCCACTGGCCGGGTTTCGTCGCCGGCCAGTATGTGCCGGTGAACTTCGAACGCGACGGCCGCCGCCTGCAGCGCTGCTACAGCCTGTCGTCGTCGCCGCGCGCGGCGCAGCTGCGGATCACCGTCAAGCGCCAGGCCGCGGGCCGCATGTCCAACGCGCTGCACGATGGCCTGCAGGTCGGCGACGTGCTGACGTTGGGCGCGCCCGAGGGCTGCTTCACGCTGCCGCTGGATGCCACGCCGACGACCGTGCTGGTCGGCGCCGGCAGCGGCGTGACGCCGCTAATGGCGCAGCTCTATGAAATGCAGGCCGCGGGCTATGCCGGCGCGGTGCGTTTCGTGCAGGTCTGCCGCACGCCCGCGGACGCGATCTTCCGCGCCGAACTGGAAGCGCTGGCCGCGGCCTGGCCGGCGCTGACGGTGACCTTCCATTACACGGCCGAGGCCGGGCGTCTGAGCCCGTCGGCGCTGCAGCAGCAGTTGCCGGATGGCGCCGACCACCAGTTGATGCTCTGCGGTCCGGCCGCGTTCATGGCTGCGGTGCGGGGCGAATGGGAAGCGCGCGGTTGGGGCCATCGCGTCAAGACCGAGGCCTTCAGCCTGACGCTGCCGACCGTGGCGGCCGAGGGTGCTGCGGCCGAGGTGCGCTGCGGGCGTTCGGAACAAATGTTCACGGCGCAGGCCGGTCAGCCGTTGCTGTCGGAAGCCGAGGCCGCGGGCCTGTCGCCGCGTCATGGCTGCCGTATCGGCATCTGCCACGCCTGCAAGTGCATGAAGAAGAGCGGCACCGTGCAGAACCTGTTGACCGGCGAGATCTCGGACGCGCCCGACGAGGCGATCCAGCTCTGCATCTCTGCCGCCCGGTCCGATCTCGAGTTGGACCTTTAAGACCCGAACGAAGAGGAGCCCCATCATGACCGCCATTACTCTGAGCCCCGCGCAACTCGAAGGTTTTCAGCGCGAACTCGACCAGGTCCGCCAGGACGTCCTGAAGGATCTGGGTGAGCGCGACGCCAAGCACATCCGCCGCATGGTGCGCCTGGCACGCGGCTCGGCCGTCGCCGGCCGCAGCCTGCTGATGTTCGGCTTCACGCCGATCTCCTGGGTGCTGGGCGTGGCTGCGCTGTCCACCGCCAAGATCCTCGAGAACATGGAAGTGGGTCACAACGTGATGCACGGCCAGTACGACTGGATGAACGATCCCAAGCTCGATGGCCAGACCTACGAGTGGGATAACGTCTGCGATGGCGACCAGTGGCGTCATTCGCACAACGTCATGCATCACACGTACACGAACATCCTCGGCAAGGACAAGGACGTGGGCTACGGTCTGATGCGCGTGGACGAAAAGCAGCACTGGCAGCCCAAGCATCTGATCCAGCCGGCGTCGAACGTATTGCTGTCGGTGCTGTTCCAGTACGGCGTCGGCGTGCACGACATCGACTGGGAGAAGGCGCTGAAGGGCCAGATGACGCCCGAGGAGCGCAAGCGCCAGTTCGGACCGTTCCTGAAGAAGATCGGCAAGCAGTGGGGCAAGGATTACGTGCTGTTCCCGGCGCTGGCGCTGTGGAATGCCCCGCGGGTGTTCGCCGGCAACCTCGCCGCCAACCTGATCCGCAACGTCTGGTCCAACGTCGTGATCTTCTGCGGCCACTTCCCGGAAGGCTCGCAGGTCTACACCGAGGAAGAGACGCGCAACGAAACGCGCGGGCAGTGGTATCTGCGCCAGCTGCAGGGTTCCTGCAATTTCGAGGGCAGCCGCGCGCTGCACATCATGAGCGGCCATCTCAGCCACCAGATCGAGCACCACCTGTTCCCGGACCTGCCGGCGCATCGCTATCCGGAAATCGCAATCAAGGTGAAGGACATCTGCAAGCGCTACGGCGTGCCGTACAACACCGGCAGCTTCCTGGGGCAGTACTGGACCGTGCTCAAGGCCAATGTCCGGCTCGCGCTGCCGTCGCGCCGGCCGGCCGAGCCGCTGCCGGCCTGAGCGCCGCAGCGCTAAGATCGGCGTCCGCGAACGGAGCGAAACGACATGGGCGAAAAGCTGAAGCGGCTGGAACTGCTGAAGGACATCGTGCAGCAGGCGATCGAGCGCGGCGCGACCTCGGTACAGCAGATTCATGAGTATGTCGGCAATCTGCCGTTCGAGGCGCTGGACCGCGCCGGTCTGCTCGACGACCGCGTGCAGGGCCTGCGCGAGAAGCATCAGCGCACGGTCGGTACCGTGTACGACGCGATCCGCCGCATCAATCGCGAGATCGGTCAGCTGATCTCCGATCAGATCGAGAATCTCGAAGACGGCCAGGCGGCGGCGCGCGTGATCAAGGGCGCCCGCACGAAGGCCGAGGGTGCAGTGCCCGCGCGCAAGAAGGCGAAAAGCGCACGGTCGCGCGCGGCCGCGAAGAAGGCGCCGCGACGTCGCTGACGCTTAGATGGGTGGCGTAGCCGCTGAGGCGCCGACGTAGCGGCGCCAGCGGTCCGGCCGTCCGAACAGGAAACCCTGTCCGTAGTCGATGCCGATGTCGCGGCAGAACGCGGCCTGCGGTTCCGTTTCGATGCCCTCTGCGACGGTTTCGATGCCGAGGTCGGCCGCCAGACGGGTGACCGCGGAGACGACCTTGCGCGCGGCGGCGTCGTGTTCGGCGGCGGCAATGAACGAGCGATCCAGCTTGATGCCGTCGATCGGCAGGCGATGCAGGTAGGACATCGCGCTGTAGCCGGTGCCGAAATCATCGAGCAGCACCGGTGTGCCGAGCGCGCGACATGCCTTCAGAAACGCACTGCTGCGGTTCAGATCGCTCATCACCACCGCTTCGGTGACTTCCAGGTGCAGTTGCTGCGGGCGCAGCCCATGTCGGCTCAGCGTCGTGCGCAGATGGTCGAGGAACGCAAGGTCGCCGAACTGCGCCGGCGACAGATTGACGTTGATGAAGTCCGGTCCGCCGGACAGCAACTCGCCGGCGCAGGCGCAAATCTGCTCCACGCTCCAGCGTCCCAACTCGACGATCAGCCCATCGCGCTCTGCCAGCGGCACGAAGTCGGCGGGTGTGACGCGGCCGAGCTCTGCAGATTCGAAGCGCATCAGACTCTCGAAGCCGAGCCAGCGGCGATCGCTCAGGCGCACGATCGGCTGCACGTCCATGCGCAGATCGCCGTTGTGCATCCCGCGGCGCAGTGCCTCGGCCAGACGCAGCCGGTCGTGCGCAACGCGGCTGTCCTCGTCGGCGTCGCGCGGACGCGTGTCGAGGCCAAAACTGGCCTGCAGCCGCTGCACGGTGACGTGCAGCAGGTGGCGATGCAGCGGATCGGCGGTCTGCAGCGACTGCGCCAGGTAGTCGCGCGTCAGCGCGGTCAGGCGCGTTGGCGCGACGGCGCGCGCGGAAGCGGCGCGCAACGGCTGGCCGAGCAGGGCCATCTCGCCGAAGCAGGCCTGCGGGCCCAGCACCGCCAGCACGTTCCGGCCGCCGGCTGTCTCGACGAAGATCTCGACGGCACCCTCGACGACGATGTAGGCGGTATCGCCGGCATCGCCGCTGCGGAAGATCGACTCGCCCGCGTCGAAGCGGAGGCGGGCGTTGGCCGGTAGGTCGCTCAAGGGCAGGCGGCTTCGGTGGCGTCTCGGGCCTTCAGAAACTGCGGCCGTCGACAGCGACGATCTTCAGCGTCTTCACGTCCACGCCGTCGAGGCAGCGCACGTTGATTGCCGCCATCTTGGCGCCACCGTGCTCGCCGAAACCGAAGGGCTGCGTGCCGCAGGTCGGGCAGAACAGGTGTTCGATGACATGCTTGTTGAAGCGATACGCGCGCATCGCCGCATCCGGCTGCTTCAGCGTGAGCTGTTCGCGTGGCACGAACCACAGCAGGAATCCCTTGCGGCTGCAGTGGGAGCAGTTGCACTCGATGGCCTGATCGATCTCGCCGCTGACCTCATAGGCGATCGCACCACAGTGGCAGCTTCCCGAATAAGGCATGTGACCGTCCCCGCTCCGTTCCCAGGCGCGCATGGTAACGCCGCGGGCCACCGCCGCGTTCGCCGTACACTGGCGACCGGGCAGGCATCGGGGGAGTTCCCGTCATGAATCCGCAGCAGTGGCGCTGGGTGCGCGCCGTCGCCGTTTTCGATCTGATCGTCACCGCCTCGCTGGCGATTCCGGTGGCCTCCGAGTACGTAATGGCTTGGCTGCTGTCCGGCTTTGGCTTCGCCGGCGCCGCTTCGGACTGGCTGCCGTTGCCGTTGACGACGGCGCTGTTCCTCAATCTCGCCGGTTTGCTCGGCGTGTTGTGGAACGGTTACCGGGTGCTCAACCCGGAGCCGCTGCTGGTGCGCATGGACCAGTGGGGCCGCATCGTCGTGGCGGCGGTGCTGGCCTGGTACCTGCTCGCACGGGGCGCGCCGGTGGTGCTGTGGCTGTTCGTCGCCAGCGAGCTGGCCGGCAGCATCATCGAATGGCGGGCGCTGCGCCGCGGCTGACGGCCGCGGCTGGATCGAAGTCGTTGATCAGGCCGGCTTGCGGCGGCGCTTCGGCTTCAGCAGCGTGCCGGTGCACTTGGGCGAACCGCAGAGGCAGACCCAGATTTTCTTGAGTCGTGCGGTATGCGGTTCATCGAGCGTGATGCCGTAGTCGTAGGTCAATTCCTCACCGGCGCGGATCGGGCGCATGCTCTGGATGATGACGCGATCCTTGGCTGGGTCCTTGCCGTCTTCCTCCAGCACCGCCTCGCAGTTCGGGTCGCAGCTATGGTTGATCCAGCGCGCGATATTGCCGCGACGGTTGCCGTCGATGACGTAGCGGTCGTTGAGCGTGAACAGGAAGGTGTGGCCGCTGTCGGGATCGCCGGCGTCGTGCGCGTCGGCTTCGGCGTGGGTGAGGCGTTCGCCGCCGTACTCGATCAACTCCTTCTCGGCAGGGATATCGCGTGCGGCGAAAACGCCGTTGCCGTGGATGGGCGAGCGGCGCAGGGCAATCAGTCGTGACATCGGGTGTCTTGGTGCGGTGGGTCGCGCATTCTCCAGCAAGTTCCATGCACATGCACGGCCGTGCCGTGCCGATTCAGCATGGAGACAGTTCACCGGGTTAGCTTGACGGCGTCTGAAGGCTGTCGTTGTCCAGCGTTCAACCGTCTAAATCTTTTGGGAGACCCACGATGATTCACGCGATCCGTTCTTTCTGCCGCGGTGGCCTGATCGGCCTGCTCTGCAGCGGCATGCTGGTGATGAGCCTGCCGTCCCATGCCCAGGTGATCGGCACCGAGGCGATGCTCGCCGCCGAAGCGCGCCAGAACGATCTGGCCGCGGTCGAGGCGTTCATGGGCCGTGATGCGGTGCGCGCCGAGATGGAACGCTTTGGTGTCGATGCTGAAGCGGCTGCCCTGCGTGTCGCGTCGCTGAGCGATACCGAGCTGCGTCAGCTCGCGGGTCAGATCGAACAGCAGCCGGCGGGTGCGGGTGCGATCGAGGTGATCGGCGTCGTGTTCCTGGTGCTGCTGATCCTCGAACTGGTGGGCGTCATCAACATCTTCAACCGCATCTGACGCCGATGCGAGCCGGACGCGCGGTGCTGCTGGCCGCGCTACTGGGCCTGTCCGCCTGCTCCACGCTCACCGCGCCGCGCCCGCAATGGCCGGCCGGTGAGGCCGTGGAGTTGGCGTCTGTGCCCTTCTTCCCGCAGGACGAGTCCCAGTGAGGGCCGGCGGCGCTGGCGACGGTGCTGGTGGCCGATGGCGTCGAGACGACGGCCGAGGCGCTGGTGTCGCAGGTCTACGTGCCGGAGCGCCGTGGCAGTCTGCAGGCCGAGATGACCGCCGCGGTGCGGCGCCATCAGCGCGTGCCGTTGCCGTTGCCCGCCGATCTCGACGCCTTGGCCGCCGAACTGCAATCGGGCCGGCCGGTGCTGGTGTTCCTCAATCTGGGTCTGGATTCGCTGCCCGTCTGGCACTACGCGGTTGTCGTCGGCTATGACCCGGCGGCGCAGACGGTGTTGCTGCGTTCCGGCCGCGAGCGGCGCGAAGTCATGAAGCTGAAGCGCTTCGACGCCGCCTGGGCGCGCGCGCAGCGATGGGCGCTGACTGTGGCGCGCCCGGATGAGATTCCCGAAACCGCCGGTGTGCAGCGCTGGATCGCGGCGGTGGCGCCGTTCGAGTCGGTGGGGCAGTTCGAGGTCGCCGAGACTGCATACGCCGCTGCGCATGGGCGCTGGCCGCAAGCCGCACTGCCTTGGACTGCGCTCGGCAACGTCAACGCGGCGCAGCAGCGTTGGCTGCCGGCGGTGTCTTCGTATTCGGCGGCGATGCGGCTGGAGCCGTCGGCGGTGTTGCTCAACAACCGCGCGAACGCGCTGATCGAGCTGTCTTGCCCCGCACAGGCAAAGGCCGATCTCGATGCTGCAGAGGCCCTGATGCCGACGCCGCCGGTGGCGGCGGCATTGCGCCACACCCGCGAGCGGATGGTGTCGGTGTCAGGTGCAAGCGCTTCGTGCGCGACGGCGGTGCGGACCGCGCTCGGTCCCTAGCGATCGGGTTCCGTACCGCCCCCGGTACGGGCGCATCCGCAGAGCCGGGTTCAGTACAGCCCGCAGCTCAAGCCTGCGGCCATCGTCTGTCCGAGTTCGCGGCAGCGGGCCAGCCCTTCGTCGTTGACCTCGCCCCGCACGATTACGGGTTCGGCCACCTTGTTCCAGCCATAGCCGAGCGCGATGCGTTCCAGCGCCGCGACCGCGCCGCGGCCGTCGTTATCGCAGCTGACGAACATCGCCCACGGCAGGCCAGTGCAGCGCCCTTGTGCCGGGTAGTAGGTGCGGTCGAGGAAGTCCTTCACCGCGCCGGACAGATACCCGAAATTCTCCGGCGTGCCGATCAGCAGGCCTTGCGCCCACAGCAGATCGTCCAGTGTGGCCTCGAGCGCGCGGCATGCACGCAGCTCGACGTCGTCGCCGAGCTCGGCAACGCCCTGGCGCACGGCGGCCGCCAGCGCATCGGTATGGCCGGACTGGCTGTGGTGCACGAGCAGGAGCCGCTTCATGCGCGCAGCATAAGCGGCCGTGCCAGAATCCGCGCCGCAAACGGCCTCACCCTTCACTTCCAGTTTTCATCAGGACGCTTCCATGCCCACCGTCAAAGCCAACGGTCTGAGCTTCGCTTACGACAGCTTCGGCGATCCCGCGCATCCGCCGATGCTGCTGGTCATGGGCCTCGGTGCGCAGATGATCCTGTGGCCCGATGCGCTGTGCCAGGAACTGGCGGCTGGCGGCTATCACGTGATCCGCTTCGACAACCGCGACATCGGTCTGTCCGACAAGCTTGATCATCTGGGTCGTCCCAATCTGCTGCGTGCCGGCCTTGCACATGCGCTGCGACTGCCGCTGCGCGCGCCGTACCGACTCGACGACATGGCGCGTGACACGCTCGCAGTGATGGATGCCTTGGGCCTGAAGGCGGTGCATCTGGTCGGCCTGTCGATGGGCGGCATGATTGCGCAGCTGGTCGCGGTGCAGGCCCCGCAACGTCTGCTCAGCCTGACGCTGATCATGACCTCGAGTGGTAACCGCCGGCTGCCGGGCCCCAGCCTGCAGCTGCAACGTCGTCTGGTGAGCCGTCCGGAGGGGCGCGGTCGCGAGGCGATGGTGCGTCACGCGATGCGCACGTGGCAGTTGATCGGCAGTCCCGGCTTCCCGCCCGACCTGCAGGAGCTGCGCCTGCGCATGGAGGCGCAGCACGATCGCAGTTTCCATCCGCGCGGTGTGGCACGGCAGACGCTGGCGATTCTGGCCTCGCCCAGCCGGGCGCCGCTGCTGGACCGGATCAAGACGCCGACGCTGGTGATTCATGGCGACGCCGACCCGCTGGTACCGGTCGCCGCCGGTCGCGAACTCGGCCGGCGGATTCCCGGCGCGCGCCTGGAGATCGTGCCGGGCATGGGTCATGACCTGCCGACGCCGCTGCTGCCGCGCTTCGCATCGATGATTCTGGAACACGCCGGCGGACCGGCGCGCCGCGCCGCGTGAGGGCAGCCCCCGCCAGCCGTCGCCGCGTCGTCATCGCGATCGGACTGGCGCAGTTGCTGGCCTGGGCGTCCAGCTACTACCTGCTGGCGATCGTCGCCACGCCGATGGCGGCGAGCCTGGGGCTACCGAACGTCGCGGTCTTCGGCGCGTTCTCGCTGGCATTGCTGACCGGTGCCGCGTTGGGTCCTGCGGTCGGTGCGCGCATCGACCGCTACGGCGGGCGGGCGGTGCTGCTGGCATCCAACGCTGTGTTCGCGCTGGGCCTGTCGGCGCTGGCGCTGGCGCAAGGTCCGGTGACGCTGGTGCTCGGCTGGCTGTTGATCGGTACGGCGATGCCGATGGGTCTTTACGATGCCGCTTTTTCCACGCTGGTGGGCCTTTATCGGGCCGATGCACGCCGCAGCATTGTCGGCGTGACGCTGATTGCCGGCTTTGCGTCCAGCGTCGGCTGGCCGCTGTCGGCTGCGCTCGAAGCGCATTATGGCTGGCGCGCGACCTGCGCCGTCTGGGCGCTGCTGCATCTGCTGGTTGGTGCCACGATTCACTTTCGCCTGGTGCCGCGTGGACGGGCGCCGCAGCTGCGAGGTCACGCCGAGGCGGCGGCACCGGCCCCGGCGCTGCCGAAGCCGGCGGTGCTGATGTTGCTGGCCGCGGTTTTTGCCTGCAGTGGCTTTGTGTTCGCGGCGATGGCGGCGCATTTGCCGCGTGTGCTGCAGGCGGCCGGAAGCACGCCCGCAGCGGCGGTTGCGGCGGCGGCCCTGGTGGGCGCGAGTCAGGTGGCGGCGCGGTTGGCCGAGGCCGGCTTCCTGGGGCGCTTGCACCCGCTGGTGTCGGCGCGGATCTCGACCGCGCTGCATCCGCTCGGCGCGCTGCTGCTTGGCGTCTTCGGTGCGCCGTTCGCCGCTGCGTTCTCGATGCTGCACGGCGCCGGCATGGGGCTGATGACGATCGTGAAGGGCACCCTGCCGCTGGCGCTGTTTGGCGCCGCAGGCTTCGGACGGCGTGCGGGGCTGCTCGAGGCGCCGTCGCGTGTGGCGCAGGCGGCCGCACCGCTGTTGTTCGGCCTGTGGCTGGACCGTTACGGCGACGCGGTGTTGTGGATCTCCGGCGGCATCGCTTTCGCCGGGTTCGTTGGGGTGCTGGTCGTCGGATACCTGACGCGCCCGCGCTAGCGGCAGCCGCTGCTAACGCAGGATGAACGGCCCGAGCCCACGGTACTGTGCGCGATGGCAGAGCGCGTCAAGCCATTCGTACTGGGTCTGGCGCAAGGCCGGCAAACGCGTGTCGGCTTCGAGCTCCTGACGTGCCACATCGCGCACGCGGCGCATGAAGTCCCGCGAGAACTCGGACAGATGTTCGATGCCGCAGGCCTTCATCTCGACGTAGATGAGCTTGCCGATCTGCTCGCCGCAGTCGGCGACCTGTCGTAGCGCCGCCTCCCGGTCACGAATCAGTTCGATGCAGCGGCTGCGCAGGTGGCGCCGTCGGAACGAACCCTCCCAGTAAACCTCCATCGTCAGCATCAAGCGCTGGCGGCCGGGGCGCATGCCATAGGTGACGCCGATCAACTGGTCCAGGAACAGCTTGAGGTGGCCGATCAGCAGCGCCGCCGCGGCGTCGGGTGCGATCACCAGATCGTCGGCATCGCGCACCGCGCCGCGATCGATCTGCCGCAGGATCTGGGCCACATCCGTGCTCATCGGACTTGATCTCGACGCATGGTCGGTTCGTGTAAGGTTCGCAAGCATGCCGTAACGGCGCGTACGGCTCTATCCCCCGTTTCGAGGGCGGGCATCGCCGGCGATCCGGATGCGACCTTCGATGACTTAAACCACAAGCCGGCCGCCTGGAGCGCGCGATGGCCCTGACCCCCAGACCGGACAAGCCGCTGCCCGAACAGGCCTGGATCGAGCGCCTGAACCTGGCGCCGCACCCGGAGGGCGGCTGGTTCCGCCGCCTTTACACCGATCCGGCGACGGTGGAAACCGCGCACGGTAGGCGAGCACGCATCACGTCGATTCACTACCTGCTGACGCGTGCGTCGCCGCGCGGCTGCCTGCACCGCAATCGCTCGACGATCCTGCACTACCTGCAGCACGGCGGTCCGGTGCGATACCTGGTGCTGGATGAGTCCGGCGCGCTGCGCTCCACCGTGCTGGGCAGTGGCGACGGGCAGGCGCTGTTTCTGGAAGTGCCGGGTGGCTGCTGGAAGGCCAGCGTGCTGATCGACAGTGCCACGCACGCGCTGGTCAGCGAAGTCGTGGTGCCGGGCTTCGATTTCGCCGACCACGAGTACATGAGCGCCGCGCGTCTGCGCGCCGAGTTCCCGCAATATCTGGACGCGCTCGGCGATCTGGTGCGGTGATGGACGCACCGGCAGCGGCGCGGGGCGCCGCGCCGTGCGTGTGACCGGACGCCGCGATCAGCGTGCCGCGAACGCTTCGTCGAGGAAGCGGCGCATCTCGTCGAACGCGCGCTTGGCGATCCTCGCGTCGTACATCGCCTGGCCTGGCAGGTTGGCGTCCGGGTCGGTGAAGGAATGCACCGCGCCACCGTAGCTGACCAGCTGCCAGTCCGGCTTGGCGGCGCGCATCTCCGTCAGGAAGGCTTCCACCTGCGCTGCCGGTACGTACGGATCGGCATCGCCATGCAGCGCGAGGATGCGCGTGCGGATCGGCTGATTCTCGGCCGGCGCTTCCAGCGACAGATTGCCGTGGAAGGAGACGACGGCCGCCACATCGTCGCCGGTGCGTGCCAGTTCCAGCACGCTGGCACCGCCGAAGCAGAAGCCGATCGCTGCGACGCGCGCCGGGTCGGCCGGCAGTTTGGCGCGCTTGATCTGTGCCAGCGCCTCGCGCTTGGCGGCGGTGACGCGGGTGCGCAGCAGCGCACGATCGCCGTACAGCGCGCCGACCGCCTTGCCGGCCGCCGTGGTATCGGCCGGTTGCCGGTCGCGGCCGAACATGTCGGCGACGAACACGACGTAATCCTTGCCGGCGATCTCCGCCGCCTGCTTGCGGTTCGCGGCATTGGTACCGAGCCAGTTGGGCACCAGCACGAGCAACGGGCGCGTGGTCGTCACGGCGTTGTCGTAGACCAGGTAACCGCGATGCGGCTGGCCTTCGATGGCGTAGTCGACGGCTTTCTCTACCGGCGCCGCGACGCCGGAGGCGGATACGGACATGAGGGCGATACCGGTGCAGCGGGCAAACCAGCGGGGCAGGTGCATGCGGCTCTCCTGACTAAAGAAGCCGACGCGCAATGCCGCGTCGGCGTAGCGCCGCGTCAGCGCGGCAGGTCGTCGCCCGCGCCAACCTGGATGCGGCACTCCAGCGCGCCCACCGCGACTTCCGGTGCCGGCGGGGGTGGCGGCGGATTGCCGTAGGGCTTCAGGTCTTCCTGATTGCCGCGCGGCGTGTAGTTGCAGACCCAGACTTCGGACGTCGAGCATCGCGCTCGGCCACAGCCCATGACCTCGGTCGTTTCCCAGATCATCTGCAGATATTGGCCGCACTGTTTGCCGGCTGGCGCGCGGCAGGTGTGCGTGGCGTGATCGTAGTAGCGCGCCTCTTCCTGCCAGCGCTGCACCACGTCGGCCGGCGTGCGGCGCCAGCCCTGATACGGCTGCTGCGACCAGGCCTTGAGGATGTTCTCGCCGTACAGTTCGCGCCGGCGATCGTCCGGGTTGTAGCGCAGCGCGCAGCCTTCGGCGGCGAGGCGATCCGCCCAGGACTGGGCCTGCTGCGCCGCGGTGGTGGACCAACGCAGCGGCGGTAGCTTCAGCGCGACGCGCAGCGCGTTGTGGCCTTCCAGCATGCCGGCGTAATCGGCCGGCTGCGTATTGGCGAAGGCGGCGGGGGCGACGAGCGCAAGCAGGAGCAGGAGACGTTTCATGGTCTGGCAAAGATAACGCAGCCGTCCTGCCGCCGCAGCCACTGTCGCGCCGCTGGGGCTGTGCTATTGCTGCGATCCCTTTCCGGAGTCTTCGATGGCCGCCCGCAAGAAAACCGCCTCGTCCGCTGCCAAACCCGCTGCTGCGCCCGCCGTCGCGCCGCTGTCGCCGCTGGCCTCGGCCCTGCTCGAGGCGCAAGTGCAGTTCATTGCGGCACGACTCGACGGTGCGGCGCTGACGGTGTGGATCGAGTCGTTGGTCGACAGCGGCCTGGACGTCGCCGGCCGGCTCAAGCTCGGCGAGGCGGTTGGCGTCGAGGCGGTCAAGGCCAGTGCCTGCGCCTATGCCGCCGAACTCGATCTGGGTGGGGGGCTGCCCGAGCTGGTCGCCGAGATCGCGGTCGATGTGCACGGCCACCCGATCCACGCCGACACGCGTTTCGTCGACGTGCTGCCGGATGCGCAGTTCCGCGCGATGCTGGATCAGGGCCTGGAACTTCGCGATCTGCGCGAGCGCCTGGTGCGCGGCGTGCTCGGCAGTCCGATCTACTCGGAGTTCGTCTCCGATCTGCTCTACCACGGCATCCGCGGCTACCTCGCCGAGAACGCGGTGACACGCCACATTCCCGGCGCGCGCTCGGCGCTGGCGCTGGGCAAGGCATTGCTCGACAAGGCCAGCCCGCGGCTGGAGGCCTCGATCGAGGAAGGGCTGCGGCGCTACATCGGCCAGAGCGTCGGCGGCGTAACGCGGCGCAGTGCCGATTTCCTGCTCAAGACGCTCGACGAGGATGCGCTGCGCGAAGCCTCGCTGGACGCTTGGTCGCGGCTCAAGGACCTGCCGCTATCGTCGCTGCGCGACGATGTGTCGGCCGACGAGCTGGAATCCCTGTTCGTGACCGGTTACGAGTACTGGCGCGTGCTGCGCAAGACGGTCTACTACCGGGTGCTGATCGAGGCCGGGATCGACCGTTTCTTCGTCAAGTACGGCAAGCGCACGCTGGCCGAACTGCTCGACGATCTCGGCATCACGCGCGAGATCATGATCGAGGAAGCGCAGCGCTACGCGCCGAAGGCGATGCAGGTCCTGCAGCGCAAGAAACTGTTGCTGCCGTTGCTGCGGCAGCATCTGGAACCGTTCTACCGGTCGCCGGAAGCGACGGCGCTGCTGGCTCAGATCCCACCGAGATAATCCTGCTTGCTCAGCACCACGCCGTTGTGACGCAGGATGTTGTAGGCGGTGGTGCAGTGGAAATGCAGGTTTGGCAGTACGAAGCCCTGCAGATACTCGACGCCATTGGCGAAGCGCAGTTCGCTGCGCGGTGTCTTCATGACGATCTCGCGTGCCTGGGCGCCGTCGAAGCCGGCGGCCGGCACGCTGTCGATGAAGGCCAGCGTCTTGTCGATGCGCGCTAACAACGTGTCGAACGCGGTTTCGTTGTCCTCGTAGCGCGGCACGTCGACGCCGCCCAGGCGCGCGGCGCAGCCCTTGGCCATGTCGGTGGCGATCTGCACCTGGCGCGTCAGCGGATACATGTCCGGAAACAGGCGGAAGCCCAGCAACGCGGCTGGCTCGATCTTGTGGACCTCGGCGTGCGCCGCCCCTTTTTCGAGGATCGTGCGCAGGTTGCGCAGCAGGCGCTGCAGGTTCGGCACGCTCAGCGCGTACATCGACAGGCTCATCGGGTGCTCCGGATGGTGGAAGGTCAGCGGCGCTGCGCCAGGGTCCAGTCGCGCAGCGCGAGCATGAATTTTTCCAGAAATTCGCGCGTGCGGACATCGGTGAGCGTGCCGTCGGCATCGAAGCGGTCCTGTGCACTGCCGATCATCACCTCGGGCTTGTTCATGAAGCGCAGATCCAGGAACACGCCGATCTGTCGCAGGTGATATTGCGCGCGTGCGGTGCCGACCGGGCCGCCGCTGGCGCCGAGGATGCCGGCGGGTTTGCCGGCAAACGGCTGGTTCTTGACGCGCGAAATCCAGTCGATCGCATTCTTCAGCACGCCGGGCACCGAGTAGTTGTACTCGGGCGTGGCGAACAGCAGCGCGTCGGCCTTGCGGATCTGGCGTTCCAGACGCTGCACCGATTCGGGGAAGCCCTCGGCTTGTTCGTCGGCATCGTACGGTGGCACGTCGCGGATCTCGGCGATCTCCAGGTGCATGCCGGTCGGGGCCAGGGCCTCGGCGGCCCGCAGCGCGGCGGCGTTGTACGAACCCTTGCGCAGGCTGCCGCAGAAGGCGAGGACATGGACGGTTTCGGACATGGGTGATCTCGGTTGAAGGGGCTGGGCCTAGCTTTGCATGAAGGCCAAGGGGCGGTGACCCCATAGGCGGCACACAGGGGATGTGGCGGCACCCGGGGTGCGCCGTTACAGCATGCGACGTCCGCCCCGACGCGCGGCTGAACCTGCGCCGCGCGCTCGTCGTGCCGGCGCGTGATTGCATCGGGATTCGGGGCCGGCGTCGCGACCCTGCCTCGTCTAGGTGAAAGTCCCGGCTTGTGCGCGCGCAGGCTCGGTAAGAATATTCCTACACAAAATGGCGCGGCATCTTGTCCGACGCCGTTGAGCATCAGGGAGCAGGACCATGGGAACCGTTTGGGGGCGCCGGCTGGGGCCGGTAGCGTTGTGGCTGTGTGCGGGGCTGGTGCCGGCGGCGCTGGCGCAGGGCCCGGATACGGAGGACGCGGAGGACGCGCAAGATCAGGTCGAGGTGCTGGAACTGGCCGACGAGGCCGCGGTGCCCGAGGCGACCGACGTGGTCGAGCCGGCCGGGCCGGTCGATACCGTCAGCGTCGAATCCCTGCGCATCGAGACGCCGGTGGAAGAGAAGCTGGAGCCGGGGACCGCCCGACTCGACGCGATCGAAGTCACGGGCTCGCGCATCCGCCGCAGCGACTTCGAAGGTGCGCAGCCGGTGCTGCGCGTCACGCGCAAGGACATCGAGCGTAGCGGCCTGACGTCGATCGGCGATCTGCTGCAGGACCTGCCGCAGGCCGGCGCTGCGCTCAACACTGCCTTCAACAACGGCGGCGACGGCTCCACCGAAATCGACCTGCGCAATCTGGGTTCGGGACGCGTGCTGGTGCTGGTCAACGGCCGGCGCTGGGTCAACGGCCTGTCGCAGCTGCGTTCCAACTCGGTCGACCTCAATACCATCCCGATCTCGATCATCGAGAGCATCGAAGTGCTCAAGGACGGCGCCTCGGCGGTGTATGGTTCCGATGCGATCGCGGGCGTCGTCAACATCAAGACGCGCCGCGATTTCCAGGGTGCCGAACTGCGTGCCCAGGTGCAGGGTTACGAAGACGGCGGCGGTCTGACGCAGTCCTTCAGCTATGCGGTGGGTGCAGCCAACGACAAGTCGAGCAGCTTCATCGACGTCAGCTACGTCAAGCAGAACGAGCTGCTCGCCGGCGATCGCGACATGACTGCGATCCCGACCTTCGGCACTGGCCTGTCGCGCGGCAGCGGCTTCACGCCCTTCGGTCGTTTCCTGTTCGTGCCGCTGCCGACCAACGGCGCGGCGATCAACGGCGGTCTGGCGGGCGGGCAGTCCAGCCCCTGCCGCGATCTGACCTCCGACGTGGTCAACGGCCAGATCGGCGGCGATCCCGCGCTGCCGCCGTTGCCGATCGCCGCTGGCGTGTCGCTGTGCGACCTGACGCGCCGCAGCGCCGACGGCCGTTACGTGCGCTTCGACCAGAACACCGACTCCTTCAACTTCGCGCCGGTGAACTACCTGCTGACGCCGCAGGAGCGCATCGGTCTGTTCGGTCAGCTCAGCCACAACTTCGACAGCGGCATCCGCTTCTCCAGCGAGGTGCTGTACAACCTGCGTCAGTCCGCGCAGCGTCTGGCGCAGACGCCGTTGGGCGTGGGCGACCTGCTGCCGGCGCCGTTCAATCTGGCCTACGTCGATTCGACCAATCCGTTCAACTTCACCAACCCGCGCAGCCCGTACTACATCGCGGGCACCACGCCGCAGGACATCGGTAACTCCACCGGCGGCCAGGGCCTGACCGAAGCCGGTGCGATCCTGCGGCGCATGGTCGAACTCGGGCCTCGCCAGTTCGAGCAGGACGTCGACACGCTGCGCATCGGCGGCGGCTTCGATGGCATGTTCGATCTACTGTCGATGCCGATCACCTGGGAAGCGGGTGCGGCTTATGCCGAGAGCAAGCTGGCGACGACCGAAGCCGGTCTGGTGGACATGAGCCGCGTGGCGCGCGCGCTGGGTCCGATCGATCAGTGCGTGGACACGACGCTGCCCGATGGCACCGTGGTGCCGCGTCCGGCCGCCGCCGCGGGTTGCGTGCCACTGGATCTGTTCGGCGGTCCCGGCACCATCACCGCCGACATGCTCGGCTACATCGCCTATGTCGGGCATGACACGGCACGCCAGCAGCAGCGCTATTTCTATATCAACGGCTCGACGCAGATTCCGGGCACGGATGCGTTCCTGCCCGGCCTGATCGGCGTTGCTGCCGGTGTCGAAGTGCGCCGTGAGAATTTCCGCAGCAATCCGGATCCGCTCAAGGTCAACGGCACCAGCAGCACCAATGCCTCCAGCGCGACGAGCGGCGGTTATGAAGCGCGCGAGGCCTTCGTCGAACTGGCGGTTCCCGTGCTGAGCGACCTGTTCCTGGCACAGAGCCTGAATCTGAGCCTGGCCGCGCGCTATTCCGACTTCGATGAGTTGGGTGACAACCTGTCCAGCAAGTTTGGTCTGGAATACCGGCCGGTCAATGATCTGATGCTGCGTGCGACCTACTCCGAAGCGTTTCGTGCGCCCAGCGTCACGGAGCTGTATCTCGGTGCGGTGACCAGTTTCCCCGAGGTGCAGGATCCGTGCGCCGGTAGCGAGGTCGATAGCGGCAGCGACGATTTCAACGCCAACACCGCGGCCAACTGCACCGCCGACGGCGCCTCCGGCGAACAGCTCAACGCGCAGTTGCCGACGGTGTTCGGTGGCAACGCGGATCTGAATCCGGAAACCGCGCGCTCGTTGACCGCGGGCTTCGTGTTCAGCCCGTCGTTCCTGTCGGACTTCGACATCACGGTCGACTGGTATCGCATCCGCTTGCGGGACTTCATCAGCTTCGTCGGTACTGATGCGATTTTCGATCTGTGCTATCGCGCCGATCCGGACAGTCGTGCGCTTTGCGACAAGGTGCAGCGCGGGCCGGACGGCAGCATCACGCGCATCGACAACACCGCCACCAACTTCGCCAAGGCCGAAGTCGAGGGCGTCGACGTCAACCTGCGGTGGGTGTTGCCGGGTGCTTTCCTGAACAACCTGGGCCGCTTCACGGTGACGATGGACGGTGCCTACGTCACCGCCTTCAACAACACCGTGCCGACCGCCGAGGGCGAACGCACGGAAGGCCTGGTGGGTCAGGAGTTCAGCGGTGCCGGCGCGATTCCGCGCTTCAAGGCCAATGCGGCGCTGATCTACTCGCGTGGCGGGCTGGAAGCGAGCTGGACCACGCGCTACGTGCACTCGGTGATCGAGCCCTGCGACGACGGCCGTCAGGATCCGGGCGCTGCCGCCGGCGGTGCGAATCCGACCCCTGTCCTGTCGTTCCGCGAATACGGCCTGTGCACCGGTGAGCGTCCGCGCTTCGGCCCGATCCACAAGCTCGACGCCGTGTTCTATCACGACGTGCAGGCATCCTATGAAGTCGAGGCCTATCAGACCAAGTTCGTGATTGGCGTGCTGAACCTGTTCGACACCGATCCGCCAGCAGCCTATTCGTCGCTGACCAACAGCTTCGATGCCTCGCTGCACGAACTGCCGGGCAGCCGCGGGTTCTACGTGCGGTCGATCACCAACTTCTAGGCGGTTCGCTGAAGTGCCGATCCCGGTGCCGCGATGCGGCACCGGGATTTTTCATGCCCGTCAGCCGAACACGACCACGGATTGCCGCGACAGCGCCGCGAGGCGCCCGGCGGGATTCCACAGCGCCGCGGTCTGCGCGAGGTAGCCGTCGCCACCGCCGGTGACCTCGGCGTCCATGCGCCAGAAGGCCTCGGGCGGGAAGTCGTAATCATGGTCCAGCAGCTCCAGCGTCCAGGTCAGCGAGCTGGACATCGCCGGTTTCTTCAGCACGGAGATGCCGGGGCTGGGAATGGCATCGGCAAGCGCGACCAGGTGTGCGTCGTTCGTCGGGCCGGCATCGCGCAGGCGGATGTGGATCTTGGTACGCGGCTCCTTCGCGCCGCAGTATGGAAAGCCGCCTTCGCTCCAGCGGAACTGGAAATGCTGCGTGAACACTGGCGCGATGCCGGGCACGAACGGCAGTTCCTTCTTCGGATCGTCGGCGCCCGGGGCCTCGGGGCGCTGCGGTGCGTAACGCAGCGCAGAGTCGCGAGCGCTGCCAAAGATCGCGACGACCAGGCACAGCGTCTGGTCGCCATCGACGATGCGGCATTCGGTATGAATCGCCGACTTGCCGCTGCGCAGTACGCGCGCCCGCAACTGCAGACGGCCGGCCGGCACCGGCGCGATGAACGTGGTCTGCACCACGCGTAGCGGCACCTCGACTGGCACCAGGCGGCGCAAGGCCGCGACGGCCACCGCCGCCTGCATGCCGCCGAACACCGTGCGGCCCTGCGCCCAGTCCTCGGTCACCGTGATGGCCCAGGCTTCCGGTCCTTCTGGCGTCAGGCTGGCGAGGACGTCGTCGAATCGCATGAATCGCTCCGCAGGCAGTGAATAAAGGCGCGGCGACGATACTGGATGCGTCCGGTGGCCGCCAGAAAGCGCTGTTCTTCGCCTGTTGCTGCATCCCGTTCAGCTTGCAAGGTTCAGGAGCGATTCAGATCATCGCGGTAGCGTCGAGTGCATCAATCCAGTGTGTCGAGGTTGCGCCATGAAGAAGGTCTCTCTGCTGCTCGCTGCGACCGCGATGGCCGGCTTTGCCGCCACCGCATCGGCCGGCGACGAGCGCGTGGTCGGTGCCGTCATCGGTGGTGTGGCCGGCGGGGTGGTGGGCAATCAGGTCGGCGGCCAGACCGGCGCCGCCATCGGCGCATTGCTTGGCGCCGTGGCGGGCGCGGAGATCGCCGACCGCGATCGTCGAGGCGATGCGCGTTACGTGACGCACGGGCATCGCCATCAAGCGCATTACTACGATTCGCGACAGCCGGTGATCGTGCATCGATACGCACCGCCGCCGCGTCCGGTCGTGATCTATCACGACTCTGCACCGCGCAAGCCGGTGCGCTACTACTACGTCAGCGATCGCGGCGATCGCCACGGGCAGCATCGTGGTCGCGGCCACCACAAGCACCAACACGCGCACGATCGGTATTGCCGCCATTGAGGCGAAGCCGGACACCGCCGGGCGCCTGGCGCTCCGTCGGTGTCCGGTGGGGTTGTGGCGGGTGGTGCGCATGGCGCGGGGCGGACTCTGTCGTAAGCTGTCGCCATGAACGATGACGACCGTCTGGTGGCGCTGGAAACCAAGCTCGCTTTCCAGGAAGAAACGCTGCGGGTGCTCAACGATGTGGTCACGGCGCAACAGGAACGGATCGAGCGCCTGGAACAGATCTGCCGACAGCTGGCCGAGCGCGTGATTCAGCAGGCGGGTGAGGGCGGGTTCAAGGGCACGCTGGCCGATGAGGTGCCACCGCATTACTAGAAGCCTGCATCGCGGCCGGTTCGTGTCGCGGCAGCGGCCTACCGGGATCGGACGAGGGCCAGACGTACCCATCGGGTAATCTGCGATCGCTATGGCGTACTCCCGTATTCTCGGCACCGGCAGTTACCTGCCGGAACGCGTGGTGACCAACCACGAGTTGCAGTCCCGTATCGACACCACCGACGAATGGATCGTCGCGCGCACCGGCATCCAGGCGCGTCATGTCGCCGCCGATGGCGAGATGACCAGTGATCTGGCGTTCAAGGCTGCACAGGCGGCGATGCAGGCGGCGGATGTCACCGCCGATGACATCGACCTCATCATCGTCGCCACCACCACGCCGGACATGGTGTTCCCGTCCACTGCCTGCCTGGTTCAGGCGCGGCTGGGTGTGAAGCGCGGCGCGGCCTTCGACGTGCAGGCCGTGTGCACCGGGTTCATCTACGCGCTGGCCACGGCGGACAAGTTCGTTGCCAGTGGTGCGCACCGCTGCGCGCTGGTGGTCGGCGCCGAGGTGTTCTCGCGACTGCTCGACTGGAACGATCGGCGCACCTGCGTGCTGTTCGGTGACGGGGCCGGCGCGGTGGTCATCAAGGCATCGGAAACGCCGGGGCTCTACTCCAGCCACCTGCATGCGGACGGCAGCCTCGGCCATATCCTGCGCGTGGCTGGCGGGATCTCCAATGGCGCGGTGCACGGCAATCCCTTCGTCGAGATGGACGGCCAGGCGGTGTTCAAGACCGCGGTACGCGTGCTCGCCGAGTGCTTGCGCGAGGCGCTGGAACATAACGGCTTTCAGGGCGGCGATCTGGACTGGTTCGTGCCGCACCAGGCCAACCTGCGCATCATCAACGCCACCGCCGACAAGATGGGAGTGCCGCGTGAGCGTGTGGTGACGACGGTCGCGCACCACGGCAATACCTCCGCCGCCTCGGTGCCGCTGGCGCTGGACAAGGCGGTGCGCGATGGGCGCATCCGCAACGGCCATCTGGTGCTGCTCGAAGGCGTGGGTGGCGGCATGACCTGGGGGTCGGTGCTGCTGCGCTGGTAGTGGCGCGGCGTCGACGGTTTTCAGTCCGGCTCATCGATCGCGACGTGGCGGTAGCCGCTGTGCGCGGCCAGCGCCGAGACCTCGTCGCCGATCGCGATGCGCTCCCGCTGCAGATAGCGGCCGATGGCCTCGCGAAAACCCTCGTGTGCGAACCAATGAGCGGAGTGGCTGCGTTCGGCATCGAAGCCACGCAGCAGCTTGTGCGTGCCCTGCACGCCGGCGTCGAACAGCGACAGGCCACGTTCGATCGCGCGCGCAATGCCCTGGTAGCAGCACAGCTCGAAGTGGAGCAGGGCGTGGCCGCCGTCGCTGCCCCAGTGCCGGCCGCAGAGCCGATCCCCATCCTCGAAGTACCAGGCCATCGCCACGCAGTCGTCGCCGTGGAACGCGAGGCAGAACCAGAAGGCCTCCGGAAAAACGCGCGCCCAGCGCCGCAGGCAATCCAGATTCAGATAGGGGGCCATGCCGCGCGCGCGGTAGGTATCGACGTAGTGGGCGAACACGCGCGTCCACAAAGCGGCATCCAGCTCGGCAGCACGGCGCCACTCGATGCGATAACCGGCCTCGGCGATCTGGCGACGCTCGTGTCGGATGTTCTTGCGGCGCTTGTGATTCAGCGCTGCGAGGAAGCCGTCGAAGTCCGCGTGGCCGCGCTGGCGCCAGACGTAGCGCGCCTGTTCGCGACGCAGCCAGCCGGCCTGCTCGAGCTGTCGCGCCTCCTGCTCGGGCAGGAACAATGCATGCACGCCGGACGCGGCCTGCTCGGTGGCGAGCGCCTGCAGCGCGCCGGCCTGTTCGCGGCTCGCCACCCGTGACGCCGGCACCGGCGTGAAGGGCGTGCAGACCGTGAGCTTGGGGTAGTAGTCCAGCCCGTGCCGTGCGTACGCCTCGGCGAAGGCATGGTCGAACACGAACTCACCCCAGGAGTGGGCCTTCCGATACACCCCCGGTGGCGCCAGCGGCGTCCAGCCGGTCTCGGGACCGACGCAGCCGCTGTCGATCAGCGGCTCCAGATAGGCGGGCTGGGTGAACAGGCTGTCGGCGGCCATGGTCCCGTGATGCTAAACGAGACCCGGCCGCCGCCCCGTGGGCCGGCGAGGTTCAGCCCTGCTGCGATGCGATCCAGCGTGCGATCTTGTCTTCGAGCACGTCCAGCGGCACCGCGCCATCCTGCAGGACTTCGGCATGGAAGCCGCGGATGTCGAATCGCGGGCCCAGTTCGCGTTCGGCGCGGGCGCGCAGTGCCTTGATCTTCAGCTCGCCGATCTTGTAGGCCAGTGCCTGGCCGGGGATCGCCATGTAGCGTTCGGCTTCGGCGATCGCCTGCGTCTGGCTCTCGGCGGAGTTGGCGAGCATGTAGTCGATGACCTGCTGGCGCGACCAGTGCTTGCTATGCAGGCCGGTGTCGACGACCAGGCGGATCGCACGCCACAGCTCGTTCTGCAGGTAGCCGAAGTACTGGTAGGGATCGGTGTAGATGCCGATCTCCTTGCCCAGCGACTCGGCATACAGGCCCCAGCCCTCGATGAAGGCGGTGAAGCTGCCGAAGCGGCGGAACGCCGGGATGCCCTGCAGCTCCTGCTGCAGCGCGATTTGGAAATGGTGGCCGGGAATCGCCTCGTGCAGGAACAGGTCTTCCATATCCCAGGTCTTGCGCGAGGGCAGGTCGTAGGTGTTGACGTAGAAGATGCCCGGGCGGGTGCCGTCTTCGCTCGGGCGCATGTACGAGCCGCCGGCCGCGGACTTGGCGCGGAACGCTTCGACCGGCCGGATCTCGAAGTCCGCCTTCGGCATCACCGAGAACAGGCGCTGGGCGCCTTGCTCGACCCTGCCGCGCAGGCTGTTGTAGTCGGCCAGCAATTGCGCTTCGGTGTCCCACTTGAAGCGCGGATCGGTGCCGAGGAAGCGGAAGAATGCCTGCAGATCGCCCTGGAAGCCGAGCGCGGCGATGACCTTGCGCATCTCGGCATGGATGCGCGCCACTTCGTCGAGGCCGATCTGGTGAATCTGTGCCGGCGTCAGGTCGGTCGTCGTCAGCCGGCGCACGTTATAGGCATACCACTCCGCGCCATTGGGCAGCGCGTCCAGACCCACGCTGTCGCGGGTCCTGGGCAGGTACTCGTCGCGGATGAAGTCGCGCAGGCCGATGTAGGCCGGCATCAGCTGTTTCTGGATCAGCGTGCGATAGGCCTCGCGCAGGCGCGCCTGTTCGGCGGCCGGCACGGTGTCCGGGAACGAGGCGACCGGCCGGAAGAACAGGGTCTGTGCCGGATCGGCGTGGATCAGTGCATCGAGCTGCGGCACAACCTTCTCGATCAGCACGCGCGGCTGGACCACGCCGGCGGTCACGCCTTCGCGCATGTTGACGATCATCTGCTCGAACAGCGCCGGAATCTTGCCCGCGCGCTTCAGCCAGTTCTCGTAGTCCTGCACGGTCTTGAAGGGCTGCGCCGAGGTACCCGAACCGAGCTGCGCGAGCTGGTTGGGCATGCTGTAGAACTGGTTGATCGGCAGCAGGTAGCCGGGGAAGCGTCGGGCGTCGAGGTCGGTGCGCAGATCGCGCTTGAAGATCTCGATGCTCAGGCGGTCCTGCGCGGCCAGCGGTGCCGGGTCCACGGCCTCGATCCGCGCCAGCCACGCGCGTTCGAAGGCCTCTTCCCGGGTGCGGAATTCCGGCCCGAACGTATTCGGCAGCAGGTCGTTGTAGCGGTTGTCGCCGACGTAGGTCGCGCCCAGCGGGTTCAGCGCCAGTGCGGCCTCCCAGTATTCGGAGAACAACCGGTTGAGCGCCGTCGAGGCGGCGGCACTGTCGCCGGGCGCGGGGCTGGCGGGCACTGCTTGTTTCGGCGTCTGTGCGCAGGCGCCGAGGGCGATCGTCAGGATCGCGATGCTGAGACGCAGGTTCATGGGGCTCCCCTGTGGCCGTGAGATGAACGTCCAGCCGACCGTGCAGCGATCGGGAAAGTTCAGATGTGATCGGCGCGTTTTTTGCTGCCGAGAGGTCAGGGAACGTGCCTGATCGCGGCGTTTCAGGCTTGGGGGAAACCCCGTGTTCCCGTCAAATTCTTTAGTGCTACCATCGCCGGCCTGCGGCTCGGGAACGTATTTTGTTTGCCGTGCCGCGTCAGTAATTCGTTCATACATAAGGATCCTTCAGTTATGTCGAAAAGCCTGTTTGCCGCAGCCGCGACGCGCGGCGGCTGGGCGACCGCAGCTCTGCTGGTGACGGCGGCTGCTTACGCCCAGTCCGGCACGGTCGGCCGTGCGATCAATGAGCAGGTGGCCACCGAACAGGCCGCCCAGCAGACCCAGCAGACGATCGACAAGCTCGACAACGAGACGCGCTCGGCGGTCGGCGAGTATCGCGCCGTGCTGCAGGAGACCGAGAGTCTCAAGCGCTACAACGAACAGTTGGCGCAGCAGCTCAAGTCGCAGGTCGACGAGATGGGCCGCATGCAGCAGCAGCTCAAGGACATCGAGACGACCAGCCGCGAGATCGTGCCGCTGCTGCAGAAGATGCTGGATACCCTGGATCAGTTCGTGCAGCTCGACGTGCCGTTCCTGGCCGACGAACGCAGCAAGCGCATCCTCAGTCTCAAGGAAATGATGGCGCGCGCCGATGTCTCCATCGCCGAGAAGTACCGCCGCATCGTCGAGGCCTACCAGATCGAAATGGAATACGGCCGTACGATCGAAGCCTACGAAGGCCGCGTCGACGACCGCACCATGCAGTTCCTGCGCGTCGGCCGCGTCGCCCTGCTGTACCAGACGCTGGACGGCAAGAGCGTCGGCTACTGGGATGCCGAGGCCAAGGCCTGGAAGGAAGACAACAGCTACCGCAGTGCCCTGCGCCGTGCGATCAAGGTCGCCAAGAAGGAAGGCGCCCCCGATCTGATTACCGTGCCTGTCGCCGCGCCGAAGGAGGCGAACTAAATGAGCGCCCACGTCAAACGCCTCTGTGGTCTGGTCCTGGTTGCCGGTCTGGCCGCGCCGTTGGCGCTGTCGGCTGCCACCAATCTCGACCAGCTTCTCGATCAGACGCGTAACGCGCGTGCCGCCGAGGCCCGCGAGAATCAGGCCCGCGTCACCAAGTTCCAGCAGGAGCGCGACCAGCAGGTGCGTCTGCTCGCCGAGGCCAAGGGCCTGCGGGCGCAGCAGGAAGCGCGCGCCAACTCGCTGTCGGCGCAGTTCGATGCCAACGAGCGCAAGCTGACGGAACTGCAAACGGCCCTCGATGCGAAGGCCGGCAACCTCGGCGAAATGTTCGGCGTCGTGCGTCAGGTTGCTGGCGACTTCTCGTCGGTGGCGCAGAACTCGATTTTGAGCGCGCAGTTCCCGGACCGCACCGAGTTCGCCCAGCGCCTGGCCGGCACCAAGGATCTGCCATCGATCGACGATCTCGAGCGCTTCTGGTTCGAGATGCAGCGGGAAGCCACGGAGACCGGCAAGGTCGTGAAGTTCAAGGCCAATCTGGTGTCGGGCGACGGCGAGACCGCGCAGCACTCGGTGGTGCGCATCGGCCCGTTCACGGCGGTCAGCGACGGACACTTCCTGTCCTATCTGCCGAGCCAGCGCGCGTTTGCTGAGATGTCGCGTCAGCTCGACTCGCCGTATCCGCGCTATGCCCGCAACCTGGAAGAAGCCACCTCGGGTTACGAGAAGATGGTCGTCGATCCGAGCCGCGGTGTGCTGCTGTCGCTGTACGTGCAGCGCCCGGGCTGGATCGACCGCATCCGTCAGGGCCATCTGGTCGGTATCGTCATCATCGCCGTCGGCATCATTGGCGCCGCCGTGGCGATCTATCAGTTCGTGTTCCTGACCGGCGTCGCCGCGCGCGTGCGCCGCCAGCTCAACGACCTCGACCGTCCGTCGCAGGACAATCCGCTGGGCCGCGTGCTCGCCACGTTCAAGGGTGATGCCGCGAAGATGGAGCAGGACGCCGAAATCGTCGAACTGCGCATCTCCGAAGCGGTGCTGCGCGAAGTGCCGGTGCTGGAGCGCTTCCAGTCGTTCCTTCGACTCGCGGTCGCCGCCGGTCCGCTGCTCGGCCTGGTCGGTACCGTCGTCGGCATGATCATCACCTTCCAGAGCATCACCGAGTCCGGCTCGGGTGATCCCAAGCTGATGGCCGCGGGTATCTCGCAGGCCATGATCGCGACGGTGCTGGGTCTGGGCGTCGCCGTGCCGCTGCTGTTCATGAACGCGGCGCTGCAGGCCCGTTCGCGCCAAGTGGTGCAGATCCTGGACGAGCAGAGCACCGGCCTGCTGGCCGAGCGCCTCGAGGCCAAGCGCCGTGCTTGATTTCCTGCTCGCGCCGTTCATCGCGCTCAACCGCCTCATCGAGGCGGGTGGGCCGGTGGTGGTCTGGATCTTCATCTCATGCGTCGTCATGTGGATGCTGATCCTCGAGCGGTACTGGTTCTTCCGTCACGAGTTGCCGCAGCAGGCCGATGCGCTGCTGGGCGAATGGAATGGGCGCAGCGATCGTCATTCGTGGATGGCACGCCAGATCCGTCGCACGATGATCTCGCGGCTCAACAACGCGATGAACAACAACATGCAGTTGCTGCGCGTGCTGGTCCCGCTGGCGCCGTTGCTCGGTCTGCTAGGAACGGTCAGCGGCATGTTGAGCGTGTTCGACTCGATGGCGGCGCGCGGTTCGGCCGACGCTCGTACCATGGCGGACGGCGTGTCCGAGGCCATGGTCTGCACGATGAGCGGCCTGGCGGTCAGCATCTCCGGCCTGTTCCCGGTCAACCGCTTCGTGGCGCGCATCCGCGTGGAAACCGAGCGGCTCGCAGACAAGTTCACCTACTGACATGCGACTTCAACGCCACTCGCAGTCCGATCACGGACACGACACCGGCATCGATCTGGCGCCGATGCTAGATTTCGTGCTGACGCTGCTGATCTTCTTCATCATCACCGCGGTGTTCGTCAAAGAGGTTGCGATTCCGGCGACGCAGCCGGCCTCGAAGGCGGCCGAGAGCAAGGAAGCCGGCAGCATCGCGATCTCGATCAAGAACGACGGCTCGATCTTCATCGGCACCCGCCAGGTGGATCTGCGGGCGGTGCGCGCCAACATCGAGCGCCTGCACTCGCAGCGTCCCGATGACGTTGTGGTGATCGGGTCCGACGGCGATGCGCCGACCGGCGTTCTGGTGCAGGTCATGGACCAGGTGCGCCAGGGCGGCATCTACAACATCTCGATCGCCGCCAGCGCGCCGAAATAAGCCGGAATTACCGATGCGTTCACGCCGACACGTAGAGCTGTCAGAAGAAACCGGCATCGATCTGGCGCCGATGCTGGATTTCGTGCTGACGCTGCTGATCTTCTTCATCATCACGACCTCCTTCATCAAGGAGGCCGGCATCACGGTCACCAAGCCGGAAGCCGAGACCGCGGAGTACAAGCAGTCCGGCAACATCCTGGTCGCGATCCGCCCGAACGGCGAGATCTGGATGGACCGCCGCAAGGTCGATCTGCGTGAGGTGCGTCCGATGATCGAGCGCATGCACGCCGAGCGTCCGGAAGACACGGTCGTCATCATCGCGGATACCGCGTCGCAGGCCGGTGTGCTGACGCAGGTCATGAGTCAGATCCGCGCCGGCGGCATCGAGTCGGTGTCGATCGCTGCGCTGGGCCAGGGGGGCTGATGAGCACCAAGGTCCACACCTCGCCGCTGCGTTTCGCCAAGCCGCTGGTCATTGGCTTGGCGGTCACGTTCACGATGTTCGCGACGTTGCAGCTGATGATCCAGGGCGGCCGCTACCACGCGGGCGAAACTCAGACGCTGGCCACCATCGATTTCGTGCGCTTGAAGCGCACCACGGAGCTGGAAACCCGTCAGCGTCAGAAGCCGGAAAAGCCGCCGCCGCCGAAGCAGCCGCCGCCGCCGCAGCTCAAGGTCCAGGCTGCCAGCAAGGCTGACGTAGCGCCGGTCAAGTTCACGGTGCCGAACCTGAATCTCGGTACCAACATCAGCGGTGGCCCGTTCCTCGGCAGTTTCTCGGCTGCGGGGCCGATTGCCGGCGATGGCGAGTTGATCGCGATGGTGCGTATCGCGCCGCAGTATCCGCGCCAGGCGGCGTTGGATGGCGTCAGCGGTGAGGTGCTGCTGGAAATCACGGTGGGGCCTGACGGCACGGTCAAGAGCGCGCGTGTCAAGAGTGCCAAGCCGCGCGGCTATTTCGAGTCCGCGGCCGTGGCGGCCGCCTACAAGGGTCGTTTCCGCCCCAAGGTCGTCGACGGCAAGCCGGTCGAGACCAAGGGTGAGTACACGGTCAAATTCAACATGGGCGCAGACTGATGTTGCGGGCCGATAAAGCACGTTATGTAGTGGCGATCCTGGCCGTGGCCTGCGCCGGCCTGCTACCGCAGCAGGCCGATGCGCAGAAAAAGGAGCGCAAGGCCACCGGAACGCTCAGCGAGAGCACCTATCGCCAGCTCGAGCGCATCCACGACATGATCGGCAAGAAGCGCGATGCCGAGGCGCTGGAGCGGATCAACTCGCTGCTGGAGCGCACCTCCAACGACTACGAGAAGGCGGTGCTGCATCAGACCGCTGCCTTCGTCCACGTTTCGCAGAACAACTTCAAAGGCGCGATCCGCTCGTTCGAGACCGCGCTGCAGCTCGATTCGTTGCCGCAGCAGCCGTACGAGCAGATGCTGTTCAACGTCGCGCAGCTTTACTTCCAGGACAATCAGACCGACAAGGCGATCCAGAAGCTGGAGCAGTACTTCTCGGAAGCCACGTTGCCGCCGCCGGCCGATGCGCACATTCTGCTGGCCAGCGTCTACGCCGACCGCAAGCGTTTCCGCGATGCGCTGCCGCAGGTCGATCTGGCGCTGTCGAAGACCAAGGAGCCCAAGGAATCCTGGCTTCAGCTCAAGCTGGCGCTGCACTTCGAACTCAAGCAGTTCCCGCAGTGCGCGGAAGTGCTGGTGAGCCTGATCCAGCTGGCGCCGCAGAAGGAGGACTACTGGAAGCAGCTCTCCAGTGTGTTCTTCGAGATCAAGCAGGACCGCGAATCGCTGGCGGTGCTGGCGCTGGCCGAGCGCCAGGGCTTCATCGACACCGATGGTGAGATGCGCAACCTCGCCAACGTGTATCTGCTGATGGAGATTCCGTACAAGGCGGCCAACGTGCTGCAGCGCGGTCTCGACAGCAAGGTGCTGAAAGCTGACGAGAAGACCCTGTCGTTGCTGGGCGACGCCTGGACCATGGCGCGTGAGTACGACCGCGCCGAGCCGGTGTTGAAGCAGGCGGCGCAGGTTTCGGACAAGGGTGAGATCTACTTCCGCCTGATGCAGATTTACGTCGAGAGCGAGAAGTGGAAGCCGGCGCTGGAGATGGCCGACAAGGCGCAGGCCAAGGGCGGTTTGAAGCGCCCGGGCGAAGCCGCTTTCCTCGCCGGCATCGCCGCGTTCAACCTGGGTGACCGCAAGCGTGCAGTGACCTATCTGCAGCGTGCGCTCGGCTTCGACGAGAGCCGCAACAACGCGACGCAATGGCTCGCGCACATGCAGCAGCTCGAGGAGCAGGAAGCGCACACTGCTGCGCTCAACGCGCCTGCCGAGACGCCGGAATCGGTCCAGAACTGACGCGCTTGGATCTCGCGGCGCGCCGTCGAGCGATCCGATGAGCGCCGGTGCCGTCGCGCAGCGGCCGGCGCAGATTCTGCTGGCGTTCGCGGTCGTCTACCTGGTCTGGGGTTCAACCTACCTCGCGATACGCATCGGCGTGCAGGAGCTGCCGGCGGTGCTCTTCGCGGGCGCCCGCTTCCTGATTGCCGCACCCCTGATGCTGGCCTATGCCTGGTGGCGCGGCGCGCGCCTGCCGCGTGCACGCGGAGACTGGATCGCCATCGCTGCGACATCGACGATGATGCTGGTCGGGGCCAACGGATTGGTGACCTGGAGCGAGCAGTGGGTCGAGTCCAACCAGGCGGCGCTGATCGTCGCCACGTCCGCGTTGTGGATGGCCTGGTTTGGCACCTGGGGGCGTGGCGGGGAACGACCCGGCAACTGGACGATCGTCGGCCTGCTGATGGGTTTCGGCGGTGTGGTGGTGCTGGTGGGCGCTGGCCTCAGCCTGCAGGCCGCGCCAGTGGTGGCGTATGTGGCGCTGCTGGTCTCGCCGATGCTGTGGGCCGCGGGTTCGATCTACTCGAGACGACGACCGGTCGGTTGCGCGCCGGCGATGACGGCGGCCCTGCAGATGCTCTTCACCGGCATCGTCATGACAGCATTGGGCCTTGCGCTGGGCGAAGCGCCGCGCTGGCACTGGAGCGTCGACGGCATCGCCGCGCTGCTCTACCTCGCGGTGTTCGGTTCCTGCATCGCCTACGGTGCCTACTTCTGGCTGGTGCACCAGGTCACGCCGTCGCAGCTCGGCACCTACGCCTACGTCAATCCGGCGGTGGCGGTGCTGCTGGGCTGGCTGATCCTCGATGAGCATCTGAGCCGCAGCCAGCTGCTCGGCACCGCGATCATCCTGGCCGGCGTCGTCATCGTTACCTGGGCGTCGCGGCCGCAGGCCACGGCGCGGCGCGGCTGAGCGCTTTGATGCGCGCGGTACTGGCCGCACTGGGCCTGTCGAGCATGCTGGCTGTGACCTTGGCAGCGGCAGAGTCAGGCGTGCTGCGCATTGGCAACGGCCAGGAGCCGGAGACACTCGATCCGCACCGCGCCGAAAGCGTCAGTGCGCTTGCCATCCTGCGCGATCTCTACGAGGGGCTGACCTCGGTTGCGCCCGATGGGCGCATCGTGCCTGGCGCCGCGGTCGGCTGGCGCGTGCTGCACGGCGGTCGCGTCTACTTCTTCGATCTGCGTCCGCAGGCGCGCTGGTCCAACGGTGAGCCGGTGACGGCGCAGGATTTCGTGGCCGGTTTGCGGCGCAGCGTCGATCCGGCCACGGGGGGCAGTTTCGGCGGCATGCTGTCGCCGATCGTCAACGCGACGGAGATTGCTGCCGGGCGACTGCCGCCGGAGCGGCTCGGTGTGCAGGCGGTGGGACCGCTGCGTCTGCGGATCGAACTGACCGCGCCGTCACCGCAGCTCCTGGGCCTGCTCGCGCACCCCAGCGCCTTCCCGGTTCACGCACCGAGCGTGCGGCAATGGGGCGACGCGTTTGCGCGGCCGGGCCGTCTGGTTGGCAACGGCGCGTACCTGCTGCAGACGTGGATCGTGCAATCGCAGATCACGCTCGCGCGCAATGTTCACTACTGGAACGATGTCGCAACGCACATCTCACAGGTGCGCTATCTGCCGACCGAGGATGTCGGCTCGGAGCTGAAGCGTTATCGCGCGGGCGAGATCGATATCACCTACCAGATTCCTTTGGTGCAGGCGCCCTGGATCCGCCGCCAGCTCGGCGACGAACTGCGATTGGCCACGTACCTGGGTGTCTATTACTACGGCTTCAATGTCACGCGCCCGCCGTTCAAGGACAACCGCGCTTTGCGTCAGGCGCTGGCCATGGCCGTCGATCGCGAGCTGATCGTGAACAAGGTGATGAACGGCGTCGCACAACCCGCGCTGGGTTGGGTGCCGCCCGGCACTTCGGGGCACCGGGGCCGGGCGCTCGCATGGATGCACTGGCCGCGCGAACGCCAGCTGGCCGAGGCGCGACGGCTCTATGCCGAGGCGGGGTATTCCGAGGCGCGGCCGCTGGAGATCGAGCTGCGCTACAACACCCACGAGGATCACAAGCGCATTGCGGTCGTGATTGCTGCGATGTGGAAGCAGCATCTGGGGGTGCGCACGCGCCTGTTCAACGAGGAAACCAAGGTCTACCTGCACAACCGCCGCCAGCGGCAGGTCACGCAGGTGTTCCGCGCGACCTGGATCGGCGACTACGACGACGTATCCACCTTTACCGACATCCTGCAGTCGTCGCATGGACAGAACGACACCGGCTGGGCCGACGCCGAGTACGACGCCTTGATCGCAGGCGCGGCCGCCGCCGTCGATCCGCTGCAACGCCAGCAGATGCTGGCGGCGGCCGAGGCACGCCTTCTCAGCGAGTGGCCGGTGATTCCGATCTACTGGTACGTCTCCAAGCATCTGGTCAAGCCGCGCGTGCAGGGCTGGCAGGACAACCTCCTCGACTATCACTACAGCAAGGATCTGCGTCTGTTGCCCTAAGTAATGACCGCTGCCGATCGCGGCGCGACTGGCCGACCGGTGTCATGTGACGCTGGCGGGCGAGGGGTAGAACGCTGGACACTGTTCGTATGCCGCTCGCGATTCGCCGACTGCTGCAGGCCCTGCCCACGCTATGGGTGCTGGTGACCCTGACGTTCTTCATGATGCGTGCCGCGCCGGGCGGCCCCTTCGACCGCGAGCGCGCCTTGCTGCCGCAGGTCGAGGCGGCGCTGCAAGCACAGTACCGGCTCGACCGGCCGCTGTGGCAGCAATACGTCGGCTATCTCGGCGATCTGCTGCGGGGCGATCTCGGGCCCTCGCTGCATTACGAGGGCTACCGCGTCACCGAGTTGATCGCACAGGCGCTGCCGGTGTCGCTGGCGCTCGGGGGCGGTGCCCTGCTGCTGGCGCTCGTGCTGGGCCTGGGCACCGGCACGTTCGCCGCGCGTCATCGCGACGGCCTGCTGGATCGCGTGCTGATGGGGCTGGCGTCGATCGGCCTGTCGCTGCCTAACTACGTGGTGGCGCCGCTGCTGATCCTGCTGTTCGCCATCACGTTGGGCTGGTTGCCCGCCGGCGGCTGGCAGGCAGGTCGCTATGCCGACATGCTGCTGCCGATGGTCGCGCTCGCGCTGCCGCAGGCCGCGTATCTCGCGCGCCTGACCCGTAGCAGTCTGGTGGAGACGCTGCGCGCGCCCTACATCCGCGCGGCACGCGCCAAGGGTTTGCCGGAACGCGCGATTTTGCTGCGTCACGCGCTGAAACCGGCGTTGCTGCCGGTGCTGTCCTACCTGGGGCCGGCGGCGGCGGGCCTGCTCACCGGTTCGGTGGTGGTCGAGCAGGTGTTCAACCTGCCGGGACTCGGCCGCTATTTCGTGCAGGCGGCGCTGAATCGCGACTACACGCTGGTGCTGGGTGTGGTGCTGCTGTACGGCGCGCTGATCGTGCTCTGCAATTTCCTGGTCGATCTGCTGTACGGTCGGCTCGATCCGCGGGCGCGGCCGGCATGAAACTGCGCATCTTCTCGCTGCCGCGTCGCCGGACCGCGCGCGTCGCTGCCATCGGTCTGATCGCGGTGCTGCTGCTGGTGGTCGCCGGACCGTGGCTCAGCCCGTACGCGGCCGACCACATCGATTTCGAGGGCCAGTGGTCGGCGCCGCCGACGCTGCAATCGCAGCATTGGTTCGGCACCGACGGACTTGGCCGCGATCTCTACGTGCGCACGCTGGAGGGCGGGCGCCTGTCGTTGCTGGTGGGATTGGTGTCCACCGTGGTGTCGCTGCTGATTGGCCTGGCCTGGGGCGCGATCGCGGGCTACGTCGGCGGTCGGGTCGACAGCCTGATGATGCGCGTGGTCGATGTGCTGTATGCGCTGCCGTTCCTGTTCTTCGTGATCCTGCTGATGGTGCTGTTCGGCCGCGAACTGTGGCTGGTGTTCGTGGCGATCGGCGCCGTCAACTGGCTCGACATGGCGCGTATCGTGCGCGGCCAGACGCTGAGCCTGCGGCGCCAGCCCTACGTGGATGCCGCCCTCACCGCTGGGCTGGATACACCGGCGATCCTGCGCCGCCACATCGTCCCCAACCTGCTCGGCGTGGTCGTGGTCTGCGCGGTGCTGACCCTGCCGCAGGTGATCCTGATCGAATCCTTCTTGAGTTTCCTCGGGCTCGGCGTGCAGGAGCCTGCGACGAGTTGGGGCGCGCTGGTCAACGAAGGTGCGCGCGAGATGGAGAGCACGCCCGGCGCCTTGCTGTTCCCGGCGGTCTTTCTGGTCTTCACGCTGCTGTGTCTGAATGTGCTCGGCGAGCATCTGCGAAGCGCGCTGTTGCCGGATTCGGAGCCGCGTCGGTGAGCCTGCTGCGCGTCGAGAATCTGCGCATCCGCTTTGCGACCGCGCGCGGGGTGGCGACCGTGGTCGACGGCGTCGATTTCAGCATGCAAGCGGGGGAGGCGCTGGCCATCGTCGGGGAATCCGGGTCCGGAAAATCGCAGACGGCCCTGGCGATCATGGGCTTGCTCGAAGAGGGCGCGCAGGTCGAAGGGCGTATCTGTTTCGACGATCGAGAGCTGCTGGGGCTGCCGGCGCCGGAGATGGCGCGGCGGCGCGGTGCGGGCATCGCGATGGTTTTCCAGGACCCGATGAGCAGCCTCAATCCGCATCTGACGATCGGCACGCAAATGGCGGAGGGCCTGATCCATCATCGCGGCGCCAGCCGCACGCAAGCCCGCGCCGCCAGCTTGCGCATGCTGGATGCCGTGCAGCTGTCGGATGGCGCACGTCGGCTTGCGCAGTACCCGCACGAACTGTCGGGCGGCCAGCGGCAGCGGGTGCTGATCGCCACCAGCCTGCTGTGCGAGCCGCGACTGCTGATCGCCGACGAGCCGACCACGGCGCTTGATGTCAGCGTACAGGCGCAGATCGTGGCGCTGTTGGCGCAGCTGCGTCGCGAACTGGGGCTGTCGCTGCTGCTGATCGCCCACGATCTGGGATTGGTTGCCGAGCTGTGCGAGCGCAGCCTGGTCATGTATGCCGGCCGTGCCATGGAATCCGGCCCGACTCGAGAGGTGCTGGCCGCGCCGGCGCACCCCTACACACGCGCGCTGCTGGCGGCGCGACCGCGCATCGGCGGTGGCAGCGGGCGCCTAGAGGCGATCGAGGGCACCGCGCCTGATCCGGCGCGACGACCGAACGGCTGCGCCTTCCACCCGCGTTGCCGGCAAGCCGCCGACCGCTGCACGCAGCAGGTGCCGTCGCCTCGCGTCGTCGGCACGCGGCAGTCGGTCTGCCACTTCGACGGGGCTGGCGCGGTACGCTGAATTCTCGTTTGCGCCGTATCGCGTTTGATCCATAATCGACGCGGGGATGCAGGAGGTCCGGTAGTGCGACCGGATGCGGCCCCCGGCCGTCGGCCTTGATGCCGAAGCGCCGAACCCAGGAGAGAGAGGGGATATACGATGACGTGGGGTTACCACCGCAGGTCGTGTGCCCGGCTGTTTGCCGGTCTTTTCGCCGCCGTGCTCGGCAGCCATATCGGTCTGGCGCAGGCGCTCAGTTTCTCGCTGCCCTGGAACGACGAGGAGATCGACGGTGTGTTCAACACCACGATCACGCTCGGCGCCTCCATCCGCATGCAGGATCGCCACGAGGATTACCTTGGCAAGGCCAACGTCAATCCTGGCGTCTGCGGCGGCTTGAACCAGTCCTGCCAGGGCTTGTTCCGCGACCAGGGCCATCCGGCCGCGGCATTGGCAGCACAGCGCGGCCAGTTCAGTCCCAACTACGACGATGGCAACTGGAACTACGACAAGGGCGACCTGACCTCTGCCGTCGGCAAGATCACGCAGGACCTGACGCTGACCTTCGGCGACTTCGGCCTGTTCGTGAAGACGCTGGCGTTCTATGACGCGGTCAACAACGATTTCGAGGAGTTTCACCCGAACGAGATCAATCGCGACAACATCAACGATCCGCGGGTCGGTCTGCCCGATCCCACCTTCGGCCCGCTGCTGCCGACGCAGTACGGTCCGGGTCTGCCGACCACGCGCAAGCGTCGCAGCGGCGAACTGCTGAAGCAGACCGGCGCCGATCTGCAGCTGCTCGATGCCTACATCTACGGCTCGCTGCCGATCGGCGAGAAGGAGCTGACCTTCAAGGTCGGCCGCCACCTGATCAACTGGGGCGAATCGCTGCTGCTGGCGCTGAACTCGGTCAACCAGGTCAACTCGATCAACGCCAACAACTTCTATCGCGTCGGCTTTCTGGTCGAGGAAGTGTTCACGCCGCAGGGCATGGTCTCGCTCGGCTTCGAGCCGTTCTACAACGCCACGCTCGAGGCGTTCTATGCCTATGAATGGGTGCCGGTGGAAGCGCCGGCACCGGGCACGATGCTGCAGCTGTCCGACACGGTCGGCACCAACAACGCGATCGACTACGCGTTCGTGCACTTCGGCGGTGGCGCCGAAGACCCGCAGGGCATCGCCTATCCGCTCTACAACCCGCTGCAGGGCGTCACCAACACGACGACCAAGATCGACCGCCTGCGCGATCTGGAAGCCAGCAACAGCGGCCAGTACGGCGTGTCGCTGAAGTACTACGCGGAAGATTTCAACGACGGCACCGAGGTCGCGTTCTACTTCATGAACTACCACTCGCGTCTGCCGTACGCGAGCTTCTTCTCGACCGTGGCGAGCTGCGCACGTCGCGAGGGCAATGCGCTGGGCATCGACGCCTACGATCCGGTGACCTTCCTGGCGACCTGCCCGGATCTGCCGCTGGTGCGCGAGCTGACGCAGCAGGACCCGGCCAACGCCACCAGCAACGCCGTGCCGCTGGATACGGTCAAGCTGCTGGTCGAATATCCGGAAGACATCCAGATGTTCGGCGCGAGCTTCAACACCGCCGCGCTGGGCTGGTCGTTCCAGGGTGAAGTCGCCTACCGCCCGAACCTGCCGCTGCAGGTCGATACCGAGGACCTGGTGTTCGCCGCCTTCGGTCCGACGCTGTCGCGCTGCCACGATGCGAACCTGGAACGCGCGCTGCTGCCGACCGACGCGCTCGATCCGGCGCTGGATCTGGTCGAAACCATCTTCGGCAGCATCGGCCGTCTGACCGGCGGCATCGTCGGCGTTCCCAACGTGCTGCCGGCGGGCCGTGGCTGCGCCGGTTCGACCGCGGGTGTCGGCTCCTACGTCGGCAACGGTTTCGACGCCGCGATTCCGCTCGGTGGCGGGCAGGGTGTGTACTCGCCCAGCGACTACGTCGTCGACGGCAACGGCACGCCGGGTGCGTTCCGTGACACCTTCGACCTGGCGATCGGCCATGCGCCGGGTTCGGCCCGTTCGTTCCCGGCCTTCGTGACCCCGTATCGCGGCACCGCGGCCGGTGAGAACGCGGCCTGCGAACCCCAGACGCTGGGCAGCCAGAACCGCAATGCCAGCGCCGCCGGCCGCGGCGATCCGAATCCGAATTTCATCCCGTATACGCGCTCCAATCCCTGCTACATCCGCGGCTACGAGCGCCTCGACGTGTATCAGTTCAACTTCGGCGGCACCAAGGTGCTCGGCGCGACCGAGAACCCGATCGGCGCCGACCAGATCCTGTTCGTGTTCGAGACCGGTGCGACCTGGGTGCCGGACCTGCCGCCGCTGGACCTGCTGCAGTTCGAAGCCGCGGGTACCTACTCGCATGCGAGCGCGGGTGCCGATGGCACCGGTTCGAACGGCTCGCGCCAGGCCTGCTCCTACGATCCGGTGACGCTGCAGCCGCGCGCCTCCTGCTCGTTCGGCATCGACGGCCTGCGCTTCAATCCCTCGCAGGCCGACCTCGACCTGTTCCCGGACAAATTCTCATGGGGCTATGTGCTGGTGGCGCTGGTGCGCTACGAATCGGTGCTGCCGGGGATCTCGTTCCAGCCGCAGCTGACCTGGAAGCATGACGTCAAGGGCACCGCGCCGGGGCCGGGCGAGAACTTCATCGAGGGCCGCAAGACCGGCGATATCCTGTGGGAGATGCGCTACAAGTCCAACTTCTCCTTCAACCTGGGATACACCTGGTACACGGGCGGCGGCGCCGCGAACCTCTATCGCGACAAGGACATGGCGCGCGCCTACGTCCGCGTGCAGTTCTGAGGCGGGAAAACGGCGGTTGCGATCCGATCGCGTCGCCGCTGCAAAAGATAAAGGCCGCTTTCGAGCGGCCTTTATCTTTTTCGCGGTCCTTCAGCTTGGCGTGCGCGGCGCGATTCGCGAGCGGCTGTCCGTGCGGTGATGCGCCGTCGACTTATTGCTTCAGCATCGACTTGAGGAAGCGGCCGGTGTGCGAGCGCTTGTTCTTCGCCACGTCTTCCGGGGTGCCGGCGGCGACCAGCTCGCCACCGCCGTCGCCCCCTTCCGGGCCCAGATCAAGGATCCAGTCGGCGCGTTTGATGACGTCGAGGTTGTGCTCGATGATGACCACGGTATTGCCGTGTTCGCGCAGGCGCTCCAGCACCTTCAGCAGCTGGGCGACGTCGTGGAAGTGCAGGCCCGTAGTCGGCTCGTCGAGGATGTAGAGCGTCTGCCCGGTGTCGCGGCGCGACAGTTCCTTGGCGAGCTTGACGCGCTGCGCCTCGCCGCCGGACAGCGTCGTCGCGTTCTGGCCCAGCGTGATGTACGACAGGCCGACGTCCATCAGCGTTTCCAGCTTGCGTGCGAGCGCCGGCACCGGCTTGAAGAAGGCGAGCGCGTCCTCGACCGTCATGTCGAGCACTTCGTTGATGCTCTTGCCCTTGTACTTGATCTCCAGCGTCTCGCGGTTGTAGCGCTTGCCCTTGCAGGTGTCGCAGGTGACGTAGACGTCCGGCAGGAAGTGCATCTCGACCTTGATGACGCCGTCGCCCTCGCAGGTCTCGCAGCGGCCGCCCTTGACGTTGAACGAGAAGCGCCCGGCCTCGTAGCCCCGCGCGCGTGATTCCGGCACGCCGGCGAACAGTTCGCGGATCGGGGTGAACAGTTGCGTGTACGTCGCCGGGTTCGAACGCGGCGTGCGGCCGATCGGCGACTGATCGATATCGATGACCTTATCGAGCTGGTCGAGGCCGTCGATGCCGGTACAGGGCGCGTGATGCGTCGAGGCGTTGTTGAGTGCGCGCGCGGCGTAGCCGTATAGCGTGTCGTTGATCAGCGTGGACTTGCCGGAGCCGGAAACGCCGGTGACGCAGGTGATCAGCCCGATCGGGATTTCGGCGGTGACCTGTTTCAGGTTGTTGCCGGTGGCCTTGCGGATCGTGACGACCTTGCCCTTCTGCGGGGCGTGGCGCGACGACGGCACCTCGATCTGCTGCTTGCCCGACAGATACTGGCCAGTGATTGATTCGCGCGCCTTCTCGATCGCCTTGGGTACGCCCTCGGCGACGATGCGGCCGCCGTGCACGCCGGCGCCAGGACCGATGTCGACGACGTAGTCGGCCTGGCGGATCGCATCCTCGTCGTGCTCGACGACGATGACCGTATTGCCGAGGTCGCGCAGCCGGAACAGCGTCTGCAGCAGGCGCTCGTTGTCGCGCTGGTGCAGGCCGATGCTGGGTTCGTCGAGCACGTACATGACGCCGACCAGGCCGGCGCCGATCTGCGAGGCCAGACGAATGCGCTGCGCCTCGCCGCCCGACAGCGTCTCGGCGCTGCGCGCCAGTGTCAGGTAATCGAGTCCGACGTTGTTGAGGAAGCCCAGGCGTGCGCCGATCTCCTTGACGATCTTGGCGGCGATCTCCTGCTTGTGGCCGGGCAGCGTCAGCTGCGAGAAGAACGCTTCGGCATCGCGTACCGACAGCGCGCTGATGCTCGGCAGGTTGCGATCGGCGACGAAGACGTGGCGCGCCGCGCGGTTCAGGCGCTCGCCGCCGCACTCGGTGCAGGGTTTCTGGCTCAGGTACTTCGACAGCTCCTCGCGCACCGCGTCGGACTCGGTCTCGCGATAGCGGCGTTCGAGGTTGGGGATGATGCCCTCGAAACGATGCGAGCGCCGACTGATACGGCCGCGCTCGTCCGGATATTCGAACTCGATGCGCTCGTCGCCGCTGCCGTACAGCAGCACCTTGCGCACCTTCTCCGCGAGCTTGGTGAACGGCTTCTCGGGATCGAACTTGTAGTGCTTGGCGAGCGAGGCGATGAAGTGCCAGTAATACGGATTGCGCTTGTCCCAGGAGCGGATCGCACCGGCGGCCAGGCTCAGCTCGGGATGCGCGACGACGCGCGTTTCATCGAAGGTCTGCAGCGTGCCGAGCCCGTCGCACTTGGCGCAGGCGCCGTGCGGCGCGTTGAACGAGAACAGGCGCGGTTCCAGTTCTTCTAGCGAGTAGCCGCAGTGCGGACAGGCCATGCGCGCGGAGAAGGTCAGCGTCTCGGCTTTCGACTCGCCGTGCGGGGCGACGTAGGCGATGCCTTCGGACAGGCGCAGCGCGGTCTCGAAGGACTCGGCCAGACGCTGCTTCAGATCGGGTTTCACTTTGAAGCGGTCAACCACGATCTCGATGTCGTGCTTAAGCTTGCGGTTCAGCGCCGGCACTTCGTCCAGCTCGTAGACCTTGCCATCGACGCGCACGCGCACGAAGCCCTGCGCGCGGGCCTGCTCGAACCATTCGACGTGCTCGCCCTTGCGGCCGCGCACGACCGGTGCCAGCAGCAGCCAGGCGGAATCCGCAGGCAGCGCCAGCACCTGATCCACCATCTGCGAGACGCTCTGCGCTTCCAGCGCGACAGCGTGGTCCGGACAGCGTGCGGTACCGACGCGCGCGTAGAGCAGGCGCAGGTAGTCGTAGATCTCGGTGACGGTGCCGACCGTCGAGCGCGGATTGTGCGAGGTCGATTTCTGCTCGATCGAGATGGCCGGCGACAGGCCTTCGATCACGTCGACGTCCGGCTTCTGCATCATCGACAGGAACTGGCGTGCGTAGGCCGACAGCGACTCGACATAGCGGCGCTGGCCTTCCGCATACAGCGTGTCGAATGCCAGCGACGACTTGCCGGAGCCCGACAGGCCGGTGATGACGATGAGTTTGTCGCGCGGCAGCTCCAGCGAGACGTTCTTGAGATTGTGCGTGCGCGCACCGCGGATGCGGATCGAGTCCATCGGGAGGGGCAAGGGCGGGGGAACGGATTACTATATGCGGCCGCCCAGCCCCGGTCCAAGCCGGGTTTCTCCCACGCGACGCAAGCCGCACAGCTTCGGTTCCGATCCCGTTCATGAACGCCCTCGAATGGCGCGCCGTCGTCAGCCTCGGCGCGGTCTACGCGCTGCGGATGCTCGGGATGTTCATGATCCTGCCGGTATTCGCGCTGTATGCCGGCACGCTGCAAACGCCGGCGCAGGGCTGGCAGATTGGCCTGGCGATCGGCGTCTACGGCCTGACGCAGGCGCTGCTGCAGATTCCGCTGGGCATGGCCTCGGATCGCTGGGGCCGCAAGCCGGTGATCGTGCTGGGCATGCTGGTGTTCGCGGCCGGCAGCCTCGTGGCCGGCCTGGCCGACACGATCGGCTGGATCATCGCCGGTCGTGCGTTGCAGGGCGCCGGCGCGGTGTCGGCAGCGGTGGCGGCCTTGCTCGCCGACAGCACGCGCGACAGCGTGCGCACGATGGCGATGGCGATCCTCGGCGCCGGCATGGGCCTGGCGTTCGTGCTGGCGCTGGTGCTCGGGCCGGTGGTGTCGGGCTGGATCGGCGTCGACGGCATCTTCCTGATGACCGCGCTGCTGGCACTGCTGAGCCTGCCGCTGGTGCTGTTCGCAGTGCCGACGCCGCCGGTGACGCGTGAGGTCGAAGGGCGGCTGGCCGACGTGCTGGCCGACGCCAATCTGATGCGGCTGAACACCGGCATCTTCCTGCTGCACGCCTGCATGACCGCGCTGTTCACCACCGCACCGCTGGCGGTGGCCGCGACGCTGGGCCTGGCCGCGGAGACGCACTGGAAGCTGTATCTGCCGGTGCTGCTGCTGTCGCTGATCCCGGTGTTTCCGCTGATCCGCTGGGCATCGGATCAGCCGGCGCGCGGTGCGTTGCTGTTCCGTGGCGCGGTGGTGGTGCTGACCGCGGCGCTGACGCTGGCCGCGTTCGGCCACGCACGGCCGGCGCTGCTGGTCGCGGCGCTGCTGCTGTTCTTCGTCGGCTTCAATTATCTGGAGGGCGCGCTGCCCTCGCTGATCTCGCGTGCTGCGCCGCCGCGGCAGAAGGGTGCGGCGCTGGGCATCTACGCCAGCAGCCAGTTCCTGGGGGCTTTCGCTGGTGGCGCGCTGGGCGGGATGGCCCTGCAGCACGGCGGCATCGGCGCCACGTTCGCGCTGGCCGCAGGTCTGGCGGCGGTGTGGCTGCTGCTGGTGCTGCGTCGTGCGCCGGAAGTCCCCGCCCTGAGAGGCGAGGCTTCCGGCGACGGCGCGCGGTCCTGACGCTTTACTTCACCGCCTGCTTGGTGACGTTGGACGGATCGAAGTAGCTGCGATCGAACGTGCGTTCGCGCGTTTCGGCTTCCTCGTTGTTCATCGAGTAGGCGATGTAGCGGCCCGACTGCAGGTCGTATGCGGTTTCCATGGCCGGCGGGCCGATGAACGGCTTGTCGTAGGCCTGGTAGCCGTGCAGTTCCTGCCAGCGCCATAGCTGGTTGCGATTGTCGTACAGGTCCACCAGCACCACCTGCCAGGCGTCCTCGTCCACATAGAACGTGCGGCGCTTGAACATGTGGCTGGTGCCGGCACGCAGCGTTGCCTCCACGACCCAGACACGGTGCAGCTCGTAACGCGGCAGATCCTGGTTGATGTGGCCGCGCTTGATGATGTCGGCGTATTTGTACTGGTCGCTGTGCAGCTTGTACGCGTTGTACGGCACGAGCATTTCGCGTTTGCCGACCAGCTGCCAGGTGTAGCGATCCGTGGCGCCGTTGAAGGCGTCGAGCTGGTCGTTGGTGCGCAGGCCGTCGGATGCGGTGCTCGGATTGTCGTAGGCGACGTTCGGTGCGCGGCGGATGCGGCGCTGACCCGGGTTGTACTGCCAGGCGCGGCGCGCTTCGCGGACCTGGTCCATCGTCTCGTGCACCAGCGTGATCTGACCGGCCAGGCGCGGCGGATCACGCACGATCTGCAGGAAGTAGGTGATGACGTTGTTCAGCGATTCCGGCGTCACGTTCTGCGCCGCATACGGGAAGAACACGTCCTCGGTGATCTTCACCAGCGTGTAGCTGCCGGTGGCGGTGACCGCGGCCTGGTTGTTCCAGCGCGAGGCGCCCATGCCGCGGTAGCGCAGCTTGTGGTTCCACATCACTTCCTGGCCGCTCTTGGCGATCGGGAACGGGAAGCCGGTGATCGCGCCCTTCAGCGATTCGCCGTTGAACTCCAGCGTTGCGTTCAGTGCATTCTTCTTGGTGGCTTCGTAGACGAAGCCGGGAAAGGCGGCGGTGCGGCGCGTCGGATAGACGTTGAGCTTGTAGCTCGGGTACTTCTCGAACATCGCGATCTGGCCGGCCGACAGCTTGTCCTTGTACTGCGCGACGTTCTGCGGCGTCACCGTGTAGAGGATCTTGTCGGTCGGATACGGATCGCAGTAGCGCGAGCCTTCGCCCTTGTAGCAGGGCGGCGATTGGGTCAGGCCGCCGTCCCAGGCCGGAATGCTGCCGTCGGCGTTGGCGGCCTTTTCGGCGCCGATCGGCGTCAGCTCCTTGCCCAGCTTGGCGGCTTCTTCGGCCGAGACCTTGGCCCAGGCCGGGCCGGCACACAGCGCTCCCAACAGTAGCCCCGCCGTCAGGCGGCGTACCGTCGCGCGCCCGTTGATTTTGGTTTTCATGCGCTCCTCCATGCGGCGCGACGGCGCGGGCTGCGTCGTCGCGTATTGTCCGGATCACCTTACCAGCGTCGACGGCGGTGGGAAACTAAGGAATTGCCCGGATATTCGCGCGTGTCCGGCAGGATCTGGACGTTTGTTCGCCGCGTTTCGGCGGCTCGTCGGGCTGTGCTGTAATACGTCTCTTGCCTGGCCGCGAACAACGCCGCCAGCGGCACCCGAATTCAGCAGGAGAGCCCCATGGCCCGCGGCATCAACAAAGTCATCCTCATCGGCAACCTCGGCAAAGACCCCGAGGTGCGTTACTTCCCGAGCGGCGACGCCGTGGCCAACGCGACGATCGCGACCACCGAAAGCTGGAAGGACAAGCAGAGCGGTGAGCAGAAGGAAGCCACCGAGTGGCACAACGTCGTGTTCCCCGGAAAGCTTGGCGAGATCGCCGGCAAGTACCTGAAGAAGGGTTCCAAGGTCTACGTCGAAGGCTCGCTGCGCACGCGCAAGTGGCAGGACAAGGAAGGCAAGGACCGCTACACCACCGAGATCCGCGTGCAGGACATGCAGATGCTCGACGGCAAGCCGGGCGGCGGTTCGGCGTCGATGGGCGATGGCGGTGAAGGGCGCGCCTACGCGCCGCGCGGTGGCGGCAATGCGCCGGCCCGCAGCGCGCCGGCCGCAGCACCGGCTGCGGACGCCCCGTTCGAGGATGACGACATTCCGTTCTGAGTGACGGCCGCCGGTTCTCCATCCGGTCGGCTGTCCGGTTGCGGCGTCTCAGCGTGATCGCGCCCTCGGTCCGCCCGATTCGGCGCTGGATCCTGCTGCTGGCGTGGTGGCTCGCGACGGGGCTGGCGGGGTCGGCGGTGGCCGCGTCGCCGGTCGTGCTCGATGCTCACGCTGCTGCGCAGGGGCGGGCATCTCTGGCCGGGCATCTGTCCGCCTTTTACGACGAATCCGGTGCGCTGACCTTAGAGCAGCTCCGCGCCGACGAGGCGCGTTACCGCTTCGCGCCACTACCACGACATTTCAACGCCGGTTACGTCAATCGCGGCGCCTGGTGGCTGCGGTTTCCGGTGCAGGTCGAGGCCGGATGGGGCGAGGGCTGGTGGCTGCAGCTGATCGCGCCTTACGTCGATGAACTCGATGTCTGGGCGCCGCGGCATACCGTCGACGGCGTCGTGATGCAGCATCGTGCCATGGGCGTGCAGGTGCCGGGGTCGGCGCGCGACGTGGTGGCGCTGACGCCGATCCTCCGCCTGCAGCCCTTGCCCGAGGCGACCGACGAAGCCGTCTGGATCCGGGTCGCCGGCGGGCGAACGATCAGCGTCAGCGGTCATGTCTGGCGCTTCCCGGCGCTCAGTGCCGCGATCATGGAGGCGACGATCGAGCGCGCGGCGGTGATCGGCATGGTGCTGTTCATGGCCGTGCTGACCGGCATGCTCGGTGGCCTGCTGCGCGATCGTCAGTTTCTCTGGTATTCAACGTATCTCGGCGTTACGGCCTTGTTGTTCGCCAGCGCCGAGGGCCTGATTTCCCAGTGGTTGCTGCCCGAGTCGCCCGCGTTCAGCGCGTGGCTGTATGGGGTGGCGATGGCGTTGCACTTCCTGGCGTCAATTGCGCTGGCGATGAGCCTGCTGGAGATGAAGGCGCAGTTCCCGCGCATGGCGATCACCTATCGCCTCGCGGGCCTCGGCGGGGTGTGGGTGCTGGCGATGGCGGCGACGGGCCAGTACGCGGCGGTGGCACCGGAACTCAATCTGATGCGCCTGAGCCTGTCGGTGCTGACGATCGGCATGTGCGCGGTGCTGGTCTGGCGGCGCCTGCCATCGGCGGTGCCGAACCTGCTCGGCTACTCGGTCTACGGCGCGTCCGGCTTGCTGCTGTTCGTCAAGAACCATGGCTGGTTGCCGTACAACAACTGGACGCAGTACAGCTTCCTGATCGGCATCGTCATCCACATGCTGGCGCTGTTCATGGGCATGGCGCTGCGGGTTCGGCGCGAGGAGCGAAAGGCGCTGGAAGTGCAGACGCAGGCCCTGCAGGCGTCGCGCGCAGCCGGCGCGGAACTGGAGCGCAAGGTTGCGGAGCGCACCACCGCGCTGAGCACGGAGATTCAGGAGCGTCGCAAGGCGCAGGACCGGCTCACCGAGGCGCTGCACGAGCAGCGCAACTTCCTGGCGATGGTCTCGCACGAATTCCGAACGCCGTTGAGCATCATCGACGCATCGGCGCAGATGCTGGTCGATGGCCATGCACCGCCCGATCAGCGGGATCTGCGCCGCGAAGTCGACAAGATGCAGCGCGCCACACAACGCATGGTCACCTTGCTCGATACGTTGCTGGCCGACGACTGGCTGGATTCGGCGGCGATGCACCTGCGGCCGAGCCGCTTCGATCTGGTCGCGCTGCTGCGCGAGGACGGGGAGTCGCTGTGCGGCCTGGCGGGACGCGAACTGCGTTTCGAGCCCGGTGTCGCCGTGCTGGATCTGGTGGCCGACGCCGCTTTGCTACGCATCGCGATCGCCAATCTGCTCGAGAACGCGATCAAGTATTCGTCGGCGCGGCAGGCGGTCGAACTGGGCGTCGTGGCCGATGGCGATACCGTGCAGATCATCGTGCGCGATCACGGGCCGGGCATTCGCGCCGAGGATCTCGGCCGCATCTTCGAACGCCACTATCGGTCACCGCAGATGCAGACGCGGCCGGGCCTGGGGCTGGGGCTGTACATGGTGCGGCGCATCGCCGAGCTGCACGGCGGCGGCGTTGACGCCATCAACGCGGATCATGGCGGTGCGCGCTTCCGGTTGGTTTTGCCGCGCCACGGCAAGCCGACGCAAGAATAGGCAACACGGTTGGCGATGCCGGCTCGCTCGCACCGCGGCCATGCAGGTTTCGCAAGATTTATAAAGTAAAAATAGGCCATTGCTTCAAAGACTTGCGATTACGCTGCTCGAGCCGATCCTGGCGCTTGCGGGAGCGTGTCGCGATGCATCATGGGCTCGACGTCGATGGCCGACACCGCGCGGGTGTGCGTTTCAGGTCCGTCGTCGCCGGTCGCTATTTGGCGATGGAAGATGCCGGCGCGCGGAATCGCCGCTGCGGCCGGCGCCTTGCCGACGGGGCGGGCTGATGGTTCCGGCCTGGAAGGTGGACGTAGACTCCGGCCGCGACGTCGGCGAGCTGATCGGCGAGGAACTGGCGGCTCGCGTTGCCGAGCGCAGTGCGGCCCAACGGAGGACCCGAATGAGCATTCGCGTACTGGTCGTCGAGGACGACGAGGATCTGCGCGATACCGTGTGCCGTTATCTCATGGGGGCCGAGATGCGGGTGACCGGCGTTGCCGATGCGCTGGCGGTGGAGCAACACCTGGCGCAGCACGCCGTCGATGTCGTCGTCTGCGACATCAACCTGCCGGGCGGCAGCGGATTCTCGATCGCCGCGCGCCTGCGCACGATGTCGAACGTCGGCATCGTGATGCTGACCGCGCGCGCACAGCAGGAGGACCGCATGCTCGGCCTGTCGCTGGGCGTGGACCACTACCTCACCAAGCCGGTCAACCTGCGCGAGCTGGAGCTGCTGATCCGCAATCTCTGCCGGCGCGTGCATGACGCGGCGGCGTCGGAGCGACCGTCGAGCGAGGCGCAGGCCGGGTCGGCCTGGGTGTTCAACGCCGCGCTCTGGACGCTGACCGCGCCCAGCGGGCGCGTGGCGCAGCTGTCGCTGGCGGAGTACCTGTTCCTGAACCGTCTGGTCGTGCGGCCGGGCGAGGTGGTGTCGCGCGAGGAGCTGCTGGCCGCGCTCAATCGGCCCAGCCTGGAGATGTACAGCCGCAACCTCGACGTGACCGTGTCGCGCCTGCGCAAGAAGGTCGAGGATGCCTGCGGCGAGAAGCTGCCGGTGCTGTCGGCGCGCGGGGTCGGTTATGTGTTCACGGGGCGCGCTGACGTCGGCGGCTGAACGGCTTTTTCCGGCCGCGGCGACGGCCACGGATAAGACCGCGGACAAGGCTGGCGCACGCGGAGCGCTGTTCGTGGGGCGGGCTTGCGGTTAATCTCGCGCGCTCGCTTCCCGGCCCCCGCCCCGGCGCATGTTCAAACGCATTCTGGTCGTCTGCACCGGCAACATCTGTCGCAGCCCGATGGGCGAGGCGCTGCTGCGCCGCTATCTGGAGCACACCGGGGTCGAGATTCACTCGGCCGGCACCGGTGCGCTGGTCGGCCATCCGGCCGATCCGATGTCGGTGGCGGTGGCAGCCGACCACGGCATCGACCTGTCCACCCACCGGGCCCAGCAGGCCACGCTGCCACTGCTGTCGTCCATGGACCTGATCCTGACCCTGGACCAGTCGCATAACGACTGGCTCAACCGGCACTACCCACAGTTCCGGGGCCGCGTCCATAAGATCATGAAATGGGCGGGAAATTACGACGTGGATGACCCCTACCGGCTGCCGCGCGCGGCATTCGAGGAGGCCTGGACCGAGATCGAGGTGGGCGTCGGCGACTGGCTGAAGAAATTGGCCTGAGGCCGTCGTTTATACTGAGCGGCCGCGTCCAAGCCGGCCCCTGCGTGTCCAAGAAGCTTTACCTCATCACCTACGGTTGCCAGATGAACGAGTACGACTCGGCCAAGATGGCCGATGTGCTCGAGCAATCCCACGGTTATCAGCGGACGCAGAATCCCGACGAGGCCGATCTGCTGTTGCTCAACACCTGCTCGGTGCGCGAAAAGGCGCAGGAGAAGGTGTTCTCCGAGCTGGGCCGCTGGAAGGAATGGAAAAAGGCCGACCCGGACCGCCTGATCGGCGTCGGTGGCTGCGTCGCCTCCCAGGAAGGCCAGGCCATTGCGCAGCGCCAGCCGATGGTCGATATCGTGTTTGGCCCGCAGACCCTGCATCGCCTGCCTGAACTGCTGAACGCGACCCGCGTCACGCGCAAGCCGGCGGTGGACGTCAGCTTCCCCGAGATCGAGAAGTTCGATCGCCTGCCGGAGCCGGTGGCCAACGGCCCCACCGCCTTCGTCAGCATCATGGAAGGCTGCTCCAAGTACTGCACCTTCTGCGTCGTGCCGTACACGCGCGGCGAGGAAGTCAGCCGCCCGCTCGACGACGTGCTGGTGGAGATTGCCAAGCTCGCCGAGCAGGGCGTGCGCGAGGTGACGCTGCTGGGCCAGAACGTCAATGCCTATCGCGGCCGCATGGGCGGCACCGCCGAGACCTGCGATCTGGCGCTGTTGATCGCCTACGTCGCGCGGATTCCGGGCATCGAGCGCATTCGTTACACCACCTCGCATCCGGCCGAGTTCACCGATGCGCTGATCGATGCCTTCGCCGAAGAGCCGAAGCTGGCGAGCTATCTGCACCTGCCGGTGCAGTCGGGTTCCGACCGCATCCTGGGCATGATGAAGCGCGGCTACACGCGCGCGCAGTTCCTGGCCAAGATCCGCCGCATTCGTGCCGCGCGTCCCGGCCTGTCGCTGTCGTCGGACTTCATCGTCGGCTTTCCGACCGAGAGCGAGGACGACTTCCTGCAGACGATGGAGCTGATCGCCGAGGCCGGCTTCGACAGCGCCTACAGTTTCAATTACAGCCCGCGCCCCGGCACGCCGGCGGCGAATCTGCGCGACACCGTCGATGCCGAAACCAAGGACCGTCGCCTGCAGCTGCTGCAGGCGCGCATCCGCACGCTGGACGAAGCGTTCCGCAACGCACTGGTCGGCACCACGCAGCGGGTGCTGGTGGAAAAGCCCGCCAAGCGCGGTGGCGGCCAGATCGCCGGCCGTACCACGCACAACCGCATGGTCAACTTCGACGGTCCCGAATCGCTGATCGGCCAGTTCGTCGACGTGGACATCACCGAGGCCACGGCCAACGCGCTGCGCGGTCGCTGGATGCAGGAGACGGTGGCGGCATGAGCGCGACCACGAGCAAGCCGACGCAGGTGCGTGCCGAGCTGGTGCTGGAGCCGGACGACGGCCAGCGCCTGGCCAACCTCAACGGGCCGTTCGACGGCCACCTGCGCCAGATCGAGATGCGCCTGGGCGTGGAGATCCGCAACCGCGCCAACCGCTTCCAGATTCTCGGTACGCGTGCCGATGTCGGCCGCGCCGAAGCCGTGCTGCAGAGTCTGTTCAACCTGACGCTGGACGACATCGTCACCACCGAGCACGTGCACCTGGCGTTGAGCGAGAGCGGCGCCGACAGCGATGTGTCGCTGGAGGCTGAGGAAGCGGATGGGTCGCGCGGCGAGATCGTGATCCGCACCAAGCGCGGCGTGGTGCGCGGGCGCGGGCCGCAGCAGAAAAACTATCTGAAGAACATCGCCGCGCACGATCTCAACTTCGGCGTCGGCCCGGCCGGCACCGGCAAGACGTATCTGGCGGTCGCCAGCGCGGTGCAGGCACTGGAGCGCGACCGCGTGCGGCGCCTGGTGCTGGTGCGCCCGGCGGTCGAGGCCGGCGAGAAGCTCGGCTTTCTGCCCGGCGACATGGCGGACAAGATCAATCCGTACCTGCGCCCGTTGTACGACGCGCTATACGAGATGATGGGGTTCGAGAAGGTCTCGCGTCTGGTGGAAAAGAGCGTCATCGAGGTCGCGCCGCTGGCGTTCATGCGCGGTCGCACGCTCAACGAATCGTTCATCATCCTCGATGAGGCGCAGAACACCTCGGTCGAGCAGATGAAGATGTTCCTGACGCGCATCGGCTTCGGCAGCGTTGCCGTCGTCACCGGCGACATGACGCAGATCGATCTTCCCAAGCATCAGCTGTCCGGCCTCAAGCACACGCTGAAGGTGCTGGAAGGCGTGCCCGGCATCAGCTTCACGCACTTCAAGAAGGAAGACGTGGTGCGCCACCCGCTGGTGCAGGCCATCGTCCATGCCTACGAGGAACACGAGCGGCTGACGCCGCCGGCCTCGCCATGAGCGCCATCGTGGTGCAACGTGCGGTCGCTGCCCGGGGTCTGCCGGCGGCCCGTTCCTTGCACGCCTTTGCCCGGGCCGCACTGCCGACGCGTCATGGCGAGCTGACGATCCGTATCGTCGGCGAGGCCGAGAGCCGCCGGCTCAATCGCGACTATCGCGGCAAGGACAAGCCGACCAACGTGCTGTCCTTCCACGGCGAGGGTGCGGTGCTCGGCGACCTGGTGATCTGTGCGCCGGTGGTGGCGCGCGAGGCGCGCGAGCAGAACAAGCCGGTGCGTTCGCACTGGGCGCACATGGTGGTGCATGGCTGCCTGCATCTGCAGGGCCTGGATCACGAGAACGACGACGAGGCGGCACGCATGGAAGCGCGCGAGATCCGGATTCTGAAAACCCTGGGCCTTCCTGACCCATACCAATGAGCGACGACGACAGTAGTAGCGGGACCCACAAGGACGACACCCGCCTGAGCCGGTGGTGGCATCGCATTTCCCTCAGCCTGGCCGGTGGCCCGCGCACGCGTGCGGACTTTCTCGACGTGCTGCGTGACGCGCGGGCCAACGAATTGATGGATGCCGACGCGCTGGCCATGTTCGAAGGCATCCTGCAGACCGAGCAGACGCAGGTGCGCGACGTCATGGTGCCGCGCGGGCAGATCGTCGTCGTCGAACGCGTCTGGCCGCTGGAGCGCATCCTGGCGGTCGTGGTGGAGTCCGGGCACTCGCGCTTTCCGGTGATCGGCGATTCCAAGGACGAGGTCGTAGGCATCCTGCTGGCCAAGGATTTGCTCAAGTTCAGTTCGGGCGTACCGGGGTTCGATCCGGGGACCTTCGACATGGCGCGCCTGCTGCGGCCGGCCCAGTTCGTGCCGGAATCCAAGCGCCTTAACGTGCTGCTCAAGGATTTCCGCCGCGGCCGCAATCACATGGCGCTGGTCGTCGACGAGTACGGCGGCGTCGCCGGCCTGGTCACGATCGAGGACGTGCTCGAACAGATCGTCGGCGAGATCGCCGACGAGACCGACGAGGCCGAGAGCGCGAGCATCCTCAAGCAGGACGAACGCCGCTTCCTGGTCAACGCGCTGACGCCGATCGAGGAGTTCAACGCCTACTTCGGCGTTGCGTTTCCGGATGATGAGTTCGACACCGTTGGTGGCCTGGTGCTGCACCGCTTCGGTCACATGCCCAAGCGCGGCGAGAGCGTGCGCATCGACACGTTCAACTTCAACGTGCAGCGCGCCGACAGCCGCCGCGTGCACCTGTTCCACGTTACCGTCGATCCGCGCTGACGATGCGAGCCCTGCGCGCGGCGATCCTGGCGCTGTGCGCGTGGCCGCTGGCGCCGTCGGCCTTGCCGGCATCGCCGGAGCCCGTTCTGCTGTCGACGCTCGACGCGCCGCCGTCGGCATCCGCGCCGCAGGTCAGCCTCGTTACGTTTGCGCCGGGTGAGGTCTACTGGCAGCGCTTCGGCCATAACGCGCTGCTCGTGCGCGAACGGGGTGAGGCGCGCCTCTACAACTACGGCATCTTCGACTTTCATCAGGAAAACTTCTTCCTGAACTTCGCGCGCGGCCGCATGCTGTACCGGCTGGACGTGGCGCCGCTGGACTGGGCGCTGCGCCAGTACGTCGCCGAGGGCCGCTGGGCGCTGGAGCAACGTCTGGCGCTGGACGAGGCGCAGGCGACCGCGCTGTCGGTGTTTCTGGCCTGGAATGCGCGTCCCGAGAACGCCGACTACCGCTACGACTATTTCTTTGCCAACTGCTCGACCAAGACGCGCGACGCGATCGATCGTGTGCTCGGCGGCGCGCTGCGTGCGCAACTCGAGGCGCAGCCCGGCAGCGGCGGCTCCTTCCGCAGCGAGGTGTTGCGGCTGATGGCGCCGATGCCGCCGCTGATGCTGGGCATGGATCTGGGCCTGGGGCCGCGCGTCGATGCGCCGCTCGATGCCTGGCAGGAAGGTTTCATCCCGATGCGGCTGATGACCGCGCTGCGCACCGTGCGCATCGTTACCGACGGCATCGAGCGTCCATTGATCGCCGGCGAATACCGGCTGACGCCACAGCCGATCGATGAAGCGCCGGCACTGCCTGCGCCGTCGCCGTGGTTGCCGATGCTGTTGACGGGGTTGGTCGTTGCCGCGCTGCTGATCGGGTTGCGGCGTGTGCGGCGCAACGTCGTGGCGCGCGTCGGCGGTGGTCTGCTGTCGGCCGTGCTGGCACTGATTTTCGGGCTGGCAGGTGTGGTGCTGGCGCTGGGCTGGTTCGGCACCGAGCATTGGGGCATGCGCGACAACCGCAATCTGCTGCTGCTGTCGCCGCTGTGGCTGTTGCTGCTGCCGGCCCTGCTTGGCGGTTTGCGCCGCGTGCCGCACCGCAGTGGCGCGGTGTCGCGCGTGGTCGCGATCGTGCTGGCACTGGCCGCCGTACTGGCACTGCTGCTGTCGCCGTTCGACGTGCAGCCCAATCTGCATTGGGTATTGCTGCTGTTGCCGCCCCAGCTCGTGTTGCTGGCTCCGGTGATGTCGCGTGCCGAGGCGCGCGACCGGTTCGCCGGATGAAAGCGGCCTCGGCGCTGCTGCTGTTCGGTCCCGGCCTGCTGCTGGCCGCGACCGGCGTCGGCGCCGGCGATCTGGCCACCGCGGCTTTTGCCGGCGGGCAGCTTGGCACCACGGTGCTGTGGGCCGCCGCGCTGGGTGCGGCGCTCAAGTTCGCGCTCAACGAAGGGCTGGCACGCTGGCAGCTCGCCACCGGTCAGAGTTTTCTCGAAGGGGTGGCCACGCGGCTCGGCCGCGTCTGGCTATGGCTGTTTCTGCCTTACCTGCTGCTATGGAGCTACTTCGTCGGCGCGGCGCTGATCAGCGCCTGCGGCGTCGCTGCACAAGCCCTGTGGCCGCTGGGTACGGATGCGATTGCGGGCAAGCGCATCTGGGGTGTCGTTCACGCACTGGCGGGCCTGGCGCTGGTCTGGTTCGGCGGCTTCCGCGTATTCGAGTGGGCGATGCGGATCTGTATCGCGCTGATGTTCGTTGTCGTCATCGGCACGGCGGCGCAGCTGTGGCCGGGCGCGTCGGTGGTGGCACAGGGCCTGTGGCCGCGCCTGCCGGTGTCGTCACAGGGCTTGGGCTGGACGCTGGCGCTGATTGGCGGTGTCGGCGGCACGCTGACGGTGCTGTGTTACGGCTATTGGATTCGCGCGGCCGGCCGTCACGGCGTCGAGGCGTTGCGCGTCACGCGCATCGATCTGGCTGCAGGCTATGCGATGACCGCGCTGTTCGCGATGGCGATGGTCTTGATCGGTAGCCGCGTGCCGGTTTCCGGCAGCGGCGCGACGCTGATCGTCGACCTGGGCCACGCGCTGGAAGCTGCGCTCGGGCCAGGCGCGCGCTGGGCCTTCTTCATCGGCGCGTGGGGCGCGATGTTCTCCAGCCTGCTCGGGGTGTGGCAGGCGGTGCCGTACCTGTTCGCCGACCTCTGTCGCGTGCTGGGCCTCGCGCGGCTCAATGCGGCGCAATTGGAGGGAAGCCGTCCCTATCGCGGTTATCTGCTGGCGCTGTCGCTACTGCCGATGCTGGGTCTCGCGTTCTCGTTCCAGTCGGTACAGAAGCTATACGCAATGATCGGGGCCTTGTTCATTCCGGTGCTGGCGCTGGCGCTCCTCTGGATGAACGGCCGTCGCGCCTGGGTCGGCACGCAGCGCAACGGTCCGGCGTCGGTCCTGGCGTTGGCTGGGGCGCTTCTGTTTTTTCTGGGATTGGCGCTGGCCGGCATCGCCGCCGGTTGACTCGAAGGCAATTCATGTGGGGCCCCTTGCCAACCGTCCGAATGGACGGGTTGTGCTATCTGTGCCAAGTGAGAGAGGCCTGCACTTCGGCCTGTCGGTAGGCACCCTTGCGGACTCAGACCCTGTCCTTTCGGACAGTAGACAATCACTTTCTGCCGCAGCACAGTGAATTGGGGCGCAAGCACGGGAAGGGATGATTTAGTAGTCGTCACCTTTCCTGGGGTTGCTTAACAGCATGTGACTCGATGTTTACATGCTTGCACTAGCTGGGGGAGACAACATGGCTTACTGGAAGCGCTCGATCTCTCGAGTCCTGCTATGCGCTGCGGTCGTTATTTCCGCTACGAGTTCAGCGGGTGGGCCAGATGCCAACTACCTGGATTCCATCTGGGTTTCGGACTCCGACGGCCTGACCTCCATCTCATCCGACACGGGTGCTCAACGCTTCCGGGACACGTCACTCTCCGGGGCAAGCGCCATTGCAGTCGACGAGCGTGGCGGCATCGTTTGGGTATTTCGCAGAGGCACGCTTACGCAGCTGAATCTGGCTGGGCAGAAACAGCTGGTTATCCAGGTGCCCGAGCTCGATATCACGGCGCCGCTGATCAACGTCTTGCCGAACGGCCAGGCGCTTGAGGATCTCTACTGCCAGAACGCCCTGGCGCCGCTGCTCAGCACCTTGGCGCCCAGCGTCCTGTGGCCTCACGCTCGTATGGTTGTCGATGAAAAGGACGGTATCAGACTCGACAAATGCATCAGAATGCTCGCCCCTTAGAGCAATGTGCCCCATCCTCTCAAGGGCCATGAATCCAGAGTATCAAGTTGTCGATACGCAGCTTCTGCATGAGGCATTGCATCGATTGGACACACTGGGTCCTTTGGCCAGTGTTGTGGATGATGTTGTCAGGGAAACTAGATCGATGTTGCATCTTCTTCCAGCAGAGGAGCTCATCCAGCTTTACGAGAATATTAAGGGGCATCGATTCTTCGGCTCTGATGAACTTTCTAACGAGATTCTGAGTGTGGCTTTCGAGCTATCACCATCGAAGGTGACATACATTCGAGCTATGGAAAGGCGTGACCTTGCTCCAGCTGAATCGGAAGAAATGTTCCGACAGGCGGCACTTACTGGACACATCGCATCTATGGTTCAGTGGGAGATACTGGTTGCCCGTCGGCTTCCGCTACCAATCAAACAGATTTTTAAGGTCGTGGTGTCCTCGTGTATCGGGGCTTGGGCCTTTCTTTCTTTTTATAACTCTCGGCTGAACTGCAGATTCTGGCGATATACAGACTTTACAAAGCGCCCGATAGAGATTCTCGAGAGGAAACTAATTGAGACTGCTGCCCACCGCAAGGAATAGGATTTTTGAAGAGCGCTTTTATCAAGTGGCGTAACCCGGCATCAGCCGATCCAGCCTGCGTAGAAGGCCCGGCCAAACGAGTTGACCACCGAGGCCACGTGTCACCTGCGTTGCCTGCTGCTGGATGCCAGCGAGAATCGGATCGGGAATGCCGATCAGTTCGCCGCCGGCCTGCGCGCGCACCTGGATGCGGCAGGCGGCTTCGAATAGGTACATGAACAGGAAGGTGTCGGCGATGCTCGGGCCTGCGGTCAGCAGGCCGTGGTTACGCAGCATCAGGAAGTTCTTGGTGCCGAAGTCGGCGACCAGCCGGGGCTTCTCGTCCTCGTTGAGCGCCACGCCCTCGTAGTCGTGATAAGCCAGCGACGACAGCACGAACAGCGATTGCTGCGACAGCGGCAGCAGGCCGTTCTTCTGCGCCGAGACGGCAATGCCGTCCAGCGAGTGGATGTGCATGACGCAAGTTGCATCCTTGCGCGCGGCGTGCACGGCGCTATGGATCGTGAAGCCCGCGGGGTTGATGTCGTACGGCGAGTCCATGACCTTGCGGCCCTGCAGGTCGATCTTGACCAGCGAGCTGGCGGTGATCTCCTCGAACAGGAAGCCGTAGGGATTGATCAGGAAATGGTGGTCGCTGTCCGGCACGCGCGCCGAGATGTGCGTGAACACCAGGTCGTCCCATTTGAAATGCGCGACCAGCCGGTAGGCGGCGGCCAGATCGACACGTAGCTGCCACTCCGCCGCCGACACCTGATCGCGAACCTGCTGCGCGTTAGACTCGTTCATCGTCATGCTCCTCGCCGTACCGAAATGTTCGCGAACACCCTAGCGCATCCCCATGACCGTTGACGATCCTGCCGCTGATGAGAGCGCCGCCGCGCAACTGGTGCTGGCCTCGAAGTCGCCACGCCGCCAGGAACTACTGCGACAGGTTGGCCTGCGCTTCGTTGTGCGTGTCGCCGATATTCCCGAGCAGCCGCTGCCGGATGAAACCGCAGCTGACTATGCGTTGCGCATTGCGGTGGAGAAGGCGCGTGCTGGCGCTGTGCAGCAGGCTGGCGTCTCCGGCGAGAGAAGCGATTCGTTGCCGGTCCTCGGCGCGGATACCGACGTGGTGCTGGACGGCCGCATTCTCGGCAAGCCCCGCGACCGCGACGACGCGTTGGCGATGCTGGCGGCGCTGTCGGATCGCGAGCACGAGGTCTACTCGGCGATCGCGGTGGTGCAGGGCATGCAGGTGCAGACCCGGCTGTCGGTGACGCGCGTGCGCTTCGGTGTCGTCACGCCGGCCGCGGCGGCCGCGTACTGGGCCAGCGGCGAGCCGGCGGACAAGGCTGGGGCCTACGGCATCCAGGGCCTGGGCGCGCAGTTCGTGCGCGAGATCCACGGCAGTTACAGCGGCGTGGTCGGCTTGCCGCTGTACGAAACCCTCGCGCTGCTGCGCGAGTTCGGCATTACGCCCGATTCAAACTGAAAGGTTCGGATCGTTCGCCGCAATCGAGGGCGAACCGCGGCGGTGCTCCAGTCCGCTGCCTTCAACCGGCTTCCATCTGCTGGAGTGTGGCGCGATGTCGCGGCGTCAGGCCGTGCTCGCCGTCGGTGGCTTCGTCGTGCCGGATCAGCGCGCGCATCAGGTCCAGCGCTTCGGGTTTGCGGCCGAGCGCGAACAGCGCTTCGGCGCGACGCCCACGGATGAAGCGCGCATAGCGGTCGTCGGCGCCGGCACGCTCGACCTGGGTGCGGTGCACGCGGTCGGCGAGTTCCAGCGCCGCTGCGGCCTGTCCGGTCTTCAGCAGCGGTTCCAGCATGAAGATTTCGATGAGCTGCACTTCCGGGTGATCGGCGCCGTATACCGATGAGATACGACTGCGCAGATCGGTGAGTAGCGCGAGCGCTTCGGCGGACTTGCCCGCGCGCGTCAGGATCGTGCCGTAGTCCTGGCTGCGCGATAGCAGCACGGGATCGTCCGGCCCGGCGGCTGCGCGCCAATCGTCCAGCGACTGTGCGCCGAGCGCCAGTGCGGCCTCGGCCTGTCCGGCGCTGGACAACACGGTGGCCAGTGCCAGGCCGATGCGCGCGGCCACGGCGTTGTGCGCGCCGAGTTGTGCGGTGGCGCGTTCGTGCAGTCCGCGCAGCCGGTCGATGCAGGCCTGCTGGCTCGGCGCCTGCTTGAAGCAGTAGTCGTAATCCAGCGCGAGCTGGGTCAGCGCGGCCAGATCCGGGTTGGGCGTGCGGGTACGCGCTTCGGCTTGCAGGATGTCCTCGGAGATGCGCGTCAGTGCGGCTTCGTCGCGGATGGCGGCGTACATCTCGGCGAGCGCGCGTCGTGCGGACTGCGCGGCGGGCTCGGCGTCGATGCCTGCACTTTTCCAGTACGCCAGCGCGCTGTGCAGATGCGCTTCGGCCGGCTCGCGCTCGCCGATGCCGGCATAGGCGCTGCCGATCGCGGCCTGGAGCGTGGCGCGCACGTCGGCGTCGGCGATGCGCGCGTCGAGCGTGCGCGCGGCGGCGTCCAGCGTTTCGCGCACGGTCAGGTCGCGGCGTCCGCGCGTGAACGGGTTGGCGCTGGCCAGCAGGTCCTCGCTCAGAAACTGCGTGACGGCCTGCGCGTTGTGCGCCTCGCGCTCGGCGCGCTGGCGTTCGGTGCTTGCATCCAGGTACAGCCAGCTGACGATGAGACTGCCGAGCAGCAGCGTGGCGATCAGGCCATGCAGCAGGCCGCGCCGGGCCTCGGCGCGCAGCACGCGGGCGCGCAGTGCGGCGTCGGCGAGCTGTGCCTGCTCGCGAGCCTGCGCCTGTGCGCGGCGCGCCGGCAGGCTACGCAGCCGCCGCGCCAGTTCGGCGGCATCCGTGAGACGGCGCGCCGGATCGCCGGCGGCGGCGGCGGCGATGTCCTCGCGCAGCAGTGCGTCGTCGATGTCCGTCTCCCAGCCCGGCGCCAGGGGTTTGTTCAGATTGCCGGCGATGACCTGATAGAGCAGCACGCCGAGCGCATAGACGTCGGACTGAATCGTCGCCATCTGGCCGGCAACGACTTCCGGCGGTTGATACAGCGGCGTGCCGCTGGTGCTGGTGTCGTCGTCGGCGTGACGTGTGAAGCCCAGGCGCGTGATGCCGGCCTGTGCCAGGCGTGCGTCTTCCAGAAGCCGAGCGGCGCCGTAGTCGCAGAGTTTGAGGCGCGGGGCACCGCCCGCGAGCTCGACCAGCAGATTGGCCGGCTTCAGATCCTTGTGCAGGATGCCGACCGAATGGGCGGCGGCCACCGCCTCGGCGGCCTGTGCGACCAGTTCGATGCGCGTGGCCGGATCGAGGGTGCCGATGCCGCCCTGGCGCGTCGCCCATTGCGCAAGGTTGCCGCCGGCGACGTATTCCATCTCCAGGTAACAGGGGGCCTCGTCGAGGTTCCAGTCGATCAGTCGCACGAGATCGGCGCGCTCGCCCAGGGCCTCCCGCATCAGCCGGTTGAGCGTGATCTCGCGCTTGAGTGCGCCGACCGCGGTGGCGTCCAGCGCGAACTTGAAGACACGGCTCTCGTGCGTCTTGCCGTGCTCGACGCGCCACACCTCGCCGGAGCCGCCTTCGCCGATCTTCTCGGCCAGGCGCCATTGCGGACGTTTCGGGATGGCGTCGCCGGGCTGCAATGCAACGGCCGAGCCGGCGTGATGCACGACCTCGGTGACCACCGGCGCCGCCAGCTTGTAGCCGACGCCGCGCACGTTCTGGATCTGGGTCTGGTCGTGATCGCCGATCGCGGCGCGCAGCTTGGCGACACAGTTGGTCAGCGCCGCCTCGACCACGACGCGGCCCGGCCACACCGCTTCGAACACCTCGTCCTTGGTGACGATCTCGCCGGCGTGGCGCAGCAGGAACAGCAGCAGCTCGCGCGGCTTGGGTTCCAGTTCGACCGGTGCGCCGTCGACGCTGAGCATCAGTGTGCGGCCGTCCAGTTCCACGGTGCCGAAACGCCACAGCAGGCTGTGTCCGGAAGCGGTCGGGTCGGCGGCGTCGATGGCCATGGGCGGTGAGCGGCGGTGGTGCCGGATTGTAGTGCCGGCGCGGCGGGTGTGGATGAAAAACCCTTACGGGACGGGCGCATGGCCGGATGCGCGCCGTTTCGTTGGAATCCGTTGGAATCCGTTTTGCGCACCGTGAGGATCGCGGCGCTCGGCCTGGCCATGCTCGCGCCTTCGTTTGATCAGGGGGAGGGCGACATGAAGGCGATCGGGGACGGCGGTGGTGCGTGGGGCGGTCTGCGGACCTTGGCGCTGGCGGCCGGCCTGGCGTGGGGCCTGCCAGCATCGGCCGTGACCCTGACCGCGACGCCGAATCTGGCGATTCCGGACAACAACGGCCCCGGCGTCTGTTCGACCATCGCCGTCGCCGGCGCGGGCAACGTCACGCAGGCCCAGGTCGAGGTGTCGATCGACCACCCCTGGGTGGGCGATCTCAACGTCCGTCTCAACTCGCCTTTGGGAACGCAGGTGGTGCTGGTGAACCGCCCGGGAAATCCGGCCACCAGCTTCGGCAGCAGCGCCAACTGGAACGGATTCATCACGTTCCGTGACGGCGCGGCGGTGACCTCGGAAAGCATGGGTGCCGGCCTGACGGATGCGCAGACGATCTGCGCCACCGACGGCATCTGCGAGTACGCGCCCAGCAACAACGCCACCGTCACCAGCCTGGCGACATTCAACGGCGAATCCGCCGACGGCAACTGGCAACTCTGCGTCTCCGATCTCGACGCCATCTCCACCGGCACGTTCCAGGCCTGGGCGCTGACGCTGAACGACAACGGCCTGGCGACACCGACCCTGACCGCCACCGCCTCGGCAGCCTCGGTCACCGTGGGCAGCGATATTCACGACACGGCGGTGCTGTCCGGCGGCAACGCGCCGGCCGGCACGCTGGAGTTCTATCTCTATGGGCCTGGTGACGAGAGCTGCACCGGCGCGGCGTTGTCTGCGCGATCGGTGAGCGTGACCGGCGCCGGCACGTACGTCTCGCCGGATTTCACGACCTCGCTGCTGGGCACGCATCGCTATCGTGCGTTCTATCTGGGCGATGCGAACAACAATGCGGTATCGACGGCTTGCAACGCCGTCGGCCAGAACGTCGAGGTCACGGCGGCGGGCGCGCCGCAACTGCGCGCCGCGCCGGCGGCAATCGACTTCGGCACGCAGGCGGTGGGCGGTTCGGCTTCGATGATCGTCACGGTCGATAATCCGGGCACTGCCGATCTGTCGATCGGCACCGTCACCCGCAGCGGCGACGATTACACGATCGGCGCCAACACCTGCAGTTCGGCCACGGTGGCGCCGGCCACCGGCAGTTGCACGATCGAGATCGTCTTCGCGCCGAGCACGACCGGCACGCGCAGCGGCAGCCTCAACATTCCGAGCAATGCCGCCGATTCGCCGCGCACGGTGTCGCTGACCGGTGTCGGTGCCGAGCCCGGTTTCTCGGCCTCGCCGAGCCCGGTGGCGTTCGGCAGTCAGGCGCTGGGTGGGTCGAGTGCGCCGCTGACGGTGACGATCAGCAACACGGGTGGCGCCAGTCTGGTGCTGGGCACGGTCACGATCAGCGGCAGCGCGGATTTCAGCGTCTCCAACGACAGCTGCAGCGGGCAGTCGCTGGCTGCGAGCGTCGGTACCTGTACGTTCCGCGTCACGTTCACGCCGTCGGTCCTGGGCGCGCGCAGCGGCAGCCTCCATGTGACCAGCAACGCCAGTGGCTCGCCGCACACGATCGCACTGAGCGGCACCGGCGTTCAGGCCGGCATCACGATCTCGCCGAGCCCGGCCGCTTTCGGGAGCCAGACGGTCGGCACCTCCAGCGCGCCGCAGACGGTGACGATCCGCAACAGCGGCAGCGCCAACCTGATCCTTGGCACGGTGATGCGCACCGGCGCGGACTTCAGCCTCAGCAACGACCTGTGCAGCAGCGCGGTGCTGGCGCCGGACGCGAGCTGCACGCTGCAGGTGCGCTTCTCGCCGACCGCGGCCGGTGCTCGCAGCGGCAGCCTGACGGTCTCCAGCAACGCGCCGGGGACGCCGCACAGCGTCGCGCTCAGCGGCACCGGCGTGGCGGCCCCGCCGACCCCGGCGACGCCGCGACTCAGCGCGAGCCCGAGCCCGGCCGACTTCGGCACGCAGGAGGTCGGCCATACCAGTTCGCCGCTCACGGTGACAGTGCGCAACAGCGGTAGCGGCACGCTGGAGATTGGGAGCGTCGGCCTGGTCGGCGCCGAGGAGTTCGCGATCGTCGACGACACCTGCGCCAATGCGCGCCTGGTGGCGGGGGCGCGGTGCGTGGTCAGCGTCACGCTGACGCCATCGGCGACCGGCACGCGCACGGCGACGCTGCGTCTGCTCAGCAACGCGGCCGGCAGCCCGCACGAGATCACGTTGAGCGGCAGCGGTGTGCAGCCGGCCCTGTCGGCGAGCCCGAGCCCGCTGGCGTTCGGTGACCAGGCCGTTGGCAGCCGCAGCGCCGCGGTGACGGTCACCGTCACCAACACCGGTTCCGCGGTGCTGGTCGTCGACAGCATCGGCGTCGCCGGTGCCAACGTCGGTGACTTCGCGCTCGCCGCCAATACCTGCGGCAGCAGTCTGGGCGTGGGTGCGAGTTGCGTGGTGGAGGTCGTGTTCGCGCCGACCGCCGCCGGCCTGCGCACGGCGTCGGTCACGCTGCACAGCAATGCCGCCGGCAGCCCGCATACGGTCACGGTCAGCGGCACCGGCGTGTCAGGCGGGGGCACGACGGGCGGCACCACCGGTGGCAGCACCGGCGGCGAGACCGGCGGCGAGACCGGCGGCGACGGCGGGGGATCGGGGGGCGGCGCGCTCGGCTGGAGCCTGCTGGCGCTGCTGCTGATCCCGGCGGCGTGGCGACGCCGTCGGCATTAAAACGCCCTCACTGCATCCAGGGCGGAACCGCAGCGCGGTTCCGCCCTTTTTGTTGCGACTGGAAACGCATCGGCGGAACCGGGACACTGCCGCGCATGAGCACGGAAATCCTGGTCAACATCGGTCCGCAAGAAACACGGGTGGCGCTGGTCGAAGGTGGTGCCGCGCAGGAAGTGCACCTGCAGCGCGCCTCGCGTCACGGGCTGACCGGCAACGTCTACAAGGGCAGCGTGCAGCGCGTGCTGCCGGGCATGCAGGCCGCGTTTGTCGAGATCGGCCTGGAGCGCACCGCGTTCCTGCACGTTGCCGACATGGTTGCCAACTGCAGCGGCACCGAGGCGCCGCAGCCGACGATCACGCAGCTGCTGCATGAAGGGCAGCAGGTGCTGGTGCAGATTCTCAAGGACCCGCTCGGCAGCAAGGGTGCGCGCCTGACCACGCTGATCTCGGTGCCGTCGCGATATCTGGTGCTGCTGCCGTACGAGCCGCATGTGGGCGTATCCGCCCGCATCGAGGACGAGGGCGAGCGCATACGGCTCAAGCAGGTGCTGGAGGAGATCCAGCAGCGCCTGGCACCCGGTTACGGGGTCATCGCGCGCACGGCCGCCGAAGGTGCGGACGCGGCCAGTCTGGAACACGACGTCACGTTCCTGCTGCGCCTGTGGCGCGCGGTCAGCGACAGCGCCGCACGCGCGGCGCCCGGCACGCTGGTGCACGGTGATCTGCCGCTGTCGATGCGCATCCTGCGCGATCTGCTCGGGACCGATGTCGAGCGCGTGCGTATCGACGACGCCGAGGAGTGTCGCCGCGTCAAGCAGTTCGCGCAGGTGTTCGTGCCGACGGCGGCCGCGAAGATCGAGTTGTACGAAGGCGCGGCGCCGATCTTCGACCTGTACGGCGTGGAGGATGACATCTCGCGCGCGCTGGACCGACGCGTGGAGTTGAAGTCCGGCGGCCATCTGGTCATCGACCAGACCGAGGCGATGACGACGATCGACGTCAATACCGGTGCCTATACCGGCCATCGCAATCTCGAAGAGACGGTGCTGAAGACCAATCTCGAGGCGGCGCAGGCGATCGCGCGCCAGCTGCGGCTGCGCAACCTCGGCGGCATCATCATTCTCGATTTCATCGACATGAAATCCGAGGACCACCGCGCGCAGGTGCTGCGCGCGTTGGAGCGCGCGCTGGCGTCCGACCACGCGCGCACGCAGGTGCATCCGTTCTCGCCGCTGGGGCTGGTCGAGATGACGCGCAAGCGCACGCGCGAATCGCTGGGCCACATCCTTTGCGAGCCGTGCCCGGCCTGCACCGGCCGCGGTACGATCAAGACCGTGGAAACGGTGTGCCACGAGATCGCGCGCGAGGTGCAGCGCGCCGCGCGCCAGTTCGAGGCCAAGGGCTTCCTGGTGCTGGCAGCGCCCAACGTCATCGAGCGCCTGACCGGCGAGGAATCGCTGGGTCTGGCGCAGCTGGAATCGAGCCTGGCGCGGCCGATCCGCCTGCAGGCCGAAGCCGGCTACGGCCAGGAAAGCTTCGACGTCGTGCCGCTGTAACGCGGGTGTCCGCGGGGGCGTCTTTGCCGGTCCTGGCGGTCGCGTTCGACGGCCGTTCAGCACCGTTGCGTCCCTTGAGTGGCCGGCCGGCGCGCCGGGGGCGACAATAGCGGTCCTTCCCTTCTCGCTGCGCAGGCTCCTGGCCGCTTCATGGAACGCGTCAAACGCCGCTGGTGGACCTGGGCAGTTTCGCTCGTCGCCGCTGCCGTCATCCTCGGCGCGGTGGTCAGCGGCCTGTTCCAGCTCGCGGTGCTGGCGCTGCCCAGCTACCGAGAGGATCTGTCCGCCTGGGTCACCGAGGTCGCGCATCGTCCGGTGCAGATCGGCGGCGTGCACCTGGGCTGGCGCGGCGTCCAGCCGCGGCTGGACCTCTCGGATATCACCCTGTTCGATGAAGCCGGCGACGAGGTGCTGTCGGCCGGGCGCCTGAGCCTGGGCTTCAATCCGCTGCGCCTGGTGCGCGGCGATTACCTGCCGGATCGCGTCGAGCTGTCGGGGCTGTCGGTGGAGATCGACGTCGATGCCGAAGGCCGTCTGCGCATCGCCGGCTTCGATGCGGCGCGTCGCGGCGGTCCTGCCCCCGACTGGACGCAGGACCTGAAGCGCTTCCGTTACCTGCGGATCGAGAACTGCGAGCTGCGCTACAGCGATGCGCGCGTCGGCGCGCAGGGCTGGCCGTTTCGCGTGGCACGCGCCGATCTGGCGCAGTCGTCCGGTGGTTTCGAGCTGGATGGCACCTTGCAACTGCCCGCCGATCAGGGCGCGCGCCTGGATTTTTCGGCCGAGATCGACGGCGAGGTGCTGGACCTGCGCAGCTGGAGCGGCCCCTTCGAGGTGCAAACCGAAAGCCTGCAGCCTCAAGGTTGGTTGAAGACCTGGCTGGCCGGCGACGCGCAGATCGGTGCCGAGGGTCTGGACATGGAGGTCGAAGGTCGGCTGGCTGGCGGTCGCCTCGAACGCATGCTGATCGACGTCGAGGCCGATGCGGTGCTGGCGGCGCGCGCCGGCCGCTCCAGTGGCGGCCAGGAATTGCGCGCCAGTGCAGTTGTCGAGAGTCTGGCGCAAGGCTGGCAGCTGGATCTGCGCGAGCTGCGGGTGGCCGGCACCGATATCGCGCGCGGGCGCTTGCGTAGCGTGCCGGGTGCGCAGGGGCGCGAGATCGACGTCGATCTCGACCGGCTCGCGCTGTCGCCATTGGCGATGTGGTTCGAACTCTGGCATGCGACGCCGCCGTGGGCGCAATGGGTTGCGCGCAGCGGCGGCCAGGCCGAGAGCGTGGTGCTGCGCCTGCGGCCGCAGGCCGACGCATTGCAGTACTCGCTGCGTGCGCGCCTTCAGGACCTGAGCCTGCGCGAGGACGCGCACCTCGGCTTTGGCGGGCTCAGTGGCGATCTGCGCGCCGACCAGAACGGGGGGCGTCTGCAGATCGTGCCGGCGCCGTTGCACGTGGTGCTGCCGGCGGCATTCGAGGCGCCGCTGCCGTTCGAGCGCGTGGCCGGTCTCTGGCAGTGGCGGCGCCAGACCGATGGCTGGCTGGTGTCGTCTTCCGATCTCGATGTACGCCTGGCCAGCCTGCATGGCAACGGTCGCGTCGAGCTGCAGCTGGCTGACGCCCCGGTGGCCGACCCGTCGGCGCCCGATGCGCCGCGGCCGTCGCCGCAGATCGATCTCGCGCTGGCGCTGGAGGCCGGCGACCTGCGCGATGCCAAGCGCTACATGCCGCGCCGCTGGCCGGCGTCGCTGCGTGATTGGCTGCAACGCGCGATCGTCGCCGGTCGCGTGCCGCAGGCGCAGCTGACGATCCGTGGGCCGCTCGCCGACTTCCCGTATCACCGTCGCCCGACCGGCGAATGGAAGCTGGATCTCGACACGGTCGGTGCCGCGCTCGATTACGCGCCGCAGTGGCCGGGGCTGCGCGACGTGACGGCGCGCCTGGTGTTCTCCGGCCATCGCCTGGATATCGGCGTCGGCGCGGCGACGGCCGCGGGCCTGAAGCTGCGTCAGGCCCGCGCGGTATTCGAGGATTTCGACGATCACCTGCTGAAGATCGACGCCACCGTCGACGGCGATCTGGCGCGTCATTACGACTTTCTACGCGCCTCGCCGCTGCACAAACGCCTCGCGGGCCTGGTCGATGGCACACGCGGCGCCGGTGCGGCGCGGGTCGATCTGCAACTTGAAGTGCCGCTAAAGCACTTCGACGAGACGACCTACGACGGCCGCGTGCAGATGGAGTCGGCACAACTGCACATCGGCCGTCTCGACACACCGGTCGAGGACATTGCCGGTGAGCTGCAGTTCGATCGCGCGGGCGTGCGCAGCGAGGGCTTGCGTGCGCGCTTTGCCGAAGTGCCGCTGAACCTGCGCATCGAACCGCGGACGGGGACGCATGGCGTGGTGCTCGGCGAGTTCCGCTTTGCACCGCGCACCGACGGTCAGGGCGCCAGCCGCTACATTCCGGCGCTGGTGCGCAATCGTCTGTCCGGCGACAGCGCCTGGCGCCTCGAACTGCCGCTGCAGGAGGCGAACACGGCGTTGCTGCTGGCCAGCGATCTACAGGGCACGGCCGTGGATCTGCCGGTGCCGCTCGACAAGACGGCCGCAGGCACCGCGCCGCTGCGGTTACGGCTCGGCGCCGAAGCCGCGTCGCCGCTGCGCCTGAGCCTGGACTACGACACCCGCTTCGGGCTCGATCTGCTGCTCGCCGCCAATGACGGCGCTGCGCCCGAGACCAGCGGTATCGACATCGCTGGCCTGCACATGCGGCTCGGCGCGCCGGCGCCGGCCGCCACGATGGGGCGGCGTGTGCTCGATGGGCGCGTGGAGACGCTGGACCTGTCGCAGCTGGCGCTGCTGTCCGCGGGCGATGGCAACAGCGGCTTCTACCTGGATCAGGCGGAACTGGATGTGGGCCGCCTGTCATGGCGCACGATCGAGTCGGCGCCGCTACGACTGCGTTACGCCCCCACCGCACCCGGCTGGCGCCTGCAGCTCGACGGCGAGGGCGGTCGCGGCAGTTTCGACTGGCAGCGCGACGGCAACGTGCTCACCGGCAAGCTGGAGACGCTGGCGCTGCGCATGGCGACGCCGGTGCCCGATCCGGTCGCCGCCGCCGCGGGCGCTGCACCGGCGCCCACGCCCGCCGCCGTCGTGGCACCACAAGCCCCGGCCGATCCGGCGACCTGGCCGCAGCTCGATCTGGATTGTGCGCAGCTGCAGCTCGGCGGCGAGTCGCTGGGCCATCTGCAGCTGCGAACCGCGCGTATCGCCGGCGGCCAGCGCATGAATCACCTGAGTCTCTCCGGCGGCCTGGTGCAGTTGCAGGGCAACGGCCAGTGGCGACGCGCCGAGCAGCGGTCGAGCGCGACACTGCGCTTCGATCTGGAGAGCGGTGACGCCGGTAGCTTGCTCAAGGCGCTGCAGTACACGCCGAACGTCGAGGCCAAGCGCAGCGAGTTCAGCGGCGCGCTGGAATGGGCGCCGAGCGCCGGCGGCCTGGAATGGGCGCAGGCGCGCGGTCGCGTCATCGCGTCGCTGTCCGACGGCCAGCTGCGCGCGGTGCAGCCCGGTGTCGGCCGCGTGCTGGGTCTGGTGAACTTCTACGCGCTGCCGCGCCGCCTGACGCTGGATTTTGATGACGTGGTGCGGCGCGGGCTGGCGTTCGACAAGATCCGCGGCAGCTTCGATCTCGGTGACGGGATCGCCCGCACCAGCGATCTGGATATCGAGGCGCCGTCGCTGCGCATGGAGGTGCGCGGCAATGTCGGCCTGGCCGCGCGCGACTACGACCAGCGCGTGACGGTGTACCCGGACGTTTCCGCCGGCGTTACGCTCGGTGCGGCGCTGCTGGGCGGTCCGGCGGTCGGTGCACTGGTGCTGCTGGCGCAGGAGCTGCTCGACAAGCCGCTGGATCAGGCCACGCAGCTCAGCTATCGCGTGACCGGCAGCTGGGACAATCCGGTGGTCGAGCGTGCCAGCGATGCCAATCCCGCGTCGGCCCAGTCCGCGCCCCCGCCCGCCGCGGAGCCGAAACCCGCAACGGGCACGACGGCGGCGCCAGCGCCGGCGCCCACCCCCAAGCCTGCGCCCCAGTCGACGCCGCAATCGACGCCACCTGCGGCGCCCCAGACGACGCCCGCACCCGCGCCGGCAGCATCGGCCGCATCGGCCGCTGCACCGTCGCGCGGTGGCACATCGCGTGCAGCCACGGCCCCTCCCTCGTCCGCATCCAGCGTGTCCGCCGCGCCATGACCCGTACCGCATCCGGCCGCGTCGCGGCCGTCCAGCTCAACAGCGGTGCCGATCTGGCCGCCAACCTCGCGGCTGCGCGCGTCGGTCTTGAAGCCGCTGCCGCGCAGGGCGCACGGCTCGCGGCATTGCCCGAGAACTTTGCGTTCATGGGCGCGCATGAGACCGACAAGCTCGCGCACGCCGAACCGATGAACCGTGGCCCGATCCAGGAGTTTCTTGCGCGCTGCGCGCGCGAACTGGGTCTGTGGATCGTCGGTGGCACGCTGCCGATGGCGATCGAGAACGATCCGCGCCGTGTCGCCGCCGCCTGCCTGGTCTACGACGATCAGGGCCGCGTACAGGCGCGCTACGACAAGATCCACCTGTTCGACATCGAAGTGCCGGACGGCAGCGGCGAGCGCTATCGCGAGTCGGCGAGCATTGCGCCGGGCGCGCTGCAGGCGGTCGTCGTCGATACGCCCTGCGGCCGGCTCGGCCTGTCGGTCTGCTACGACCTGCGCTTTCCCGAGCTGTATCGCCAGCTCGCGCGCGCCGGCGCGCAACTGCTGTGCGTGCCGGCCGCGTTCACCGAGCGCACCGGCCGCGCGCACTGGGAGATCCTGCTGCGCGCGCGCGCGGTGGAAAACCTGTGCGCGGTGATCGCCCCCGGCCAGACTGGCACGCATCCGGGCGAGCGCCGCACCTGGGGGCACAGCGCGATCGTGCAACCCTGGGGCGAGTGGCAGGACGCCGGCACCGATGCGCCGACGGCGACCGTCGCCGCCCTCGACCTCGACGCGCAGGCGGAACTGCGCGCGCGTTTTCCGGTCCTCGACCACCGCCGTTTATCCTGACGACATGACCGACCTTCTCGATCTCGCGCAGCGCAGCCTGCTCGCGCCTACCGACCTCTCGCCCGCCGCCGTGCAGGACGTGCTCGGCCGCCTGATGCGGCCCGGCATCGATGCCGCCGATCTGTACTTCCAGCACACGCTGACCGAGACCTGGTCGCTGGAGGACGGGCTGATCAAGTCCGGCTCGCATCACGTCGACCAGGGCGTCGGCGTGCGCGCCTGTGCCGGCGAAAAGCAGGGCCTCGCGTACTCCGACGACATCGTGCTGCCCGCGCTGCAGGACGCGGCGCAGGCTGCCGGCGCGATCGTGCGCCAGGGCCAGCAGGGCGCGGTGCAGGCGGCGCGCCGCCGCAGCGCGCCGGCGCTGTACCCGGCGGCGAGCCCGCTGACCTCGTGGCCCACCGAGCGCAAGCTCGAACTGCTGCGCCGCGTCGACGCCGCCGCGCGCGCCGCCGATCCGCGCGTGATCCAGGTCATGGCCGGCCTCGCCGGCCAGTACGAAACCGTGCTGATCGCCGCCAGCGACGGCACCTGGAGCGCCGACGTGCGGCCGCTGGTGCGGCTGGACGTCAGCGTCATCGTCGAACACGAGGGCCGGCGCGAACAGGCGCACAGCGGCGGCGGCGGACGTGGTGTCTATGCCGAGTTCTTCGAATCCGATATGCCGGAGCGCGCCGCGCGCGAGGCCGTGCGCCAGGCCCTGGTGCAGCTCGATGCGGTGCCGGCGCCAGCGGGCAGCATGACCGTCGTGCTCGGCCCGGGTTGGCCCGGCATCCTGCTGCACGAGGCGGTGGGGCATGGGCTGGAAGGCGACTTCAACCGCAAGGGCAGCTCGGTGTTCTCCAACCGCATCGGCCAGGCGGTGGCATCGAGCCTGTGCACGATCGTCGATGACGGCACGCTGCCGGGCCGACGCGGCTCGCTGAGTGTGGATGACGAGGGCACGCCCTCGCAGTGCACGACGCTGATCGAGAACGGCGTGCTCAAGGGCTACATTCAGGACAAGCTCAACGCGCGCCTGATGGGCATGGCGCCCACCGGCAACGGCCGTCGCGAGTCGTACGCGCAGCTGCCGATGCCGCGCATGACCAATACCTACATGCGACCGGGCCCGCACGATCCGGCCGAGATCCTGGCCTCGGTCGATCGGGGCCTGTATGCCGTCAACTTCGGCGGCGGCCAGGTGGACATCACCAGCGGCAACTTCGTGTTCTCGGCCTCCGAGGCCTATCTGATCGAGAACGGACGCGTCACGCGTCCGGTCAAGGGGGCGACGCTGATCGGCAACGGCCCCGAGGCGCTGATGCGCGTGTCGATGGTCGGCAACGACCTCAAGCTCGATTCGGGCGTCGGCGTCTGCGGCAAGGACGGGCAGAGCGTACCGGTCGGTGTCGGCCAGCCGACGCTGAAACTGGACTCGATCACGGTCGGTGGTACGCAGGCCTGAGACGGACGCGCCGTGATCGAACTGCGCTTCGAATCCACGCTTGCGGCCGACGCTGCCACGGTCTGGACGCACGCCACGCGCATGGACGGCGTCAACTTCGAACTCGGGCCCTGGGTGCGGATGTCGGTGCCGGCGTCGTTTGCCGGTCGCAGCATCGATGAGGCGCCGATCGGCGAGATTGTGTTCCACAGCTGGCTGCTCGTCTTCGGCGTGCTGCCGTTCGACCGTCATGCGCTGCGGCTGGCGGCGATCGGGCCGGGCATGCGTTTCGATGAGGATTCCACCTCCTGGCTACAGCGCGTGTGGCGGCATCATCGTCGCGTCGAGCCCCGCGGCGCAGGGCGTTGTGTGGTCGTCGATGAGCTGCGCGTTGCACCGCGCCTGGCGCCGGCCTTTGTCGTGCGCCTGATCGTCGGTGCCTTGTTCGCGCATCGTCACCGGCGCCTGCGGCGTCGCTTCGGTGCGGTGGCCGGCTGAGTCGCCACCGAGCCACCCGCTGAGCTGGCGCGCATTGCAGGTTTGACGCCTGCGCTGGTGCGCGGAGTAAAGTCCACGCATGGCCCGCAAGCCCGAAACCTTACGCAACGATGCCTATGCCGACGCGCTGTTCGCGCGCCTGCCGGACGGCATCGCCCCGTGGTCGCGGCGCTCCATGTTCGGCGGGCAATGTCTCGTCGCGATCACCGGCATGTTCTGCGTCGTCTGGCACGAGCGCGTGTACCTGCGCGTCTCCGACACCACGCGCGCGCATTTCGAGCGTGCCGGCATGACGCCGTTCCAGCCCGGCGGCGCGATGATGCGGGGCTACTACGAGGTGCCGCCCGCGGTGCTGGACGATGGTGAGCGGTTGCGCGAGTGGATGGAAACCGCGGCGCTGTTGCCACGCCCCGCATCGAAGCGGCCGCGACCGCGCGCGAGGGCCGCCTGATGCCGGCGCCGCGTCCGCCCGGCAAGCTGCGCGTGATCGGCGGGCAATGGCGCTCGCGCGTCGTCGAGTTCGACGCGGCCGACGGCGTGCGGCCGACGCCGGATCGCGTGCGCCAGACGCTTTTCGACTGGCTGTCGCCACTGATTTCCGGCGCGCGCTGTCTCGACCTGTTCGCCGGCAGCGGTGCGCTCGGCATCGAGGCGCTGTCGCGCGGCGCCGCGCACTGCAGCTTCGTCGACGAGGGCAGCCGCCAGTGCCAGCGCATCCGTGCGGCGCTGCAGACCTTGAAGGCGAGCAATGCCGAAGTCGTGCAGATGGAGTCGCTGTACTACATCGAGCAGACCTGGCACCGCTACAACATCGTGTTCCTCGACCCGCCCTTCGGCGGCGACCTGCTGGCGCGGGCCTTGCCCGATCTGTCGAAGGTGCTGAACCCGAGCAACAACCGCATCTACCTGGAGTGGGGTGCCGGCGAGACGCCGCCGCTGCCGCCCGGGTTCGAACTGCTGCGCGAGAAGCGCGCCGGCCAGGTCTGCTTTGGCCTCGCCACCTACCATCATCCCGCCGACAAACGCTGAGAACCCCCATGCCCGTCACCGCGGCCTACAGCGGCACCTTCGATCCGATCACCTTCGGCCACTACGACATCATCCAGCGCGCGGCGGCGATGTTTCCCGCGTTGATCGTCGCGGTCGGCAGCAACGTCGCCAAGAATCCTAAGTTCAATCTCGAAGAGCGCGTGGCCCTGATCCGCGAGGTCGTACGCGATCTGCCGAACGTGCAGGTCAAGGGTTTCTCCGGCCTGATCGTCGACTTCGCGCGCGAGAACGACGTCTCGGTGCTGGTGCGCGGCGTGCGTACGGTTGGCGACGTCGACTACGAGAAGCAGATGGCGGTCATGAACCGCGACCTGTACCCGAAGCTCGACACCGTCATGCTCGCGCCGTCGCCGGAATACGCCCACCTGTCGTCCTCGCTGGTGCGCGAGCTCGCCGGCCTTGGCGCGCCGGTGGAGAAGCTGGTGCCGCCGGCGGTGATGGCGGTGCTCAAGGAGCGTTTCGGGCGGCGGTGAGCGGTCGCGACGCGCCCGACGGTCTACCTGCACCGCCGCTGGCGCGCGGGCGTAAAATACGCGCATGGCGCTGAAGATCACGCACGAGTGCATCAACTGCGACGTCTGCGAGCCGGTGTGCCCGAACCAGGCGATCTACCAGGGGATCGAGATCTACGAGATCGATCCGGCGCTGTGCACGGAGTGCGTCGGCCACTTCGACAAACCGCAGTGCCAGACCGTCTGCCCCGTCAATTGCATTCCGCTCGATCCGGCGCATCCTGAAACCGAGGCGCAGTTGCTGGAGAAATACCGGCGACTTACCGATCTCGGCGGCGTGACCCGCGCATGAGCATGCCCATGAACATCAAGCCTGGCTCCCGTTTCGTTGTGCCTGCCGTGGTGGCGGTGCTGCTGGTGGTGTCGGCCTGCGCCACCGCGCGGCCGGCATCGACGCCGCCGGCTTACGCCTGCGCCACTGCGCATCCGCTGGCCACGGACGCCTGCATCGCGGTGCTGGCCAACGGCGGCAATGCCTTCGACGCGGCGGTGGCGGCGAGCGCGGCGCTGGCGGTGGTGGAGCCGACCGGTTCCGGCATCGGCGGCGGCGGCTTCTGGCTGCTGCACCGCGCGTCCGATCGCTACGAGGTGTTCGTGGACGGCCGTGAGACCGCGCCGGCCGCGGCGCATCGCGATCTGTACGTGGATGCGCAGGGCCAGCCCTTGCCCGAGCGCTCGCGCTTCGGCGCGGCATCGGCGGGCATCCCCGGCGAGCCGGCGGCGCTCGAACACATCGCGCGCCGCTATGGCACGCGGCCGCTGGCCGAATTGCTGCAGCCGGCGATCCGTTACGCGCGCGAAGGTTTTGCGGTCGATCCCAAGCTGGCGCAGATGATCGTGCGCTTTGCGCCGCGCATGTCGCCGGCGGCGCAGCAGGTGTTCGCGCCCGGCGGTCAGCCGTTGGCGACGGGGGCGCTGCTGCGACAGCCGGACCTGGCGTGGACGCTGGAGCAACTCGCGACGCATGGCCGCAATGGGTTCTACGATGGCCCGGTCGCCGAGCGTTTGCTGGCGGCAGTACAGGCGGGCGGCGGGTTGTGGACTGCTGGAGACCTGCGCCGCTATGCGGTAGTGGAGCGCGAGCCGCTGGTCAGCTATTTCCGCGACTACCGCATCGTCAGCAGCCCACCGCCCTCGGCCGGCGGGCTGGCGCTGGCGCAGTTGTTCCAGCAGCTCGAAGTGCTGGGCTGGCGCGATACGCCGGACGCGGCCTCGCGGCATGTGCTGGTCGAGTCGTTGCGTCGTGCCTACCGCGACCGTGCCGCCTTTCTCGGCGATCCGGACTTCGTGTTGCTGCCACAGCGCGAACTGGCCTCGCGCGATTACGCGCGCCAGCTGGCCGCGAGCATCGAGACCCGGCGCGCGACGCCGAGCGCCGAACTGCCGCCGGCACCACTGCTGCGTGAAGGCAGCGACACCACGCATCTGTCGGTGCTCGATGCCCAGGGCAATCGCGTGGCGGCGACGCTGTCGATCAACCTGCCGTTCGGCTCGAGCTTTATGCCGGAGGGCACGGGCGTACTGCTCAACGACGAGATGGACGATTTCTCAACCGCGATCGGCGTCTCCAACGCCTACGGCCTGGTCGGATCGGAGCCTAATAGCATCGCCCCGCGCAAGCGCCCGCTGTCATCGATGACGCCGAGCTTCGTCGAGGGGCCGCGCGGTCTGCTGATCGTCGGCACGCCGGGCGGCAGCCGCATCATCACAATGGTGGCGCTCGGCATTCTCGGCTGGATCGACGGCTTGCCGCTGCAGCAGGTGGTGGCGTTGCCGCGCATCCATCATCAGTATCTGCCGGACGAGCTGTTCTTCGAGCCGGGCGCGCTGAGCGCAGCGCAGCAGCAGAGCTTGTCGGCACTTGGCCACACGCTGCGCATGCTCGATGCGCCCTACGGCAACATGCAGGCGGTGAGCTGGGATGGCGCCGCGCGCGTGGAAGCGGCCAGCGATCCGCGCGGCGTCGGCACGGCGCGCGTGGTGCCGCAGCGCTAGAGTCGCGCTAGCTCTTGCGCGGGGCCGGCATCGCGCCAGAAGGGCGCTGTCGCGGGCAAGGATTGAAAAGCTGGCTGTGGCCAGCCGGGCCTTCGACTAGGCCCGTTGCTGCCGGGTTGGCCGCGTCGCAGCGGAGGCGGTCACTCGCCGACCCTGCGCGGGCGCGCGAGCCGTGGTCGAGGTCGTTGCCAGGCCCAGCTGCCGACGGAGCTGCTGCGCGGTGATTGCCGTCGGCTTGAGTCGCAGCTCGCCGAGCCGCCGCGTTCGCGTGAGCTTGCCGATCCGCTGCAGATGCGCATCGATGATCTGCGAATAGGGATTGGGCGCGCCGAAGTGCACATCGAGGTAACGGTGCACCCCGCCGAAATAGCCGTCCAGCCGTTCGTCCCAGAGCTTGCGGTTGAAGCTGACGGTTTTCTCTAGAAGATCGCGCGCGGAGTGATAGACGGCGTCGCGGTTGTCGTCGCCGGCCAGGCCGCACAGCTCGAACTCGCGATAGAGAAAGTCGCGACACTTCTCGAGGTAGCAGCGGTCCGCGGTCTGCGCCAGCACGTCGGCGGTGCCGAGCAGGAAGCCGAGCATACGGTCCTTGGGATGCGCGACGCGGATCTTGTCGAGCGCCACTTCGTAGCCGGTGAAATGCACCACCTGCCGCGCCAGCGGTACCGCGCTGGCGTAGCCGACGCGCGGCAGGAAGTCGGCGAGGAACTCGCCGCTGCGGCGCACGTGCGTCAAGGTGAATTCGGCGCCGTAGCGCGCCTGGTCGGTACCGCGACGGATGTACCCGGCGTCGTGGAACAAGGCGATCAGGATGCCGAGCACCGCGCGTCGCGCGCCGAGACGCTGCGCGGTGCCGTGCGCGCGCTCGTGGCCGTCGATCAGGCGCGCCATCGCCAGCGTGCAGTCGAGGCTGTGCTGGGCGTCGTGATACCAGGTGTCGCAGCCGAGATAGCCCGGCAGCGTGCCGGCGTAAAGGCGGGTGAACGTGCGGAAACCCTCGCGCACCGCATCCAGTTCGATATCGGGATAGGTGGCTTCGAGCTGGGCGCAGACGGCGGCACAGACCGCTTCCGGGTGCGAGACCTGGACGGTATTGGTGACGTCGTAGTGGTTGCGCCGGCGCGCGCTCATCGCCGCTTCCCCCGCGATTCGGTGATGCCCCATCTTAGGGTGCGTTCGCGGCCGTGGACAGAGACGCGGATCACGCCGAGCCGGTCAATTCGACCATCAGCGGCGCGTGGTCGGACGGTCGCTCGAGGCGCCGCGGCGCCAGGTCCGCCGCGCAGCTGCGGCACTCGGCCACCAGCGGCGCCGACAGCAGGATGTGATCGATGCGCAGGCCCATGTTGCGGCGGAACGCGGCCTGGCGGTAATCCCACCAGGTGAAGCTGGCCGGCGGCTGCGGGAACAGGCGGAAGCTGTCGGACAGGCCCAGATCCAGCAGCGCGCGCAGCGCGGTGCGTTCGGCCTCGGAGCAGAGGATCTGGCCCTCCCAGACTGCCGGGTCGTGCGTGTCTTCCGGCGCCGGTGCGATGTTGAAGTCGCCGGTCACGGCCAGGCGCGGATGCGCGGCCAGTTCGGCGGTCAGCAGGTTTTTCAGTGCGTCCAGCCAGCGCAGCTTGTAGGCGTACTTTTCCGAACCCACCGCCTGGCCGTTGACGACGTAGACGTTGACGATGCGCACGCCGTTGACGGTGGCGGCGATGACGCGCTTCTGCTCGTCGTCGAAGCCGGCCATGTCGCGGCTCACCGCCTCCAGCGGGTGCCGCGACAGCAGCGCCACGCCGTTGTAGGTCTTCTGGCCGTTGTGCGCGGCGTGATAGCCGGCCGCTTCCAGTTCCGCGAACGGGAACTGCTCGTCGACACACTTTGTTTCCTGGATGCCGACGACATCGGGCTGCGCGCTGCGCAACCAGTCGAGCAGGTGCGGCAGGCGCACGCGGAGGGAATTGACGTTCCAGGTCGCGATTTTCATGTCGCGATCTTAACCCCCTCGGGTGAGGGGCAGGCGCTGCGAAACACCTGCCCCTCGATGGCGATCGTTACCGTGAAGCGTGCGTCAGTTCGCGGCTGCCGCGGTCGTTGATGCGGCCTTGGCGGGCCGCAGCGGCGCGTCGTCGAGCAGGCCGGTGTGACGCAGCAGTGCGTCGATCTCCGGCTTGCGACCGCGGAACTCGATGAACAGGTCCATCGCCTCGCGCGAGCCGCCCTGTGCGAGGATCGTGTCGCGGAAGCGGTGGCCGGTCTCGGCGGAGAAGTCGCTTTCCTCGAACGCGGCGAACGCGTCGGCGGACAGCACCTCGGCCCATTTGTAGCTGTAGTAGCCCGCGGCGTAACCGCCGGCGAAGACGTGGCCGAAGCTGCAGGGCATGCGGTTGTAGGCCGGCGGCTTCATCACCGCGACCTCGTCACGCACGGCCTGCAGCGTTTCCAGCACGCGCGCGCTGCGTGCCGGATCGAAGTCGCGGTGCAGGCGCAGGTCGAACAGGCCGAACTCGATCTGGCGCAGCGTCGCCAGCCCGGTCTGGAAACTGCGTGAGGCGCGCAGCTTGTCGATCAATGCATCCGGCAGCACCTCGCCGGTCTGCCAGTGGCGCGCGAAGCCGCGCAGCGTCGCGGTGTCGTAGGCCCAGTTCTCCATGAACTGGCTTGGCAGTTCCACCGCATCCCAGGCCACGCCATGGATGCCGGCGACCGCGGCCTCGTCGACGCGCGTCAGCAAGTGGTGCAGGCCGTGGCCGAATTCGTGGAACAGCGTCAGCACTTCTTCGTGCGTCAGCAGCGCCGGCTGGCCCGGCAGCGGCGGCGTGAAGTTGCAGGTCAGATAGGCGACCGGCTGCTGGATGCCGCGCGCGGTGCGGCGGCGATTGATGCACTCGTCCATCCACGCGCCGCTGCGCTTCTCGGGACGCGCAAAGTTGTCGAGATAGAACAGGCCGATCGGCGCGCCGTTGCCGTCGCGCAGCGCGTAGGCGGCGACGTCGGCATGCCAGGCAGTGACCTCGGGCGCACGTTCGATGTGGATGCCGTACAGGCGTTGCACCAGGCCGAACATGCCGTCGAGCACGCTCGGCAGCGGGAAGTAGGGACGCAGCTCCTCTTCGGACAGGCCCAGCTTTTCCTGCTTCAGCTTCTCGCTGTAGTAGGCGATGTCCCAGGGCTGCAGGTCCTCGACGCGGTCGCGCTTGCGCGCATAGGCACGCAGTTCGGCCAGCTCGGCCTCGGCGCGCGGCCGTGCGCGGCTGGCGAGGTTCTGCAGGAAGGTTTCGATGGCGTCCGGCGAGTCGGCCATCTTGGTGGCGACCGACAGTTCGGCGAAGTTGCGATAACCGAGCAGCTGCGCCTGCTCGTGACGCAGCGCCAGGATCTCGGCCATCAGCGGGCTGTTGTCGAACTGTCCGGCCTGCGGCCCCTGGTCCGAGGCGCGGGTGGCGAAGGCGCGGTAGATCTCCTCGCGCAGCGCGCGGTCATCGGCGTAGGTGATGACGGCGTCGTAGCTCGGGAAATCCAGCGTCAGCAGCCAGCCGTCCGGCCGCTTGGCGCCGTCCTTGGCGTCGGCCTTGGCCTGGGCCTTGGCGCGCGCCGCGGCCTTGGCCGAATCGGTCATGCCGGACAGGCGGCGCTCGTCGGCGATCGGCAGGCTCCAGGCCTGGATCGCGTCCATCAGGTTTTCCTCGAACTTGGTCTGCAGCTCCGACAGGCGCATCGAGATCGTCTTGTAGCGCGCCTTCTGTTCCGGCGGCAGGCCGATGCCAGACAGGCGGAAGTCGCGCAGCGCGTCGGTCACGGACTTGCGTCGTGCGGCGTTGTAGCCGGCGAATTCCGGCGAGGCCGCGAGTGCCTCGTAGGCGCGGAACAGCGGTTCGGACTGCGACAGCTCCAGGCTGTACTCGGTGAGCTTGGGCAGGCAGGCGTTGAAGGCGGCGCGCCACTCGGCGGTGCTGTTGACGCCGAACAGGTGCGAGACCGGACCCCAGGCGCGCTGCAGGCGGTCGCTCATTTCCTCCAGTGGCTCGACGAATCGGTCCCACTCCGGCGCGGCACCGCTGGCCAGCAACTGCTGTACCGCTGCGCGGTTGTCGGCGAGCACGGCGTCCAGCGCCGGCGCCGCATGCTCCGGGCGGATCGCGTCGAAAGCGGGCAACGGCTGCGAGTCGGCGGGGCGGAGCAGGGGGTTGAGCATGGACGGATACCGGAGTGACGGGCCGTCATTCTGGGGACGAGCACCCGCCCTTTCGACCCCGGTGCCGCCGCGGGACCGGCAAGCGGCTGATATCGGACAAGATTTGACCAGGCGGCTGGGCCGGGCGCCAATAAGCTGTGGATAAGCTCTGGAAAAGCGGCTTAAAGCCTTGTCGATAAACGCTGCGTTAGCTGTTAATCAATCTTTTGTCACAGCCAGCCGCGCGCAACGAGGGCGAAAACGCCGCCGGTACCGGTGGCCAGCGACGCCATCAGCAGGGACAGGCCGCTCCAGCGATAGCGGCGCACCAGTTTTTCCTGCGGCAGGCTCGACAGCAGGAACGGCCGACGATCGCGCGGGCGGCTCAGCACATGCACGTCCGGTGTCAGGCTGCGCTCGACATGCTGTTGGCGAATCTGTTCCAACGCGGCACGGCGTGCGGCTTCCCACTCCTGCAGGTCGATCTCGCCGTTGCCGTCGGCGTCGAAGCGCTGCAGCAGGCTGGCGTGATCGGCTTTCCATTCACGCAGCAGGTCGCGCAGCTCGCTGGACTCGTCGTAGCTGTGCGCCACGCCGTCGCTGCGGAACCAGCCCATCGCATGCACGGGATCGCCGACCCGCAGCAGGCGCTCGCGGTAGCGGTAGTCGCCGAACTGCAGCCAGCCCGGCTTCTCCGGTGCGCGTTGCGGTCGCCGCGTGCGGCCCTGCCAGGTGCGCGTGAGACTCGGGTAGACAGTGGCGCCGCCCGGATCGACGACGCAGTCGCCGGTGGCGTCGGCCAGCAGGAACAGATGCTCGGAGGTGCCCGATTCGATCGTGCGCCACTCGGTCGTGCGCTTGCCGTTGCGGTAGACCGTCTCGCGGCGTTCGATCGAATACTTCCACCACACGCAGCGTGCGCCGCTGAGCGGCGAGATCACCTCGGGGCCCGGCAACAGCTGAGCGAAGCCTTCGAGTTCGACGTAACCCTGGGCGGCGGAGCGGATGCGGGAGGTCGGCGTGTCCTCGATCAGCCGCGCCTTGCGCAGGCTCAGGAACGCGCCAGCGAAGGCGGCAACCGAGCCGGCGAGGAACAGCAGTGTCCACAGCCAGAACGAGCCGGGGTCGGCGGCGGCGATATCCTGGGCGAGCGCGGTCAGCGCGTCGGCTCGGGCCATGGAGGCCGGGATCGGTTACGAGGCTTTCAGCTGCGGAACAGCGCGCGGACGTCGACGTCCTTCTTCTCTTCCTCGGTGAATTCGAGCAGCACGGCCGGCTTGAACGCGAACAGCCGTGCGACGATCACGTCCGGGACGGTCTCGATGCGTACGTTGTTGACGTTGACCGCCTCGTTGTAGAACTCGCGACGGTCGGAGATTGCGTTCTCCAGGCCGGTGATGCGGCCCAGCAGCTGCTGGATCGACTGGTTGGCCTTCAGTTCCGGGTAAGCCTCGACCGTGGCGACGATGGAACCCAGACCGGCGCGCATGAGTCCTTCTGCCTGACCCACGCCTTTGACGTCGCCGGCCTGGCGCGCGGTGTGGGCGCCGGAGCGGGCCGCCATGACCTGTTCGAGCGCGGTTTTCTCAAATTCCATGTACTGCTTGCAGGTTTCGACCAGCTTCGGCAGTTCGTCGTGGCGCTGCTTGAGCAGCACGTCGATATTGGCCCAGGCCTTGCTGACACCGTGCTTGAGGTTGACCAGACCGTTGTAGATCGTGATGCCGTAGACCGCCAGCGCGAGTGCGACGGCGATCCAGATGAAGGTGCTGACCATGTCGAAAATTCCCCGAGTCCTGCTGAGTGAATCACCAATGTCCCCAACTCAAGAATGCGGCAAATCGCCAGTGCGCGCTACCATTCGCGCTTCTGCAGACGGAACCAGAGAAGGGCGACCGATGATGTGGCGCACGTTGCGGTGTTGGATGGCGGGTGTTGTCGCGCTGGCGATGGCTGGATGTTCCGGTCAGACCATGCTCAATCGCATGGCGCCCGACGATGGCTACAAGGTCGTCTACGACCAGGTGTTCGACGCGAGCACGAACCTCAAGCTCGACATCTATTCGCCCAACGACGCACGCAATGCGCCGACCGTCGTATTCTTCTACGGCGGGCGCTGGTCCGAAGGCGACAAGGCCGACTACAAGTTCGTCGGCCAGGCGCTGGCGTCGCGCGGCTTCGTCGCCGTGCTGGCCAACTACCGTCACTACCCGCAGGTGAAGTTTCCGGCCTTCGTCGAGGACGGTGCACGCGCAGTGGCGTGGACGCGCCGCAACATCGATCAGTTCGGCGGCAGCCGTGATCGCTTGTTCGTGATGGGCCATTCATCCGGCGCGCACATCGCCGCGATGCTGGCGCTCAACGAGGAATACCTGAAGGCGGTAGGCGGCTCGCGCACCTGGCTGCGCGGCATGATCGGCCTGGCCGGCCCCTACGACTTCATGCCGATCACCGCGCCGGACCTGCGTGACATGTTCGGTCCGGTGGACCGCTTCGCCTACTCGCAGCCGGTGTTCTTCGTCGATGGCAAGAACGCGCCGCTGTTGCTGATTCACGGCGAAAACGACACCGTGGTCGAGGTCAAGAACACGCGCAGCCTGGCGCGCGCGGTGGCCAAGGCCGGCGGCCCGGTGGAGACGCTGATCTATCCGAACCTGTCGCACACGATGATCATCGGCGCGCTGGGTTCGTTCCTGCGCGGGCGCGCCGACGTGCTGGACCAGATCGAGGCCTACATCAACAAGCGTGCCGATGGCGGGCCGGTGCTGCCGGCATCCGAGATCCGCGGTGTGCCGCTGGACCCGAACGAAGGCGTGCACACGCAGGCCCTGCCGGAAGCGCTGCCGGCGCCCGAGCCGGTCGACGGGGTTTCGCAGGGTTTCCAGCTGGTGCCGCCGAAGCCGGCGTCGGAAACGCCGCCGCTGTTCGAGCTGCCGCCGCCGCCGAGCGAATGATCCGGACGTATCAAGGCATCGCGCCGCGATTGGGCGCGCGCGTCTACGTCGATCCGCAGTCCGCGGTCATCGGCGATGTGACGCTGGGCGACGACGTCTCCGTGTGGCCGATGGTGTCGATCCGCGGCGACGTCAACCGCATCCGCATCGGCGCGCGCACCAATGTGCAGGACAACAGCGTGCTGCACGTGACGCACGACGGGCCGTACACGCCCGGCGGCGTGGCGCTGACGATCGGCGAGGACGTGACGATCGGCCACAGCGTGATCCTGCATGCCTGCACGATCGGCGACCGCTGCCTGATCGGCATGGGGGCCATCGTCATGGACAAGGCGGTGCTCGAAGCCGGGTGCTTCATCGCCGCCGGCGCGATGGTGCCGCCGGGCAAGGTGCTCAAGGGCGGCTGGCTGTATCGCGGTGCGCCGGCCTCGCCTGCGCGCGAGTTGACCGCGCAGGAGCGCGAACACCTGCTGTACTCGGCGCAGCACTACGTGCGCGTCAAGGACCGCTACCTGCAGGACGCGAACGCATGAGCGCGAACGCGGGTACGGATGCCGACGCCGTGCGCGTGGTCGAGGTCGGCCCGCGCGACGGGCTGCAGAACGAAAAGACGCTGGTGCCGGCCGCGACCAAGATCGCGCTGATCGAGAAGCTCGCCGCCTGCGGGCTGCGCACGGTGGAAGCGACCAGCTTCGTCTCGCCGAAGTGGGTGCCGCAGATGGCGGACGCCGCCGAGGTGCTGGCCGGACTGCGCCGCGTCGAAAGCGTGCGCTATCCGGTGCTGGTGCCCAACCTGCAGGGCCTAGAGCGCGCGCGCGCCGCCGGCGTGGACGAGATTGCGATCTTCACCGCGGCGTCCGATGCGTTCACGCGCAAGAACATCAACGCCGACATCGACGAATCGCTGGCCCGGCTGCGGCCGGTGGTCGAGCAGGCGCTGGCCGCAAACATCCGCGTGCGCGCCTACGTCTCGACCGTGCTCGGCTGCCCTTATCAGGGTGTGGTGCCGGTGGCCGACGTGGTGCGGGTGACGCGCGCGGTCGCGGATTTCGGCTGCTACGAGGTGTCGCTGGGCGACACGATCGGGGTCGGCACGCCGCAGGCGGCGCGCACGATGCTGCGCGCCTGCGCCGACGCGGTCGGCATGGAAAAGCTCGCCGTGCATTTCCACGATACCTACGGCCAGGCGCTGGCCAACGTCTATGCCTGTTTGGAAGAAGGCGTGCGGGTGGTCGACGCCAGCGTCGGTGGTCTTGGCGGCTGCCCTTATGCGAAAGGCGCCAGCGGCAATCTGGCGACGGAGGATCTGGTGTACATGCTCAACGGGCTCGGTCTGCAGACGGGCGTCGACCTCGATGCCTTGACCGCGGTGGCGCGCTGGATCGCCGCCGAACTGGGCCGCGAGCCGGCCAGCCGCCTCGGTCGGGTTGCCGCCGCGCGGGCCTGCTCGTGACCGTGCCGGTGAGTTCGGCCCCGGTCTGGAGCCCGTCGGATTCGCGCGTTGCGCAGGCGCGCCTCACCGCGTTCGCCGCGCCGCTGGGTTTCGCGCCGCCGGATTACGCCGCGCTGTGGCGCTGGTCGGTCGAGCATCGCGAGGATTTCTGGCAGGCGGTATGGAACGCCGCCGGCATCCGCGCGCACGCGGCGCCGCGCGCAGTGCTGGAACAGCGCGACGCGATGCCGGGTGCGCGCTGGTTCCCCGGCAGCACGCTCAATTTCGCCGAACACCTGCTGCGCGCGCAGGGTTCGCAGGAGGCGCTGGTCGCGCTCGACGAGAGCGGCCGTCGTCGCGCGTTGACGCGCGATCAGTTGCGCACGCGCGTGGCGGAAGTCGCCGCAGCGCTGAAGGCCGATGGCGTCGTCGCCGGCGATCGCGTCGCCGGCTTCGTGCCGAACACGCTGGAGGCGGTGGTCGCGATGCTGGCGGCGACCAGCCTCGGCGCGGTGTGGTCGTCCTGCTCGCCGGATTTCGGCGAGGCCGGCGTGCTGGAACGCTTCGGCCAGATCGAGCCGAAGGTGCTGTTCGCCTGCGACGGTTATTTCTACGGCGGCAAGCGCGTCGACACGCGCGACCGCGTCGCGCGTATCCGTGCCGCACTGCCGGGCTTGAAGCGCCTGGTGCTGATCCCGTTCCTCGACGACGCGCCGGACCTGTCGCCGCTGCCGGGCGCGGTGCCGATGCCCGAGTACGGCGCCGCTGGCGCTGCGCTGTCATTCACACCGGTGCCGTTCGAGGCGCCGCTGTACGTGATGTATTCCTCCGGCACCACCGGCAAGCCCAAGTGCATCGTGCACGGCGTCGGCGGCACGCTGCTGCAGCACTGGAAGGAGCTGGCGCTGCAGGCGGACGTGAAGGACGGCGATCGCCTGTTCTTCTTCACGACCTGCGGCTGGATGATGTGGAACTGGCTGGTGTCGGGCCTCGCCGTCGGCGCCACCGTCGTGCTGTACGACGGATCGCCGTTTCATCCCGGTGCCGCCGGCCTCTGGCAGATGGCCGAGCGCGAGCGGCTGACGCAGTTCGGTACCAGCCCGAAGTATCTGTCGGCGCTGGACAAGGACGGCTACCGGCCGGCGCAGCACCACGATCTGTCGGCGCTGCGCACGCTGTTCTCCACCGGCTCGCCGCTGGCGCCGGAGCAGTTCGACTACGTGCGCGACGCGATCAAGGCCGATCTGCAGCTCGCATCGATTTCCGGCGGTACCGACATCATTTCCTGCTTCGCGCTCGGCAATCCCTGGATGCCGGTGTATCGCGGCGAACTGCAGGGGCCGGGGCTGGGCATGGCGGTCGACGTCTACGGCGCCGACGGTCAGCCGGTGCGCGGCGAGCCCGGCGAACTGGTGTGCACGGCGCCGTTTCCGTCGATGCCGGTGCGTTTCTGGAACGACGCCGACGGCAGCCGCTACCGCGCCGCCTATTTCGAGCGCTTCGCCGGCATCTGGCATCACGGCGACTACTGCGAACGCAGCGCGCACGGCGGCCTGATCATCAGCGGCCGTTCCGATGCGACGCTGAACCCCGGCGGCATCCGCATCGGCACCGCCGAGATCTACCGCGTGGTCGATGCGCAACCCGAGGTGCTGGAGTCGGTCGTCGTCGGCCACCGCGCCGATCACGACGAGCGCGTGATCCTGTTCGTGCGCCTGCGGCCGGGCGTCGAATGGAGCGAGGCGCTGGCGCAGAAGATCTCGCGTGCGATCCGCGCCGAGCTGACGCCGCGCCACGTGCCGGCGAAGATCCTGGCCTGCCCGGAAGTGCCGCGCACGATCAGCGGTAAAATCACCGAGATCGCCGTGCGTGACCTCATTCACGGCAAGCCGGTGAAGAACACCGAGGCGCTGGCCAATCCGCAGGCGCTGGACTATTTCCGCAACCTTTCATCCGAGAGCTTGATCTGATGACTCGCAAACTCGTGCTGCTGCGCCACGGCCAGAGCCAGTGGAACCTCGACAACCGCTTCACCGGCTGGGTGGACGTGGACATCACCGAAGCCGGTCGCCAGGAAGCGATCCGCGCCGGCCAGCAGATGCGCGACGAGGGCCTGCAGTTCGACGTGGCCCATACCTCGGTGCTCAAGCGCGCGATCCGCACGCTGTACACCGCCATCGACGTCATGGACCAGATGTGGCTGCCGGTGCACAAGAGCTGGCGCCTCAACGAGCGCCACTACGGCGCGCTGCAGGGTCTGGACAAGGCCGAGACCACGGCCAAGCACGGCGAGGCGCAGGTCAAGGTCTGGCGCCGTTCCTATGACATTCCGCCGCCGGCGATGGACATCAACGATCCGGGCCATCCGGCGCAGGATCGCCGTTATGCCGCGCTCGATCGCCAGGCACTGCCCGGCACCGAGTCGCTGGCCACCACGCTGGAGCGCGTGCTGCCGTACTGGCACGACCACATCGCGCCGCAGCTCAAGGCCGGCCAGACCGTGCTGGTCACCGCGCACGGCAATTCGCTGCGCGCGTTGTACAAGTATCTCAACCAGGTGCCGGACAACGAGATCGTCGACATCAACATCCCGACCGCGATTCCGCTGCTGTTCGAACTCAACGACGACCTCAGCGTGAAGTCGCATCGTTATCTCGGCGACCCGGAAGCCGCAAAGAAGGCCGCCGAAGCCGTGGCGAACCAGGCCAAGGCGAAGTAAGCCGCACGCCTAGGCAATACCGAGGTTCGGAAAGCGGCCACCTGCGGGTGGCCGTTTTCATTTTCAGTCTTCGCGGCGCCGGCCGCTCAGCCGGTCTTGCTCGTCGATCAGCGCGTGCCGCAGCAGGTAGCCGCGTGCATCCTCCGCATCGTGCTCGAACCAGGCCTGCGTGCTGCCGAGCAGGAAGTGATAGCCCCAGGCGTCCATGTCGCGGAAGCACTGCGCACGCGAGTAGCCGGCAAGCCGATCGGCGAGCAGGCACTGCAGATAGCAGGTCGCGTTCTCCTCGATGTCGTCGCCGGTCGGGTGCGCGTCGGTGTGCAGCGCCGCGCGTCGCGCGGCGTCCATGCAGAGGTAGTGGCTGGCCTCGTGCAGCGCCGAGTGCACGGGCGTGTCGGCGCGCAGATACAGCACGTCGCCGATCAGGCCGGCTTCGCGTTCGCCCCAGTAGCTGCCGGGAATCGGTTGGCCATCGGCAACCGTTTGGAGCTGTAGTCCGTAAGGACTCAGGAGTGCGGACAGCGCCGTGAGCGGCAAGGCGGAAACCGGGATGACGCCGGCCTCCGCAGAGTCGAATTTCCCAGTCGGAATCATGGTGCGGCACGATACAGTCCTGAGCCGGTCGCGGCACGTATCGCGACCGTCCGATGCCAAGAGGGGAGAGAGACGATGGGCATTCTGCGCGTAACGGTCGCCGCGCTGGCGGTGGGTCTGGCCAGCGGTCTGGCTGCTTGCGGCGACAGCCGCGGTGTCGAGGGCGACGGCGGTCCGAATCGTCCGCCGGTGGGGCCGCCGGGCACCAGCATCTTCATGACCATCGTGCCGCCCGGCAGCAACGGCAACGCCGCCGGCGGTCTGGGCACGCCGGTGCCGGGCGTGCCGCCGCTGACGTATCCGGCGAACTTCCGCGACCAGCTCGATCTGTACGGCAACCTTGCCTACGCCAAGGTCGGCCTCAAGGGCGACACCTGCGTGCCGCCGCGTAGCATCGACGAACACCAGGCCGCGTCGGACCAGGCCTGCAACTACTTCAAGCGCGCCGAGATCCGGCTCGATCCGGCCGAGGCCGTGGCCTCGCGCGAGATGACCGCGCCCAACGGCAAGAAGGTGACGGTCCGCCGCGACGGCTGGGGCGTGCCGTACATCGAAGGCGACGACCGCGCGTCGGCGCAGTACGGCGTCGGTTTCGCCGCCGCGCAGGATCGCCTGTGGCTGTTCGATGTGCTGCGCCGTGCCGGCCGTGGCCGTGTCTCCGAGTTCCTCGGCCCCGCCGGCACGACCTTCGACCTCGATCTGCAGTTCGGCTCCGGTGCCGGCTACAGCGAAGAGGAGCTGACCGCGATCGTCGATGCCGCGATCGCCAAGATCGGCGACCTGGGTCAGATCTTCCTCAGCGACGTCGAGATGTTCGTCGCCGGCATGAACGCCTATATCGCCTACCTGCAGACGCCGGCGGGCCTCGCGGAACTGCCGCCGGAATATCTGACGCTGGCCTTGCAGGTGCCGCCGGTGTTTCCGCCGCGGCCGTTCACGGTCAACGACATCGTCGTCAACGCGGTGCTGATCCAGGCGCAGTTCGGCCGCGGCGGCGGCAGCGAGGCGACCAATCTCAACCTGCTGCAGAAACTCGATCCGACGTTCACCGCCGGCGCGACGACGATTCCGAAAGCCGCCTGCGACCTGTGGCGCGACCTGCGACACGCCAACGATCCGGATACGCCGTACACCACCGAACGTGTATTCAAGACGCAGTCGCCGCCTAGCGTCGACGAGACCTGCCCGCAGAATCTGCCGGCCGGTGTGGCGATCTGGGACGTCGGCAGCCTGCGCGGCCGCGAGTTCCTCAATCGTTCCAGCGGCGGCCTGGGCCTGCCGATCATCGGCCCGATTCCGGGCGGCCTGTTCGACGTGCCGGAGTCGCTGCGCAGCCTGTTCACCGCGCGCGCCGAACCCGCCGCGGAAATCCCGCACCCGCCGCTCAAGAATGCTGCTGGTCGCGGCGTGACGCTGCTGGCCTCGGCCGATCCGACGCGGGCGATCAAGCAAACGATGAATGCGCTCGGCGTGCCGGAGACGACGTCGAACTGGATCGGCGTCAGCGCCGACCAGACGCAGTCGGGTCATCCAATCATCGTCGCCGGTCCGCAGACCAGCTATTTCAACCCGCAGTTGCTGTGGGAATTCGCGGTGTACTCGCACGGCGGCACCTCGCTGGATCTGGCGGCGCGCGGCATCAGCACGGTGAACCTGCCGTACGTCGTCATCGGTCATGGGCTCGACTTCGGCTGGAGCGCGACCTCGGCCGGCTCCGACCTGATCGACACGCGCGTCTCCAGGCTCTGCAATACCGACGGCTCGCCGGCCTCGCGCGACGACAACGACGGCGACGGTTTCCTCGATGCCGACGGCTATCGCTATAAGGGCCAGTGCGTGCGCCTCTACAAGCGCCTCGACACCTGGACCGCGACACCGACGCCCGCCAGCATCGCGCTGGGCGGCCCGACCCTGCCGGAGACGGTGCGGCGCTACATCCTGCGCACGCACTACGGCCCGGTCACGGCGACCGCGACGGTCAACGGCGAGCCGGTGATCCTCTCCGAGCAGCGCAGCACGTTCTACGGCGATGTCGACACCACCGCGCCGTTCGCGTTGCTGACGACGCAGGGCCTGCGCATGAACGAGCGCAAGTTCAAGGAGCTGTTCAACAGCATGACCAGCACCTTCAACTGGATCTACTCGGACCACCGCGATCTCGCGTTCATCCAGTCGGGCCTGTATCCGATCCGCCACCCGCAGCAGCATCCGGAACTGCCGGTCTGGGGCGACGGCAACTTCGAATGGGCGGCCGACCAGAACCTGCCGGCCGATTTCTTCGAGCGCTTCGGTGGCGACGGCAACGCCGGCGCCAAGGGCTTCCCGAGCCGCGCGATGCCGGTGGCGCAGGGCGATCCGCTGCAGGGCTATTTCGAGTGGCCCGGCTATCTGCCGCTGGATGCGCACATCCAGGACACCAACCCGCCGGCCGGCTTCCTCGCCAACTGGAACAACGCCTCGGCGCCGGGCTGGTGGGCGGCGGATGCCAACGGCACCTACGGCCCCACGCACCGCAACGCGATGCTCAAGGACCGCCTGGCGGCGTTCAAGGCCAGCGGCCGCAAGCACGACATCGGCACGATGATCGAGGTGATGGGCGATGCCGCGTTCACCGATCTGCGCGGTCAGGCGCTGTTGCCGCGCCTGCTGTCGTTGATGCAGGCGGGCGAGCTGACGGCGGAGCAGCGCACGGTGGTCGAACTGATGCAGCAGTGGATCGATCGCGGTTCGCAGGAGTGGATCGACGGCGGCGCCGGCTTCGGCAGCTATCGTCGCGACCGCAATCAGGACGGCGTCTACGACCTGCGTGCGCAGGTGGTGCTGATGGATGCCTGGTATCCGCATCTGATCGACACGCTGATGCCGCAGCTGGTGGCGGTGCAGGATGCCGGCGCCTCGGCGCTGACCGGCCGTTACGATGCGCCGCGCGCGCAGGGCTCGGCGTATCAGGAGGGCTGGTTCCAGCACATGATCCGCGTCATCGACATGGCGACGCAGGCGCAGGGCCGCACCGACTACCGCGTGCTGAAGTGCGCGGACGGCACGCGTGCCGGTTGCCGTAATGCGGTGCTGCAGGCACTGGACCTGGCGCTCGCCGATCTCGGCGGGTTGGACAATCAGGCCGGCTGGGATGGCACGCAGCTGCGCTATGCTAAGAGCGAGGACTGCGGCGAGGTCGAGGCCTGCGACACGGTGGACCACACCTCCTTCAGCTTCATCCCGGTGCCGTCGATCCACTGGACCAACCGGCCGACGTTCCAGCAGGCCACCGAAGTGCGCGCCGACCGCGACGGCAACTGAAATCGTCCGACAAGCGGAGCAAAGAAAGGGCGCCTCCGGGCGCCTTTTTTTGTGCCCAAACCTTTCGTCAGCCAGCGCCGGGCGCTGGCCGTGACAAGCCCTCGCAGACCGCTCGTGCTCGCCGTTAATACGCGTCGAAGCGGCGGATGAATCGTTCGGCATCTCGCCTGCGCCGCTCGGATTCCAAGGAGAAGGTTGGATGTTGCGAGGACTTTCGGCTGGTCGATCGCGCTCGGGCGCGGCGTTGCTTGCGAGCCTGCTGGTCGCCGCCTGTGGCAGTGGCGGTGGAGGCGATCCGCCGCCGGGCGTGCCAGTCAAGGTCGTGCTCAGCGAGAGCACGGCGGCGCCGCCGGCGCTGGTCGACGACTACTGCGTGGTGTTCACCGAACGCCCGACCGCCGAGGAAGTAGCGAACTACAACAGTGGTCGCGTGCCGGACGTGTTCAACCATATCGGTCGCAGCGTGCGCCAGTGCATGGATGGCACAGCGCAAACCTATCTGTCGCAGTTGCCCACCAGTACGTTCTTCAAGCAGACGCTGTACATCAACATGGACGGCACCTGCCTGCCGGGGCAGTCGGCCTGCTATTACCCCGGCAATCCGACGATCGACCTCGTGCAGACCGTGTTGTCGCTGATCCCGGCCATCGCCGAGCGCCAGCTCAACATGCTGGTCGGTCACGAGGTCTGGCATGCGGTAGTCGGTTACTTCCACGCCTGAACGCCGTGCGGGTTTTTCTGCGGCGTTGTCTGTCGTTGGCGTCCTAGACAGGCGATCGCCACGCCGCGCGCAGGCGGTTGCGCGGCGGCTTCCCGTTCAGTTTCGATCCTGATCGTTGAGATCGGCGCGGCCGCGCGCGTGCCTTCTCGCTCGGCTCGCCAGCGTACGAGAGGAGAAAACTGAACGACGCTGCCGGCGGGCGCGGTTACGGGTAATCTACCGCTGCGCGAGAAATCCCCGAGTGGATTCGCGCACATCGACGATCCCGACAGACACCGGGTTCCGACCGCACGGTCGGACTTCCCCGACCCGGTGCAGTGGCCGCCGCTCGGCGCCCCGCGATCGACCGAAGCGTTGAGGCAAGGACGACGCGGCTGGAGACTGGAGTGATGACGTTGCTGGAAAGCATCGAGGGGACTGCGCGCGGTGGTGGCGAGGGATCGTCATCATGAACCGGCCTGAGGCGCGCGCGCGCATTCTGGTGGTCGACGATCAGCCGGCCAATATCCAAACGGTGGGCACCTTGCTGACGCAGCAGGGTTACGACGTGGTCTCGGCCTTGTCCGGCGCCGAAGCTCTGGCGTTCTGCGAGACCGACATTCCGGACTTGATCCTGCTCGATATGCGCATGCCGCGCATGGACGGATTTGAAGTCTGCTCGCGCCTGAAGACACTGGTGCCGACCGCGGCGGTACCGATCATCTTCCTGACGGCGGCCAGCGAGCGCGAGTCCGTGATTCGCGGCTTTTCGGCCGGCGCGGTGGATTATGTGACCAAGCCTTTCGTCGAAGAGGAGCTGCTGGCGCGCGTGCGCACCCATCTGGATCTGAAGCGCATGCGCGATGATCTGAGTCGCATCGCGCAGGAGCGGGCCGATCTTACGCAGGTGGTCGCACACGATCTCAAGAATCCGCTGACGGCCATCCTGCTCGCGGCCGACGGTGCGGTCGGTGCCGAGGGTGACAAGCTGCAGGCGCAGATCGACACGATCCGTGCCTCAGTGACGCGCTGCATTGGTTTCATCGACCAGTACCTCGGGCGCTGGGCGCTGGCGGAAAAAGTTCAGGGACCGGAACTGGAAACCCTGAATCTGGCGCCGATCCTGGAATCGGCCGTGGCGGAGTTGCAGGCGCGCGCGCAGCAGCGCGGCATGAACATCGCCCTGTCGATCGGCGACGATCCCGAGGTCATGGGCAATGCGCTGGTACTGCGGCAGATCATCGACAACCTGGTCTCCAACGCCGTGAAGTACGGCGCTGCGTCCACCGCGATCGAGATTGGCTGCGCGGTCGGCCGCTCGGGTCTGTTGCGCGTGACCGTGGCGGATCGCGGGCCCGGCATTCCCGCCGACCAGACCGATCGCTTGTTCAAGCGCTACACGCGCATCGAGGGTGGCGCGGAGGTCGCGCATTCCAGCGGTCTCGGACTGGCGATGGCCAAGGTGCAGGCCGAACGGCTCGGCGCGCATCTCTGGTACGAGCCGCGCGATGGTGGCGGTTCCGTGTTTTCGCTGGCGCTGCCGCTGGCCGAAGACGGCCGCTGACGCACGCGCGGCGCAGCGTGTCTCAGCCCGCGTCGCGCGGGGCCACTCTCGGCAATAGCCAGCCACCGAGATCGGTGGTCGACAGCACGATCGCAGCGGGCACGCGGCGCTTCGCGCTCTCGGGCATCGCCGTGGCCTCGGCCTGCAGCGGGTCCTGGACGAGCGCGACCCCGCCGCCGCGGTGAATCGCCGCGAGTCCCTCGGCGCCATCGGCGTTGGCGCCCGACAGCACGATGCCGGCCAGGCGCGCGCCGAAGATGTCGGCGGCGGATTCGAACAGCACGTCGATCGATGGCCGCGAGAAATTCACCAGCTCGTCTCCGGACAGCGACGCGATCGGGCCGCCGTCGACCAGCAGGTGATAGTCCGGTGGCGCGACGTAAACATGGCCGCGCCGCAGCGGCATCTTGTCCTCGACTTCGACCACCGGCAGACGGCACTGGCGCTGCAGCACCGGCACTAGCAGGCTTGGGCGCTCGCGCGGGATGTGCAGCACGACCATGATGATGGCGTTGAAGCCCTCGGGCAGCGTCGCCAGCACCTCGGACAATGCACGCACCCCGCCGGCCGATGCGCCGATGACGATGGCGTCGATGGGCTGTGCTTCAGGCGCGTGGGCTTTGCTCACGATCAGTTCTTCTTCTGGAAGATGCGGAATTCGCGATTGAGTTCGGTGAATTCACCGGCGTGTTCCGAGAAGCGCACGGACTCGCGCGAGCCGATGCCGAGGAAGCCGCGGCGGCACAGCGACTCCTTGAACAGGCCGAGCGCTCGATCCTGAAGATGTCGGTCGAAATAGATCAGCACGTTGCGGCAGGACACCATCTGCACTTCCGCGAACACGCTGTCGGTAGCCAGACTGTGATCCGAGAACACGATGTGGCGGCGCAGCGACTTGTCGATGACGACCGAGCCGTAGGCCGCGGCGTAATAGTCGGATAGCGAACTCTTGCCGCCGCTGCGCTGATGGTTCTCGGTGAAGCCGGCCACGCGCTCCAGATCGTAGATGCCGGCCTCGGCGGCGCGCAGCGCGCCGGTGTTGATGTCGGTGGCGTAGATCTGCGTGCGCGACAGCAGGCCCTCCTCGTGCAGCAGGATCGCCAGCGAGTAGGCCTCCTCGCCGGTGCTGCAGCCGGCCACCCAGAGCTTGATCGAGGGATAGGTCTGCAGCACCGGCACCACTTGCTGGCGCAGCGCCAGGAAGTAGCCGGGATCGCGGAACATCTCGGTGACCTGCACCGTCAGATAGTCCAGCAGCGCCGGAAAGACCTCGGGATCGTGCATCACCCGGTCCTGCAGTTCGCTGAGCGTGCTGCAGCCGAAGCGCGAGCACGCCGTGCGCAGCCGGCGTTTCAGCGACGCGCTGGCGTAACCCCGGAAGTCGTAGTGGTATTTGAGGTAAATCGCCTCGATCAGCAGCCGAAGCTCGATGTCCTCATCGCGCAGACGCGTGGGCATGAAGCGTTATCTCGGCATCCACACGCGCAGCAGCGACAGCAGCTTCTCGACGTCCAGCGGCTTGGCGATGTAGTCGTTGGCGCCCGCCGCGCGGCAGGCTTCCTGATCGTCCTTCATCGCCTTGGCGGTCAGCGCGATGATCGGCAGCTTGCCGAGCTTCGGGTTCTTGCGAATCTCGCGCATCGCGGTGAGGCCGTCCATCACCGGCATCATGATGTCCATCAGCACGAGGTCGACGCGTTCGCCGCGGGCCAGGCGGTCCAGCGCCTCCTGGCCGTTGTGCGCGACCTGGACCTGGATGCCGCGCGCTTCCAGCACGCTGGTCAGCGCGAGGATGTTGCGGGCGTCGTCTTCCACCACCAGCACGTTGCGGCCTTCCAGCGCCTCATCGCGGTTGCGGACTGCCTTGAGCATGCGCTGGCGCTCGGCCGGCAGCTGCGACTCGATCTGGTGAATGAACAGCGTGACCTCGTCGAGCAGCCGTTCCGGGGAGCGGGCGCTCTTGACGATGATCGATTTTGAGAAACGGCTGAGCTGCTGTTCCTCCTCTCGGCTCAGCGAGCGGCCGGTGTAGACGATGACCGGCGGGAAGGTGATGCCGTCCTGCTCGACCATGCGCACCAGCAGCTCGAAGCCGCTGATGTCCGGCAGGCTGATATCCATGACCATGCAGTCGAACACGGTCTGCTTCAGGCTCTCCAGCGCAGCGGCCGCCGTGGCGACCGCCGTGATCTCGACGTTCTCGCCTGACAGCAGCAGGCGGATGCTGTCGCGCTGGCGATCGTCGTCCTCGACGACCAGCACGTGCCGGATCTTCTGCGACGCCTTTTCCTCCAGCCGCCGCAGTGCGTCGACGAGCTGATCGCGCTGCACCGGCTTGAGCGCATACCCCACAGCGCCGCGCTGCATCGCCTCCTGCGAATAGTCGGCGACCGACAGGATGTGCACCGGGATGTGGCGGGTGCGCGAATCGCGCTTGAGGTGATCCAGTACCGCCAGGCCCGAATGATCCGGCAGTTTCATGTCGAGCAGGATCGCGGTCGGCCGGTAGGCGATGGCGGCGGCGATGCCCTCGTTGGCGGTCTCGGCCAGCACGCACTGGAAGCCCATTTCCTGGGCCACGTCACGCAGGATCGCGGCAAAGCGCAGGTCGTCCTCGATGACCAGAATGACCCGCGACTGCGGCGTCAGCGAATCACGATCGTCCTGGACCGCGCGCGGCGTCGACGTTGCCGGCGCCAGCGCCGGCTCGATGGCCGCAGCGGGTGAGGGCGGCGGCGCCAGTTCCGCGGTCGGGCGCGCGCCCGCCGTCTCGGCGGCCGGGCCGCGGTACTCGACCGGCAGCGTCAGCGTGAACGTGCTGCCTTCGCCGATCGCGCTGACCACGCCGATGCCGCCGCCGAGCAGCTGCGCGAGATCGCGCGAGATCGACAGGCCCAGGCCGGAGCCGCCGTACTTGCGCAGCGTGCTGCCGTCGGCCTGACGGAAGGCCTCGAAGATGATGTCCTGCTGTGCCGGAGAGATGCCGATGCCGCTGTCGCGTACCGCGAACGACACCGTGCCGGTCTGTGCCGAATAAACCCGAACCGACACGTCGCCACGCTCGGTGAACTTGATCGCATTGGAGATCAGGTTCTTCAGGATCTGACCCAGTCGCAGATCGTCGGTGACGATCGTGCGCGGCGCGCTGGCATCGATCTCGGTGGTCAGGCGCAGGCCCTTGAGTTCGGCATTGGGCGTGAACGTGGTGGTCAGCGCGCCGAGTTGCGCCGCGATGTCGATCGGCGCCGGTGCCAGTTCGAGCTTGCCGGCTTCGATCTTCGACAGGTCGAGGATGTCGTTGATCAGCGTCAGCAGGTCGTTGCCGGCGGAGTGAATCGTGCGCGCGAACGAAACCTGCTGGTCGGTCAGGTTGCCGTCCTTGTTGTCGCCGAGCAGCTTGGACAGGATCAGCGTCGAGTTCAGTGGCGTGCGAAGTTCGTGGCTCATATTGGCGACGAACTCGCTCTTGTACTGGTTGGCGCGCTCCAGGTCGCTGGCCTTCTGCGCCAGTTCCGCCTGCGCACGCTCCAGGACCTCCTTCTGGCTCTCGAGCGTCTGCATGTGCTCTTCGAGCTGCGAGTTGGTCTGTTCGAGCTCGGCGTGCTGCGCCTCCAGCTGGGCCTGGGCCTGCTTGAGCGTGCGGCCCTGTTCTTCCAGCTCCTCGTTGCTGACGCGCAGCTCTTCCTGCTGTGCCTGCAGCTCTTCGGCCTGGCGCTGGGTCTCCTCGAGAAAGTCCTCGAGGCGGCTGCGGTCACGTGCGGCGCGGATCGCAACACCCAGCAATTCGGAGACGCGGTCGAGCAGTTCGCGCTCGGTGTCGTCCACCGCCCGCAGGAAGCCCAGCTCGATCACGCCGACGACGATGCCACTGTCGGTCGCCGGTGCCAGCAGCAGTTCGCGCGGCCGGCCGCGGCCGAGACTGGAGCTGATCGGAAGATAGCCGTCCGGCACATCGCGGACCTGCAGGCTGCGACCGGACCGGCAGACTTCCCCGATCAGGCCGTCGCCGGCCAGTATTTTTTCCGGGGCCTCGTCGCAGGCGTAGCTGGCGACGCGGACGTACCGGTCGCCGCTCTCTGCCACGTAAACGGTGCCGACCTGCGCATTCAGGTACTCGGCGAGAAAGCCGATCACCTTGTCGCCCAGCAGTTCCAGGCGCTGCTCGCCCTGCAGCCTCGAGGCGAGCGCCATCTGGCCGCTGCGGATCCAGAGTTGTGCCGAGCGCGCCCGGTAGTCGCGCGAGGCCGAGATGACGGCGATGCCGATCAACAGCAGCAGCAGCGCCGAGCTGATCAGCGTGATCTGATTCGACACGCGGATCGAGATCTGGCGCTCCGCCTCCCGCTGTTCCAGCACTTCACGCTGGTGGACATCGATGCGCGCGAACAGATCGCGGATCTGATCCATCAGATTCTTGCCCTCGTCGGTGGCGACGATGGCCTGTGCGCGGCTCGACTGTCCGTCGCGCTTCAGCGCGATGGTCTGGTACATCTCGGTCATCTTCTTCGAGACCAGACGCTCCAGCACGTCCAGCCGCTGCTGCTGCACGACATCATCGGCCAGCAGTTGCCGCAGGTGCTTGAAATCCTCAGGCAGGCCGTCCTGCGTTGCGTGCATCGGGGCCAGGTAGGCGTCCTCTCCTGTCAGCAGGAAGCCGCGCTGCGCGGTTTCCGCATCCTTGATCGCGGACAGCAGCACTTGCAGGCGCGCCATCATTTCCAGGGTGTCGTGGACACGCGTGGCGGTGACCGCGCGCGCCTGCAGCGTGTTGTAGTAGACCCAGCCGCTGATCGTCACTGCGGCGATCGCAAGTGCGAAGCCCAGCACGGCGCCACGCGGCAGCCACAGGCGCCGCCGCCGCGCCAGTTCCTTCCCCTCATTGGATATTGCAGCGTTCATTCGGTTTCCCTGAGTGTGGCGCGGACTTCGTTGGCCCGGGCCGTCGACGGCTGCGCAGCGTCTGCGGTGGCGTAGCCGGTCGCGTCGGAATCGGCGAGAAGGCACGCGGCATGGTGATTCCGAGGGGATTGTAGTCCGTGGGCGCCGCCGATGGTCATGCCCTGAACGGGGCCGACACTAGAATGTGAACGTTGGCCGATGGCGGCATGGCGATGGTCGTCGTCGTGCGTGGAGCTGGCGGGAACGAGGAGACAGGCATGCGGATCGGAATCGATCTCGGCGGTACCAAGATCGAGGGCGTTGTCATGGATGCGGACTCGCGCGTGCTGCACCGGCAACGCGTGGCGACCCCGAGGGACGATTACGCGGGCACGCTCTCCGCGCTGATGCGCCTGGTATCGACGCTGGAGGATGCGGTGGGTCTGCGCGATCTGCGTGTCGGGGTGGGGACTCCGGGCGCCGTGTCGCCGGCCACGGGGCGCATGAAGAACTGCAACTCGATCTGCCTCAACGACCGCCCGTTCAAGCAGGACCTCGAAGCCCGGCTGGGGCGGGCGATCCGCATCGCCAACGACGCCGATTGCCTGGCGCTGTCCGAGGCACGCGATGGCGCGGGCGCCGGCGCCACCACCGTGTTCGCCGCGATTCTCGGCACCGGCGTCGGCGGCGGCATCGCCGTGCGGGGCGAGTTGCTGCGCGGTCCGAACGCGATCGCCGGCGAATGGGGGCATAACCCGTTGCCAGCCGCGCGCGATCCGGAGCGGCCGGGGCCGCGCTGTTACTGCGGGCGTCAGGGCTGCGTCGAGACCTGGCTGTCGGGGCCGGCACTGGCCGCCGATCACGCGCGCTACAGCGGGGATGTGCGGAGTGCGGTCGAGATCGCGCAGCGTGCCGGGCAGGGCGACGCCGCCTGCCGCGCGACGCTGATGCGCTACGCCGAGCGGTTGGGCCGCGCGCTGGCGTCGATCATCAACGTGCTCGACCCGGACGTGATCGTGCTGGGCGGTGGCGCGTCGCTGATTCGCGAGCTTTACGAGTGGGTGCCACAGCACTGGGGGGCGCATGTCTTTTCCGATCGCGTCGATACGCGGCTGGTGCCGGCGAGGCACGGGGATAGCAGCGGTGTGCGCGGTGCGGCCTGGCTGTGGCCGGCTTAGTCACGCCGACGACGCCGACGCTCGCGATCTTTGCGGGCCTGCCCGGCAGCGGCAAGACCGCGCTGGCGCAACCGCTGGCCGCTGTGCGCGGCTGGGCCTACCTCAATCGCGACGAGATCCGCGCGCAGCGCTTCATGAATCTGGGCCCCGAGGCCTGGAAGCCCGTCGCCAATGCGGCGGTGGAAGCCGCTGCGCGAGAAGCGCTGGCGGCCGGTCGTTCCGTGGTCGTGGACGGTGCCACTTTCGCGGCGGGCGCCCTGCGTGAACGTTTCGCACGCGCTGCTGCCGATCAGGGCGCGCACTTCGTGACGGTGTGGGTCGATTGTCCGGTCGAGGAGGCGATCCGCCGCGTGGCGCGCAGCAACGCCACGCACCCGGCGCCCGGCGAGCGCGATGCGGCGCGCGTGCGCGAGGTGGCGGCGCGGTTCGAGCCGCCGTCGGACGCGATCCGGCTGGATGCGATGCAACCGCTGCCGGATTTGCGGGCGGCGCTGCTGGCCGCGCTGGATGCGCGTTCGATCTGAGCCCGGCGCGTTTGCGTTTGACCGGGTGCGGCGACAACCGAGCCGATCGGCCGGGTGCCGTTGCGGATGCTACTGGTTCGGCACGCTTTCGCGCAGACGCCGGATCTGCATCTCGGTCTTGAAGAGCGTGATCTGGCGGTCGGTCGGCATCTGGCGCTGCCGTAGCTGCCAGAGCAGGGACTCGATCTCGTCGATCTGCAGGTCGAGCTGCTGCAGGCTCGGCCGGTACTGCGGCACGCGGTTGTAGTCGCGCGCCAGTCGGCGCAGGCATTGGTCGAGGCGATACAGCAGCGCGTGCGTATCGCGCGTCATCGCAGCCGGCGTTGCGGGTGTGGCCGGCGCGGCGGCGGTCGGGGGCGTCGATAGCGGCGTCGTCGCCACCGGTGCTGCTGTCGCGGCCGTCGGCGCCGCCGGCGCGGCAGAGGCGAGCGGCAGGGCGGCGGTGGCCGCCGGGGCCGCCGGCGGCAGGGCCGGCGCGCTGGTCGGCGGTGCCGGGCGCGGTACCGGCGCCGGCTGTGCCTGCGTCGAGCCGGCGACCGAGATCAGCAGGCAGGTCCAGGCGGCCAGCA
>DASWWX010000033.1:0-83487 GCA_036405815.1 Solimonas sp. | reverse complement strand
GACGGCGGGCGCGCCGGTAGGTGAGACGGCGCCGCTCAGCAACACGTTCGAACGCCTGCGCCGTCAGAGCCTCAGCGCTGGTGGCCCCTCGCTGCGTCTGCAACTGGATCTGGCGCCGCGCCAACCGATGTCGCCGGCTGCGACGCCGACCCCGCGTTTGCGCGAGCGGCCGCTCAGCGCGATTTTCGCCAGCCTGGACTCGGCCGGTCGCGGCAAGCCGCCGCGCAACTAGCGCTCGTCCTTCTTTCCCTCACCGGCCCGGAGCCCTCCGAGCATGCGGCTGATCATGGCGGTGGCGGCGCTGCTCTTCGGCTTTTTTGCCTGTGTCGTCGTTGCCACGCCGCTGAGCCTGATGTGGCAGGCGGTGGCCGCCGTCAGCATGGTGGTCGCGGCCCTGGTCGCGCGCCGCTTCCCCGGACATTCGTGGTCGCTGGCGATGGTGGTGCTGTCGCTGATGGCGAGCACCCGCTACCTGTACTGGCGCGTCACCGAGACGCTGCCGATCGGCCCCGGCTTCGATGCCTGGGATCTGTTTCTGGCCTCCGGCCTGCTGTTCGCCGAGTTGTATGCCTATGTGATCCTGGTGTTCGGCTACATCCAGACGGCCTGGCCGCTGGGGCGCAAGCCGCAGCCGCTGCCGGACGATCCTGAGCGCTGGCCCACGGTCGACGTCTTCATCCCGACCTACAACGAGCCGCTCAAGGTCGTGCGGCCGACCGTGCTGGCGGCACTGGCGCTGGACTGGCCGCGGCACAAGCTCAACGTCTATGTGCTCGACGACGGCCGCCGGCCCGAGTTCAAGGCGTTCTGCGCCGAGGTGGGCGTTGAGCACATCACGCGCACCGACAACAAGCACGCCAAGGCCGGCAACATCAATGCCGCGCTGAAGAAGACCTCGGGCGAATACGTCGCGATCTTCGACTGCGACCACATCCCGACGCGCTCCTTCCTGCAGCTGACCATGGGCACGCTGGTCGCCGACCGCGATGTTTCGCTGGTGCAGACGCCGCACCACTTCTTCTCACCCGATCCGTTCGAGCGCAATCTCGGCACGTTCCGTCGCGTACCCAACGAGGGCGAGCTGTTCTACGGCCTGATCCAGGACGGCAACGATTTCTGGGACGCCTCTTTCTTCTGCGGCTCCTGCGCGGTGCTGCGACGCACGGCGCTCGAGGAGATCGGTGGGATTGCCACCGAGACCGTGACCGAGGACGCGCACACGTCGTTGCGCATGCACTCGCGCGGCTGGAAGAGCGCCTACATCAACATCCCGCAGGCGGCGGGTCTGGCCACCGAATCCTTGTCGGCGCACGTCGGTCAGCGCATTCGCTGGGCGCGTGGCATGGCGCAGATCTTCCGCGTCAACAATCCGTTCCTGCTGCCGGGACTGAAATGGGGCCAGCGCATCTGCTACGCCAATGCGATGCTGCATTTCTTCTACGGCCTGCCGCGCATCATCTTCCTGACCAGTCCGCTCGGGTATCTGCTGCTCGGCGGCGAGATCATCAAGGCGCAGGGCTGGATGGTGTTGGCTTACGCCGCGCCGCACGTGGTGCTGGCGACGATCACCAACAGTCGATTGCAGGGTGCGTTCCGGCACTCGTTCTGGTCCGAGGTCTACGAGACCGTGCTGGCGACGTTCATTCTCGGGCCGACGCTGCTGGCGTTCATCAACCCCAAGCTCGGCAAGTTCAACGTGACCGCCAAGGGTGGCGTCGTCAATCGCGACTATTTCGACGGCGATATCGCCAAGCCCTACTACTTTCTGTTCCTCGTGAACGCCATCGGGACCGTGGTCGGTCTCTATCGACTGTCCAGCCTGCCACCCGAGGCCGACACGGTGATGCTCAACCTCGGCTGGACGCTCTACAACCTGGTCATCATTGGCGGTGCGCTGGCGGTGGCCAGCGAGAAGCGTCAGGTCCGTCATGCGGTTCGCGTGCGCTCGCGCTTGCCCGCCCTGCTGCGTGCCGGGCCCAGTCAGCCCGCGCTGGCGCTGCAGACCCTGGACGTCTCCTACACCGGCGCCGCCCTGCAGTTGCCGGAGGCGCTGGCGCTGGACGTCGGCGACCACGCGCAGATCGTGCTGTTTCCGCAGCGCTCGGACGTCTGGATCGACTGCAAGGTCCGCCGCAACGCACACAACGTGCTGGCGCTGGAGTTCGAGGACATGGACATCGCGCAGGAGAGCGCGTTGATCTACGCGCTGTTCGGCCGCGCCGACGCCTGGATCCAGTGGCGCGAGACGCAGACGCGCGATCGGCCGTTGCGCGCCCTGGGCGAAGTGGCGCGCTTCGGCGTCCTGGGCGCCGGTCGCTTCATGCGCTGGACGATGGATGGATTGGCGGCGCGCCTGCGCGGCCTGGGTCGCCGCGCGGACCGGCCCGCAGTTTGAGAGAGGTGTGCGGACATGATGTCCGCGCGCTTCGTCGTCGGTTTCGTGGTACCGGGCTTTGGCCCCGAGTGAAGGAGAAAACCGTGGTGCAGAAGATTTTCCAACGTGGCGCGTGGACGCTGGCCCTGATGCTGGTGTCGGGCAGCGCGCTGGCCGCGGCGGCCGAGGGTGTCACGGGCGCCGGCGCCGCGACTGAGGCGCCGACCGATCTGGCGTTCTCCGAAACCAGCCGGGCGTTGAGCCTGCGCGATCTTGGCATCGGCTATCCGATCCGGCTGCGGACGGTGTTTGGCCAGGCGGGCGTGCCGCTGGGCCTGCGCGCCGACCAGGTGGTCACGCGCGCCAAGCTCGATCTGCGCTTCGCGCATTCGCCGTCGCTGCGCTTCGATCTCAGCCACCTCAGCATCTTCGTCAACGATCAGCTGGTCAGCACCTTGCCGCTGACGGCGGCCACCGCTTCTGGCCGCAGCATCGAACTGCCGCTGGATCCGCGGCTGTTCCTCACCTATAACCAACTCCGCTTCGAGCTGGTGGCGCACTACGCGCAGCCGAACGAGTGCGAGGATCCGGCGCACAGCACGCTGTGGCTGGACATCAGCAACGATTCGCGTCTGTTGCTGGAGCTGGCGCCGCTGCCGTTGGCGCCGGATCTGGAGCGCCTGCCGGCGCCGCTGTTCGACGCCAGCGACAGTCGCATGCTGACCCTGCCGTTCTCGTTCGAAGGCGCACCGTCCAGCGAGCAGGTGCGTGCGGCCGGCATGGTCGCGGCGTGGTTCGGCGCACATGCCGACTATCGCGGTGCACGTTTCCCGGTGCGGTTCGGCGAGCGTCCGCCGGGGCACGGGGTTGCCTTCGTCGTCGGCAGTTCGTCGCTGCCCGGCGTGCCGGCGGCCGGTGGCGCGCGCGCCTCCGTGCGTCTGATCGACAACGGTGGCGGCAGCCTGCTGGTGTTTGCCGCCGCGGACGATGCGGCGCTGGTCGAGCTGGCGCAGGCGTTCGCGCTGGGGCAGGTGGTGCTGCAGGGCGAGGTGGCCACGCTGTCCGGCCTGAATCTGCCGGCGCCGCGCCCGCCGTGGTCCTCGCCGCGCTGGGTCGATCCGTCGCAGCCGTTTCGATTGGCGTCGGCGGCGGTCGGCCCGCTGTCGGTGGCGGGGCTGGTCCCGGGGCCCGTGGGCTTCGAGTTCAATCTGCCGCCGGATCTGTTCCTGCTCGAGGACGATGGCGTGGAAGCACGCCTGCGCTATCGCGCAGCGCCGGTCACCGCTGCCAACTCGGCGCTGAACGCGTCGATCAACGGCCAGTTCGCAGGCTCGGTGCGACTCGACGCCAAGGCGACGTCGGCGACCACCGCCCGCGAGCTGAAAGTGGTGCTGCCGCCGGGTTCGCTGCGCAGCCGCAACCGGCTCGACGCGCAATTCCATTTCCGTCGCGATACCACCACGCCCTGCGAGGACTTCGATACCAGCGCCCTGCAGGGCAGCATCGATCCGGAATCCGAACTGAGCATCCGCCACTACGCGCACTTCATGGAAATGCCGGCACTGGAGCGTCTGGCCGACGGCGGATTCCCGTTCTCGCGCGCCGGCGATCTGGCGGAAACCACGCTGGTGCTGCCGCGCACGCCGGCGGAGAACGACGTCGCCGCGGCTTTGACCGTGCTCGGTCATATCGGCCGCTGGACCGGTGAGGCGGCGACGCGCTTGGAAGTGGCCAGCGCCGATGCGTTGACCACGCTCGCCAACCGCGACCTGTTGATCGTCGGTGCCGCTGCGGGTCTGGCCTTGCCGGACGACTGGACCGCCAGCGCGCCGATGCGCTTCACCAGCACGCAGGCCGAGTTCCGGCCGATCGGTCGGCTCGAAGCCCTGCAGGCGCGTCTGGCCGACCGCGATCCGCAGACCGCGTTCGACTATGCCAGCCGCGTGGTGATGGAGGGCGGACAGCGTCTGGCCGCGATCATGGGTTACGAGTCGCCGCTGAGCCGCGGTCGCAGCGTGGTGCTGCTGACCGCCGGTCGCGACGGCGACGTGCGTCGCGCCGCCGAGGCATTGGTCGATCCGGGCGATTCGCAGTTCGTGCGCGGTGGCCTGGCGCTGATCCATGGCGACCGTGTCAGCGGTTACGACATCGGCGCCGCCTACGAGACCGGCCGGCTGCCGTGGTGGTATGCGATCAAGCGCTGGCTGTCGCGCCATCCCTATCTGCTGGTGCCGCTGGCACTGGTCGTGGCGCTGGGTGCGGGGCTGCTGCTGCGCGCCTTGCTCGCGGCGCGCGCCGAACGCCGGCGCCAGGGCAAGGTCTGATGCAGCGGCTGCTGCTCGTTCTGGTGCTGTCGCTGTGGGCCACCGCCTGCGTGGCCCGCAGCACGCCGGAGCACCGCTGGGCCGACTGGCAGGCGTTCTCGCAGGCCTTCGTTGATGAGCAGGGCCGCGTCATCGACTGGACGGCGGAAGGCCGGACCGTTTCCGAAGGGCAGGGATATGCGCTGTTCTTCGCGCTGGTGGCCAACGATCGCGAGCGCTTCGCGCGCATCCTGAACTGGACCGAGCGCAATCTGTCGCGCGGCGATCTGGCGACGCAGTTGCCGGCCTGGCACTGGGGCAAGCGTGCCGACGGCAGTTGGGGTGTCATCGACGCCAACGCCGCCAGCGATGCCGACCTGTGGATCGCCTACGCGCTGCTCGAAGCCGGCCGCCTGTGGCAGATGCCGCGATATCGCGATCTGGGTCGTGCGCTGCTGACGCGCGTGCGGGCGCTGGAAGTGGTCGCGGCGCAGCGGCGCCTGCTGCTGTTGCCGGGCCCGATCGGTTTCGTCGACGGCGACAGCGTGCGCATCAATCCCAGCTATTACGTGCCGGCGCAGTTCCTGCGCTTCCACGCCGAGCAGCCCCAGGCCGGCTGGCTGCAGCTGCTCGATGATTTCGTGACGTTGCTGCCCGAGGCGGCGCCACTGGGGCGCGCGCCGGACTGGGCGCAATGGAACGGCGAGAAGCTCGGCGTCGATCCGCAGACCCAGGGCGTCGGCAGCTACGACGCGATCCGCGTCTATCTGTGGGCGGCCTTCGGCCCCGAGGGCAACGCGCAGACGCTGGCGATGCGCGCTGCGCTGAAGCCGTTCGCGGCGATGATCCAGGAGCTGGGGCGCGTGCCCGAGCGCTGGTCGGTCGGCAACAGCGGCATCAGCGGCGATGCACCGCCTGGTTTCCATGCGGCATTGCTGTCGTTCCTGCGTCAGAGCGGCTACGTCGCCGAGGCAAGACGCAGCGAGCTGGCGCTGGCGGCGGTCTACGCCGACGGTCTGTACGGCCGCCCGGCCCGTTACTATGACCACGTACTGATTCTGTTCGGAAAGGGCTACGCAGAAGGCCGCTTCCGTTTCGACGCCCAGGGGAGGCTGATACCAACATGGAAGCGCTGACACGCCGCATCGCGTTCGCGCCGCTGGCGACCCTGCTGGTGGCGGTGGCGTTGCTGCAACCGACGCGCGTTGCTGCCGCCGCGCCGCAGGCGCTGATCGAGCAGGCGCAGTTCTGGGAGCAGCGCGGCGAGAACCAGCGTGCGATCGAAAGCTGGCAGCGGGTGCTGGCCGCCGATGCCAACAACGCGCAGGCGCTGGGACGTTTGGCGGTACTCAACGCCGGCAGCGATCCGGCGGCGGCGCAGCGGTATCTGGAACGGCTGCGGGGTGTGGCGCCGGATTCGCCGGCGATCGCGCAGGCGCAGGCCGTGCTGCGGGGTGGCGCCGGTGCCGTCTCGCCGCTGGAGCGCGCACGCGCGTCGGCGCGCGCCGGTCGCAACGCCGAGGCGGTGGCGGCCTATCGCGAGGCTTTCGGCGGACCGACCCCGAACGACGATCGCGTGGCGCTGGAGTACTACGAAACCCTGGCCGGTACCGAGGACGGCTGGGCGCAGGCGCGCGACGGCCTGCGCGCGTTGTCGGCGCGCGATGCGGCCGACAACCAGATCGCCCTTTCCTATGCGCGCGTGCTGACCTACCGCGAGCCCAGCCGCCGCGAGGGCATCGCCAAGCTGGCGGCGCTGGCCGGCGACCGCCGCGTCGGCAACGACGCACGCGCGGCCTGGCGTCAGGCGCTGATCTGGCTGGTGTCCAGGCCGGGCGACGAGACGCTGTATCAGCAGTACCTGGACACCGCCGGCCGCGATGCCGAGGTCGAGAAGCGCCGCGCGGAACTGGTGAGCCGGCCCAAGCCGGTGGCGCCGGTGCCGGTGGATCAGCGCCTGCAGGCGGCGTTCGTCGCACTCGAGGGTGGCGATATCGCCGCCGCCGAAAGTGGCTTCGAGCGCGTCCTGGCCAGCAATCCGCAGAGCGCGGATGCGCGGGCCGGCCTGGGCGTGGTGCGCCTGCGTCAGAACCGCTTTGCTGAAGCGCGCCGTCTGCTCGATGGCGCCGTGGCCGCCAAGCCGGCGCTGCGCAGCCGCTATGCCGAGGCGCAGCGGTCAGCGACGTTCTGGGAGCGCGTGCGCGCCGCCGAGGCTGCGGACGCGGCCGGCGATCTGGCGACGGCGACGCGGGCCTACGAAACCGCGCTGGGTGCGACGCCCAGCGCCCGCAACGAGCCGTCGATCGAACGCGCTTATGCCGATGCGCTGGTGCGCGCCGGCCGGCCCGAGCAGGCCGAGCGTCGTCTGCGCGCAGCGCTGCAGCAGCGCCCGAACGATCCACAACTGCTGGCGGCGCTGTCGGGCCTGCTGGTGTCCAAGGGCCGCAACGACGAGGCGCAGCGCCTGCTGGCCACGGTGCCGGCCAGCGACGGTGCGTTGCGCGGTGTGCGTATCGAGCTAGCGCGTAGCCGTGCGGGAGCGGCCGTGGCCGCCGGCCGGCTGCCGGAAGCCGAGACGATTCTGAAAGAGACGCTGGCCTACGCGCCTGAAAGCCCTTGGGTGCGGCTGGATCTGGCGCGCGTGCTGCGGCGCATGGGTCGCGCCAGCGAGGCCGACTCCCTGCTCGATGCGATGGTCGAGGCGGCGCCGGACGCCGCAGACGGTCGCCTGGCGCAGGCCTATGCCTTCGCCGAAAGCCAGCGCTGGTACGAGACGCTGGCGGCGCTGGAGCAGGTGCCGGCGGCGCAGCGCACCGGTGCCGCGGCGCGCCTGCAGCGCGAGGCCTGGGTGCGTTATCAGGTGCAGCGCGCGGTGCATGCCGCCAATGCCGGCGATGCCTCGGCCGCGGTCGAGCGGCTCAGCGCCGCGGTGGCGGCAGCGGGCCAGCGCCAGGACCTGGCGTCAGCGCTGGCGCAGGGCTGGGCGGCGCTGGGCGATCCGGCGCGCGCCGTCGCCGAACTGCGTCGCAGCCTGGCGGCGCAGGCGCAGCCGTCGGCGGGCGATCGCATCCAGTACGCGGCGCTGTTGCTGCAGGTCGATCAGGATGCGGAGTTCGAAGCGGTCAGCGGTGCGCTGATCCGCTCGGGCACGATGACGGCGAGCCAGCAGGCGGCGCTGGAGGATCTGATCGTCGGTTATCGCGTGAAACTCGCCGATCGTGCGCGCGAGAACGGCGATCTGCCGGATGCCTATCGCCAGTTGCGCGAGGTCGTTGCGCGCTATCCGGATCAGCCGCGCGTGAAGATGGCGATGGCGCGCCTGTTCGCGTCGGCCGGCGAGCCGGAGAAGTCGCTGGCGCTGACGCGCGGCTTGCTGCGCAGCGATCCCGAGAATCCCGAGGTCCGTGCTGCGGCGATCGAATCGGCGCTGGCCGCCGGCGATGACCTGCAGGCCGAACGCTGGATCGACGACGCCTTCGAGCGCGGCGACGATCGCGCCGCCGCGCACCGCGCCGCCGCGCGTCTGGCCGAGAAGCGCGGGCGCCAGGCCTTGGCGCTGGAACACTACCGTGCCGCCGAATCGCTGGAGCGTGCGCAGAACGCGCGCGCCGGTCCGCCGATGCTGGCTCTGCTGGATGCGCGGGGCGGTGCCAGCGATCCGCTGCCGTCGGCGTTGCGCGACCTGATCGGCGAGCAGGACGTGCCGGTTGGCCCGTTGCTGCCGCGAGCGCCGGGGCCGGATGCGGTGCCGGCCACCTTGCCGCCGCCGGAACGGTTCGCCGGCCTGCGGCTGGAGCGCGGTGTGCTGTCGCGCAGCGCCGAACCGGCGCCGACCGTGGCCGCGCCGACGCGACTCGGTCTGAAACTCGATCGCGGCACCTCGACGTCGATCCCCGCGCCGTCGCGCAGCGTCGCCGGTGCCGCCGATCCGGTGGTGCGTCTGGAGTCCGCCGTCAGCGGTTGGGCGCAGGGTACGTTCCAGAGCCGCAACCGCATCGGCGAGAGCGGCCTGTCGCGCTTGCTCGACGTCGAGGTTGCGGGCGATCTGGCAAGCACGCAGTGGCGCGGCGGCCGCTTCGCGCTGCGCGCACGACCGGTGTATCTGAACGCCGGCACCGTCGCCGGCGCCAACAAGCTGTTGTTCGGCACGCTGGCGCTGATCGTGGGCGAGAACGACGATCTGCCGCAGTCGGAGAGCGGCACGGCCTTCGACGTGGCCTGGCGGCTGGGATCGCTGGGGCTCGACATGGGCACGACGCCGCTCGGCTTCCCGATCGAGAACCTGGTCGGCGGTCTGCGCTGGACCCCGCAGTTCGACAATCTGAGCCTGGCCTTCGACATCTCGCGGCGCGCGGTGACCGACAGCCTGCTGTCCTATGCCGGCACCCACGATCCGCTGACCGGACGCGACTGGGGCGGTGTGGCGCGCACCGGCGCGCGGACCGATCTGGCCTACGACTTCACCGGATACGGCGTGTATGTGAACGGTGGCTACTTCACGCTCGACGGCCGCAACGTCGACGACAACACGCAGTACGAGTTCGGCGGCGGCGTGTTCCTGCGCGCGCTGTCCAGCGACACGCGTTCGCTGACCGTGGGCCTGAACCTGACGACCTTCGGCTACGAGCGCAATCTGCGTCACTTCACGCTGGGCCACGGCGGCTACTTCAGCCCGCAGTTCTTCCTCGCGGTGACGGTGCCGCTGACGCTGACGGGCACCTACGGCAATCTCAGCTACTCGGCGGAAGCGGCGGTGGGGCTACAGAACTTCCGCGAGGACGGTGCGCCGCTGTTCCCGGGTCGTGCATCGCTGCAGGCCGAGCTGGACGAACTGGCCGAGTTCGAGCCGGAATCCAATCTGCCGCTGGGCTACCGCTCGCAGAGCAACTCCGGGCTGGGTTATCGCCTCGGTGGCGCCGCGCAGTACCGGTTGTCCGAGCGCCTGTTCGTCGGCGGCAGCCTCAGCGTCGACAACGCGCGCGACTATCAGGAGTTCCAGTTCCAGACGTTCCTGCGCTGGTACTTCAACGGTGTCCAACCCGTGCCGGACAGCCCGCAGCTGCCGCGCATCTTCGAGTCGCCCCTGCGATGAACACACGATCCCTGTTGATCCCGTTGTGTCTGGTCTGCGGCATCGCTGCCGCGCAGCCCGCGCCGCAACTCGAAGCGCTGCTCGAGTCGGGACGCGTCGACGACGCGGTGTCGGCACTGGAATTCCAGCTCGGCGAAAACCCGTACGACCCGGTGCAGCTGAACAATCTGGCGGCGACGCGTGTGCGGCGCGCGGAATACTTCGGTGCGCTGGAGCTGCTGGATCGTGCGGCGCGCCTGGCGCCCGAGAATCCGACGATCGCCGACAACCGTCGTCAGTTGCGCGAATGGCTGGCGACGCGCATCGGCGCCAATCAGCGCCCGCTGGGCGGCGATGCATTGGCGCTGCCGGCCGGCTTGCCACCACCCCCGCCGCTCTGGGAATGAGCCGCCCCGCGTGATGCGGGAGCGCATCGCGGCCTTGTCGCCGCCGTGACCGCAACGGCGCCGCCGCTAGTCCTCGCCGCCCGCGAGGCGGCGATAGATGGCGGCGATGCAGCGTCCGGCGCGCGCGCGATCCAGATTCGCCGCGGTCGCGGCTTCCGTCGGCGACAGGCCGCGCGCCCGTGCCTGCAGCAGCAGGCGCTCTTCCGCTCTGAGTGACAGCGTGTCGTTCTGCGCCATGCGCAGCACGCGACGCGCCAGCGGCATCGACATCGCCGGCTCGCCGCGTTGCAGGCGCTGCAGGCCGCTCGCCAGCGTTTCCGGCGACTGATCCTTGAGCAGGTAGCCGGACGCGCCGGCGCGCAGCGCGTCGAACAGATAGGCGTCGTCGTCGAAGATCGTCGGCACGATCAGGCAGGCGCTGGCGCGCGCGGCGCGCAGCTCGCTGATCAGCGCCGAACCGTGGCCGTCCGGCAAACGCAGGTCGATCAGCGCCAGATCCGGCAGTTGCGCGCGCGCCGCTTCGCGGCCGCTGCGCAGGCTGTCGGCGCAGACGATGCGGGCGTCGGCAAAGGCGAGCGCGCAGGCGCGCTGCAGCCAGCTGCGCGTGGCGGCGAGGTCGTCGACGATCAGCACGTCGGCGACCAGGCGGGTTTCCGCGCTCATCGCGATGCGGTGTCGGGCGGCAGCGGAAACTGCAGCAGCACCTTGGTGCCGCCCAGCGTGCCGGCGTCCCAGGCGATCGTGCCGTGCAGTTCGGCGGCGCGGCTACGCATGTTGTCGGTGCCGCGGCCCTCGGGCGCCTGATCGCCGAGGCCGGGGCCGTCGTCGGTCAGGTCGAGCATCAAGGTCGGCCCGGAGACACGCACGCGGATGCGGATGTGGCGCGCCTGGCCATGACGCAAGGCGTTGCTGATCGCCTCGCGCACGATGCGGAACAGATGCAGCGCGTGACCATGATCGAGCGCCGGATCGGGCAGGTCGTCGGCCTGCTGCCAGTCGAGCTGTCCGCCCAGAGCCTCCAGCCGCTGGCCGCTTTCGCTGCGGATTTCGGACAGCACGTCGAGCAGCGTGCCGGGCGCGCCGCGCGAGCGCGAGACCACGTCGCGCAGGTCCTGCAGGATCGTGCGCATCAGATCCGCCTGCGCGGTTTCCCGGGCGCTGTAGACCAGGCTCAGCAGGCGCGCGCCGATATCGTCGTGCAGGTCGGCATGAATGCGTTCGCGTTCCTCGGCGGCGGCGCGCGTGCGTTCCAGGACCCGCTGCGCCTCGAAGCTGCGCGACAGCTCCTCGCGCATCGTCTGCTGCTGGCGCAGCAGCGTGTTCGCGCGCTGGCGCTCGCGCCACCACAGCGCGGCGGTGGCCAGGAACAGGAACAGCAACAACAGCAGGACGACGCTCATGACGCGGACGACGGAGGAGGGTTTGCACGCATCGTAGCGGACGCTGGCGGGTGTCGCTGTCGGCAGATCGCGTCAGCGCGCGCCAAAGAAGAAGGGGCGATCGCTCGCCCCTTCTTCACAACGGTTGACGTGATGCTGGATCTATCGACGATCCATCACGGCGCCGACGGGCACAGGAACGACAGCGGCGTGCCGGCGAACAGGCACAGCACCGGACCGAGGATGTCGTCGACGAGATCGCCCAGCGGCGTGCTCGCCAGCGCATCGGTGACCAGGCCGAGCAGGCCGCCAAGCTGCGTGCCGCCGAAGCCGCTGCCGCCGACACCCGGCAGGCCGCCGCTCAGCGCGTCGATGATCGGCGTCAGCACGGCCGGCAGCACCTGGTTCTCGATCGGATCGAGCAGCGGCGACAGGGCGCCGCCCAGCAGGTCTTCCAGCACCGGCGTCAGCACGACGCCGAGGTTCTCGCCGAGCACGGCGGAAACCTGCGCGATGCCGGCTTCGATCTGGCTGCTCAGCACGCCCGGGTTGCCGGTCTGCTGTTCGAGGAAGTGCACCGGCACGATGCCGGTCAGCACGTTGGTCAGCAGGTTGTTGACCGTGGTCTGCACGCGCGCCGTGGTGGTGGTGGCGTTGTAGGTCGAAGCCGCCGCCAGCAGGCCGGTGACATCGGTCAGCGAGGTGCTCAGCGTCGTGAACACGGCGCCGACCACGGGTGCATTGCGCGCCTCGGCCGGAATCTGGCTGAGACCAGTCTGCAGATGGTTATTCAGCAGGCCGACGACGTAGGCGAGCTGCGTCAGGTTCAGGTCGGTGCCCGAGCTGCCACCCGTGCCGAGGGCGCCGATCTGCGCGAGCACCGGCGTCAGCGCGTCGCCCAGCGGCGCCAGCGGCGTGCCGGCCAGCGGGTTGCTGCCGATGCCACCCGTACCGCCGGTGCCGGCGGCGAGCGCATCGAGCAGGCCGCGCAGATGCGTGACCATTTGCATGACCTGCGCCTGGACCTGCGGCGCGCTATCGGCGAGCGCGGCCGGGTTGCCGGTGGTCGCGGCCTGCTGCAGGCCGAGCGCGACGGCGTCAACGATATCGAGGAGATCCTGCACGACGATCTGGTCGGCGGAGGCAATGACCGGCGCCAGTGGCGTGTCGGCGACTGCGCCGGCGAGCTGGCCGAGCACGGTTTCGGAAAGCGGGGTCTGCACCGCGTCGAGCGGGCCGGCAACCTTGCCGGTCGTCGGCGGTTCAGGGGTAACCGGTGGCTCCGGCGTGGTCGGGTTGTCGGCACTGCTGCCGCCACCGCCACAGCCCGCTGCGAATACGGCGGCAGCGAGGCTAAGGCCCAGCAACCATGGTTTCATCCTGATCATGTGAATCTCCTCATGCGTGGGGGGAGCCGGTTGCAAGGGGCGCGCGCCGGCTTGGTGTGCACCGTAGTGCGTCGCCATACGACCGCGGCGATCGCGGCCGAAGATCGGTAGCGGCCGCGCGAAGAGCGGCTTGATTTGTAGGTGTCTAGAGGACAAACCGTCAGGGCGGGTCCGGACCTGACGCCTATACTCGGACGCACGGGGGGCCACGGCCGCAGCGATGCGGCATGCAACCGGAGGACAGCAGGCATGACTTCGCAGAACGCCGACCTACAGGCGCAGCGCGCGGCACGCTGGCAAGGCTTGATCGAGGCTGGCATCTCGCCCGGCGAGCGCGGCGTATTCGCCGCGTTCCTGCAGGCTTACTACGAGAGCGCCTCGCCCGATGCGCTGGCCCAGCGCAGTGCCGACGACCTGTTCGCGATCGCCGAATCGCACTGGCGCTTCGCCAAAGCACGCGCGCCCGGCGAGGCGTTGGTGCGGGTGACGGCACCCGACGATGCGCGCGGCCTGGCGCGTATCCAGACGGCCGTCGAGGACATGCCGTTCCTGGTCGATACGATCAGCATGGCGGTGCGCGATGCCGGCAGCGCGGTCGACTGGAGCGTGCACCCGATCCTGCCGCTGCGCCGCGATGCCGCGGGTATGGTCGTCGCGCTGGGCGGCGACGGCGCGCGATCCGAATCGCTGATCCATCTCGAATGCGAGGCCTTCGGCGACGCCGACGCGCAGGCAGCACTGCAGCAGACGCTGACCCAGCGGCTGGCCGAGCTGCGGGCCGTGGTCGCGGACTTTGCGGCGATGAAGGCGCGTGCGCAGGCGCAGGTGGCGGCGCTGTCGACGCCGCCGGCGGGTGCCGACGCCGCCGAATTCGCCGAGGCGGCAGCGTTCCTGACCTGGCTGGCCGACGAGCACTTCAGTTTTCTCGGTTATGCCGAGACCGATGCGATCGCCGATGCCGACGGCCGCGCGCGCTTCGTGACGCGCGACGAGGCGTCATTGGGCCTGGCACGTGGCGGCAGCGCCTATGCCGACCCCGACCAGTTGATCGCGCCGCGCGAGGAGCTGGACAAGTACAGCGACTCGACGCGCCTGGTCGTCGTCACCAAGGCCAACTGGCGCTCGACGATCCATCATCCCGAATTCATCGACGTGATCTCGGTCAAGCGTATGCGCGCGGACGGCAGCGTCGCCGGCACCTGTCGTTTTATCGGTCTGTTCTCGTCCGATGCCTACATCGAACGGCCGCGACGCATTCCGCTGATCCGCCGCAAGGTGGCGTACGTGATGCAGCGCGCACGCGTCGCCGAGGATTCGCACTCGGGCAAGAACCTGCGCGACATCCTCTATCAGCTGCCGCGCGACGAACTGTTCCAGTCCTCCGAGGAGGAGCTGTACGACACCTGCATGGGCATCCGTGCGCTACGCGATCGTCAGCAACTGCGTCTGTTCATGCGCCGCGATCGTTATGGACGCTTCTACTCCTGCCTGCTGTATGTGCCGCGCGAGCGTTACTCGCGTGAGTTGCGTGATCGCATCGCACTGGAGCTGATGGCCGCCTGCGGCGGCACCGACCTGGATCGTTACACCGACTTCCTGCGCCATGGACTGGCGCGCATCCATTACATCGTGCGCACGCCGCCGGGCACACGCATCGCCGCCAGCGCCGCCGAGGTCGAAACGCGTCTGGTGGCTGCGACGCGGTCCTGGCGCGATCAGCTGCGCGATGTGCTGGCGCGACGCGATCCGGCGCTGTCGGCTCTGCCGCTGATCGACGCCTTCCCGCTGTCGTACCAGGAGACCGTGACCGCCGAGATCGCTGCCGACGATCTGGAGCGCCTGTCGCAGCTGTCCGCGCAGGTGCCGGTGCTGCCGCGTCTGCATGCGGTGAGCGAGGACGGTGCGGTGTGCCCGACCTCGCTGACCTTGTATGCCTGGCAGCGACCGCTACCCCTGTCCGACGTGCTGCCGCTGCTGGAAAACTTCGGCCTGCGTGTGATCTGGCAGGACCCGACCGAGCTGCGCCCGCGGGTGGGCGAGACGCTGTGGATTCAGCAGTTCCGCGTGCAGGCTGCCGGCGATTGCGCCCCCGGCGCGGCACGCGCGCGCGCCGATTTCGAGTCGGCGTTTCTGAAAACCTGGCATGACGAAGCCGAGAACGACGGACTCAACAGCCTCGTGCTGATGGCCGGTCTGGATGCACGCCAGGTGGTCTGCCTGCGGCTGCTGACGCGCTACCTGCTGCAGACCGGCCTGCCGTACAGCCAGGAGTATCTGCAGCGCCTGCTGGCCGAACACGCACCGATCGCGCAGCTGCTGGTGCGCCTGTTCGAGACGCGCCACGACCCGCGCTTCGACGGCGACCGCGTCGCTGCCGAGATCGCGCTCGCGCAGGCGCTGGATGCAGCGCTGGATGGCGTGGCTTCGCTGGATGCCGATCGCGCGCTGCGCGCCTACACCGGCGTGGTGCGAGGCAGCCTGCGCACCAACTACTTTCAGCCTGACGCCGACGGCGCGCCGAAGACCTACGTCAGTCTCAAGCTCGATCCGACGCTGGTGCCGGAACTGCCGGCACCGCTGCCGATGTTCGAGGTGTTCGTCTACGCGCCCGAGGTCGAGGGCATTCATCTGCGCGGGGGCCGTGTTGCGCGCGGCGGGCTGCGCTGGTCGGACCGGCCGCAGGATTTCCGTACGGAGGTGCTGGGCCTGATGAAGGCGCAGATGGTCAAGAACGCGATCATCGTGCCGGTCGGCGCCAAGGGCGGTTTCGTCGTCAAGCGCGGCGACCCGTCCAACCGCGAGCAGTGGCTGAAGGCCGGTGTCGAAGCCTATAAGACCTTTCTGCGCGGCTTGCTCGATCTGACGGACAACCGCGTCGGTGACGCCATCGTGCCGCCGCCGCACGTGGTGCGGCACGACGAGGACGATCCCTATCTGGTGGTCGCCGCCGACAAGGGCACGGCGACGTTCTCCGACATCGCCAACGCGCTGGCGGCGGAGTACGGCTTCTGGCTCGGTGATGCCTTCGCCTCCGGCGGCAGTGTCGGCTACGACCACAAGAAGATGGGCATTACCGCGCGCGGCGCCTGGGAAAGCGTCAAGCGCCATTTCCGTGAACTCGGCACGGATATCCAGGCGCAGCCGTTCACCGCCGCGGGCATCGGCGACATGTCCGGCGACGTGTTCGGCAACGGCATGCTGCTGTCGCCACAAACTCGTCTGATCGCCGCCTTCGACCACCGCCACATCTTCATCGACCCCGATCCCGACCCGGCGGTCTCGCTGGCCGAGCGTCAGCGCCTGTTTGCGCTGCCGCGTTCGAGCTGGGACGACTACGACCGCGGCGCGCTGTCGGCCGGCGGCGGCATCTGGCCGCGCAGCGCCAAGAGCATCCGCCTGTCGCCGGAAGCCCAGCACGCGCTCGATCTGCCGCGCGCCAGCCTGACGCCGCAGGAACTGATGACCGCGATCCTGCGCGCGCCGGTGGATCTGCTGTGGAATGGCGGCATCGGCACCTACGTCAAGAGTCAGCACCAGTCGCATCAGGAGTGCGGCGACCGCGCCAACGATGCGATCCGCGTCAACGGCCGTGAACTGCGCTGCAAGGTACTCGGAGAGGGCGGCAATCTGGGCTGCACGCAACGCGGTCGCATCGAGGCGGCATTGCACGGCGTGCGCCTCAACACCGACTTCATCGACAACGCCGGCGGCGTGCACTCGTCCGATCGCGAGGTCAACATCAAGATTCCGCTCAACGCCATGCTGGCCGAGGGCAGCCTGCAACGGGCCGAGCGCGATCCGCTGCTGGCCGAGATGACCGGTGATCTGGCGGCAGCGGTGCTGCGCGACAGCTATGTGCAGAGCCTGGCGATCTCGTTGCTGGAGCGCGACGCCGCATCGCGTCTCGACGAGCATGCCAACCTGATGCGCACGCTGGAGCGCGACGGCCTGCTGAACCGGCAGGTCGAATTCCTGCCGGACGACGAGGGCCTGAAGGAGCGTCGCGCACAGAACCGTGGCCTGACCCGCCCTGAACTTTCGGTGCTGGTCTCCTACGGCAAGATGTCGTTGTTCGAAAGCCTGCTGGCGTCCGAGGTCCCGGACGATCCGTTCTTCGACCGCGACCTGCTCGGCTACTTCCCGCCCGCGCTGATCGCACGTTACCGAGAGGCGCTGCTGAATCATCGTCTGCGCCGCGAGATCGTCGCCACGATCCTCGCCAACGCCGTGGTCAACCGCATGGGCTTCGCCTTTGCGCATCGCCATGCCGAGGATCATGGCGTCGCGCGTGCCGAGGTGGTGAAGGCCTATGCGACCGCGCACGAGATGCTCGACGGCGATCGCTACTGGCTGCCGATCCAGGCGCTGGATGGCCAGGTTCCCGCCGACCTGCAGCTGCGCCTGTTCGGCCGCGCGGTCGGTTTGATGAAGCACGTCACCACGTGGCTGATCGACGCACGCTGGACCGCGCGTCCGGTCGGCGAGGCAGTGGCCGGGTTCCGCGGTGGTATCGGCGAACTCGCCGCGCAACTGCCGGCACTGCTGCCCGAGGCCTATCGCGCCGACTGGAACAAGGCCGCGACGGCAATGACCGGGGAAGGGGTGCCCGAGGCGCTGGCGGCGCAGCTGGCCAACACCATGGTGCTGGGCAGCGCGCCGGACATCGTCGAACTCGCGCGCGGCGCGCAGGTGCCGGTACCGGAGGCGGCGCGCGCCTACTTCCTGGTCGGCGAGCGGCTGAACCTGCTGTGGCTGCTGTCAGCGATCGTCAGCTTCCAGGTGCGCGGCAAGTGGCAGGCGCTGGCGCGCGCCAATCTGCGCGAAGACAGTTACCGCCTGCATCGGCGCATCACCGAGCGCGTACTGCGCTGCCCGGGCGACAGCGCGGAAGCGCGCTTCGAAGCCTGGCTGCGCACGCGGCCGGAAGCGATCGCCTTCGGTATCCGTCGTCTGCAGGAGCTGCAGGCGGCCGGCGTGCAGGACTTCATGACGTTGGCGGTGGGGGTACGCGAGCTGCGCAAGCTGAGGATGGTCTGAGATGACGACGGTTCGCCGGTGCCTGGTGTTTGCGTGGCTGCTGCTGGTCGCCGGACCGGCGACGGCGGTTGCCATCGGTGACGTGCCGCCCGACGTCGTCGGCATCGACCGAAAAGGCGATGAGATTCGGCTTTCCGATCATCGCGGCAAGGTCGTGGTCGTCACGTTCTGGGCGACCTGGTGCGGACCGTGCATGAAGGAGATGCCGGTCCTCGAGGCGGTGCAGCGTCAGATCGGCAAGGCGGAGCTGGAGGTCGTCGGTGTCAACTTCAAAGAGGGCAACGATACCTGGCGACAGATCCGCCGGCGTCTGCGCGACATCACGATCACGCTCACGCGAGATGCCGATGAGCGGGTTGCCGACGCTTACGGCGTTCGCCGCATTCCGAACATGTTCCTGATCGGTCGCGATGGCCGTGTGCGATTCACCCACGTCGGCTATACCGAAGCCCAGCTGCCGTTGATCGTCGATGATCTGAACGAGTTGCTGGATGAACCTTCACCGTTGCCGACAGCGCCAGCACCGGAAAGCTGAGGTTGGCGACATCGGCGCGACATCGGGCGCCCGCGGCGTGGGTGCGGTCGTCGGCGAAACTGCGCAGCGGTCGGGCGTTGCGCTACGGCAGGTGCGGTCGCGCCAGGTATTCCTCGGACTGCATCTCGGTGAGGCGCGACTGTGTGCGTAGAAACTCGAACTTGAGCTTGTCGCCGATGTAGAGCTGGGCCTGCGGCACGTCGGCGGCGACGATCAGCTTGACGCCACGATCGTAGAACTCGTCCACCAGGTTGATGAAGCGGCGTGCCGCGTCCTCGCGGAACATGTCCATTTGCGGCGTGCGTGACAGCAGCACGGTGTGATGCGTGCGTGCGATTTCGATGTAATCCGCGGCGCCGCGCGGACCCTCGCACAGCGCGTCGAAATCGAACCAGGCAATGCCGTCGGCCAGACGTCGGCTGCGAATGATGCGGCCGTGCAGCGTGATGTCGGCGTCGTCGACGCTGGCCCCCTGTGCGATCTCGCCGAACCAATGCGCCAGATTGGCTTCAGCGGCGGCGTCGCTGGGATGGTGATAGATCTCGGCCCGCGTCAGCGCACGCAGGCGGTAGTCGGTGCCGCCGTCCACGTTCAGCACGCTGACGTTGCGCTTGAGGATGTCGATGAACGGCAGGAAGTTGGCGCGCTGCAGACCGTTCTTGTAGAGCCGGTCCGGCGGGATATTGCTGGTGGCGATCAGCGTCACACCCTGCGCGAACAGGTTCTCGAACAGGCGGCCGAGAATCATCGCGTCGGCGATGTCGGAGACGTAGAACTCGTCGAAACACAGTACGCGCACTTCCTGCGCGTACTCCTCGGCGACGCGCTTCAGCGGGTCCTGCTCGTCCGGGTAGTGCTTGCGGCGCTCGTGCACGTCGAGCATGAAGCGGTGGAAATGTGTGCGCAGCTTGCGCGAGAACGGCAGCGCGTCATGGAACACGTCCATCAGCCAGGTCTTGCCGCGACCGACGCCGCCCCAGAAGTAGAGGCCGGGCACACGCGACCAGCGCGTGCGGCGACCAAAGCCGAGGCGGCGCTGCGGCGGCGAGGCCAGCAGGTCTTCATAGACGCGCTGCAGCGCGTCGATCGCATGGGTCTGCGCCGCATCACGCACGAAGCCGGGCTGCTGCAGTTCCAGCTCGTAACGCTGCCGCGGCGACAGTAACGAATGTTCGGTCACGGGTTCAGCGCAGCAGGGTGCCGAGCAGCGCGGCCAGCGAGGGATTGAGGAAAACGCCGTGCGGATCGAGCTGTTCGCGCAGCGTGCAGAAATCGCCGAAGCGCGGATACAGCGCGCGCAATTCGGCGGCGGTCTTGTCGTGCACCGTGCCCCAGTGCGGGCGGCCGTCGGCGCGGTCGAAGATTTCCGTGATTGCGGCGAAATAGGCGCTGTAGTCGCTTTGCCCGAAAGCCGGGACGCTGATGCAGGCGCTGTCGCGTTCGTACTGCGGCGACAGCCAGAGATCATCGCGGCGCACGAAGCGCACCTCGACCGGCATCGGCAGGCGGAATTGCAGCGCGCGGATCACGCGATCGAGCTGGCGCAAGGTATCGCCCACCCGCGCTGCCGGGATCGCGTACTCCATCTGCACATGCCGCAGGCGCCGCCGTACCGGGTAGGCGGCGCGCGCATCGAGTACTTCGTTACGGTCTGCGACGCGTTGCGTGATCGCACGGCTGGCGTACTCGGTGAAACGCGGCGCGCGCTGCGCCGCTTCGGTCACGGCGCGAAACAGCGTGTGATCGACCGTCTGGCGCTTGAGCGCGACCAGCGGCGTCAGCGCCGACGGCGCGTCGCGGGTTTCGTCGAGCCGGCGCTGGATCACCGTGTCGGCATAGGGGAACCAGAAGAACTCGAAGTTGCGGTGATCGCGCTTGAGTTCCTCCAGCCGTGCCAGCGTCTCGCCGAGTGTGGCGCGGCGGTTGCTGAGGCGCAGCCGGTAATGGTCGACGCACTGCAGTTCGACATGGCTGACGATGCCGAGCGCACCGAGCGAGACGCGCGTGGCGTTGAACAGCTCCGGATTCTGCTCGGCGCTGCACTGGCGGATCGAGCCGTCCGCGCAGACCAGGCGCAGGCCGGTGACCAGCGTCGACAGGTTGCCGAACACCGCACCACTGCCATGGCTGGCGGTGGCGATGGCGCCGGCCACGGTTGCGGTGTCGTTGTCGGGCGCGTTTTCCAGCGCCCAGTCGCGATCGGCTAGCGACTCCATCAGCGAACCCAGGCGCGTGCCGGCGCGCACCCAGACGCGGCGGCGCTGCGCGTCCGCGGATTCGATGCCGCTGAATCGGTCCAGCGACAGATGATTGTCGTCGGTCCAGCACAGCGCGGAGGACGACAGGCCGCTGCCGATGGGACGCAGGCGTTCGCCTTCCTCGGCCGCGCGCAGCACCTCGGCTTGGATCTGTTCGAGGTTCACCGGGCGCGCGCAGTGGTTCGGTTCGCACGTGATGGAGCCGGACCAGTTGCGCCAGATGCGGCGGCGTCGGGGAGCGATCATGCCTCTAGTCGTGAAGCGGCCGTGGGGTCGGCCCGCGTGTCGGCCGCGAAAGCGGGGCGCGCAAGAATACCGGACTCACTTCGCAGTGTCCGGCTCGCCGCACAAGGCCAGCACGCGCGTGCGCGCCGCGTCGCGCAGACGCAGGGCGTCTTCGCGTTCGGGGCCGTCGGCCTGCAGCGGCTGACCGATCTCGATCTCGACTGTGCTCCAGCGCGGCAGGCGCCGTCCGCCTCCGTAGAGGCGCCGCGTGCCGCGGATGCCGGCCGGCACCACGGCGGCACCGGTGCGCGCGGCCATGATGAAGGCCCCGTTCTTGAACGGCAGCAGGCCGGGTTCGGGCTTGAACGTGCCCTCGGCAAAGATCGTCAGCGATTCCTGGGCTTGCAGGCGCCGCATCAGCAGTCGCGTGATGCGCGCGCCGGCGCGCGCCTCGGCGCGATTGACGAAGATCACGTTCATGCGTCGGATCGTCAGCCCTACCAGCGGCCAGCCGGCGGCGCCGTCCTGCACGACGAAGCTGTAACGGCGCGGCAGCGCTGCGGTCAGCACCAGGCCGTCGAGGTAGCTGGCGTGATTGGCGACGACGATATTGGCGCCGGTCGGCAGGTGTTCCAGGCCGCGCACGCGGATGCGCACGCCGACGCAGGCCAGCGCCAGGCGCACGCCGGCGCGACCGACCTCGCGGCGCCAGCGCAGCGTGGGGGTGATGATGACCGCCAGACAGACGAAGAAGAAGGCGACGCTCAGCGTCGCGGCCGCGAACCAGGCGTACAGCGCAGAAGGGAGGCGGCGGATCATCGGCGGCTATTATAGGTCGGTGACTTCCGACGACCGCATCGCTGCCGCGCCGACCGCCGAGGATGCGGCGGCAATCGATCGCTTTCTCGACCGCCTCTGGCTGGAGCGCGGCCTGTCCGAGAACACGCGGTTGTCCTACCGCTCCGATCTGGCGCTGTTCGCGCGCTGGCTGCAGCCGCGCGCGGTGGCGCTGGCGCAGGCGGCCGAGGCTGACATCCGGGGCTATCTCGCCTCGCGTGCGCGGAGTCCGCGGTCGCAGGCGCGGCTGCTGTCGGCGCTGCGCCAGTTCTTCCGTCATCTGCATGGCGATCGGCAGCGCGACGACGATCCGAGCGCGCGCCTGGAATCGCCGCGCATGGGGCTGCGGCTGCCCAAGACGTTGAGCGAGGGCGATGTCGAGCGCCTGCTCGAGGCCCCCGAGGTCGGCGATGCGCTGGGCCTGCGCGATCGCGCGATGCTGGAGCTGATGTACGCCAGCGGCCTGCGCGTCAGCGAACTGGTGAATCTCAAGCTGACCTCGGTCGATCTGCGGCGCGGCGTGGTGCAGGTGCTGGGCAAGGGTGGGCGCGAACGCCTGGTGCCGATGGGCGAGATCGCGCTCGATTGGCTGCAGCGCTACGTGCGCGAGGCGCGTCCCGAACTGGCCGATGCACGCAGTGTCGACGGCTTGTTCCTGAGCCGGCTCGGCGAGCCGATGACGCGCCACAACTTCTGGCAGCGCCTCAAGGGCCATGCGCGCAACGCCGGTGTTCGCGTCGCGCTGTCGCCGCACAGCCTGCGACACGCTTTCGCCACGCATCTGCTGGAACACGGTGCGGACCTGCGTGCCGTGCAGTCGCTGCTGGGTCATGCCGATCTGTCGACGACGCAGATCTATACGCACGTGACGCGTGCCCGCTTGCGCGAGCTGCATGCCCGCCACCACCCGCGCGGTTGAAGGATGCGGGCCGGCCGGCAGGGTGGGGTGCCAGGGGGATCGCGGTGGCTGAACGATGCGGCCGGCGCGCCGATCCCCGGCGCGGACGAGGCTGGCATAATGCCGACGCCTCCTTTTTGCCCAGACCCATGAACGCCTCCGTGCTCCGCCGCCTCAAGCCCTTTCTCGCCGTCGCCCTGTTCGCGTCGTTGCTCAGCGCCTGCGCGCCGGAACGCAGCGCCGACGGCGCAACGCCGGCCGCACCCGCGGACGCTACCGAGATCGAGCGCGTCCGCGCGCAGCTGGCCAAGTTCCTGCCGGAAATCCAGCCGGACGACGTGCGCCCTTCGGCGGTGCCGGGGCTCTATGAAGTACAGCAGGGCTCGCTGTTCGCCTACGTGACCGCCGACGGTCGGTATCTGATCAGCGGCGACCTGATCGATGTCGCCAGCGGCCAGAGCCTCACCGAGAATCGCCGTCGCGCCGATCGTGTCGCGCGCCTGCGGGATATCGGCGAGGACCAGAGCATCATCTTTGCCGCGGCCGGCGGCGTAACGCCGGCCAACACGGTCACGGTGTTCACCGATATCGACTGCGGTTACTGCCGCAAGCTGCATCGCGAGATCGGCGACTACAACGCCGCTGGCGTCAGCGTGCGCTATCTGTTCTATCCGCGCTCGGGCCCGGGGACGGATTCGTTCCGCAAGGCCGAGGTGGTCTGGTGCTCGAGCGACCGTCGCGAGGCGCTGACGCGCGCCAAGATGGGCGCGCCGATGGACGGGCCGTCGGATTGCCCGAATCCGATCATGACCGACTACGCGCTGGGCCAGGAACTGGGCCTGCGGGGCACGCCGATGATGGTGCTGCCGGACGGCGAGGTCGTGAACGGCTATGTGCCCGCGGCCGCGCTGGCCGAGCGCCTCAAGCAGGGTCCGCAGGGCTGAGCCCACGCCGGGCCCGTCTCGGTTGAATGCAGAAAGGCCCGCCATGTGCGGGCCTTTTCGTTGATGCCGCATTCGTCGGCAGCGGCTTCGCCGCTACCACCATGCGACTCCATCCAGCGGGATCAATCGCGCGGTTTCGGCCAGATACAGCGCCGTGCGGATGCGTTGCTGCGGCCGCAGCTTGCCGAGCAGTTGCGCGTAGTGGCCGAGCTGGGCGCCGTAGCGCTCGCGCATGAGATCGGCATAGCCGGCGCGCGCTGCATCCGGCAGCGCGCGCGCGGCGGCCTTGTAGTCGACGATCCAAAGTGTACCGTCCTCGTCCTCGAAGCAGCGGTCGATGACCGCGGCGACCCAGCGGCCGTCGCTCCAGCCGGCGAGGTGGTATTCGTTGCGTGCCCAGGGCTTGGGCGCGAGCAACCAGCGGCCGTCGTCGCTGTCCAGCGTGCGCTGCACCAGCTCGCCGACGCGCGCGACCGCCGCGGGGATGCGCGCCGTCGCCAGGCCCAGGCGTTGGAAACCGGCGGCCAGTGCGAGCTGCGGACGCCGGTCGCCGGCCTGCCAGTGCTCGACCCCCGTCTCGGCGATGCGCTCTAGCGCCTGGTGATAGAGCGTGCCGATCAACTGCGCTTCCAGGTCCTCGGCCTCGTACGCGGCCTCGCGCTTGTCCTCGACCGCGTTGAGCACCGACTCGCTGGGTCGCAGGGTGCGCGTCTCGACCGGGCGGTAGACGTCCGGGTCGAGCGGCAGGCGCGCGTCCGGCGGCAGGCGCGGTGTGCGCGGTGGTTGGGCTTCACGCGCAACGGCGGCCGGCGTCGCGGGGTCTTCGTCCGATGCCGGCAACGGCACGCCGATGTCCGGCGCAATCACGTCCGACAACAGCTGCGCGAACGAACCCTTGTCGAAGCGCGGCGCACCCTCCGCGTCGCGCGCGGCGCAGACGTACAGGCGCAACGTCTGGCGCGCGCGGGTGACGGCGACATAGAGCAGGCGCAGCGCCTCGTGTTCGCGCGCGGTGACATGCTCGCGGTGCACGTAACCGTAGAGCCGGTGCGCGGGGTCGTCTTCGGCCAGCGCATCCGGCGGTTTGGGCACCAGCAGCTCACCGCCCTCGGCCTCGGTGCCGACGTGGCGCAGGTGCCACAGCGGCTGGTCCTCGGCGCGCGGCTTGCGGTCGAGTCCGAGCAGCAGCACGTGGTCAAACTCCAGGCCCTTGGCCTTGTGCACCGTCATCACCTGGATCTGGCCAGCGCGCGGTTGCGCGTACAGCCGCGCCAGCCCGCGGTCCAGCGCTTCGACGTCGGCGATGCCACCGTCGCGCGCCTGTGCGCGCAGCAGTTGCAGCGCGGCCTGCACGTCGGCGAGTTCGCCGGGCGCCAGGCACGCGGGGCCGTTGAGCGCGTACCACACCGCCTCGGTTCGCTCGGCCAAATCCGCGCGCAACGACGGCTGCGCCGCCGTACGCGCCAGCGCGTCGAGCAGGCGTGCGACGCGCGCGCGGCCGTCGTCGCTGAGTGTCGCGTCGTCGGCGCGCGCGGCGAGTCGCTGCGGCCACGAGGCGTCGACCTGTCCGCGCGACAGCGCCACCAGATCGGCCCAGCTCAGGCCGACGAAAGGCGCGCGCAGCAGCACGGCCCAGTGCAGACGGTCTTCCGGATGCCACAGCGCGCGTGCCAGCGCGACGACGTCGCGCACCGCCGGCTGCGTCGCCAGCGGGTCGATGTCCTGGCAGGCCGGCGTCAGGCCGCGCGCGCGCAGCGCGCGGATCACCGGCGCCAGGTGCGAGCGCGTGCGGCCGAGGATCGCGACGCTGCCGAGAGCAATCAGGCGTTCGGCGTCGGCCGCCGCCTGTTCGGCGGCGCGCGCGTCCTCGTCCTCGCCGAAGGACACGACCTCGACGCCGCTGTCATCGCTGGCGGCGCGCTGCGGCAGGCTGGGTGCGAACGGCACGATGCCGAGCGCCGCATCGGCCTGCGTCGGGAAGATGCGCTGGAACGCGGCGTTGAACCAGTCGACGACGGCCGGGCGGCTGCGGAAGTTGGCGGCCAGGCGCACGCAGTGCAGCGGCAGTTCGCCGAGCGCTTGCTGTTCCCACAGTTCCAGGAACAGTCGCACCTCGGCCTTGCGGAAGGCGTAGATCGACTGCTGCGGATCGCCGACCAGGAACAGCGAGCGGCCGTCGCCGGGCTGCCAGCCCGAGGTTAGCTGCCTCAACAGCGCCACCTGCGCCTCGCTGGTGTCCTGCATCTCGTCGACGAGCAAATGACGGATCTGGCGGTCGGCACTGAGCAGTGCGTCGCCGTAGTCGCCATCGGGGCGCAGCGCCGCGAGTGCGGCCTGTGCGATCTGCGCGAAGTCGGTCTGGCCACGTTCGCCGAACACCACGATCAGGTGCGCGGCGAGGCGCCGCATCACGCGCAGCAGCGCCTGGCGCAGGGCCTGCAGCGCGGCTGGGTAATCAGGGTCGGGCAGGCGCAGCAGGTGCGCGGTCGCGGCCTCCACTTGCGCGCCGCTTTCCAGGCCGGCGAGCAGCGCTTTCATGCGCAGCGTATGCGGTTCCCCAGGGCCAAAGCCGCCGCGCACGTTGATGCCGCGCGCCGAGCGCAAGGTGCCGTCGCGCGTGACCAGTTGTTCGGCGAGCCGGCGGTATAGCGCGAGGTTGGCCGGTTCCGGCGCCGGCCAGCCGCGCAGGAACGCGGCCCAGGCCAGCGGTTCGGCGCGACCGCTGCCTTCGCGCAACAGGTCGGCGAGCTCGGTGCGCAGTGCTGGATCCAGCGCCTCGTCGAAGGCGCGCAGGCCGTCGTGCACCAGCCGGCGCAGCAGGGCGTCGTCGCCGGCGGATGCGGGAATCTCGCCGGCCGCCATCGGCAGCCATTGTTCGCGGCGCTGCAGCAGGTCGGCGAGCGTCGGCAGCAGGCGGTCGATGCGGTTGTCGGCCAGGCGCAGCACGACGCGCAGCGCCTCGCGGTCGTCTCCGGACAGGCCGTCGTCCTCCAGTTCGGCGACCAGTCGCATCACCGCCTCGGCGTACAGCGGCCAGGCGTCCTCGGCAATCGCGACGCGACCGCCGAGTCCCGACAGCAGCGGCAGCTGCGCGGCGAGCTGTGCGCAGAACGCGTCGATCGTCGTCGCGCGCAGGCGCTCCGGCTGTTCGAGCAGTTGCCAGTTACGTTCAGCGTCGCGCGCGAGCACGGCGCGCGCGTCTGCCAGTGCGGCGGCCAGGTGTGCGTCGGTGGGCGCGCTCTTGGCCTCGCGTGCCTGGCGCAGCAGGCCGATCGCGCGATGGCGGATCTCGGCGGCGGCCTTGTTGGTGAAGGTGATCGCGACGACCTGCTCGGGTTCGTCGACGACCGCGAGCGCGCGCAGCAGGCGGCCGACCAGCAGGCCGGTCTTGCCCGAACCGGCCGGCGCCATCGTCAGCACGTGCTGCGACAGGTCCAGCGCCTCGGCGCGTGCGCGCGCGTCGGACAGCGGTGCGGTGCTCATGCGTCGGGCTCCTCGCCGCTGCCGGCGAGCCACAGCAGCGCTGCGTCGTGCGAGCGCGTCAGCGCACGCTCGCCGAGTTCGGCGCGGCCGCCGAGAAAACCCTGCGCGGCGGCTTCCAGCGCGCCGCGCCATTGCGCGAGCGTGGTGTCCCAGGTCTGGTCGTAGCGGCCGGCGCTGGGTTCGATCAGGCGCTCGCGCCAGTCGGTGCGCGCGACGAAGGCTGGATGCCCGTCCTTGAGATGGGCGAAGCAGATGCCGTCGACCTGCGGGATGCCAGTGTCCGCGCCGACGGCGTGGCTCGCGTACAGCGGCAGCTGCGGTTCCTGCAGCGTCTCGGCGTTCCAGCCGCGCGGATGCGCGTCGCGGCCGGTCTTGTAGTCCAGCACCAGCCAGCGTTCGCCGTGCTCGGTCTGCACGCGATCGATGCGGTCGATGCGCAGGCGCAGCGGCAGGCCGCCGACCAGCGGCCGGACCTCGGCCTCCAGGTGCGCGATGCGGAAGTCGTCGACGCGGCGGCGTTCGTGCGCCAGCCACTGCGCGAGCACGTCGAGCAGGCGCGCGCGCTCCAGCGCGACCTGCGCCGCGCCGTAGTCCGCGGCCGGCATCACGCGTTGCAGGCGTGCGTCGAGCAGCTCGCGGATGCGCTGCGACAGTGCTTCATCGGCAATGGCCGCGAGACCGGCGCGGTCCTGCAGTTCGGTCCAGATGTCCTGCAGCACGCCGTGCGCGGCCGTGCCCTGGCGACGCGCGTCGAGGCCGCGCTTAGGCTGCGGCAGCGCTTCCACGCCGAGGCGGTAGCGGCAGAACGCGAAGAACGGCGACTCGAACCAGGCCTTGAACAGCGCCGCATCGGCGCGCAGGCCGGCGCGCTCCGCATCGTCCACCGCGGGCACCGGGTCCTGCGGCGGCAGCGTGGCGCGCGGGCCGGCGGCGACGTAGCGCTCCAGCGTGCTCGCGGAGACCGGTGCGGCCAGCGTCGACCACGCAGCTTCCGCACCGAACAGCGGCGAGGGCGCCTGCTCGGCGCCGCTGGCGTCGGTGGCCGCCGCGTACAGCGACAGCTCTTGCGCTTGCTCGATCAGTGCCGTGGCCAGCGTGCGTGCGCGCGCCAGCCAGCGGCCGGCCTGTGCGCCCGGCAGGCCGGCCTCGCGCTGCGCGTCCAGCGGCAGCAGCGGGCTGGGATCGGCCAGGCCCGGAAAACCCGTGCCGCCGAGATCGCAGACGAACAGCGCGTCGCCCGGCAGGCCCACCGCTTCCTCCAGCGGCAGGATCAGGATCGGCTGCGTGGATTCGACGCGCGGGTCGAAGCGCGCGCTGCGCGCCAGCTCGCCGAGCCAGCGCAGGGCTTCGGCGCGGCGCACGCGGCCGAGCTGGCCGTCCATTGCGGCCAGGCGCTGCAGCAGGCGCTCCCACTCGCGCGTGGCCTGGAAGGCGATGGAATCCAGCGGCGCATTGCCCGGCCAGTTCAAGGACTGCAGGCGCGCGCGCAGGTGTTCGGCCCATTCGCTGGGCAGGGCGCGCGCGGGTTCGGCGCGCAGCCGCGCCAGCAGGGCGTCGAAGCGCGGCCGCAGCAGGGGTGGCATCGCCTCCAGCAGTCGCAGGTAGCGCAGCCTGGGCCAGCCGCGGTCGCGCAGGGTGGCGTCGGCGGCGGCGGCGGCATCGCGTTCGTCGCCGGTCCACAGCGCGGTGGACAGCAGCAGGCCGCTGACCGTGGCCGGTTCGTTGTCGTCCGCTTCCAGCGCCGCGATACGCAGCGCCGCCGCGATCCAGGGCTGTTCGGCCAGCGGCCGGCCCGTGCCCCAGCGCCAGGGCAGCACGCGCGCGCCGTCCTCGGCCTGTTGCAGCCAGGGCGCGAGAATCGGCCGCCATGCGGCTTCCAGCGCATCGCGGCTGGCGTCGGGATCGGGCAGGGCGACGATCAGGCGCGGCGGCTGCGGATCCGCTGCCGACAGGCGCTCGCGCAGCGCCACGGCCATCGCGCGGTATTGCGCATCCGCATCGGGCAGCCGCCAGCGGCGGATCGATGCGCCGGTAGCGGGCGCAGGCGTGTCGATTTCCACAGCGCAGCCGGCGGTGCGCAGGGCATCCAGCAGGCGTTGTTCCGACGGCGTCGGGGCTTCGACGAAGCCGCACAGGCGCAGTTGTGCCGGCGCGCGGATGCGTTGTTCGCGCAGGCCGCGCGCGACGGCCGCCGGCAGTTCCGCGGCGCCGAGCCAGCGCTCGCGCCGCTTGCGCTCGCCGACGCGACGGCGCCAGCGCAGGAAGGCGGCGTGTTCCTCGCGTGCCGCCGGCCAGCGGTCCGGATCGATGCGGTAGCGGTGCACCAGCTGGTCGGCGCGTCGCGCTTCGCGCGCGGCGGCCAGCGGTGCCAGCAGGCGCGGGCCCTGCTCGTCCTCGGCGATCGCGTCGCGCCACAGCACCAGCTCCTGCGTGGCGTTGAGCAATTGCTCCGCCGGCCAGCTCGCGGTCCACTGGTCCTGCACCCACTGGCGCAGGCTCTTGATCGGCGGGGCTTCCCAGACGGCCAGGTCCTGCGCGCGGGCGCGCAGGCTGTGGTCCTCGCGCAGGGCGCGGGCGAGGCGGTCGGTGGCGGTGAGGATCAGCACGGACGCCATGATGCCGGGTTGCGGGCTCAGAAACCGAGCCCGGCGGCCCAACGAAAACGGCCCCCGTGCGGGGGCCGTCGGTGATGCCTGGACCGGCGTTTCAGCGTTCGAGCTGCGCCAGCTTGCCGGGCTTGCCGTCCCATTCCTTGGCGTCGGCGGCGGCTTCCTTGCGTTCGGTGATCACCGGCCAGACCTTGGTCAGCTCGGCGTTCAAGGCCTTGAACTGCGCCTGCTCGGCGGGCAAATCGTCCTCGGCGAAGATCGCCTCGGCCGGGCATTCCGGCTCGCACAGCGTGCAGTCGATGCACTCTTCCGGGTCGATCACCAGGAAGTTCGGGCCTTCATGGAAGCAGTCGACCGGGCAGACTTCCACGCAGTCGGTGTACTTGCACTTGATGCAGTTCTCGGTAACGACGAAGGTCATGGTGCGCTCGAAAAACGGAATCGGCTGATGCGGGGGCGCGTATTGTAAACGATGGTTTCATCGATGCGGCTCGCCCGGAAAGACGACGCCGGCGACCCGCGGGGTCTGCGAGCCGCTTCAGCCGGCGGGGTCGTCGCCGGCCACTTCGGCGCGCTGCGGGGGGCGTGGCCGGAACTTCAGATCCAGATGATGGATCGTCTCGCGGCCCTGGCGGCGATCCTCGAAGAAGGCCTTGAGGGCGTGCCAGATCGTTGGAAAGGCGATGTCGTCCCAGGGAATCTCCTGTTCGGTCATCAGGCGCACGTCGCTGCTCTCATGCGTGGGCCCGAACGTCGTGCCGCGCAGGCGCCCGCGGTAAATCATGTAGACCTGCGAGACGTAGGGGACGTTGATCACCATCAGCAGGCCGCCGGGCTCGACATCGGCCAGCGCTTCCTCGCGGGCTTCGCGCGCAGCCCCTTCGGCACCGGTCTCGCCGAGTTCCATGAAGCCGGCGGGGAACGTCCACAGGCCCAGGCGTGGCTGGATCGCGCGTCGGCACATCAGGATGCGGCCGTCCTCGGCTTCGGGGATCAATCCGACGATGACCTTGGGGTTGCGGTACTGGATATGCCCACAGGCGTCGCAGACGTGACGCGGCAGGTGATCACCCGCCGGCACCCGCAGCGCGACGGCGTGACCGCAGACGTTGCAGTAGAGGCTCTCGGGGTCCATGGGGTTCGCAGACGGGCGCACCACTATATCAGCGGCCCTGATGCAGCCCGTTGCGGTGGTGTCCGTCCTGCCTGCGCAGTGGATTTACCCGCGGAAATGGGTGAACATTTTGGCCTCTAATAACAGCAGTCGATTTCAGCAGGGGGAGTCATGAAACGAGTCACCACGCCTTCGGGCCTGTTTCTTCTGTTGGGCATGATGGTCGCGATGCCGCTGGCCGCGCAGGAGGATCCGGCGGCGGCCTTTGCCGATGCCTACGAAGCGCCCTCGGAAGATGCGTTTGCCGACGACGCGGCCGGTGAAGGAGTGTCCGAGGACGCTTTCGCTGACGCTGCCCCGGATTCCGCTGCCGACGCCGCGCCCGTCGAGGACGGCGCCGATGCCTTTGCCGCAGACGTTCCGACGGAGACCGACGCTGATGCCTTTGCGGCCGAAGCGCCGGCCGACGACGGTTTTGCCGCAGCGGAAGAAGAGGTGGCGGTGGAGGAGGAGGCGGTCGTCGAGGACGACAGCGCGTCCGCTGGCAGCGAGCGCGATCCGGTGTGGCTGTACGTGGGCGCCGACTACGCCTGGCTGACCGCGCAGTTCTCCAGCGATGCGCTGCAGGCCCGTTTCGGTGCCGATCGTGTCGATTCGCGCTTCTATCGTGGCCGTATCGGCACGCGCCTGTTCCAGTTCATCGGCGTGGAAGGTCACTTCGGTGTTTCCGACACCGACGACAGCCTGCCGGGTGACGTGGAGGTCAGCGAGTACGTCGGTATCTATCTCGTGCCGACGGGCGTGCTGTTCAATCTGCTCGAAGTGTCGGCGCCGGTCGGCTATAGCGTCACCGAACTGCAGCGCGGCAACGCGTCCGAGAAGTTCGATGCCGTCAGCTTTGGTCTGAACATCGAGATTCCGTTGCTGGTCGACGTGGACGGCTTCCCGGATATCCGCATCGGCGGTGGCGGCACCGTTTATCAGGCGGAGAAGGAATCGCGCGTGTACGGCTATCACGCCGGTATCCGCATCGACTTCAACATCTGAAGTCCCTTGTCTCAAACAAAAAAAGCGGCCTTCGGGCCGCTTTTTTTTGCCTGATCGAGCGTGCGGGTGTCTAAGGAGAGACTCGACGATTCGCGTAGCGGATCGCGCGACCGCAGCGCTGGCCGCCACCAGAGGCGGGCAGCAACGCTCACGAGGCGCTGCGATCCAGAGCCTTCGAACGATCTGAAAGCGCTGGTGCCGAAGGAGAGACTCGAACTCTCACGAGGGGTTGCCTCGGGGGATTTTGAGTCCCCTGCGTCTACCGTTCCGCCACTTCGGCCTGCGCATCGTTCCGCGCGGGCCGGCATTATATGCGCCCCTCGCGTTCTAGCCACTCCATGCGCTGTTCCGATTTCCGTTACGACCTGCCGCCGGACCTGATCGCCCAGTACCCGACGGCGCAGCGCTCGGCCAGCCGCCTGCTGCAGCTGCAACCGTCCGGCGCATTCGTGGATCGGGCGATTGCCGATCTGCCCTCGCTGCTTGCGCCCGGCGACCTGCTGGTCTTCAACGACACCCGCGTGATCCCGGCGCGCCTCTATGGCGAGAAGCCGACCGGCGGCAAGGCGGAGCTGCTGGTGGAGCGGGTGCTGGGCGAACGCGAGTTCCTGGCACAGCTCGGCGTCAGCAAGAAGCCGAAAGCCGGCGGTGAGATCCGGGTGGGCGGCGAATCGTTGCGGGTGCTCGGTCGTGAGGACGACCTGTTCCATTTCCGGTACGAGGGCGAGGGTGACGTCGCCGCCTTCCTGGAGCGGGCGGGGCAGCTGCCGCTGCCGCCGTACATCACGCATGCACCGGAGGCGACGGATGCAGAGCGGTACCAGACCGTGTTCGCGCGGGCGCCGGGCGCCGTCGCCGCGCCGACGGCGGGCCTGCATTTCGATGAGGCGCTGTTTGCGGCCCTGCGCGCGCGGGGCGTGGAGACCGGATATCTGACGCTGCACGTCGGCGCTGGCACGTTCCAGCCGGTGCGGGTCGACGATCTGTCGCAGCACAAGATGCATGCCGAGCGCTACGTCATCGGCACCGAACTGGCGGCGCAGCTCGCAGCCGCGCGTGCGCGCGGCGCGCGCATCGTCTCGGTCGGCACCACGGTGACGCGCGCGCTGGAATCGGCTGCCGCCGCGCAAGACGCTGACCTGCCGCAACCGCAGCAGGGCGAGACGCGGCTGTTCATCACGCCCGGCTATCGCTTCCGCGTGGTGGACCGGCTGCTGACCAATTTCCATCTGCCGGAGAGCACGCTGCTGATGCTGGTCAGCGCGTTCGCCGGCTACGAGCCGGTGATGGCGGCCTATCGGCACGCCGTCGCGCAGCGCTACCGCTTCTTCAGCTACGGCGACGCGATGCTGCTGGATCGTGCCGATCCGGCGATGCCGGGCGTGCTCAGTCGTACTTGAGCCGCGTGTAGCGCGTGCGGAACGGCCAGCCGATCAGCCAGACCAGCGCGTTGAACAGGCCGGTGGCAAGCAGCGCGCCCAATGCGCCGCAGATCAGCGCGTCGGTGGTCAGCGGCAGGCCCGGTTGGTAGTCGCCCCAGGCGCCGCGCACGAGGCTGCTGTCGGCGTTGCGTGCCAGATGTTGCACGCGCGCCCACAGGCCGCCCTCTCGCAGTATCACGAGGTTGGCATCCATTTCGGCGAGCTGGCGCCGGTCGCGATCGAGCTTGTCGCCCACCGCTTCGATGCCGGGTTTGCCGGCGCGCAGATCGTCGATCAGCGCTTGCAGATTGCCGCCGTAGTGCTGGTCGGCGGTGCGCTGGAACTCGGCCATGCTGTCGGCCAGTGCATCGCGATAGCCGGCGTAGCGCTGGGTGTAGTGGTCCAGGAAATGCGGGATCTGCAGTGCCAGCAGCAGGCCCAGCGCGAACAGGATGCGGTCGGCGAGTCCAAGAACGAGTTTCATGGCATCGACGCTACGCCGGGATGGTGTCGGCGGTCAAAACGCGTGTTCAGTGGCGGCTCAGGCATGGGACAATGCGCGCCTTCTTTCCCGCGCATCGCCGACGTGAAGTTCGAACTCCTTGCCACCTCCGGCGCCGCCCGTCGCGGCCGCCTGCATTTCGACGGCCGCGGCAGCGTGGAGACGCCGGTGTTCATGCCGGTCGGCACCTACGGCACGGTCAAGGCGATGTCGCCGGAGGAGCTGCGCGACATCGGCGCGCAGATCGTGCTCGGCAACACCTTCCACCTGATGCTGCGCCCGGGTGAAGAAACCATTCGCGATCTCGGCGGCCTGCACCGGTTCATGCAGTGGAGTGGTCCGATCCTGACCGACTCCGGCGGCTTCCAGGTCTGGAGCCTGTCGGGCCTGCGCAAGATCACCGAGGAAGGCGTGAAGTTTGCCTCGCCGGTCAACGGCGATCGCATCTTCCTGTCGCCGGAACGCGCGGTGCAGGTGCAGCACGCGCTGGGCTCGGACATCGTCATGCAGTTCGACGAGTGCACGCCGTATCCGGCAACCGAGAAGCAGGCGCGCAAGTCGATGGAGCTGTCGGCGCGCTGGGGCGCGCGCTGCAAGACCGCACACGGCGACAACCCGAATGCGCTGTTCGGCATCGTGCAGGGCGGCATGCACCCGGAACTGCGGCGCGAGTCGCTGCGACGACTGACCGAGATCGGCTTCGACGGCTACGCCGTCGGCGGCCTGTCGGTCGGCGAGCCGGAGGAGGAACGGCTGAAGGTGCTCGACGCGATCGGTCCAGAACTGCCGGCGACGCATCCGCATTACCTGATGGGCGTCGGCACGCCGCGCGACCTGGTGCAGGCCGTGGGTCGCGGCATCGACATGTTCGATTGCGTGATGCCGACGCGCAACGCGCGCAACGGTCACCTGTTCACTAGCCAGGGCGTGGTCAAGATCCGCAACGCGCAGTACAAGGCGGACCCGGCGCCGCTGGATGCGGCCTGCGACTGCTATACCTGCCAGCACTACTCGCGCGCCTACTTGCATCACCTCGACCGCTGCAACGAGATCCTCGGCAGCCGGCTCAACACGATCCACAACCTGCGTTACTACCAGAACGTGATGCGCCGCATCCGCGATGCGATCGAGCAGGATCGCTATGCGGAGTTCGCGGCGGCGTTCATCGCCTCGCCTGAAGGCCGTGCGGCGAAGTCGAAGGCGGCACCCGCCGCCGCGTCCGCGCCCGCCGCCTAGAGCAGCGCGCCGACTTCCTGCGCGGCGCGCTCGCCCGAGCGCACGGCGCCGTCGAAGTAGCCGTTCCAGATTTCCGCGGTCTCGGTGCCGGCCCAGTGCAGGCGCCCGATCGGCGCGCGCAGCGCGGGACCGAAATCGCTCCACACGCCCGGCGGGAAGTAGCCGGCATAGCAGCCGCGCGACCACTCCTCGGCGGACCAGTTACGCTCGATGTACTCGACCGGATGCCGCGCCGCCTCACCGAACCAGCTGGCGAAGCAATCGATCGTCGCCTGGCGCCGCTGTTCGACCGTCTGGCGCTGTGCGCGGCGGCCGTCCTCGCCTTCGATGAAGCCCATCAGCACGCCGACATGCCCGTCCGGCGGCGAGTTGTCGAAGGCGACCTTGACCGGACGGATGTCGCCGGTGGCCTGGCCGTTCAGGCCCGCATTGCGCCAGAACGGCTTGTCGTAGACGCACTGCACCTTGATCACCGTGCCCATTGGCATGCGCTGCGTGAGCTGGTCGCGCAGGCCGTCGAGCGCCGGCGCGTAGCGGATGCGGCCGGCGAGCGTCGGCGGGATCGCGACGATCGCGCGCCGCGCACGCACGCGGAAGTCGTCGCCGCAGGCGGTGACGCCATCGGCGTCGTGCTCGATGCGCAGCACCGGCGCGTTGAGCCGGATGCGATCGCCGAGCGCGGCCGCCATCTCCAGGCAGATGCGTTGCGAGCCGCCGACGATGCGGGATTCCTGCGCACCGCCGTCGGTCTCGACCAGTTTCTCCAGCGAGCCGGCGGAGCGGATGTAGAACAGCACATGCAGCAGCGACAGGTCGCGCGGTTGCACCGAGAACACGGCCTCGACGACGAGCTGCAGCAACGCGCGACCGTTTCGTGTGTAGAGGTTGCGGTCCATCCAGGTCTGGAAGGTCTGGCTGTCCCATTGCGACGCCTTCGGCGCCTTCCACGGCGCGTCCGGCGGTACCTGCCGTGCCATGCGGTTCAGGCGCCACAGCGCGATCTGCGCCTCCACCGCGCCGAGCATCGCCCCCGGCGGAATGCGTCCCCCGTACTCGGTGCGCTTGCCGTTGCGCAGGTCCACGGACTTGCCGATGCCCCAGGTCTTGAAGGTCTTGAGGCCCAGCGCGTCGATCAGCGCGAGCACGCGGTCCTGCGTCGGGCCGACCCACTGGCCGCCGACCTCGACGATCGTGCCGGGCTGCGCGCCGGGCGCGGTGACGGCGTGATTCAGCGTGCGGCCGCCAACGCGGTCGCGCGCCTCCAGCACGCGCACCGTGCGGCCCGCGGCGACGAGCTGGCGTGCCGCCGTCAGCCCTGCGAGACCGGCGCCGACGATGACGACGTCGACATCAGGAAAGTTTGTGTTCGACATGGGGATTGGAAAATGCCTCAGCGGACCAGGTCGGCCCAGACCGCGGTTTCGAGATAGTCGTTTTCCAGCGCGTCACCGCTGCCGGGGCCCAGGCCTGCGGCGGTGTCGGCGAGTTGCGTGCGTGGCGCGTCGTCGGTGATCCAGGGTGCCAGCGCGACGAATTCGGTCTTGTCGCCGACGTGCACGCGATAGGTTTCCGGGTCGGTGCCGTCAACGAATTCGAGGTTGCCGACGTAGTGCGCGGGCGCCGCGTTTGCGCCGCGTGCGGTGATCGCGCTCTGGCCGTCGAAGGGCAGGTCGAGCAGGTTGCCGACCAGGTGCGCGGTGATGTTGTAGCGGAACGCGACGCTCGGTTCGGACACCGTGCGCCAGGTCGACTCCATCCATTCCAGCGGCTGCCAGCCGCCGGCCACGTCCACGGCCCAGCGGCCGGGATTGGCCTCGGCCTGCACGACCACGTCGACACCGAGCTCATCCATGCAGGGCATGTAGTTGCGCTTGATGTCGGCGCAGGGTTCGAAGTTCGCGGGTCGCTCGCCGAAGGCGTAGCCCCACTGGAATGCGGGCAGCGAGGTGGCGAAGCCGAGCCGGAAGCCGGCGACCTCGTGGCCGGCGGCGTTGGCGAGCGCGGCCTCGCCTTCGGCCGGACCCTCGTCGAGACCGAGCACCTGCAGCTCGATCGCCGTCATCGGCACCTTCTCGTTGCGGAACAGCAGATTGGTTTCGCCGCGCGGTGCATCGGGATGCACGTCCAGCGGACCCCACAGCGAGGTGACGTTGGGGATGTGCGCTTCGGTGGCGATGTAGACCTCGTCGACTTCGTCCAGGTCCGGGTCCTTGAACAGCGCGATGTCGAGCGGATCGCGCGAGGCGCGGTAACGGGCCTGGTTGTTCGACGCGACGACATAGACGCCATAGTCGCGCGCGAGGTCGGAGAAGGTCTGCGAGTACGCGCGCACGAAGGTGTCGGTGGCGGCGAGGAATACCTGCTTGCGCGGATCGGTGCCGGGAAAGCGGACCTGGTAGGCCAGCACCTGCGGCAGGTAGGCGACATTGAGCAGCCCGATGCCGCCGAGGATGCCGAGCGGCACGCCATCGCCGAGCGGGGCGCCCAGCGGCGTCTGCGTCTGCGCGCGCACCAGCGCGCCGCGCGAGCCGGTCGCGATCGTCATCAGGCCGGCGTCCTCGTTGTAGACCACCAGCGATGGCACGCCCGGCTTCATGTGCGGGACGACGTGTTCTTCCATCAGGCAGCGCATCTTGGTGCGGAAGGCCGCGTAGTCGACGACGTGGCGGACTTCCTGCTTGTACTGCAGCGCGAACGCCCGCAGCTGCGCGCCGTCCTGCGCGTGGCCGACCGCCGGCGCCCAGCGCGCCGGCCGCAGCGCGGCGCAGGTTTCCGGCGACGGCCGCTCGACACCGGGCAGCGGGCCGCCGGGTACGGTGGTGCGCGTGGGCACTTCGGAGTTGCCGCAGCCGGCCACCAGCGCCGTCGCAACGAGTCCCGCCATCCGATGTCTGCGCCCCATGCCGGCCCCATGCTTGTTTTTACGTACGCGTACGAAAATAATCCGGCCATGGCAGCCAAGTCAACGAAGCGGGGTGGGGGGCGCAGGGCGGGCGGCGCAGCGCGCGGCCGGCCGCGGCGCAGCGCCGAGCAGTCGGACGCGGTGCGCGTGCGCGTCGCCGAGGTCGCGCGCCGGTTGTTCGCCGAAGAAGGTTTCGCGGCGGTCAGCATCCGCCGCATCGCCGAGGCGTCGGGCTGCGGCGCGATGACGCTGTATGGCTACTTCCGCAGCAAGAACGAGATCCTGCGCCACGTCTGGGAGGATTTCTTCGCCGAGCTGTTCCGCCGCATTGCGCGCGTCACGGCGCGCGGTACGCCGGCGCAGAAGCTGCAGCGCGCGTGCGCGGCTTTCGTCGACTATTGGTGCGAGCATCCGCAGCATTACCGCATCGTGTTCCTGAACCAGGACGTCGCCGGCGGCGGTGAGCGTACCTACGTCGAGGCCTCGACGGTCGTCGACCGCTTCGAGGCCTTCCGCGAGTGGATCGCGGCGATGCAGGCCGACGGCAGCGGCCGCGCCGGCGATCCGCAGCGCCTGTCGGAGGCGCTGATCTGCGCGCTGATCGGGCTGTGCCACGCGTGGGTCACGATCCCGGAATACCGCTGGCAACCGCGCGCGGCGCTGCTGGACGCGACGCTGGCGATCGTACGCAGGGACGCGCCGGCCTCTCAACCGGCCCCCTGATCGGACGAGTTACCGGCAAGACGGCCGCCGCTACACTACGCGCCCGAAAAGCACCGACCGAGAGCAAGTTCGTCCATGGATCAGTCGACCAAGACCGGCGCCACCAATATCGTCTGGCACGCCCACAACGTCGCTCGCGCCGAGCGCGCCGCGCAGAAGCAGCAGAAGCCCTGCGTGATCTGGTTCACCGGCCTGTCCGGTGCCGGCAAGTCCACGGTCGCCAACGCACTGGAAGGCGAGCTGTTCCGCAAGGGCTATCACAGCTACCTGCTGGACGGCGACAACATCCGCTTCGGCCTCAACAAGGACCTCGGCTTCTCCGACGCCGACCGCGTCGAGAACATCCGCCGCATCGGCGAGGTGGCCAAGCTGTTCGCCGACGCCGGCCTGATCGTCGTCACCGCGTTCATCTCGCCATTCCGTGCCGACCGCGACATGGTGCGCAAGCTGCTGCCGGACGGGGAGTTCATCGAGGTGCACGTGCATGCCGCGCTCGACGTCTGCGAGAGCCGCGATCCCAAGGGCCTGTACAAGAAGGCGCGCGCCGGCCAGATCAAGAACTTCACCGGCATCGACTCGCCCTACGAGGCGCCGGACAAGCCGGAACTGACGATCGACACGGGCAAGCTCAGCGTCCAGCAGTCGGTGGATGCGCTACTCGACTACCTGCGCCAGCACGGCCACCTCAGCGCCTGATCGCGTCCTCACGCTCGGGCGGGGGCGCCGCCGCCTCGGGCAGCAGTTCCAGCACCGTTGGTGTGGTGCGCACCATCGGTGCGAAATGCGTGCTGGCGACCACCGGCTCGGCGCGCAGGGCGCGCCAGCCCACATAACCTGCCAGCAGCAACAGTACCGTGGCGAAATGCAGCAGCAGGCCGCCGCCGTCGGTCAGGGCCATCGTCTGGCCGGCGGCCATCGGCCCCAAGGCTGCGCCGGTGCCGTGGACCAGCAGCAGCGTGCCGGCGCCGGCGACCAGTTCCTCCGGCTGCAGCAGATCGTTCGCCAGCGCGATGCTGACCGGGTAGACGGTGAACGCCAGTCCGCCGAACGCGAACATGCAGGTCATCAGCAGCAACGGTTGTTCGCGCAGCGCATAGGCTGCCAGGGCCAGCACGGCTGCGCCGGCGCAGACCGCCGCGAGCACGCGGCGCCGGTCGTGTCGATCCGACCAGTGGCCGACCGGCCACTGGATCACCGCCCCGCCGAGGATGGCGGCCACCATGAAGGCGGCCACCTGCGCAGTTTCGAGCCCCATGCGCTGCGCCGCGACCGGCCCCAGTCCCCAGAACGCGCCCATCGCGAAGCCCGAACCGAAAGCGCCGGCCACGCCGGCCGGCGAGACCTGGTGCAGTCGGCGCAGCGACAGCGGCTGCATCTCGTTGACCGCCGGCGGATGGATGCGCGTCAGCGAGACCGGCACCAGGGACCAGCCGAGCAGGAGCGCGACAATCGCAAAGCCCGCGAACTCGCCGGGCGGGTAGAGCAGCAGCAGGCCCTGGCCGGCAGCCAGAGCCAGGAAGTTCACGATCATGTAAGCCGCGAAGATCTGGCCGCGCTGTCCGGGCGGGGCCTGGGCGTTCAGCCAGCTCTCGACGATCATGTACAGCGACACCAGGCAGCTACCGGTGGCGATGCGCAGCAGCGCCCAGGTCCAGGGATCGACCTTTAGCGCATGCAACAGCGCGGTGGAACTGGCGAGCGAGGCGAAGATCGCGAATGCGCGGATGTGGCCGGCACGCCGGATCACCCGCGGCGCGAGCCAGGTGCCGAGCAGAAAGCCGGCGAAGTAGCCCGACATCACCAGGCCGATCACCCGTTCCGGAAATCCCTCCTGCACCGCGCGCACGGCCAGCAGCGTGCCGAGCAGGCCGGCGCCGGTGAGCAGCAGGGCGACACCGGCCAGCAGGGATGAGACGGGGCGCGCGACGGTCAGCATGGAGGCTCTAGCCTGCCGCAATGGCCGGCGCCGTGCGCGAGGGCATTTTCCCTGCGCGGCAGGACGCCGACCGGCGAGCGGATGCGATGCGCCGGCCTCGGCGCATCGATCTCGGCCGGTATCCGCGCAATCGCGCTGCCCGCACGCTCAGGCAATGGCCTGACGCGGAGCCGGCGACAGTGCGTCGTCGACGGGCGCCGGTGCGGCTTGCGCCGCACCGAGGAAGTCCTCGCCCCAGCGCCGGTTGTCGTGGTGCCGGACGATGTCGAACAGCTGGTGCAGCCGTGCGCGCGCTTCAGTGCGGCCCAGGTTGAGCGCGTAGTAGCAGGCGTTCACCAGGTCCTCGGTGTCATGCGGATTGGTCAACACCGCGCCCTTGAGCTCGGCGGCGGCACCCGCGAACTCGGAGAGCACCAGGACGCCTGCGCCCTGGGTCAGGCCCTGCACGGCCACGAATTCCTTGGCCACCAGGTTCAAGCCGTCGCGCAGCGGCGTGATCCACATGATGTCGGCCATCGCGTAGTAGGCCAGCAGTTCCTCGAACGGCAGACTGCGGAAGAAGAACTGCACCGGGCTCCAGCCGACCTGCGAGTAGCGGCCGTTGATCCGGCCCACAGCCTGTTCGATCTGGCTCTGCAGCGTGCGGTAGATCGTCATCTCGCGGGCGGCCGGCACGCAGATGGTGACGAGGCTGACCTTGCCGACCAGTTCGGGATAGGTGTCCAGCAGGCGCTCGAAGGCGTGCAGCCGCTCGAGGATGCCCTTGGTGTAGTCCAGCCGCTCCACCGACAGCAGCACCTTGGTGCCGTGTAGCTGGCTGCGCAGTTGGGCCATCTGCGTGCGCACGGTGTCCTGGGCCAGCAGCGTTTCGACGCGCTGCATGTCCAGGCCGACCGGATGGGCGCCCAGACGCACGCGACGCTGGCCGGTGTCGATGCAGGTGGTGTAGCGGTCCAGACCCACGCCGCAGCCGTAGGTCAGGAAGCGGGGCGCCGCGCTGGCCTCTTCGACTGTTTCCACCGGCAGCGTGCCGCGTGCGACATCCACGAAGTTCTCCACCTGGCGCGGGATATGGAAGCCGATGTAGTCGCACTGCAACAGGCTGGCGACGATCGCGCGGCGCCACGGGATGACGTTGAACACGTCGGCGGACGGGAAGTGCGTGTGGTGGAAGAACGCGATCTTCAGATCGGGACGCAGTTCGCGCAGGGCGGCCGGGACCATCCACAGGTTGTAGTCGTGCAGCCACACGGTGGCGCCGTGGGCCGCCTCGCGGGCGATGCGCGTGGCGAACGCGCGATTGACCTTGAGAAAGATTTGCCAATGATCCTCTCGAAAGCGCGCGCGCTCCCAGAAGGTGTGCAGCGTCGGCCAGAACGCTTCCTTGGAGAAGCTCTTGTAGAACACATCGACGTCGCCCTTGCTCAGCGGCACGCGGGCGACCGTCAGGTTGGGATAGCGTTCGCCATCGACCTGGGTGTATTCCTCGAAGCCGGCCTTGTTCTTGGCGTCGTGTACCGACCAGGCGACCCAGGCGCCCTGCCGCCCATCCGAGAAAAAGCTCAGCAGCGTGGGGATGATGCCGTTGGGCGACGCCGGGCGACGGCGCTTCAACTCACCGTTCTCCAGTGCCTCGTCGTAAGGCAGGCGGTGATAGACGATCAAAAGATCGGCACCGCCCGGCCGTGTCGGCGTGGCGGCGTGCTGCACCAGCCCCTGGTCGCCGAGAAAACCGAAATGGCTGATCGCCTCCAGGATGCCGCCGCAGCCGGGCTGGCGTGCGTGCAGCACGCGAGCACGCTGACGGGTTGCCGACAGCAGGCCTGCCTCAGATTCACCGACGCAGACGCCCTTGAAGCCGGTGTCGTACATCGACAGGTCATTGAGCGTGTCGCCGGCCACCAGGACATCGTCCTCGGCGATGCCGAGCTGTTCGATCAGCCCGCGCAGCGTGCTGCCCTTGTTGACGCCGCGCGGCAGCACATCGAGGTAGCGGCCGGCCGAGTGCAGCAGTTCGCAGTCCAGTCCGGCGACGCGCGTCCGCAACTCGTCGGTCATCAACGAGGCCGGTCCGAAGAACGAGCACCGCCGTTCCTGCGGCACGTCCTGGCGCACCAGTCCGGGCAGGTCGGCCAGTGCGGCGATGACGGCCGCCTCACCGGGCCAGCGCGCGGCGATCTGGTTCTGCAGCGGCTGCAGGGGCTGCAGCGAGCTCCCGTGCACGACGGTCGCGCCGACATCGCAGATCACGTAATCCGGCTGCGGCAACGTAGGGTCCGACAGCAAAGGCAGGACCGCTTCCAGGCCGCGCCCGGTCACATAGGCGAGTTGGATATCGGGGTGGGTATTGATGAGCCGGTAGAGCTGCAGACGGTCCGCTGCGGACCCGGCGAGAAAAGTGCCATCCAGATCAGTGGCAAGCAACATGCGCGTTCTCCCTGATTTCTTGAAAGCGGAGCGCGCCGACATCAGCCGACGACGAAAGAGGTCGACACTATAAACGATTCGAATGGTTTTTAATAGTTTTGAGCTTTATTTGGTTCTTATTTTATTAAAAAAATATATATGAAACAGACTATTGAGTGATGTTGATTGAAATTAAATCAGTGTTTGATATGGTTGGTAATAATGAAGATCAAATATTCGGCAGGTGTCGAGGAGGCACCGCTAGGGCGTCAAGCCGCCGTCGGGAAGCGGACAAGAAAAAGCCGGCGCTGAGCCGGCTTTCTCGACCACTCGCGGTGAGGCTTCAGAGCAGCTTGGCGATGTCGCCATCGATCTTGGCGGGCGTATCGACCGGCGCGTAGCGCTCCACCACCTTGCCGTCCTTGCCAACCAGGAACTTGGTGAAGTTCCACTTGATGCCCTCGGTGCCGAGCAGGCCCGGCGCTTCGCTCTTCAGGTGCTGGTACAGCGGGTGCGTACCGGCGCCGTTGACCTCGACCTTGGCGAACATCGGGAAGCTGACGTCATAGGTCAGCGAGCAGAAGTTCTTGATCTCGTTCTCGTCGCCCGGCTCCTGGTGACCGAACTGGTCGCAGGGAAAACCGAGGATGACGAGGCCCTTGTCCTTGTACTTGCGCCACAGTTCTTCCAGGCCCTTGTACTGCGGCGTGAAGCCGCACTTGCTGGCGACGTTGACGATCAGCAGTACCTTGCCCTGGTACGCGTCCAGCTTCTGGGCGCTGCCGTCGATGGTCTTGGCTTCGAAGTCGTACACCGTGCTCATCGTGTGTTCTCCGTGAATGAAAACACCCCGCATCGTGCGGGGTGTCGGGTGCAGCTCAGAAGTGGGCGGCGGTCAGCGCCATCAGCGGCGCGGCGGGCTGACGCACGTTGTCGAGCAGTGCCGGCACCTGCGTCAGCATGCGCGTGGCGAAGTACTCGGCGGTGGCCAGCTTCATCTGGCGTGCGTTGCCGTCCAGGTCGGAGGCATCCAGCGCGCGCACGATGCGCAGCCAGTTCCAGCCGAGGTAGGTGAGCGCAAACGCGCGCTGGTAGTCCACGCAGCCGAAGGCGGCGTCGTCCGGCGTGCTCTTGTAGCTCTCCTGCACCCAGGCCGTGGTCTTCTCCAACGCTTCGAGTGCGGTCTTCAGCGGTGCGGTCAGGCTGTCCGGTCCGCTGGCGAGATCCTTGCGCACAGCCTCGAAGAAGCGCTTCGGCAGGCGGCCGCCGTTGAGCATCAGCTTGCGGCGCACCAGGTCCATCGCCTGGATGCCGTTGGTGCCTTCGTAGAGGCACAGGATCTTGGCGTCGCGCGCGATCTGCTCGACGCCATGCTCCTTGATGAAGCCGTGGCCACCGTAGACCTGAATGACCTGCGAGCCGAGCTCGACGGCCATGTCGGTGCAGTAGGCCTTGACCAGCGGCGTGTTCAGATCGACCCAATCCTGCGCGGCCTCGCGCTCCGGGCCGTCCGGCAGGTGATGCGCGAAGTCGACGTGCATCGCGGTTTCGTAGGCCATGACGCGCGCGCCTTCCGTGATCGCCTTCATCTGTAGGATCATGCGTCGCACGTCCGGGTGGTGAATGATCTCGGCGCCGCCGTTGAAGGCCTTGCCCTGCTTGCGGTCCAGCGCGTAACGCACGGCGTTCTGCGTGGCCAGCTCGCACTGGCCCAGGCCCTGGTAGCCGACCATGATGCGGGCCAGGTTCATCATCACGAACATGTTCTGGATGCCGGTGTTCGGCGCGCCGACCAGCCAGCCCTTGGCGTTCTCGAACTGCATCACGCAGGTCGCGGAGCCGTTGATGCCCATCTTGTGCTCGATGGCGACGGCGCGCACGCCGTTGCGCGCGCCCAGCGAGCCGTCGGCGTTGACCAGGAACTTCGGCACGACGAAGGTCGACAGGCCCTTGATGCCCGGCGGCGAGTCGTGCAGGCGCGCCAGCACGAAGTGGACGATGTTGTCCGCCATGCCGTGCTCGCCCGACGTGATGAAGATCTTGCCGCCGTCGATCGCGTAGCTGCCGTCGCCGTTGGGCGTGGCCTTGGTCTTGACCGCCGCCAGGTCGGTGCCGGCCTGCGGCTCGGTGATGCACATCGTGCCGGTCCACTCGCCGGAGGCGAGCTTCGGCAGGTAGGTGGCCTTCTGCTCGGCGTCGCCGGCCGCCTGGATCGCCTCGAAGCAGCCCTGCGTCAGACCCGGGTAGAGCGCAAACGCGATGTTGGCCGAGCACAGCATCTCCTCGATGACCTTGGAGAGCGTGTAGGGCAGGCCGGCGCCGCCGTATTCCGGATCCTGCGCGATGCCGACCCAGCCGGCCTCGGCGTACTGCTTGAAGAACTCGACGTAACCGTCGGGCACCTTCACTTCATGGTCCTTGTAGACGCAGCCCTGCGCATCGGAAGACGCATTCAGCGGCGCGAGCTTGTCCTGGATCAGCTTGGCCGCTTCCTCGATCAGGCCGGACAACGTTTCCGGCGAGGCGTCTTTGTAGGCATCCAGTTGCGAGAGCCGGCCGATCTTGAGGACGTCGTTGAGGACGAAGTTGATCTCGCGCAGGGGCGCAACGTAGCTGGCCATGATGAAACGATCCCGGGTTGACTGAAAAAATGGGCCGTAAGGCTAGCACAGGCGTCCGCGCGCGCCGTGCGAATGCAGGGCCGGTTGGCGCACCGATCCGGGCTGGGGATTGGCTAGACTAGCGCCCCTGCGCTCGGCCCTGAAAAGGGGTCGGGAACTCCATTCCGATCTTTCTCCGAATCATGAAAGTCACTGTTTTCGGTTCCGGCTACGTGGGTCTCGTCACGGCCGCCTGCCTGTCGGATTCCGGCAACCATGTGGTCTGCGTCGACGTCGATGCGGCCAAGATCGCCACGCTGCAGTCCGGGCATTGTCCGTTCTTCGAGCCCGGCATCGATCAGCTGCTGACGCGCAACACCGCGGCCGGCCGCCTCAAGTTCACGACCGATGCCCAGGCCGCCGTGCGGCATGGCGAGATCATCTTCATCGCCGTCGGCACGCCGCCGCAGGAGGATGGTTCGGCCGATCTGCAGTACGTGCTGGCGGTGGCGCGAACGGTGGGCCAGTACATGGATCGCTACAAGGCGGTCTGCACCAAGTCGACCGTGCCGGTGGGCACCGCGCGCAAGGTGCGCGCGGCACTGCAGGAGACTTTGCAGGCCCGCGGCGCGGCGCTGGAGTTCGACGTGCTGTCCAATCCTGAATTTCTCAAGGAAGGCGCGGCGGTCGAGGACTTCATGCGCCCGGACCGCATCATCCTGGGGATCGACAGCCCGCGCGCGCTGGAGCTGATGAAGGAACTCTATGCGCCCTACAACCGCAACCATGACCGTCTGATGGTGATGGATGTGCAGTCGGCCGAGCTGACCAAGTACGCCGCCAACGCCATGCTGGCGACGCGCATCAGCTTCATGAATGAGCTGGCGCTGCTGGCGGAGCAGGTCGGCGCCGACATCGAGGACGTGCGCCGCGGCATCGGCTCCGATCCGCGTATCGGACGGCAGTTTCTGTACGCCGGCTGCGGTTACGGCGGCTCCTGCTTTCCGAAGGACGTCAAGGCGCTGGTGCGCACCGGCGCCGAGAACGGCCAGACCTTGCAGGTGCTGCAGGCGGTCGAAGCCGTCAACGAGCATCAGAAGACGCTGCTGTTCCGCCGGCTCAAGGCGCGATTCGGCGATCTGCGCGGCAAGACGATCGCGGTCTGGGGCCTGGCGTTCAAGCCCAATACCGACGACATGCGCGAGGCGCCGAGCCGCGTGCTGATGGAGGCGATCTGGGCCGAGGGTGGGCGCGTGCGTGCCTTCGACCCGGTGGCAGCCGAAGTGACGCATGGCATCTACGGCGATCGTCCGGACATGGTGTACGCGGACTCTCCCGAAAGTGCCTGCGATGGCGCCGATGCGCTGGCGATCGTGACCGAATGGGCGGTGTTCCGCAGTCCGGATCTGGACGCGGTGAAGGCGCGCCTCAAGGCGCCGGTCATTTTCGACGGCCGCAATCTCTACGAGCCGGAGCGCATGGTGGGCGCCGGCTTCGAGTACTACGGCATCGGCCGCTCGCCGTCGGGCGGACGCGACGACGGTGGCCTTTTGGCATAATCGGCGCCCTTTTGCCGCCCTCTCCTGGAGTTCTACGTGCTGGATTTCCTGATCAGTCCCGCTTACGCGCAGCAAGCCGCCCAGCAGCCGAGCTTCCTCGGCGCCATGTGGCCGTTGCTGGTGATGATCCCCTTGTTCTACTTCATGCTGATCCGGCCGCAGATGAAGCGTTCGCGCGAACACCGCGACATGCTCGCCAAGATCGCCAAGGGCGACGAAGTGGTGACCAGCGGCGGGCTCGCCGGCAAGGTGTCGAACATCGGCGAGGCCTATGTGACGGTTGAAATCGCCGATAACGTCAACATCAAGGTGCAGAAGCAGGCGATCGCCAGCGTCCTGCCCAAGGGCACGTTGAAGAGCCTCTGATTTGCCCGTTGCAGTAATCGGCTAACCGCTGCGTGCCCGTGTTGCCTGGACGATGAAACCCTACGCCTCCTGGAAGTACTTCGCGCTGATCGTCGCCATCGTATTCGGCCTGCTGTATGCGGCGCCGAATCTCTATGGTGACGATCCGTCCGTTCAGATCTCCCGCGAGAGCGGCGATCCGCTGCCGCCGGATTTCGAGGCGCGTGTCGCCAAGAGCCTGGCGGATGCTGGGGTTGCCTTGATCGCCAGTGGCGCGGAGGGCGGGCAATGGGTCGTGCGCTTCGAGAGCACCGAAACGCAATTGCGGGCTGCGGATGCGCTCAAGCGTGATCTCGGACGCGGGTATGTGGTCGCCCTGAACCTTGCCAACAAAACGCCCGAGTGGCTGCGCGCCATCGGCGCCAAGCCCATGAACCTGGGTCTGGACTTGCGCGGCGGCGTGCACTTCCTGCTCGAGGTCGATCTCGACGAGGTGCGGCAGAAGGCCGTCGATCGCATCGTTACCGAAGTGCCCACGCTGCTGCGCAAGGAGAACGTGCGTTATACGGGGCGCAAGCAGACCGCGGATGCCGGCGTTCTCGAGTTCGCCGATGCGGCGCGCCTCGACGAAGCACGCCGGCTGATCGCCAAGGAGTTTTCCGAGTATCAGCTCAGCGTGCCGCCGCAGGCGCCGCTGAGCCTGGAAATCCGGCTGTCGGAAGCCGAAACCAAGCGCATCGTCGATTTCGCGGTGCAGCAGAATCTCACCACCCTGCGTAACCGCGTCAACCAGCTGGGCGTCGCCGAGCCGCTGGTGCAGCGTCAGGGTGCCAATCGCATTGTGGTGCAGCTGCCGGGCGTGCAGGACACGACGCGCGTCAAGGATCTGCTGGGTGCGACGGCTACGCTGGAGTACCGGGCGGTCGACGAAGGCGATGCCGCCAGTGCTGCCGCCAGCGGCATGCTGCCAGCCGGTACGGAGCTGTTCTACACGCGTGGCGATCGTCGCCCGGTGCTGCTCAAGCGCGAGATCATCGCCGGCGGCGACAATCTGGTCGATGCCTCCGCCACGGTCGACGAGAACGGCGGCCCTGCGGTCAGCGTGACGCTGGATGGCGCGGGGGCCAAACGCATGTTCGCGTTCACCGAGAAGAATCTGAACAAGCCGATGGCCGTGCTGTTCAAGGAGCGCGAGGTCGTCACCAACTACAACGCCAAGGGTGAGCCGATCCGTGAGCACCGGCAGGTCGAGGAAATCATCTCGATCGCCAGCATCCGCGGCGTCTTCGGCAAGCGTTTCCAGACCACGGGCCTGGACAGCAAGGAGGCCCACGATCTGGCCTTGCTGCTGCGTGCGGGTGCGCTTGCCGCCCCGGTCGAGATTGTCGAAGAGCGCACCGTGGGCCCGAGCCTCGGTGCCGACAACATCCGTCAGGGTTTCCAGGCTGCCTTGCTGGGCTTGGCGCTGGTGATTGCCTTCATGGTCTTTTACTACCGCGTATTTGGTCTGTTCGCGGTCGGTGCGCTGCTCCTCAATCTGGTGCTGGTCGTGGCGGTGTTGTCGGTGCTGCAGGCGACGCTCACCATGCCGGGCATCGTCGGCATCGTGCTGCATATGGGTATCGCGGTCGACGCCAACGTGCTGATCTACGAACGCATTCGCGAAGAGCTGCGTAATGGCGCAAAGCCGCACACGGCGATCGAGGCCGGTTACGACCGCGCATTCCTGACCATCGCCGACGCCAACTTCACCAGTCTGGTGGCGACCATCGTGCTGTTCGCACTTGGCGAAGGTCCCATCAAGGGTTTTGCCATCACGCTGACGATCGGCATCATCACCTCGCAGTTCACCGCGATCGTGGGTTCGCGTGCATTGGCGCAGCTGGTATTCGCCAAGCGTCCGCTCAAAGAAGTCCCGATCTGGTAAGGCGCCATGAAATTCTTCGCCCGCGTCCCCAACATCAATTTCATGGCCCAGCGAAAGCTGGGGCTAGCCGTCTCGACGATCCTGACAGTGGCGGCGATCCTGCTGGTCGTCTTCCGCGGACTGAATCTCGGCATCGACTTTACCGGCGGCGTGCTGGTCGAGGTCGAATATCCCCAGACCGTCGAACTCGACGCCGTGCGCCAGGATCTGGCCGCGGCTGGCTACGAGCGCGCCATCGTGCAGTACTTCGGCGCCTCGACTTCGGTGCTGATCCGTCTGCCCCCGGCGGAAAATGCGAGCTCCGCGCAGGTGAGCACCGGCATCCTGCAGGCGCTGCGCGCCGACACGCTGGGCGTCGAACTGCGCCGTATCGAGTTCGTCGGGCCGCAGGTCGGCGAGGAACTGACCGAGAAGGGCGGGTTGGCCCTGCTGTTCGCCTTCCTCGGCATCATGGCCTACATCGCCTTCCGCTTCGAATGGAAGTTTTCGGTGGGCGCGATCGCGGCGCTTTTGCACGATGCGGTCATGGTGCTGGGGTTCCTGTCGCTGACCTGGGTCGAGTTCGACATCACCACGCTGGCCGCGATCCTGGCGCTGATTGGTTACTCCAACAACGAAACGATCGTCATCTTCGACCGCGTGCGTGAGAACCTGATCAACGAACGTCGTCGCGATGTGCTCGAGATCGTCAATCTGTCGGTGAACCAGACGCTGCTGCGATCCATCATCACGCACTTGACCACCTTGCTGGTGCTGATCGCCCTATTCGTGCTCGGCGGTGCCAGCGTGCACAGCTTCTCGGTGTCGCTGATGGTCGGCGTCATCGTCGCGACCTATTCGTCGATCTACATCTCGACCAACCTCGCCGTCGCCCTCGGTGTATCGCGCGAGGATCTGGTGCCGCCGCAGGACCAGGAAGTCGACGAGCTGCCCTAATCGAACGGCCTGAATCGGCCGCGCCCGGCACGGCGTCACGCCGACGCGCTTGCCGTTGCGGCTGATGGAACCAACACCCTCGCACGAGTCGCGCCGTGCGAGGGTTTGTTGTGGGTCGATGGAAAGCGGCCGGCGGCGGGCCGCCGGGCGCCCGGTCAAAAATGGAAGCGGTAACCCAGCCCGCCTGCAAATTCCGCATCCGAGCGGTTGCGCTCGGTCACGTTCACGTACCCCAGCGAGATGACCAGCGGGATGCCGCGCAGCGGCGCGAGCGAGGCGCCCAGATTCAGCCCGGTGCCGGTGTAGTCCGCGATCAAGGAGAGCTGTTCGTGCGGGATCAACGCGATCGCGCCGAACAAGTTGGCGCCGCTCTCGCCAGGATCGTTGAAACGGCTATCGCCCAGGCCCAACGTGATCGCCAGCGGTAGCGATCGATCGCCCGCGGGCAGCTGGAATCGCTTGCTGGCAGCCACGAAGACGCTGCTCTCGCTAGCGCGGGCGTCGCCCCACCGCAACGTATTCTCGATGCCGACGGCGATCGCGGCGTCGCCGGGCAGCGTGGTGTGCAGCTTGAAGGCGACGCTGCCGTCGTCGCCGAACTCGTCGCGGATGCTGATCACGTTGATGATCGTCTCCAGGCCCACGAAGCGATCCGCATCGCCCACGCCAACGACGAGTCCCGCCGAGCCGTCATAGTCGTCGGATGCGGTCTTGGGCAGGGTGGCGCCGCCGATGCCGAGCCCGGCATCGCCCCAGTGGGCGCCGAAGGCCACCGGCGAGCCAAAGGCGATGCCGGGCGCGGGGCGGGTCGCGTTCCCGCTCTGCAGGAGGGAATTGAGCTGTGCGCCACTGAGGCCAAAGTCCGCGGCGGTGAGCGCTGACTGGCCCTGAGCGGTTCCAACGAATGCACAGGCGCCCACGGTCAGCAGGGCGGCCATTCTGTTCAGGTGGGTCATCGATACTCCAGGGTCCTGCCGCGACTAGTACCGGCCCAGCGTTGTGGGGCTCAGCGCTCTTGATGGAAAAGGTGACGATTTCGGCAGTAGATGCCGGCGATGCGGCAATCGTCAACTTTGATCGGCGCTGCAAGTCGCCCGCGTTGATGGTTACCGGTGCGTTACGCGCACTCATTTGGCTCGTTCGGCGCTGCGTATCTATACGGAAGCCGCCTGCGTTTTCTTCACGCCATCGAAATGCAGCCATGGATTGTCCGGAAGGGGTCGCCGATTTCTGGACATTCCGCGAAACTCGCATACACTTCGGTTTGCAGGCGTGATCTTCAGATCAGTAAAGCCTGTCGCCTTCCAAGCCTTCAGGGAGTTCATGGTCATGCTGAAACAGTCTCTTTTTGTTGCCGCGCTGGCGGCCACGTCGTTCGGTGCGCAGGCGGGTGACCGTTTCGCCGATGCCCATCAGGATGCGGCCTTCGCCAAGGCGTTCTATAGCTTCGAGTTCGGTGGTGCGTCGTCGAGCACGGATCGTCATCGCATGGGCTTTGTCGCCAATGCCGTGGGCAACACCAAGGCGCTGCCGATGGTGGAATACACCAAGACCCGCGCTGGCGAAACCCAGCTCAGCATCTCCGGCGCGCCGGTCATGATCAACGGCCAGTCGCTGAACGCCGGTGAAGAAGCGGTGTTCCTCGGCATGACGGCGACCACCACCGCATTGGTCGCAACCGCGCTGGTCGTGACCGCCGTGGTCGTGGCCAGCGACGACGACGACAACAATCCGCCGGCCACGGGTGGCAACTAAGACAAAGCGTGTGTCGGCAAGGCTGCACTGATCCCCGCGCCTAATCGCCGATGCCACGATTGTCGTATGTCAGTTCGATGCCGCGACGGCTTGCCGTCGCGGCATTTTTGCTGGCTGCGGTGAAGCTGGGGCATGCCGAAGCGCAACCGGCCGTCGATACGTCCATGCAGTCCTTCAGCGGCGTCATCGAGACCCCGCATGCTGAGACCTTGCCGGGCGGTCGCGCAGCGCTGAGCTATACCAATCACGCGCCGATTCCGGGCCTGAGCGACACGGACCCTCAGTCGGTCATCTTCAATTTCGGCTTATTCGATGGATTGGAGCTGGGCGGGCGACTCACCGAGGTGAAAGGAGACGATGCCGCTCGCGACCTGCTGGGGCACGCCAAGCTGCGGCTGTTCTCGCGGTCGGGCTGGCCATCGCTGGCGGTCGGCATCCAGGATTTCCAGGGCAACCAACTTTTCGGCAGTAGCGCCTACGCCGTGAGTTCGTGGAGCCCCGTGAATTGGCTGCGAGTCAGTGCGGGGTACGGCTTTCGCGAGGCGAGGCTGGATGGCGGTTTTGGCAGCGTCGAGCTGGCGCCGCTGCCATTTGTTCGCTTCCTGGGCGAGTATTCGGATGAGGCGACGCGCGCCGGTGCGGCGCTTCGGTTGCCAGTTCACGGGTCGCTGTCGGCCACGGTAAAGGGGGCCTATGACCTGGATCGTGAAGAGACGACGGTCCTGGCCGAACTTCAGTTTCCGCTGGGCGCGCCGATGCCGCGCGCCGAGTCCGGCGCCCCGGAGCGCGAAACCGTCGCATTGGTGGTCGCCGAGCCGGGCCGCGACGTGCTGCTTGAAGGGCTCCGGCGCGCTGGCTATCAAGCGATTCGGAGTGAGCTGAGCGAGCAGGCGGCGACCGTCTGCGTTGACCCGGGTCTGGCGTTTCGTTCCGCTGTGGATGCAGTCGGTGTTGCGTTGGGCTTGATGGATGCGCGCCTGCCGGAGTCGTCAACGGCGTTGAAAGTGATTCTGCAGCGCGAGGGGCGGGCACAGCTGGAAGTCCAGGTTTCCCGGGCCGATTTTCGTCGATTTATGGCGACGGGCGATGACGCGGCGCTTCTCGGCGCGATGAGTGCGCGATGGGCCGCGGCCAACGCGTGCAGTGCTCTGGATGAAGCCGCGGTAGCGCCGACCCGCTATGAGGCGGTTCTGGCGCCGAATCTGGTGACTTTCTATGGAACCGAGGTGGGCGTCCTGGATGCCGATCTTGCGTTGCGCCTGCGTCTTCAGGCGAACTGGGGGCGTGCCGGCACGTTCTACGTCTCCCTGCTGAGCCCGTCAGCGCGGACAGAGGACTTCGAGCCCGGTCAGATTTTTGAGAACCAGCGGTCTCGTTCCGGCGTCGATCAGGCGCTTTATCAGTTCTACATGAGGCCCTCGCCGAACTGGTCGGTACTCACCAGCCTGGGTTTCATGCGCGTCTTTCACAACGATGCGGCTGCGGTCCTACAAGAGCAGGTAATCAGTTCTGCTACGGGACGGCACGCGATGCGCCTGCACGTTGGGGCATTTGCAGGCACCGACAAGCAATTGAGCATTGCGATTGCCGACTACGCGTGGCTGTGGCCCGAGCAGAATTTGCGGTTCAGCTTGGGCGGTGGACGCTTTGCCGCAGGCGATACGGGGGGGCGTGCCGAACTGCTGCGGTACTTCGGAGACACCACGTTATCGCTGTTCGTGCGCGGACGCGATCGCCGGGAAGCCGTGGGCGGAATCAACGTCAGCATTCCGCTGGTGCCGCGATTCTGGGCCGCGTCCGATTCCTCCGCATGGCGTTTGCGAGGTGCCGAGCGATGGCGGCATGGCGCCAGTTCCAGCTTCAGTGACGATGATGGCAGCAATCCGCTGCGCCCGAGACTTTTGGTGGAGCCGCTGCCAGACCGCAATCTCCGCGACAGCTATCTGGATGTCGACCGTGTGGCGCCGGACTGGGTTCTGGAGCACGCTTGGCGGCTGCGGGACGCGTATACCGAGCACCTGTTAAGAGATTAGGCCGTGACTGCCTGTGCCTTATCTTTCGGGATGAACGATAGCTCGCTTTAGGGCTTGATCAGGGTACTTGCCCCGCAACTGGGGGATGGGCGGTTCGATGCCTGCCGGCAACAATATTGACCGAGTTCACAGAAGGCCTAGCTGCCCTCTGAGAGTATTCGTAAGACAAGGTAAAATCAGTATTGAGGTCGTGTTGCCGGATTCCCCCCCGGGGGGGCTGCGCAGCTTCGCGGCGCAGGGGAATGAATGAGTCTTGCACTAATCATGTTTGGAGCCTGCGTGCTGGCAGTAGCGGGCGCGTGGGGGACCATCTTGGCTGCCGCTCGACTGCGCCTTGGGTTTGACGACGCCCAGGGCGTCCAGAAAATCCACGCTCACAAGGTGCCTCGGCTGGGCGGCATTCCGATTGCGATTGCGGCTTTTGCGGGTTTGGCGCTGCAAGGGGTATATCAGCAGGAGGCGATGGCACCGGTATTCATGGTATGCGCACTGCCCATTCTTGTAGTGGGCCTTTGGGAAGACATAACGCGCAGGGTAGATATCTGGCCGCGTGTGCTCGCTGCGATGGCCTCGGCGTTCTTGTCGTTTTGGCTGCTGGATGCGCGCTTTGCAGCGGTGGGGATTCCTGTTCTCGATGAGTGGTTGGCGATTCAACACCCAGCAGTCTTGCTGGCGATCACGCTATTTGCCGTCAGTGGCGTTGCGCACTCCACCAATCTCATTGACGGGTGTAACGGCTTGAGTAGCGGCGTTTCGATCATCGTTTTGGTCGCGCTGGGCTGTATCGCTTACCAGGTCAACGATCAGTGGCTGTTTGAGTCCACTTGGATTCTCGCGGCTGCAACGCTCGGATTCTTTGTTTTGAATTGGCCGAGTGGCCGTCTTTTTCTGGGCGATGCGGGGGCTTACTTCCTCGGGTTCTCCATTGCCGTTTTCTCATTGATGCTGGTGGCTCGGAATCCTGAGGTTTCACCATGGGCGCCGCTGCTGCTGATGATCTATCCGGTTTGGGAAACGCTTTTTACGATCATCCGCAGGGTCTGGGCGCTGGGCATTGGGCATGTTGGCCGGCCCGATACCTTGCACCTGCATCAGATCATCTACCGCCGGCTCGTGCGGCGTTACGGATTACGGCCGCAGGGCGCCCGAGCAGTGATGCGAAATTCCATGACATCTCCTTATCTCTGGGCGCTGTCGTTGCTTTGTGCCACTCCGGCAGCGGTTTTCTGGGCGCGAACGGAATTGTTGATGGCGCTGACGCTGCTTTTTGTGGGTACGTACTTGGCGCTTTACCGTCGGATCATTCAGTTCAAGTCGCCTCGTTGGCTGGTTTCTAATGTCACCACCTCGATCCCGCCACGGCACGCACCTCGCTGCTCGAAGACCCCCTCCACCTGACCTTTCAGGATTTATGGAGTGATGCAAGAGTGAGCTGCCGTCGTGCCTTGCGACTGATTTGATCGCACCGCTTAGATGGCCGCTTAATTGAAGGCTAATATAAAACCGAACTTTAGGTGAGTGTGTATGGATTCAAAGAATCCAAAGTTGGCCGTCATTGGTTTGGGTTATGTGGGTTTGCCGTTGGCTGTGGAGTTCGGCAAACACTGCGACACCGTGGGCTATGACATCCGCGCATCGCGCGTGGCCGAGTTGCGTGAAGGCCGGGACAGCACCCTCGAGTGCAGCGCCGAGGAGTTGGCGGAGGCCAAGCGCCTGCGGTATAGCCACCAACTCGACGATATCAAAAGTTGCAACGTCTACATCGTCACCGTGCCCACGCCGATCGATGACGCAAAGCGTCCGGATCTGACACCGCTAGTCAAGGCCAGCGAGGCCATCGGCAGAGTTCTGAAGCATGGTGATGTAGTGATATACGAAAGCACCGTTTACCCGGGCTGCACCGAAGAGGACTGCGTACCGATCCTGGAGCGGGTCAGTGGCCTAAAGTTCAATCAGGACTTCTTCTGCGGCTACAGCCCCGAGCGCATCAACCCGGGCGACAAGGCCCACCGCCTGCCTAACATCAAGAAGGTGACCAGCGGTAGCACGCCTGAGGCCGCCGATTTTGTAGACACGCTTTACAGCCGCATCATCACTGCCGGTACCCACAAGGCACCCAGCATCAAGGTGGCCGAGGCCGCCAAGGTGATCGAGAACACCCAGCGCGACCTCAACATCGCGTTGGTGAACGACCTGGCCATCCTGTTCAAAAAGCTGGGCATCGACACCCTGGACGTGCTGGAGGCCGCGGGCACGAAGTGGAACTTCCTGCCGTTCCGCCCTGGCCTGGTGGGCGGACACTGCATCGGCGTGGACCCTTACTACCTCACCCACAAGGCGCAGGAAGTCGGCCACCACCCGCAGGTGATCCTGGCCGGCCGTCGTACCAACGACGGCATGGGCCCGTATGTCGCCGACGAGGTGATCAAGCTGATGCTGCGCAAGGGCATCAGCCCGGTCGGCGCGCGCGTGCTGGTGCTGGGCTTGGCGTTCAAGGAGAACTGCCCGGACCAGCGCAATACTCGGGTGATCGACATCGTCGAGACGCTGGTCGGCTACAACGTGGGCGTGGACGTGCACGATCCGTTGGTGGATGCGGACGAGGCGGTACAGGAGTACGGGCTGCAGCTCGTCGCGCGGCCGGGGCTGGGCGCGTACGACGCGGTCGTGCTGGCGGTTGCGCACGCTGAGTTCCGCGCGCTGGGCACGTCCGGCATCCGTGCGCTCGGTAAGCCCGGATGCGTGGTGTACGACGTTAAGTGCGTGTTGCCGCGTGGTGACGTGGACGGCAGGCTCTGATCGCTGCGCAGCATGCAGAAGGAACTGCAAGTCGGAGGCAAGTCGCCTCTCGCGTTGGTCTATCGCCGTGACATCGACGGCCTTCGGGCGATCGCGATTCTTCTCGTGGTGCTGTACCACTTCGGGCTCGGCGTTCCTGGGGGTTATGTAGGTGTCGATGTCTTCTTCGTGATCTCAGGCTTTCTGATCACTGGAATCATCGAACGGGAGTTCCAGCAATCGACCTTCAGCTATGCCGATTTCTACGAACGGCGAGCCCGTAGGATTGTTCCGGCGCTGGTTGTGGTCCTTTTCGCTTGCGTGTTCGCTGCGACGGTTTTACTGCTCCCAAGTGATCTCACGAAGTTCGGGCAGAGCGTTCTTGCGACGGTCGCCTTCGTGTCCAATTTCTATTTCTGGATGAAAGGGAGTTACTTCGGAGGCGCGGCTGAACTGTCACCACTGCTGCACACGTGGTCGCTGGCAGTGGAGGAACAGTTCTATCTGCTGCTGCCCCCTTGTTACCTGCTTCTAAGGCGTTATACCCGCATCTCGGCAAGTGCAGCGTTCGGCGCGATCATCCTGGTCTCTTTCCTCGCATCGGCGCTGCTAGTCGAGACGCGTGCCCAAGAGGTCTTCTACTGGTCGCCGTTCCGGGCCTGGGAACTAGCGCTCGGCGGCTGGCTCGCGGTGGCGAGAGTGCCCGCGATCGATGTTCGGTGGCGGCGAGACGTGGCGGTCCTGAGTGGTCTCGGGCTGATTGTCGCGGCAGGGTTCCTGCTTGATTCCGATTCGACTTTCCCAGGTCCCTGGGCCCTGCTGCCGTGTGCAGGTGCGGCGCTGATCATCTGGGCGGGGTCAGGTGGGTCGTCGGTTGCGAACGTCCTGATCGGAAACCGGCCGATGGTTTTCGTGGGCTTGATTTCATACTCGCTATATCTCTGGCATTGGCCACTGGCAGCGTTTTATCGACATCTGAGTCTCGACAGGGATTTCACATGGGTGGAGGGGCTTCTGTTGATGACGCTCTCCTTCATTGCAGCGATTCTCTCGTGGCACTTCGTGGAAAAGCCGTTTCGGAGGCGCGACGCTTTTCCCGCGCGGCGGATCTGGAAGTGGACCTTCGTCGGCATCCTCCTGTCCACGACGGCCGGCGCGGGAATGCTCGCCGACAGAGGGCTTTCGTCGCGGTTCTCCGACCGGGTTGTCCGGCTTGACGAAGAGAGGAGCCGGCTGGTCTACCGGGATGACTGCTTCAACCGCACGGGGCGAGTTTCCGTTGAGAGTGCCTGCCGAGTAGGTGCCGCCGAGGGGCGGCCCGAGATCGCGATCTGGGGGGACTCTTATGGCTACGCGATGCTCCCTGCATTCGACATAGCGCTCGAGAACATGGGTGTGTCGGGAGTCTTCTTTTCAAGAAGCGCTTGCCCGCCTCTCCCCTTCGGAGAGATTTCCTTCAAGGGAAGAATCAACTGGCGCTGTCATGAATTCAATGACGATGTTTTCCGGCTGCTCGTCCAGGAAGAAGGCATCAAGTTTCTGGTTCTTGCGGCGGCCTGGGATTTCCACGCAAATCCGCAGACGGATCATGTTGTCAAGGCGGAAGGGTTTGCCGAGGGTGGCGAGAGCTTGGCCTACCTCCTGAACCGGGTGGTTCGGGAGGCGGGTACGAGTGTCGGGCGAACGGTCGGGATCATCGAGCAGGTCCCTTCCTATCCATGGAGCGTCCCCTATCGAATGGCTTTGGCGGAAGTGGAGGGGCAGCCGCGACCTGTTTTCACCGCTGCTGACAACGCAGCCAGAGCCGCGGAGGCGAATCGCGCGTTCGATGCCATACGATCGGACACCCTTCCGGGCGTTTCTTTCTTGAAGATGCAGGATGTTTTTTGTGGGAACGGGATGTGCCGTTACGCCGACGGAGACGGGCTTCCTTACTACTTCGACAATGGGCACCTGAACGTACGTGGTGCCATCCATGTTGCACCGCAAGTCGAGAGCTTCTTCAGGACGCTGATGAAGAAGGACTCCGATCTGGGAGATAAAAAGTGAAGGTTCTGGTAACAGGCACCGCCGGCTTCATCGGCTCCAACCTCGCGATGCGCCTGCTGGCGCGTGGCGACGAGGTGGTCGGTGTCGACAATCTTAACGACTATTACGATGTCGGCCTGAAGAAGTCGCGCCTGGCGCGTTTCCAGGATGACCCCCGTTACACGCACGTGGCCGCTGACCTCGCCGATCGCGAGGCGATCGATGCGGTGTTCGCGCAGCACAAACCGCAGCGCGTGGTGAACCTGGCCGCGCAGGCTGGTGTGCGTTACGCCGCGCAGAATCCGCACGTTTACGTCAGCAGCAACGTCACCGGTTTCCTGCATATCCTCGAGGGATGCCGGCACCACTGCGTCGAGCATCTGGTCTTCGCGTCGACGAGTTCGGTATATGGCGCCAACACGAAGATGCCGTTCTCCGAGCACCAGTCGACTGAGCATCCCCTGACGCTGTACGCAGCGACCAAGAAGGCCAACGAGATGATGGCGCACAGCTACGCGCATCTCTACGGAACCGCCTGCACGGGCCTGCGCTTCTTCACCGTGTACGGCCCCTGGGGCCGTCCTGACATGGCGCTGTTCCTGTTCACGAAGGCGATCCTCGCCGGCGAGCCGATCAAGGTGTTCAACCACGGCCACCACAAACGCAGCTTTACCTACGTCGACGACATCGTCGAAGGCGTGATCCGCACGCTGGACACGGTTCCGGGCCGCGATGTGGACTGGAATGGCGCGGCGCCGGATCCGGCTTGCAGCGGCGTGGCCCCGTACCGGATCTACAACATTGGCAACGAGCAGCCAGTGGAACTGTTGCAGTACATCGAGACGCTTGAGCGCAAGCTCGGCCGAGAGGCGCAGATGGAGATGCTGCCGCTGCAGGCGGGTGATGTGCCGGATACCGAGGCGGACGTATCCGAACTAGTCGCCGGCGTCGGTTATCGCCCGATGGTGTCGGTGGATGAGGGCGTCGGTCGGTTCGTCGACTGGTACCGCAGCTATTTCCCGGAGCAGTCCGCATGATTTCTGGCGCCCGAGCGCTGCCTTGCTTTCCGCGATGACGAATCCGCCGTCACAACCGTCGAGCCTGCGATCGCAGCTATTGCGGGCCGTGCGGGGCAGCGTGCTCGTGCGTGTGGGGGCGCTGGGCACCTCCTTGCTGTCATCCGTCGCGCTGGCGCGCGCCCTTGGCGCCGATGCCTATGGCGTTTACGCCTTCGTCTTCGCCGTGGTCACCGTGCTTGCGCTGCCCTCCCAGGTGGGCATCCCGACACTGGTTGTGCGGGAGACCGCGAAAAACCAGGCGAAGGCCGCATGGTCGGAGCTGCGCGGCCTATGGCGCTGGGCCTTTCGTGCGATCTTTTCGACGTCGCTGTTGGTTGCCGGCATCGCCTCGCTCGTGATCTTCCTGCTCGGTGATCGGGTCGACGTCGCATTGCGGTCGACGCTGCTCGCCGGACTGGTGCTCGTTCCTCTTGTCGCCTTGGGAAACGCGCGTGGTGCCGCGCTGCGGGGACTGCGACACATCGTCGCCGGGCAGTTGCCCGAGTCGGTGTTGCGTCCCGGATTCCAGGTCCTGCTCGTAGTTGCATGCTGGGGCTTGTGGAGCAGGTTGTCGGCGCCGCAGGCGATGTGGCTGCATGCGCTGGCCGCGGCTCTTGCATTCGCGATCGGCGCCATGATGCTGTGGAAACACACACCGGATGCGGCCCAGGGCGCCACTCCCGACTCGACCGGAGCGCGGCTTTGGTGGCGTGCCGCGCTTCCTCTGGCATTGATCGGTGGCTTGCAGGTCGTCGGCAATCAATCCGGCGTGCTGCTCCTTGGCCTGTTCCACGCCGGGCCGGATGTCGGCCTCTACAAGGTCGCTGCATCGGCCGCCACGCTGGCCGCGTTCGGCTTGCAGACGGCGAATATGATCCTCGGGCCCTATGTCGCGCGTCTGCACGCCACGGGCGACACGGCCGGCCTACAGAAGCTGGCGAGCGCGGGCGCGCTCTGCAGCGGTGCACTTACGGTGCCGGTCTTCCTCGTTTTCCTGATCGGCGGGGACCGGATCGTCTCCCTTCTTTACGGGGCCGAGTATGTCGGCGCGCGCCTGCCATTGATGCTGCTCGCCGCGGCGCAGATGGTCAACGCCCTTTTCGGTTCCGTCGGTCTGCTGCTGAACATGACCGGACTCGAGCGCGATGCCGCTCGCTGGCTGTCCCTCTCCGCGATTGCGCAACTGCTGCTTGGCCTTGCGCTTGTGCCGCCGTTCGGAATGGCTGGCGCGGCCATCGCTACGCTGGTTTCGACGACACTCTGGAATTTCGCGTTCTGGATGACCGCGCGTCGCAAACTCGGGGTGGACGGCAGCGTCTTCGCCGTCCGTGGTTTCTCTGCGAGGTGGTTTAAGTGAAGCGCCCCGATCTTTTTGTCTTGGGTGCTCCGAAGTGCGGAACAACGCTAATGGCGCGTTGGCTCTCGGCGTGTCCTGAAGTGTTCGTTTCCCCGGTGAAGGAGCCGCATTACTTCTGCGAAGAGCATCGGTGGACGCCGACATTGGCGGCTTACGAGGCGTTGTTCGCCAGCGCCGATCCGGAAACGCTATGGGTCGCTGAGGCTTCCGTGTGGCATCTTTACTCGCCGAGCGCCGTGCCGGCCATCCTCGACTATGCTCCCACGGCGAAGTTTATCGTCATGGTGCGCGATCCCGTGTCGCTCATCGCTTCGATGCACGAGCAGCACTGTTTCAATGGCAACGAGCTGGTGACCGATCTCGCCGAGGCGGTGCTGCTCAGTGATTCACGCCTCGAGGGTGGGCGCGATGGGATCCGGGATGGGTATGCGCCCGCCAGCCACATGGCTTACTTCGATTGCTGCGCGCTGGGAAAACAGCTGGAGCGGCTCTTCCGCCGCGTCCCGCGCGAGCGAGTCCACGTGGTCGTGTTCGATGATCTGAAGGCCGATCCACAGCGCGTGTTCGATGCAGTTCGCGCGTTCCTCGGCCTTCCGGCGATGTTGGTGCCGACCTTGGAGACGGTGAACGGCGCCAAAGAGCGCCGTTCGCCGTGGTTGGATCGCTGGGTGCTTCGACTGGCCCGATTGAAGTCGGCGCTCGGAGTGCGAGGCCGGCTCGGCATACTAGCTGTAATCCGACGTCACAACGTTGCCTATCGCAAGCGCGAGCCGGTGCCGGAGGCGCTGCGGGTCCAGATTCGCGAGCGCATGCGCGAGGACGTCGCATTGCTATCGCGAACGCTCCGCAGGGACCTCTCCACCGAGTGGGGGTTCACTGAGGGGGCGAGCAAGTGACCGTTCGCGAGGCGTATGAAGCGTCCGGTTCGGAGGCGCCCTCATGAAGACGGTTGCCCGGCTGATGCGTGCGCTCATCGCGCGGTCGAGGCCGTTCGTCTTCGCATTGCGCCGGTTCTGGGTCCGCTGCAGTCGGCCGGGTGTCGTGCTGGGCGACGGCGTCGCCCTAGCTCCCGGCGTGTTGCTGCAGGCGACGGATGGGGGGGGGGTGGTGATCGGCCGGCGCTGCACGATTTCTCGTGGCGTGTCTATCGTCGCGATGGGCGCACGCATCGAGATCGGCGACGACACGTTCGTCGGCCCGTGGAGCACGCTGACAGCGAAGGCAGGGCTGCGCATCGGCAACGACTGCCTCATCGCCGAACGCGTAACGCTCCGGGACCAGAACCACGATATCCGCAACGGCAATGTCGTCCCGTTGCGAGAAGCCGGCTATCAGTCGGCGCCGATCGTCGTCGGCGACGACGTATGGATCGCCGCCGGCGTCGTCGTACTGAAGGGCGTGACGGTGGGCGATGGCGCAGTCATCGCCGCGAACGCGGTGGTAGTACGCGACGTCGGCCGTCGCGAGATCGCTGGCGGCGTGCCGGCGAAGATCCTAGGCCACCGCGACCGGGCTGTCGGCGAATGACGCACGCTCCCACCGTCGCAGTGCTGCTCCCGGACCTACGTTCGGGGGGGGGCGAGCGCCTGCACGTGACGCTCGCAACGGAGTGGCTGCGGCGTGGGGTCGGCGTCGAGTTCGTGCTGCGGCAGGCGCGCGGCGAGCTGCTGCCGCTGCTGCCGGCAGGCGTCACGGTGGTCGATCTCGGGGCGCGCCGCGTGCGCGATGCACTGTCGCCGCTCGTCGCCTACCTGAAGCATGCACGTCCGCAGGCGCTGCTCGCGGCGATGTGGCCGCTGACGGTTCTGGCGCCGCTGGCGGCGCGCATGGCGGGGTTCCGCGGCCGCGTCGTCGTGAGCGAGCACTCGCCGCTGTCGATCGCTTATGGTCGGCGCGGACGCCTGCACCGGCTCGCGCTACGCGGCAGCCAGCGCCTGCTGTATCCGCTGGCCGATGCGCGCGTGGCCGTGTCCGCCGGCGTCGCCGATGATCTCGCGCGCCTGTCGGGCTTGCCGCGTACCCGGTTCCAAGTCATCCACAACCCGGCCGCGACAGGACGGGCGACGTGCAGTGCTGATACGCAGGATCCGTTCGGCGACAGCCCACGCCCCCGTGTCCTTACGGTCGGTCGTATGAAGTCGGTGAAACGCCACGATCTGCTCTTGGACGCGTTCGCGCTCCTGCCCGCTGAACGGCGTGGAACGTTGTGCATCGTCGGCGATGGCGACGGCGAGGAAAGGGCCCAGCTCAAGGCGAGAGTTGAACGGCTTGGCCTGGGGGGGCAAGTGCTCTTGCCGGGTTTCGTCGCGGATCCGTCGCCCTACTACGCCGCAGCCGATCTATTCGTGCTCTCTTCGGACTATGAAGGGTTCGGGAACGTGCTGGTTGAAGCAATGGAGTTCGGACTGCCAGTGGTCAGTACAGATTGCGTGGCCGGGCCGCGGGAGGTGCTGGACAATGGTCGTCTCGGTACTTTGGTGGTGCCGGGGGATGCGCAAGCCCTTGCGTGTGGCATGAAGGCTGCGATGGGAGCTCCTGTGGATCGCGCAGCGCTGCGTGCACGAGCGTCGGAGTTTGGTGCCGGGGTTATTGCGGAGCGATACCTGGATTCGATCCTTCCCGGATGGCGAAGGGACGATGTGTGATTCGTAAGGAATGCGTCATTTCATTCGGCGATTGATCGAGCTTCAGAAGGCCCTAGCGTGCGAATACTGTTTCTTTCCTACAACGGACTGACCTCGCGCATTGGGCAGGCACAAGTTCTGCCCTATCTCTCCAGGCTCGCCGCCAAGGGACACGAGATCACCGTCGTTGCGTTCGAGAACGATGCCGACCGATCAAGCGTGGGCGCCGTGCTTGAGACGATCAGGGGGTTGCCGCTGCACTGGCTTCCACAGACGTACTCCACACTGCCGGGTGTCCTGGCGAAGATCGCCGATACCCGTCGAATGAAGCGGGCCGCGTTGGCGGCTGCCAAGTCCGTCCGGTTCGACATCGTGCACTGCCGAAGCTATGTGCCGGCGGACGCTGCTTTGGCGGTAAAGCGTGCGACGGGAGCGCGTTTCCTGTTCGACATGCGTGGCTTCTGGGTAGATCAGCGACTCGAGGGGAATCGTTGGCCCCAGACCAGGTTCATCTACCGCTGGATCTATAGGCGCTGGAAGCGCAAGGAGGCGCGATACATCGCGTCGGCTGACGGAATAGTCCTCCTCACCGAGGCCGCGCGAGCGCATGTCGTTGGCTGGTCCTGTTTCAAGGGCGCGCATACTAGTGTGATCCCGTGCTCTGTGGACTTCACCCAGTTCGATCTGCCGGACGATTCCGCTCGTCGTTTGGCCCGAAGTGACCTTGGCGTGCAGGAGCACACTTGGCTTCTTGTCTATCTTGGGTCGCTTGGGTCCGTCTACCTTCTGGACGACATCCTGCGCTGCTTCGCGGCCGTCCGTGCCCAAGCCGGAAACGCACATCTGCTGTTTGTCGGAAGCCACCCGGTCGCCGGTTTCGTCGCCAGAGCCAAAGAGATCGGTCTGGACATCGATGGTGCGGTGTCCTCCCGGTCCGCGAGTTATTCGGAAGTTCCGGCAATACTCGGGGCGGCGGATGTGGGGTTGTGCTTCATCATCCCGACCTTCTCGAGCGCTGGCGTATCACCGACGAAGCTTGGCGAGTATCTGGCATGTGGTCTGCCGGCCATCTGCAATGTTGGCGTAGGTGACGTGGAGCAGATTATCCGCGACACCGGAGGTGGAATCGTCGTCGGTCCTGATGTTGCGGAAGAATTGCAACGGCGCTCGGACGAAGTATTGGCGCTGAAGTCCGTTCCCAGGAGGGATATTCGCCAGAGGGCCCGCGCCATCCTCGACGTCCATGCGGCTGTGGATTCGTACGATTCCGCCTACAGAGCACTTGAATAGTCATGCGAGTAGCTGTCTTCGACGTCTGCAATACCCTGTTCCGGGAGAACACGACTGCAGGTTTCGTCGAGTTCTATTGCCGATCACAAAACCTGTCGCCGAGACTTTTTCTTGTCAGGGCGATTCGGCGGCGCCTGTCACCGTTGCGTCTGCTTCTCGCGGTCGCAAGAAGGCTGGGGAGTGCGGATCATGCGCGCCTGCTTCTGATCAGGATGCTGTCTGGACAGAGCCAGGCGGATCTGCAAGCGGCCGCGAGCAGTTATGTCGAAGGTCTCTTGAGAGAGAAGAAGGTTCCCGTCGTGTGGGCTCTGCTGGACTCGGAGCGAACCGCGTCGCGTCTGGTGCTGGCCTCCGCGAGTCTCTGTGTCGTCGTACGGGAGTTGGCTGCCAGGCTCGATGCGGTTCCGATCAGCTCAGAACTCGATTTCTCGGAAGGCGTTTGCCGAGGACGATTGTCGAGCGACGCCACCGGCAAGAAGCATGTTCTTGTCGAATCCTTCCTCGATGCGAATCGTGGTGCCGAGGTGTTTGTCTGTACCGACAATTTGTCCGATGCGGCGCTGCTGCGCAGAGCTGACGAGGGAGTTGCGGTGATTTATCCGGGGCGCAACGGTCTGCGTGAAATGGGCCTGCACGAGGGGATTTCATATGTTTCCGCAGAATAGATTCCTCCTGTTGGTGCCGTTCTTCTATCTGGTCTCGACCAGGATGAATACGCCGAAGTCCTTCCTTTCGAATCTGTCGACGGCTTGGATTCCAGGCCTGCTTCTTGCCGCCTGGTGGGGCGAGGCCGATGCCGCGACATCCATCGCGCATTACGCGTTGTCCTACCTCGCTTTCATCTCGATCTACGAGATCGGCTACTTCGCGAATGACACTTTCGGCACGAAGTTCGATGAAACTCCACGGCACCGGCTGAAAGCGGCGCCACGATTGTTCGGGGGAGTGATCTTCGTCGCTGTCCGGATCATTGCATGGCTGTTGCTGGCGAATCATCTGAACGCCTTCTCGAGCTACGGTTGGCTGGCGGGGATGGCGGCGCTCGTCACCGTGATGGTCATGCATAACCTGTTGGCGTCTTCTGCACTGAAGGCGGTGACCTTCTTCCAGATGTCGACATTGCGGTTCTGCGTGCCGCTGCTTCCCCTCGTTCCTGCAGATCGCTGGAGCGACATTCTCCTGGTCGGCGTGTTTCACTTCGTGTATCCGCGATTCATCACTTATCTCGACTCCAAGGGGCGACTCAGAATCCCCGAGCGCAAGTCCGACAGGTACGGGTTGCAGACACAGCTTCTTTTTCTACCGCTTTTCGCCCTGATCAGCATTGCGGTCGGCAGCGTGCTTCCCCTTCTGGTCTGGGGGTACTACCTGCTTTTCCAGGCGGGTCGATTCCTGGTTGGAGAAATTCGGTCTGCCCGGCGCAAAGCCGCTCCGGACGAGCCGATCGGTAACAGCGAATCGTAGCCAGATGCAGATCTACCTTCTCATCTACGCCCTCAGCTCTCTCGCAGCGCTCGCCACCTGGTCGCGTCGCAGCGGAAGGGTGCTGGCCGCTTTTTTCGCCGTATTCCTCGTTCTGTTCGCGGGCAGTCGCTTCGAGGTTGGCTGCGACTACCATGGCTACGCATTGCGCTTCCAGAGCCTGGACATGCAGCTCAGCGGCCTGGAAATGCTTGGCGTCGGCGAGGGCGGGTTCCACGCGCTGAGCCTTGCGCTGAAGTCGATGGGCTACTCGTATTCCGCGCTGCTGTTCGCCTGCGCGTTGATCTACCTCGCCTGCCTGTTGCGTTTCACCCGCGTGCTCGACCGTCCGCTTAGTTTCCTGGCGCTGATGTTCCCGGTGCTGATCGTGCAGTTGGGCATGTCCGGCGTGCGCCAGGCGCTGGCGGTGGGCTTCCTGATGCTCGGCTTCGCGGCATTCGTGCGCAGGAAGCGGCTGGCGATGGCCGCTTGGGTGCTGGTGGCGATGCAGTTCCACACGTCGGCGGTGATCTTCCTGCCGCTGGTATACCTGATTGGTCGCGAGATCTCGATCCGCCGGATGGTACTCGCGCTAGCGGTGATCGGGCCGGTGGCCGGCTGGCTGCTCGGCGAGCGCATCGAGGTCTATAGCGATCGCTACATCGAGCAGATCTACGGCGAGAACTCGTCGTCCGGCGCTTGGCTGCGCTACGTGCTGGTCGTGATTCCGTTCATCCTGTTCGAGTGGAAGCGGGCACAGTTCAAACAGGTGTATCCGCAGCTCTATTCGCTGCTGCGCGTATTCGCACTGATCACCTTCACGATGGCGCTGGTCGGCATGGTGTCCAGTGTGGCGCTGCACCGCCTGACCTTCTACGTGATGCCGGTGAGCATCATCGCCTTCGTCTGCCTGGGCCAGGTGGTGGAGGGCGCGCGTAGCCGGCGCACCGTCAAATGGCTGCCGTTCCTGGTCTACGGTGGCTACACCGCGGTCTGGGCCCTGGGGTCCCGCCACGCGTCGATGTGTTACGACCCCTACCAGAGCTGGCTGCTGCAATGACCGATCCGCGCGCCGCCCCCGCCATCGTAATGGGCCTCTCGCCCACCGGCCTTTACGTCGCGCGCGAGCTCGGCCTCGCCGGCGCGTCGCTGCTCGGCATCGAGACCGGCGCGGCGGTGGCCATGGCGTCGCGGCACCTGCGCGGCGGCGCCGGCAGCTGGGCGCTCGATTCGCTCGACGGCCTCGCCGACCGCCTGGCCGCGGCGGCGCCGAACAGCACGACGCCGATGCTGCTGCCGACCAGCGACGTGTTCATCGAGTTCGTGATCCGCCATGCGGAGGCGCTGGCGCGCACGCACGTGTTCGCCGGTGCCTACCGCGGTGTGGCGGCGGATCTGCTCGACAAGCGCCGCTTCCATGCGCTGTGTGCCGCGCACGGCGTTGCCACGCCCGGGGTGTGGCAGGCCGACGGCCGCGAGGGGCTGGCGGCGCTGGCCGACGCGCTGCCATTCCCCTGCATCCTCAAGCCCGAGCTGATCCATCGCGCCAAGTCCTTCCTGAAGGGGAAGAAGGTGCTGGTGCTGCGCGGCCGCGACGACTACCTTCGCACGGTCGACAGCATTCCGGCCGAATCGGGCGGCTGGCTGGTGCAGGAGATCATTCCCGGCGCGGAATCTGCGATCACCCTGTTCGCTGGTTACGTCGGCCGCGGCGGCGTGGTGCGGCAGGCCTTCACTGCGCGCAAGCTGCGCCAGTACCCGTCGGGGTTCGGTTCGGCGTCGATGGTGATCAGCGAGCGCTGCGAGGAAACGCGCGAGGTGTCGGAACGGTTCCTGCGCGCGATCGGTTTCGAGGGCGTCTGCGGCAGCGAGTTCAAGCGCGACCCTCGCGACGGAAAACTCAAGATCATCGAGATCAACCCGCGGCCGACGCTGTGGTTCCAGTTGACGCATGCGGCCGGCAAGCGTGTGGTCGAGGCGCAGTGGCGCGACCTGTGCGGGCTTGACCCGCTGCCCGACCCGGTACAGCGCGACGGCGTGCGCTGGCGCTACCTGCTCAAGGACCTGGCATCGGCGGCCTTCTACGCGACGAAGGGGCGCGACTTTGTGTTCCCGGCGCCGGATCTGCGCGCCGGCGGACCGTTGACGGCGCGCTGCGCGCCGGTGTTCGCTGCCGACGATCCGCGACCGGCGCTGGCCGAGCCGCTGCATTTCCTGCGCAAGGCACTGCGGAGGCTGCGGTGAGCGCCGTGCCGCGCCCGCTAATCGTCAACGCCGACGATTTCGGCCTCGTGCCCGAGGTCAACGCGGCGATCGTCGATGCGCATTGCGCCGGCGCGGTCACCAGCACCACGCTGATGGTCAACATGGCCGGCTTCGCCGATGCGGTGGCGCAGGCGCAGGCGAACCCAGCGCTGGGCGTGGGCCTGCACTTCAACCTGACGCTGGGGCGGCCGCTGAGCCCGGCGGCGACGGTGCGCTCGCTGGTGGATGCCGACGGCGTCTTCCATCCGCGCACGACGCTGGCATTGCGGCTGCTCGGCGGCCGGGTGCGCCGCGACGAGATCGCGATCGAATTGGCAGCGCAGTTCGCGTGCATGCGCGACGCTGGCCTGACACCGACGCACCTGGATAGCCACCAGCACACGCACGGTTTTCCGGCGGTATTCGACGCGGTGGCCGCACTGTGCGAACGCGAAGGCCTGCCGCTGCGCATGCCCTGGCTGCTGGCGCTGGCGGGGCAGACGCCGGGTCCGGGGCGGCGCCTGCGGCAGTGGCTGCTCGGCCGCATGCTGGCGCGCAACGCGCGCGTCTGGCGCGGCCGCGTGCGCTGGAACGATGGCCTCGGCAGCCTGTTCGACCTAGGCACGTTGCCGGCCGATCCGGCGCTGTCGGACTACGCGCGCGTGCTGACCGCCGCGCCCGCCGGTGTGTTCGAGCTAATGGTACACCCGGTGCGCGGCGCCGCCGCCGTTGACGGTCTCACCCGCATCGGCGAGCTCGGCGATCAGGAGCGGATGCTGCTTTCGACACCAGGCCTGCGCAAATTGGCGGGGAGGATGGGCTTCGTGATGTGCAGCTACCGTGATGCGTTCGCGACCACAAACGGAACTCCGAAACATTATGAGCATTCTCGTTCCCGGCAGCATAAGCCTACTAGTGGTGGCGACAGAGCCTAGCGCCGAGCCAGAGCGCAACCGCACACCAATGTATGAAAATACTCTTATTCGCTAACACCGACTGGTACCTCTATAACTTCCGTCGCTCGTTGGCGCTCGCGTTGAAGGCATCTGGGTGCGAGTTGCTGCTGCTGTCGCCGCCTGGTCCCTATGGAGAGAAGCTGAGCGCGCTCGGGTTGCGCTGGCAACCGGTAGACCTGCACCGCCGCAGCCTCAACCCGCTGCGCGAGGCGGGCTTTGTGCTCTCGCTGGCGCGCTTGCTGCGCCGGGAACGGCCGGACGTGGTGCATGGCTTCACCCTCAAGTGCGCCATCTACGGCTCGCTGGCCGCGCGTTTGGCGGGCGTGCCCGGACGCGTCAATGCCGTCACCGGCATGGGTTATGTATTCACCAGCGACGACCTGAAGGCCCGCCTGCTGCGTCCGCTGGTGCGCGTGCTGTTGCGCCTGGCCCTGGACGGAAAGCGCGCACGCCTGATCCTGCAGAACCCCGACGACGTGGCCTTCTTCACCGGCCACCGCCTGGTGCACCCGGACCGCATCCGCCTCATCCCCGGCTCCGGCGTGGACTGCGAGCGCTTCCATCCCGGCCCGCCGCGCGAACCCGTCGGCCCGCTGCGCGTGCTGCTGCCGGCGCGCCTGCTCCTGGACAAGGGCCTAGCCGAGTACGTGGCCGCCGCCCGCCAGCTACAAGGCGAGGGCAGGGACATCCAGTTCCTGCTCGCCGGCCAGCCCGACCCCGGCAACCCCGCCTCCGTGCCCGAAGCAAACGTGAAGCAGTGGGTGGATGAAGGCGTGCTGGAGTGGCTGGGCCATGTCGAAGACATGCCCGCGCTTTTTCGCAGCGTGGATGTCGTTGCCTTGCCCAGCTATCGCGAAGGGCTCCCGAAGGGTCTGATTGAGGCCGGCGCCAGTGGTTGTGCTCTGGTGACGACCGATGTGCCGGGCTGCCGCGAGGTGGTCGCCGATGGCATTGATGGCCTCATCGTGCCGGTCAAGGACTCGGTGGCTCTGGCCCATGCGATTGATCGCCTGCTTCAGGACCCTGCGCTCCGAATTCAGCTGGGCCAAGCTTCCCGCCGACGCGTGCAGCGTGAGCATGAGGTGGGGGCGGTGAATTCTCGTACTCTGTCCGTCTATTGGGACGTGATGTCTACGGCCTGATGTCTGCGGCCTGGTTAGCCGACATATCATTCCAACCATTGCTCTTCCCATTTTGCGCTATGTCCAACCTCGTCACTGGCACCGCCGGCTTCATCGGCTCCCATGTTGCTCACGCCCTGCTTGATCGGGGCGAGGAGGTGGTTGGATTCGACAACCTTAATGATTACTACGACCCAACGCTCAAGCAGGCGCGTTTGGATCGGCTCACGATGCGTGCCGGCTACACCCACGTTACCGCCGATTTAGCTGACCGCGCGGCGGTAGAGTCTACCTTCGCAGAGCACAAGCTGAGACGCGTGGTGCACCTGGCTGCGCAGGCCGGCGTGCGTTACGCCGCGCAGAACCCGCACGTGTACGTTTCGAGCAACGTCACCGGCTTTCTCCATGTGCTGGAGGGGTGCCGCCACCACGATATCGAGCATCTGGTCTACGCCTCCACCAGCTCGGTTTACGGCGCCAACCTGAATATGCCCTTCTCCGAGCACGGCTCGGCCGAGCATCCGCTCACGCTGTATGCCGCCACCAAGAAGGCCAATGAACAGATGGCGCACAGTTATGCGCACCTGTATGGCATCCCCTGCACGGGCCTGCGCTTCTTCACGGTGTACGGGCCCTGGGGCCGGCCGGACATGGCCCTGTTTCTGTTCACCAAAGCGATCCTGGCCGGCGAGCCGCTGCGGGTGTTCAATCATGGTCGCCATAAGCGCAGCTTTACCTACGTAGACGACATCGTGCAGGGCGTGGTGCGCACGCTCGATAGTGTGCCCGCCGCTAACTCGGCCTGGAGCAGCCTCGCGCCCGACCCGGCCAGCAGCGGCGTGGCGCCCTATCGTCTCTACAACATCGGCAACGAGCAGCCGGTGGAGTTGCTTCGCTATATCGAGGTGCTGGAACAGTGTCTGGGCCGCAAGGCGGTGATGGAGATGCTGCCTCTGCAGGCCGGTGACGTGCCTGACACTGAAGCCGACGTTTCCGAACTGATCGCGAACGTGGGCTACCGGCCGGTAGTGCCGGTGGAGGAGGGCGTGGCGAAGTTCGTGGCCTGGTATCGCGAGTACTATCGTGCTTGATTCCGGATGCGTTTTGATGGGGTTTCCGGCTATTCTCGCGCCATTATCAAGTATGCGGCAGGCGGAATGAATGTAGCGCCATGCCAGTTTTTTCATTAATTCTGGGAGATTGGGTGAGATGATCCGTGCCTCTGCCGCTGGTCTAGTGATCAGTTTTGTCTGCACCGCCTGCACCATTGTCCCCGGTCAGAACATCAGGCCTTCGGGCAGTTCTGGGCTTCCGGCCGCCAAGATTGAGAAGGTCTCCCCCGATATTGAGGTCATTCATCTGGACGATCAGCGGGGGCCGCTACGCTCAGTGCGGGTCGTGACGATCACGCAGAGCACGTTGGCGAGCGAGGCTGTTGGTGCCGCGTGGCGAACCAATGCGGCCCTTGGCAGTTTGGCGACCTTCAGCCCCGCGCAGTCGGCAGCTGAGTATCGTGTGGGCCCCGGGGATATCCTCTCGGTGATCGTCTGGGATCATCCGGAATTGACCAATCCCACCGGCGAGTTCCGTGATGCAGCTTCTGGTGGCCGCTTGGTCGCGGCAGACGGCAATATGTTTTTTCCTTACGTCGGCAGCTTCAAGGCCGCGGGATTGACGCTCGCAGAAATCCGCAATCACCTGGCGACCAACCTGGCGCGGGTCATTAGTAAGCCCCAGGTAGACGTGCGGGTTGCTGCGTTCCGATCCAAGCGGGTGCAGGTCACAGGCGAGGTTCGCCAGCCCGGCGTGGTCGTGATTGACGATACGCCTAAGGGAATTATTGAAGCGCTGAACGAGCGTGGTGGTTTGTCTGAGACGGCTAGCCGACGCGAAGTGATTCTTCGCCGAGGCGCTGATCGTTATGAACTCGACCTGGCGAGCCTGCTGACGGGGTCTCAAATCGGCGTCAATCCGCTGCTGCAGCCCGGAGACCAAGTGCATATCCCGGATCGCTCCGAGGATCAGGTCTTTGTGCTCGGGCGCGTGACGAAGGAAGGGCCGGTGTACCTGGAGCAACGGCGAACCTCTCTGACGCAGATCATTGCGGGTGCGTCGGGCATCGATCGGCTATCCGGTGATGGCAATGGCGTCCTGGTCTTTCGTCGTCCGCGTGGCGATGCCGGCCAGGCCACGGTCTACCGCGTTGATCTCTCCTCGAGCCTCGGATTGCTGGCAGCCAGTGAGTTCCAGATGGAAGCCCGAGACGTGGTCTATGTGAGCCCCACGAGCTTCTCGCAGTACAACGCGGTCATTAACCAGCTGTTGCCCACCGTTTCGACGGTCTTCCAGCTGGATCGTTTGATCAACGATTGAAGAAAGCTACGCTCCAAGTGGCTTTAGCTTGGAGCGCGGTTTCTTTTTCACTGTCGGCTGCCCAATTGACGGACAGCCCATAAATAACTATGCGGCTTAGTTACGCCAAGCCCTCTACCCTTGCTTCAACTGCAGATCGATGACTACCTTACAGAAGGCCTCTCAGGGATCCGTCTCCCAGATTGACGACGGTGGTGAAATCGATTTTCGGGAACTGCTCGGCGTACTGGTCGCTGGTCGATTGCTGTTGGCGGCGATTGCGGTCGTGGTTCTGCTGGCGGGCGTGTTTCACGCCTGGACGGCCACCCGCATCTACTCTGTAGATGCGCTGATCCAAGTCGAGACGGAGCGGAGCGGTATAGCTTCCGCCTTGGGTGATGCGTCCCAGATGCTGGGTGCCGATACCAAGGTCGCGGCGGAGATCGAAATCCTGCGCAGCCGGATGGTCCTCGGCAAGGTGGTGGATGAGTTGGATCTGGTCCTCGACGCCACCCCCGCTTATTTCCCCTATGTTGGCCGCGCGTTTGCCCGAGGGTTTCGTCCAACGGCCGATAGGCCGATTGCTCGAGAGATGCCGGGCTTGAGCCGATTCGCATGGGGCGGTGAATCCATACGCATGACGGATTTCGTCATTCCGGATGTGTACATCGGGCGCACGTTTCACCTACGCGCTCAGCAGAATGGTGCTTACGATCTTTTTGAAAGTGATGGCCGGCCGATTGTGAGTGGCAAGGTCGGAGAGCGCATTATTTTCGAGCTCGGTGGGCAGCCCTCTGCCTTGTTCGTGCAGTCACTCACGGCCCGGCCCGGCACCGAGTTCGACCTCCGCTATCGCCGGAGGGCGGAGGTCATTCGTAGCCTGGAATCCCGTCTACAGGTTTCCGAGCAGGGCCGCCAGAGTGGCATTCTCCGGCTCTCCTTCTCGGATCCCAATCCTGTGCGGGCTGCGCAGATCCTGAACAAGATTGCTGAGGTTTACCTGCGCCAGAACGTGGAGCGCAAGTCGGCAGAAGCGCAGCAGACGCTGGCCTTCCTCAACGAGCAGTTGCCCAAACTCAGAAAGAATGTTGAGGAGGCGGAGAGTGCGATCAATTCCTATCGCTTGCGGCAGGGGTCTGCAGATCTGACCAAGGAGACCGACTTGATTCTCCAGCAAGCGGTCACGCTGGAGCAGTCGCGTATGCAGTTGGAGCAGCGTAAAGAGGAAGCCCTGCGCCGCTTTACCAGCAATCACCCGGTGGTTGAGGCCATTAATGGCCAGCTTTCTCAGATCGCACGAGAGAAGGCCGGGATCGAGGCCAAGGTCAAGGATCTGCCTGAGACCCAGCAGGAGTTGCTGCGCTTGTCTCGGGATATGGAGGTGAATTCGACCCTGTATCTGTCATTGCTCAACAGCACGCAGGAGCTGGAGGTTGTGAAGGCCGGCACCGTCGGAAATGTCCGCATCATTGATGCGGCCGTGCCGCCGTCTACGCCGGCAAAGCCGCGAGTGTCCGTTGTGTTGGGCATCTCTCTGCTGCTCGGGCTGGCTCTGGGCATGTTAGCGGTGTTCGCACGGAGCGCTTTGCACGCCGGCGTCGAAGACCCTGCCGAGGTGGAGAAGAAGCTTGGCATTGCGACTTACAGCGTCATTCCTTATTCCGAGGGACAGCGGCGCATTCATCGTTTGCTGAAAAAGGACGCGGCTGGCAACGAACGATTGTTGGCTCAAGTCGATCCCAACGGGAACGCGATCGAGGCTCTGCGCAGTTTGCGAACGTCGCTGCACTTCGGACAGCTGGAGGCCAAGAACAATATTTTGATGTTGACCGGGCCTTCGCCGGGCTTGGGCAAGTCATTTGTGAGCGCCAATCTCGGTGCAGTTTTGGCGGCGAGCGGTAAGAAAATCGTAGTGGTTGATGGCGACTTGCGACGCGGTCATTTGCATGAGTACTTCAATGTTCAGCGTACGCCCGGCGTTACAGACTACATCGCAGGTTCTGCCGCTGTGGCAGATGTCATCCATCGCACCACCGTTGATGGACTGCATTTCGTATCAACGGGCACGGTTCCCCCGAATCCAGCAGAGCTGCTCCTTTCAGAGGCTGTTGGGGAACTGCTGACGTTCCTCTCGCAGCGCTACGATACGGTGATTCTGGATACGCCCCCGGTGCTGGCGGTCACGGACGCTGCGGTTCTGGGCCAATACGCTGGCACTACCCTGCTGGTGCTCAAGGCGGGCGAGCACTCGCTGAGGATGATCGAAGATTCTTTGAAGCGCCTGCAGGCCGCTGGAATCCCGGTGCGCGGTACCGTATTCAATCAGGTTGGTATCGGCGGGCGCGGGCGTTATAGCCATAAGTACGGCTACAACTATGGCTACTACAACTACAACTATCAGCCGAAGGTGAAGAAGACGCCGGGCGTTTGAGATCTTCTGAGTTTTTACGAAAGGCGCCGCGAGCTAAAGTTCGCGGCGCCTTTTTCGTGCCTTCGATCGCGCTGAATGACGTGAGCGGTCGGCAGCGCGGTGGTGATGGTTAGTATCGGTAGCGCTTGCGCACGTCAGCCCACGTGATTCCGTCCTTCGCCAGCGATTTGACGAACTGGCGCGTGGCCACCAGGTACGTATGCGACCAGTACGCGTACTTGTAGCCGCCCTCGTCGTAGTTTTCCGGCGATTGATCCAGAAGGTCGGCGCAGGCCCGCAGATCGGGCGCCGTGGATCGAATCCAGCTTCCATTCCAGATCAGGCAAGGTTCGGCCTTGCCGGAACCCGTGCCGATGCTTGCAATGTCCGACGGCAGGCCAGGAAAAATCGGCGCAGAGCCTTCAACACTAGGTAGGCCCGGTAGCGGCTTCGGCGGCGCGGGCGGCGGAAGTGGAGCCGGCTGGGCGGCTGTCGCTGTTGCCGCGACCGGTGCAGAGGGCGTTACCGACGGTTTTGCTCGCGGCGCCGCTGACAGTGCAGCTGCTGGCTTCGCGGCGGCCGGCTTTTCTGAGGCGGGTGCCGCAGCTTTTGGCTCAGCTTTCTCAGCTTCCTCGGCGGGCTCTGGTAGCGAGGCCAGCACGGACGCCAGCGATGGCACCGCCTCGTCAGTCGGCGGATTCGAGTCGCCCAGCAGTTCGGGGCCGGCATCGGCGACCGGTGCTGCTGTTGGGGCCGCCGGTTGAGCGGCGATTGATTGAGCAGGCTTGACCGCGGCGGGCTTCGGCGCTGACGGGGTGGGCTTGGGCGGCGTCTGGGCAGCAGGCGGCGCGGTCGGTGGCGCTGAGGCTGTTACGACTGGCGCTGCTTCCGCCAGCGTGGATGCAGCGTGCGAGGCCGGCGCTTGTTCGGCGACTGGCGCCGCCGGCTCGGGCGAGGCCGCAGGCGGGGGCTCGGGCGCGACATCGGCGTTCGCGCTCGCGATCAGCGTGCTGTGCGTGCGCAGCGCGGTGGGCGTCCACGTCTCGCCGTTGTTCTGCGAGACGTAGAACACGGTGCCGTCGTAGCCGATCAAGTTCTCGTTCCAGCGTGCGAACAGGACGCCGGTGGTTTGTTCGGATCGCTGCTTCAGCGCGGCCGCGCAGTTTTCCAGGCTCTGGGCCTCGGTCTGCGGTAACCACTGGCCGTTCTGGCTGATCGCGCAACGCGGTTCGGATGCCAGCGCGCCGGACGACCAGCCGCTGATGAGAATGCTGATGCCGAGCAGATATCGCGGATCGGGACGCATCGAGGAAGGCCTGTAGGGTGAGGTCAGTGAAAGTGGCGATAGTAGACCCAGCACGATTGAGCTTGGCAAGCAGTGCGCGGGAGCGTTCGACCGCCAGGGCGGCAGGGTGAGAGCGCCGGGCGGCGGCTCAGCGGCGTGTCGTCGTCGCGTCTTGCTCAGCAGCGCGGCCCAGGTACCAGTTCACGGTGGCGCGCAGACCGGCATCGAAATCGATCTGCGGATGCCAGCCCAGCGCCCGTCGCAGCTTGGACGCGTCGATTGCGTAGCGAAAATCGTGACCTGGCCGGTCGGGCACGAAGTGGATCAGCTGGCGATGAGGCGCCTGTTCGGGCCGTTGTTCGTCGAGTAAATCGCAAAGCCGGTGGACGAGATCGATGTTGCGTCGCGGGTTGTCGGCACTGACATGATAGGCCTCGCCTGGTCGGCCCCGGTGGAAGATGGTCTGCAGCGCGTTCACATGATCATCGACATGTATCCAGTCCCGCACATTCTCCCCGCTCGCGAACAGGGGGATCGGATGCCCCGCGATCGCGCGTGTGAGCGTAGCGGGGATCAACTTCTCCGGGTGTTGATAGGGGCCATAGTTGTTAGTGCTGTGAGAGATCAGCACGGGCAGCCCGTACGTGCGGTACCAGGCCAGTGCCAGGTGGTCGGCGCCAGCCTTGCTGGCAGAGTAAGGGGAACTGGGGCTGTATGCATCGCCCTCGACGAAAGTGCGTTCCGGATTCGCGGATCCGTAGACCTCGTCGGTCGAAACCTGCAGGAAGCGAAACTGCCGTTGCTGCGCCGGCGCCAGGCGCTGCCAGTGATGAAGCGAGGCCTCCAGCAAGCGAAAGGTACCGACCAGATTGGTCTGCATAAACGGTGCGGGCATGGCGATTGCGCGATCGACATGCGATTCGGCCGCCAGATGCATCACGCCATCGGGCGCATAGTCGGCGAATACGCGAGCCAACGCGGACGCGTCGCAGATATCCGCTTTCACTAACCGATAGCGAGGATCGTTGTGAATCGACGCCAGCGCCTCCGGGTGGGCGGCGTAGGTCAGCTTGTCTATATTGACAATGCGCACGTCGGGGGCCGCCATCAGGCGACGGATCAGGGCCGAACCGATGAAGCCGGCGCCACCGGTGATCAGTAGGGTTGGCATCGGAGGGGCGGTTGCCAGCGATGCAACTTTGTGGCGCTGCTGCGTGAGGCTCGAGCATCAAAGTAGCGGCTCGTGGCGCGCATCGATTACACCGCTCGAAGCTGCGTCAGATTGTGTTCGAACCAGGCGTAGGTGCCTTGCAACCCGTTCTGGAGATCGAGCGCTGGATGCCAACCCAGGCCGCGCAGCAGCGAACTGTCCATCAGCTTGCGCGGCGTGCCGTCCGGCTTGCTGGTATCGAACACCAGCTCGCCGCGATAGCCCACAGTCTCTGCGACCTGATGTGCGAGCTTGGCGATCGAGACATCGTCGCCGTAGCCGACGTTGACGTGCGGGGTGCCCAGGCTCTGCCAGCGGGTTGATTCCAGTTCCATCAGGAACAGGCTGGCGGCGGCCATGTCGTCGACGTGCAGAAACTCCCGGCGCGGCGTGCCGGTGCCCCAGACGGTGACGGTGGGGGCGTTGGCCTGCCGTGCATCGTGGAACTTGCGGATCAGCGCCGGAATGACGTGGCTGTTGTTCAGGTCGAAATTGTCGCCGGGGCCGTAGAGGTTGGTCGGCATCGCGGCGCGGAAGTCGGTGCCGTACTGGCGGTTGTAGGCATCGCACATCTCGATGCCGGCGATCTTGGCGATGGCGTACGGCTGGTTGGTCGGTTCCAGCGTACCGGTCAGCAGCGCGGATTCGGGAATCGGTTGTGGCGCGAACTTGGGATAGATGCAGCTCGAGCCCAGGAACATCAGGCGCTCGACGTGGTTCTGGTGCGCCGCCTGGATGACGTTGGTTTGGATCAGCAGGTTTTCGACGATGAAGTCGGCGCGGTAGACGTTGTTGGCCTGGATGCCGCCGACCTTGGCGGCCGCCAGGAACACCCAGCGGGGTTTTTCCCGTGCGAAGAACGCGCGCACCGCCGCCTGATCGGTGAGATCCAGCTCACCGCGGCTGCGCGTCAGGAGGTTCCGATAGCCCTGCGCCTGCAGCGCGCGCACGATCGCCGAGCCGACCATGCCGCGATGGCCGGCGACGAAGATCGGCGCCTGATGCATATCGCGGACGGACGCATCACTCATGGTACTTGCGCGCTTCGTAGCCGAGCCCTTGCAGCGCCACGTCCTTGGCGGCCCAGTGAAGGTCGGAGAGCGCCATTTCCTTGACCAGTTGTTCGAAGCTGGTGCGCGGCACCCAGCCCAGCTTCTCGCGCGCCTTGCGTGGATCGCCGAGCAGCGTTTCCACCTCGGCCGGTCGGAAGTAGCGGGGGTCGACGCGCACCACGACATCGCCAACCTTGCAGCGCAGCGTGCCCTCCGGGCATTCGCCGAGCGCGGCGATCACCGCCGTCTCCTCGACGCCTTCGCCCTGCCAGCGCAGCGTGATGCCCAGCTCGGCGGCGGCGCGGGTGATGAACTCGCGCACGCTGTACTGCACGCCGGTGGCGATGACGAAATCTTCGGGCTGCGGCTGTTGCAACATCAGCCATTGCATTTCGACGTAGTCGCGCGCATGGCCCCAGTCGCGCTTGGAATCAAGATTGCCCATGTACAGGCAGGGCTGCAGGCCGAGTGCGATACGAGCGAGCCCACGCGTGACCTTGCGGGTGACGAAGGTCTCGCCGCGGATCGGCGATTCGTGATTGAACAGGATGCCGTTGCAGGCGTAGAGCCCGTAGGACTCGCGGTAGTTCACCGTGATCCAATAGGCGTAAAGCTTGGCCACGCCGTAGGGGCTGCGCGGATAGAACGGCGTGGTCTCGGTTTGCGGAATCTCCTGCACCTTGCCGTACAGCTCGGAGGTCGACGCCTGATAGAAGCGGGTCTTGTCCTGCAGGCCGAGGATGCGGATCGCCTCCAGCAGGCGCAGCGGGCCGATGGCGTCGCTGTCGGCGGTGTATTCGGGTTCTTCGAACGATACGGCGACGTGCGATTGCGCGGCGAGGTTGTAGATTTCGTCCGGCTGGATCTGCTGCACGATGCGGATCAGGCTCGAGGTATCGGTCATGTCGCCGTGATGCAGCACGAGGTTGCGCGGTAGCTCGTGCGGATCCTGGTAGAGATGATCGATGCGCTTGGTGTTGAACAGCGAGGTGCGGCGCTTCAGGCCATGCACCTGATAGCCCTTGCTCAGCAGGAACTCGGCGAGATAGGCGCCATCCTGGCCCGTGATGCCGGTGATCAGGGCAACCTTGCGTTGACTCAATGTAGGCTCCTCTAAGGCGGGTGCGCGGTGGATCGATGCGATCCCGGCGCGGCCCTCACGGCCACAGGGTGCGGGCCGTAAAGTCTGCGCCGGAGTCTAGCGCAAGCGCTGCGCGTGACGGTGGGCGAATTCGTGGACTGGAGATCCCGCAGCGGCAGCGGCCGTGCGCCCGATCACGCACTTCGCCCGTTCAGCCGGAACTGCGGCCGTACACATCCTCGAAGCGGACGATGTCGTCCTCGCCCAGATAACCACCGGATTGCACCTCGATGATCTCCAGCGGGATGGCGCCCGGGTTCTCGAGACGGTGCTTGTGGCCCAGCGGAATGTAGGTTGATTCGTTCTCGCCCAGCAGGAATTCGCGATCCTCACAAGTCACGCGCGCGGTGCCCTTGACCACGATCCAGTGCTCGGCGCGGTGATGATGCATCTGCAGTGACAGCTTCTGGCCGGGGCCGACCTGGATGCGCTTGACCTGGAAGCGTTCGCCGCTGGAGATGCCCTCGTACCAGCCCCAGGGCCGATAGACGCGCGGATGCAGCACGGCCTCCGTGCGGTTCGATCCTTTCAATTGTTGCACGATCTTTCTGACGTCCTGCGCGCGTTCGCGCGTCGTCACCAGCACGGCATCGCCGGTTTCGACGACGATGTGGTCGCGCACACCCACCAGGCTCACCAGCCGCGACGTGGCCTGCACCAGATTGTTGTCGGCATCCTCGACCAGCACGTCGCCGCGCAGTCGGTTGCCGCGCGCGTCGCACTGCGGCAGCTTGTCCAGGTAGGTCCAGCTGCCGACGTCGTCCCAGCCGGCGTCCAGCGGCACCAGCGCGGCCAGCGCGGTCTTTTCCATCACCGCGTAGTCGATCGATTCGTTGCGGCAGGCGCGAAACGAGGGGGCGTCGAGCCGCACGAAATCCAGGTCGCTCTTGCCGCCTTCCAGCGCGGCACGGGCCTGTTGCGCCATCGCCGGTTCCAGCCGCGTCAGCTCGTCGATGAAGACGTCGGCGCGGAACAGGAACATGCCGCCGTTCCAGTAGTGCCCGCCGCGGGCCAGCAGATCCTGGGCGGTGGCCAGCGGCGGCTTTTCAATAAAGCGCGCGACCGCGTGGCCGTGTGGCGGCAGCGCATCGCCGGCCTGCAGGTAGCCGAAGCCGGTTTCCGGATGCGTGGGCTGGATGCCGAAGGTGACGATGCGGCCCTGCATCGCCAGTGCGGCCGCATGTTCGACGGCGGCGGCGAAGGCCGCGCTGTCGCGGATCGCATGATCGGCCGCCATCAGGAAGACCAGCGTCTCGGGGCCGTGGCGCTGGATCGCGTGCAGCGCCGCGACGGCAGCGGCGGGCGCCGTGTTGCGGCCCTCGGGTTCGAGCAGCACGCAGCCCTGAACGCCGACCTGGCGCAACTGTTCGGCAGCGATGAAGCGGTGCTGATCGCCGCAGATCACCAGCGCGGGCAGCGCGCCCGGCAGTGCGGCGGCGCGCAGCGCGGTGTTCTGCAGCAGGCTGTGCTCGTCGACCAGGTTCAGGAACTGCTTGGGATACAGCTCGCGCGACAGCGGCCACAGCCGCGTGCCGGAGCCGCCGGCGAGCAGGACGGGCAGGAGGCGGGGGGCGGTCGTCTCAGGCATGGGTGTCGATCAGCGTCAGCAGTTCGTCGGTACGCGCCCGCATCAGGGCGGTGTCTGCCCGCGATTCTACGTTGAGCCGCAGTACCGGCTCGGTGTTGGAGCCGCGCAGGTTGAAGCGCCAGTCCGCGAACTCGGCGGACAGGCCATCGGTGCGATCCACGGCCAGCGCCTGCGGCGCATAACGGGCTTCGACGGCGGCGATGACGGTCGGCACGCTGCCGACCTTGCGGTTGATCTCGCCGCTGGCGGGAAAGCGCGCCATGCGGTCGCCCACCCACTGGCTCAGCGACTGGCCTGAGGCGGAGATCAGGCCGGCGACCAGCAGCCACGGAATGTTGCCGTTGTCGCAGTAGGCGAAATCACGGAAGTAATGGTGCGCGCTCATCTCGCCGCCGTAGATCGCGTTCTCGGCGCGCATGCGCTCCTTGATGAAGGCATGGCCGGTCTTGGACTGGACCGGCACGCCGCCGGCGGCCTGCACCTGCTCGATCGTGTTCCAGGTCAGGCGCGGGTCGTGGATGACGCGGCCGCCGGCTTCGCGCGCCAGCAGCGCCGCGGCCAGCAGACCGACGATGTAATAGCCCTCGACGAACTCGCCTCGCTCGTCGAACAGGAAGCAGCGGTCGAAGTCGCCGTCCCAGGCCACGCCGAAGTCGGCGCCCTGCGCGCGCACGGCGTCGGCGGTGACGCCGCGGTTCTCCGGCAGCAGCGGATTGGGGATGCCGTTGGGAAAGTCGCCATTCGGTTCGTGATGCAGCTTGATCAGCGTGAACGGCAGGTGCGGTTCGAGCGCGTCGATCACCGGACCGGCCACGCCGTTGCCGGCATTGACGACGATGCGCAGTGGCTTGAGGGTGGCACGGTCCACGTAGCCGAGCAGGTGCTGCACATAGCTTTCGCGAAAGCTGACGGCCCGCATCGGCGCCGGCCCCTTGGGCGCGAGGGCGCCGCTGTCGGCGACGCGCTGCTCCAGTTCGCGCAGGCCGCTGTCGCCGGAAACCGGTATGGCGCCGCCGCGCACCAGCTTCATGCCGTTGTAGTCCATCGGGTTGTGACTGGCGGTGACCTCGATGCCGCCGTCCACGCCGGGCTGCTGCGCGGCCCAGTAGACCTCCTCGGTACCGCATAGGCCCAAATCCAGCACCTCGACGCCGCGTGCGGTCAGGCCATGCGCCAACGCGTTGAGCAGGGTCGGGCTGGTGTGGCGGATGTCGCGACCCAGCGCGATGCGGCGCGGGGCGAACTGTTCGGCATAGGCCAGGCCGAGTCGATAGGCGATGTCCGGATTCAGCTCATCCGGCACGCGGCCGCGGATGTCGTAGGCCTTGAAGCAGGGCAGCAT
>DASWWX010000032.1:0-46695 GCA_036405815.1 Solimonas sp. | reverse complement strand
CGCACGAGGTGACGACGCCCGCCGGATTCAAGGAGGCGTACGCGAAATTCGTCGAAGCGGGCTGGCCGGCGCTGTCCTGCGACCCGCAGTTCGGCGGCCAGGGGCTCCCGCTGGTGGTGAACCAGTGCTTTTACGAAATGCTCAACAGCGCCAACCAGGCCTGGACGATGTACCCGGGCCTCACGCACGGCGCGCACGCCGCGCTGCACGCCCACGGCACGGATGAGCAAAAGGCCACGTACCTGAAGAAGATGACCACCGGCGAATGGACGGGCACCATGTGCCTGACCGAGCCGCACTGCGGCACTGACCTGGGCCTGATGCGCACCAAGGCCGAGCCGCAACCCGACGGCACCTACCGCATCACCGGGCAGAAGATTTTCATCAGCGCCGGTGAACACGACATGGCCGGCAACATCATCCACCTGGTGCTGGCCCGCGTGACCGACGCGCCCCCCGGCATCAAGGGCGTCAGCCTGTTCATCGTGCCGAAGTTCCTGGTGAACGCCGACGGCTCGCTGGGCGCGCGCAACGGCATCAAGTGCGGCGCCATCGAACACAAGATGGGCATCCACGGCAATGCCACCTGCGTGATGAACCTCGACAACGCCACCGGCTGGCTGGTCGGCGAGCCGAACAAGGGCCTCAACGCGATGTTCGTGATGATGAACGGCGCGCGCCTGGGCGTCGGCATGCAGTCGCTGGGTCTGGCCGAAGTGGCCTACCAGAACTCGCTGGCCTACGCGAAGGATCGTATCCAGATGCGCTCGCTGACCGGCCCCAAGGCCAAGGACAAGCCGGCCGATCCGATCATCGTGCACCCGGACGTGCGCCGCATGCTGCTGACGCAGAAGGCGCATGTCGAAGGCGGCCGCGCGTTCACGTACTGGACCGGCCTGATGATCGACAAGGAACACGGCCACGAGGACGAGAAGGTCCGCAAGGAAATGTCCGACCTGGTCGCGCTGCTGACGCCGATCGTCAAGGGCTTCATCACCGAACAGAGCTACGTCTCGACGACGCTCGGCATGCAGGTGTTCGGCGGTCACGGCTACATCAAGGAGTGGGGCATGGAGCAGTACGTCCGTGACGCCCGCATCAACATGATCTACGAGGGCACCAACGGCATCCAGGCGCTCGATCTGATCGGCCGCAAGGTGCTGGCCGACGGCGGCACCAAGCTGATGAAGTTCGGCAAGATCGTCACCGACTTCATCAAGGCCGAGAGCGCCAACGAGGCAATGAAGGAATTCATCGGCCCGCTCGCCGAACTCGGCACCGAGGTGCAGAAGGTGACGATGGAAGTCGGCCAGAAGGCGATGAAGAACCCGGATGAAGTCGGCGCCGCCTCGGTGCCGTACATGCACCTGATCGGCCATTTCGTCTACGGCTACCTGTGGGCGCGCATGGCCAAGATCGCGCTCGAGAAGCAGGACCAGGAAGACTTCTACAAGAGCAAGCTCCTGACCGCGCGCTTCTACTTCAGCAAGATGCTGCCGGAGACGGCGATGAACCTGAAGCAGATCCGCGCCGGTGCAGGTTCGCTGATGGCGATGGAAGAAGCCCTGTTCTGACGCATCCAAGCGGTATCCGCAGTTCCGAGAAAGCCGGGCACACGCCCGGCTTTTTCTTTGCCCGACGCAGACCGGCCTCTTACTCCGCTGCGCACGATCGGCGACACTTCGGGCACCACACGAGGAGCTCCCATGAGTCGCCGCACGGACTACGCACATGTCCTGCCCCTGACGACGCGCTGGAAGGACAACGATGTCTACGGTCACGTCAACAACGTCGAGTACTACAGCTACTTCGACACGGTCATCAACACCTGGCTGATCCGCGAGGGCGGGCTCGACATTCATCAGGGCACGGTCATCGGCTTGTGTGCGGAGTCGCACTGCAAGTACCTGGGCCCTATCGCGTTTCCGGAGACGATTCACGCCGGCCTGCGCGTCGCCCACCTCGGACGCTCCAGCGTGCGATATGAAATCGCGCTGTTTTGCGAACAGCAGGAACTGCCGGCTGCGGAAGGCTGGTTCGTGCATGTGTTCGTGGATCGCCAGACGCGCAAATCCACCGCCCTGCCCGAGCGCCTGCGCGATTGCCTGGAACGCCTGCGCGTGGTCACCGAGGAGAATCCGTCATGAAGGTGCGTGCCGCGGTATTGCGCGACATGGGATTACCGGCGCCGTACGCGCAATCGCAGCCGCTGAAGATCGAAACGATCGAGCTCGACCCACCCGGCCCCGGCGAGTTGCTGGTGCGCGTGCGTGCGGCGGGCCTGTGTCATTCCGACCTGTCGGTCATCGATGGCTCGCGCCCGCGCGTGATGCCGATGGTGCTGGGTCATGAAGCGGCCGGCGAAGTCGTGGAAACCGGCCCCGACACGCCGGGTTTTGCCAAGGGCGATCAGGTCGTGTTCGCGTTCGTGCCGAGCTGCGGCCATTGCGCGCCCTGCGCCAGCGGCCGCGCCGCGCTGTGCGAACCGGGCGCCGCAGCCAACGTCGCCGGCACGCTGCTATCCGGTGCCAAGCGCTGGCACGGCGGCGCCGTGGATTTGAACCATCACCTCGGCGTTTCCGCGTTCGCGGAGATGACCGTCGTCTCCGCGCGCTCCGCGGTGCGTATCGCACCCGCACTGCCCTACGAGATCGCGGCGCTGTTCGGCTGCGCGGTGATGACCGGCGTCGGCGCCGTCATCAACACCGCGCAGGTACGAGCGGGTGAAAGCGTGGCGATCTTCGGGCTCGGTGGCGTGGGTCTGGCCGCGCTGCTCGGTGCGGTCGCGGCCGGCGCGCATCCCATCGTCGCCGTCGAGGTACTGCCAGCGAAGCTGGAGCTGGCGAAGTCGCTGGGCGCCACGCATACCGTGCTGGCCGGACCGGACGCGGTCGCGGCAGTGCGCGAGGCGACACAGGGCGGCGCGCATCACGCGATCGAAACCGTGGGTCACGAACAGGTGCTGGTCCAGGCCTATCAGGCCACGCGCCGCGGCGGCCAGACCGTTACCGTCGGCCTGCCGCATCCGCAGAAAATGTTCTCGATCCCCGCGGTGAGCCTCGTCGCGGAGGAACGTACCGTGAAAGGCTCGTACATGGGCTCGGCCGTGCCCTCGCGCGACCTGCCGCGCTATGTCGCGCTCTATCAGGCGGGCCGGTTGCCGGTGGACCGGCTGCTGACGCACACGCTGGCGCTGGACGAGATCAACGCCGGCTTTGATCGTCTTGCACGCGGCGAGGCGGTGCGTCAGGTGGTGGTGCTATAGGCGACGCGCGATACCGAATCGCAAACGTCGGCCGGCGCACAAGACGCCAATCAACAGCCACCCGGCACCGATCGCGCCGCCACCGCCCTGCCCGCCTGCCACCGGCCCATCGCCGAATGTGGCGGTGGCCGGCGCCGCCGAGTCATCGCCGGCAAAGTGCGCCTGGCGCACGGCGTCGTCGGCCAACTCCACGCAACCGCCCACACCGGTTTCAGCGGTGCGGCGGCCGGCGCGGGTTTCAAGGGTCACCGCCTTCTGCGGCAGGCCATAGCCGTTGCCGGCATTGACCAGACACAGCCGGCGTCCTTGGTCTTCAACGATCCAGCGCGTCGCCACCGCACCCACCAGCAACGCGCGAGCCAGGGCCGGCTGATTGGTCTGCACGCCGTCGGCGCCCATCTCTATCGCCCGCAGAATCTCACCGCCCTCGTTGTCGCGCCCCTGGTCGTAGGCATGCGGCATCGCCAGACCGCAGCCGTCGTGGATCGCCACGATCTTCTGCGGCGAGAACTTGTCGAGGTCGGAGCCGAACACGCGCGCGAGCTTGGTCAGCCCGTAGAGCAGCGGCGCCGGCTCCTCGATCAGCAGGTTGTAGATGAATCGCCCTTCGGGAATCAGCGCCTGAGCCAGCTGCGCCACCGGCGGCGGCAGATTGATGATCGAGCGCCGCAGGACGTCGGGGTACTGATTCACGATGGACGCGAATCCGGGCAGATCAGCGGTGGGCTGCGAATCGAGCATGAACTTCATGTCGAACTCGATGCCGTGGCCGGACTCCAGCGCCAGTTCCAGCACTTCCTCGAGCGATGCCATCTGCGACGGGTCGTAAGCGCCGCCGATCCAGGGTTCGTAGGCGGCGACGTTGAGCGCCCGCGCCTGCTCGAAGCTCATCGACTCGATCGTCCCCTCGCCGTCGGACTTGCCGGCCACGTCCGAATCGTGAAACGCGACGAAACGCCGGTCGGCGGTCTGACGCACGTCCACTTCGATCAGCGCAACCTCATAGGCCAGCGCATAGCGATACGCCGCCAGCGTGTTCTCGGGCGCCAGCGTCAACGCGCCGCGGTGCGAGGAGATCAACGGCGGCTGCCGGCCCTTGTCGGGCTCGCCAAACACCAGCCAGCGGGCCGGCTGCGGCAGTTCGGCGCACAAAGACAGTGCAGAGGGGATCTCCGGCACCGCCGCATGCAATGGCAGCGCGATCGCCCAACTCAGCCAAAACCCCACGAGAATCCGGAACCTGCGCATCACCCCACCCCCCTCACGTCAGACCGCCCCCCAGCGGCGGGGCCGAGCATAGCCCAAGCGCCCCGACGCGACCTGCATCACGAATCGCCAGGACCCGGAACGGATCGTGGTGGCAACTTGGCCAGCCGCCTCGTATCCTTGCGGCGGGGAAGTAAGGGGAAACCATGAATAATAAAAAGTGGGTCGGCGCCTTGATGGCGCTGGTGTTGGCTGTGCCTGCGGCAATGGCCAGTCCCGGCAAGGTGGTCTCGGCGACGAATGCGGAAGCGCTGCGCAGCGACGGCACGCAACGGCTGAAGTCGGGCGATACCGTCCAGGTCGGCGATCAACTGGTCACCGGCAATCGCGGTCAGCTGAGCTGGGTGATGGACGACGGCGCTTCACATGCGCTTGCCGGCAACGCCAGCCTCACGCTCGATCAGTTCAGCAAACCAGCGAGCAACGGCGGTGGCGGCGGTCGCCTGCTGCTGAGCCTGACGCGTGGCGCTTTCCGCGCCATCAGCGGCCTGATCGGCAAGGTCGGCACCGATGAGTACCGCGTCGAGACGCCGGTGGCGACGATGGGCATTCGCGGCACCACCTACGCCGCAGCCTGGTGTCAGGACGATTGCTACGACCTGTCTGCCGGCGCCTCGCGTCCGATGCCCAACGGGCTCTACGTACTGGTCGAGGACGGCCTGGTCGAGATCCGCAGCGGCGGCGGCACCCTGCTGGTGAAGGCCGGCCAGCGTGCCTACGTGCCGGCCGCGAGCGAACCGCCGCGTCTGGTGAAAGTCGAACCGCGCGTGTTCCTCGAACTCGAACAGATCATGTTCGATCGCCTGCGCCTGTTCGAAGGCAGCCTGCCCGAACTGCGCTTCGAGATCGACGTCGAAGTTCCGGCCAGCCCGTCGTAAGGCGGGCGCGCGCGTCTCGATACCGGGCGCCGCCGTTCACCGGCGGCGCCTGCTAGGCTGCGCGCCCATGCGCTCGCGCCGAACCTCATGTCCCTGGATGTCCTGATCGTCGGCGGTGGCGCCGCGGGACTGATGTGCGCGCTGACCGCCGCGCAGCGCGGGCTGCGCGTGCTGGTGATCGAGCACGCCAACCGCGTCGGCAAGAAAATCCTGATGTCCGGCGGCGGGCGCTGCAACTTCACCAACCTGCACACCACGCCGGCCCATTTCCTGTCGGCCAATCCGCACTTCTGCAAATCGGCGCTGGCGCGCTACCGGCCCGAGCATTTCATCGCGATGGTCGAGCGCCACGGCATCGCCTATCACGAGAAGGAACTCGGCCAGCTGTTCTGCGACGACTCGTCCAAGCAGATCGTGCAGATGCTGCTGAACGAATGCGCGACGGGCGGTGCACGCATCGAAACCAACTGCACGGTCCATGACGTCTATCGCGATGAAACCGGCTTCCGGCTGACCACCGGTCTCGGCACGTTTCACGCGCCGACGCTGGTCGTTGCCACCGGCGGCCTGTCGGTGCCGACCATGGGCGCCACTGGCTTCGGGTACGAGCTGGCCCGCCAGTTCGGCCATCGCGTGCGGCCGACACGCGCCGGCCTGGTACCGCTGACGCTATCCGGCACGCATCAGGATCACTACGCCGAACTCAGCGGCCTATCGCTGCCGGTGCAGGCCCGCTGCAACGACGCGCAGTTCCGCAACGCCATGCTGATCACCCATCGCGGCCTCAGCGGCCCGGCGATCCTGCAAATTTCCTCGTACTGGCAGCCGGGCGCGACGCTGACGCTGGACCTGCTGCCGGACGAGGACGCCGACTGGCTGATGACGCAGCAGGCGCAGCGTCCGGCGGTCGAGCTGAGAACCGTGCTGGGCGAGCGGCTGCCGAAACGCTTCGCACAGCGCTTGTGCGAGATCTGGTTCGAGAACCGACCGCTGCAGCACATCAAGAAGACCACACTGCGCGAGATCGGCGAACGCCTGCAGCAATGGCCCATCGTCGCCAGCGGCACCGAGGGCTATCGCACCGCCGAGGTCACGCTGGGCGGCGTCGATACCGACGAGCTGTCGTCATCCTCGATGGAGTCCAAACGTCAGCCGGGTCTCTATTTCGTAGGCGAAGTCGTCGACGTCACCGGTCATCTCGGCGGGTTCAACTTCCAGTGGGCCTGGGCTTCGGCGCATGCCGCCGCCACGGCGATCGCGGCGGCTCAGAACACCAGGTAGAGCAGAATCGAAAGACCCAGCGCCGCGGTCAGCAGATTGGCGACCACCGCCAGATTGATCCAGTAACCGCGCGGGATTTCGCCCGCGCGCAGCGTGCGCACCAGACGCCGGTACTGCACCACCGCCAGCAGTTGCAGCACGACGCCGAGCAGCAGGAAGCCGATGCCGGCAACGTGGGACAGCTGGGGCAAGGTCACGTCGTAGCCGCTGCCACGACCGAAGATCTGCAGGAACAGACCAAAGCGCTCGACGACGAAGCCGAACGCCATCAGCGTCAGGCAGGTGCGGTTCCATGCCAGCAGCGTGCGCTCGGCAGAGAACAGGACACGCGGATCGTCGAGCTCGGACATGCCCCGATGCTGACACAGCCGCCGCGTCGCGGGTACCGCGTCAGAACAGCTCGACCGCACCGGACTGCATCGACACCTGCGCTACCGGCCGATGCGGTGGTGTACGCCAGTCCTCCGCCGGTGAAGGACCTGGAGCCGCGCCCGGCGCCGCAACCGCGTCCGAACCCTCCAGCGTGCCGGCCTCGGCGTGGATCGCCTCGATGCGACGCGCGTGACGCTGCGCAGTGCCGAGCGCCTGCGTGGAGATGTCCTCGAACTGCAGGCAGCGCACCGCCTGCGCCACCGAACTGCCGATCTGCTCGCGCGCCGCCGCCACCTCGCGGATGCCGCTGGTCAGGCCGCGGTTGATGTCGTCGATCTGCGTCAGCAGGCGGCCGGTCTCCGCACGTGCGTCTTCGCTCAGACGATGGTCACGCGACGCCATGTCGCCGACGGTATCGCGCACCGCCGCCACCGCCTCGCGCGAGTTGGAGACCAGCTTGCGAATCTGTTCGTTGAAGCTGGTCGAACGCTCCGAGAGATTACGCACCTCCTCGGCCACCACCGCGAAGCCGCGTCCGGCTTCGCCGGCGCGCGCCGCCTCGATCGCGGCGTTGAGCGCCAGCAGATTGGTCTGGTCGGCGATGGTCTTGACGTCACCCAGCAGATCGAAGATCGCATCCAGGTGCTTCACCATCGCATCGATCTGCTGCACGGTCGCCCCGCTCTGCCGGCTGACCTGCGCCAGCGAATCGACCAGGCTGTTCATCAGGCCGGCGACCGCGTCGGCGAAACGCCGTACGTTGACGCTGCCGGCGCCGTCGCCGTTCTGTTCGAGAATGCGCGCCACCGCGCCGTCCTGCCGCTGCGACTGCCGATTGACCTCCTCGAAGGCGACGCCCAGCTGGCGGACCGCATCCGCGATCAGCCCGCGCACGCGCTCGGTCTCCTGGCGCACGCCGGTCGATTCGACGACCAACCCGGCGCGCAGTTCGGACCACAGGCGCTGCTGGCGCTCGGCCTCGGCGTGGCGCTGCGCCGCCGTCTGCGTGGCGGCCAGCGTCACGCGCTGCTGCTGGTAGGCGAACACGCCAAAGGCGCCCAGGGTCGCCAGGGCCGTGATCCACAGCACCGGCGCAGCGGCGCCGAGCGCCAGGGCCGCAGCATGCGCGAGGGCGAGAACGGCGACGGGCCACAGCGGTTTCCAGTGATGCAGTTCAGACACGGTGAACTCCGGAACGGGTTTCGGTTGTTGACGAGGTATCGGCGAAAAGCGGCATGACTTGAACGGGTGGCGTCAGGCGGTCCAGCTGAGCAGCTGCGCGGCAACGCGATCCAGCGGCAGCACCTGCTCGGTGGCGCCGAGCTTCACCGCAGCGCCGGGCATGCCCCAGACCACGCTGCTGGCCTCGTCCTGCGCCAGCGTGTGCGCGCCGGCGCCCCGCATGTCGAGCAGGCCGCGCGCGCCATCCTCGCCCATGCCGGTGAGGATCGCGCCGACCGCGTTGGCGCCGGCCTGCGCGGCCACCGACTTGAACAGCACGTCCACACTCGGACGATGCCGGTTCTCCGGCGCCTTTTGGTTCAGCCGGCACACGTAGCGCGCGCCGTCGCGCGCCAGCTCCAGGTGCCAGTCGCCGGGCGCGATGTAGGCATGGCCCGGCACGATCTGCTGGCCGTCGCGCGCCTCGCAGACGCGCATGCTGGCGCAGCGGTCCATGCGCGCGGCGAACGGCGCCGAGAACGCTGCCGGGATGTGCTGTGCGATCAGGATTGCCGGTGCATCCGCCGGCATGCCGGCCAGCACGTCCTTGATTGCCTCGGTGCCGCCGGTCGAGGCGCCGATGGCGATGATCTTCTCGGTGGTGCGCAACAAGCGCCGTGGCGGCGGTGCCACCGGCCTGCCGCCCGCACTATCGATGGTGCGCACGCGCGCCTTGGCTGCCGCCTTGATCTTCGCCGTCAGCTCGTCCGCGTACTGGCGGATGCCGGCTTCGAGGTCCAGCTTGGGCTTGGTGACGAAATCCACGGCACCGAGCTCGAGGGCCTGCAGCGTGGTTTCGGCACCGCGCTCGGTCAGCGAGGAGACCATGACCACCGGCATCGGCCGCAGCCGCATGAGGTTTTCAAGAAAGGTCAGCCCGTCCATGCGCGGCATCTCGACATCCAGCGTGAGCACGTCGGGTGCCAGCTGCTTGATCTTGTCGCGCGCCACGAACGGGTCCGGCGCCGAACCGATCACCTCCAGCTGCGGGTCGCGCTGCAGGAACTCGGTCAGCAACTTGCGCATCAGCGCCGAGTCGTCGACCACCAGCACGCGGATGCGGCTTGAAGCGTCCTGACGGGTCGACGTCGGCATCAGAACAGCTCCACCGACCCGCTGGTCGGCGACTGCTGCAGGCGCGAGCGGTACAGCCGCTCGCTGGCCAGTACCTCGCTGTCGTTGGCCGAGGGCAGGCGTTTGACCAGCACGCGGCCGGTGCGCGGGAAGTAGTGCACGCGCCTCGGGCAAACGTCGAACAGGTCCTGCCCGGCCAGCGGCAGGCCTTCGGCGCGCAGGTAGTTGAGGACGAACTGGCCGTTGCGCTCGCCGACGTTGCTGGTCGTGAACCCGGCCAGCACCGCGCCGCCGCCGAAGACCTTGGTCTCCAGTCGGTTGCGTGCGGCGCCGCGCTTGAGCAGATCGTTGATCAGCATTTCCATCGCGTAGCCGCCGTAGCGCGCCGACTCGTTGACCCAGCCACTCGACGAGGTTTCACCCTCGGCCTCGGGCAGCATGAAATGATTCATGCCGCCGATCCCCGCCAGCGGATCGCGGATGCAGGCCGAAACGCAGGAGCCCAGCACGGTGACCAGCATCACGTCGCTGGCCGTGACCAGATACTCACCCGGCAGCACCTTCAGCGCGCGGGCATTGAACTTGGGATCGAAGTAGCCCTGCGGCTCGGCCGGCGGCACATCGCTACGGACCTTGCGGATCGCGTACATGCTCAGGGCCCCGCCTTGCGGTAGATCGTGCGGCCGACAGAGCGGATCAGGTCGGCGGCATGGAAGAAACTTTCCGAATGTCCGGCGAAGAACAGACCGTCTCGATCCAGCAGCGGGATCATGCGCCGCAGCACTGCAAGCTGCGTGGGCTTGTCGAAGTAGATCATCACGTTGCGGCAGAAGATCGCGTCGAACGGCCCCTTCATCGGATAGCGCGCGTCGAGCAGGTTCAGCGTGCGGAACGTCAGCAGCTTGCGCAGCGGCTCGATCATGCGGCAGTGCCCCGCCGCAGCGCCCTGGCCTTTGAGGAAGAAGCGCTTGCGCCGTGCCGGGTCGATCTTGTCGATGCGGTCCATCGCATAGACGCCACGCTCGGCGGTGGCGAGCACCTGCGTATCGATATCGGTGGCCAGTATCGCGACTGGCGGCGTCAGGCTGTCGTAAGCCTCGCAGGCGGTCATCGCCAGTGAGTACGGCTCCTCGCCAGTGCTGGCGGCGGCACACCAGATGCGGATCGCCTTGCCACGCGGCTGCTGCTGCAGGAACTCGCGCAGCGCGTCGAAGTGATGCGGCTCGCGAAAGAACGAGGTCAGGTTGGTGGTCAGCGCGTTGGTGAAGTCCTGCCACTGATCGTCGGTACCGGACGACTCCAGCGCGTCCAGATAGCTTTTGAACGAATCCAGGCGCTGCGCGCGCAGACGCCGTGCCAGGCGGCTGTAAACCATCTCCTCCTTGCTGTCGGCGAGTGCGATGCCGGCGCGCGCATGGATCAGCGCGCGCACGCGATCGAAGTCGCGTGCGGTGAACGCAAAGTCTCGAACCTGATCGGGGGCTTCCACGCTCACCGCCGCAGGGGCCGGCGTTCCGGGAAGGCGACGACGACCGCCGGCGAGCGGCGTGGCGCCGACGGCTCGGCCAGCGCACAGGCCGCGGCGCAAAGGCTCAATCCGTAGTTGGCAAACCAGCGCAGCCAGGCCTGCGGCTGTTCGACGCGGGCGGTCGCCGGCGCCGCCGGCTCACGCGGCGAAAACGCGATCACGTTCATGCATTGAGTCTCCGGTGAAGGCCCGCAGTGCCGGCTCAGGCACCACGGGCCCGCAAGCGATTACGGATACGAAGCGGCGCGACTCAGAATTCCGTCCACTGCTCGCCGCCCTTGTCGGCGGTGACCGCCGCCGGCGGGCGCGCGCTGCCGTTGACCGGACGCTTGGCGGCGACCGGCGCCGGCTTGGACGCGACACGAACGCTGGGACGCGGTGCCGGCGAAGCCGGCTTGTCCACGACTCGCATGCCGAGTTGCGCCGGGGCCCGCTCCGCTTCGCTCAGCTTGAACTGGCTGACCGAGTGGCTGAGGCCACCGGCCTGCTCCTCCAGAGAGCGGGCCGCGGCGCTGGCCTCTTCGACCAGCGCGGCGTTCTGCTGGGTCACTTCGTCCATCTGCGTGATGGTCTGGTTGACCTGCTCGATGCCCTGGCTCTGCTCCTGCGAAGCGGCGCTGATCTCGGCCATGATGTCGGTCACGCGCTTCACGCTGGTGACGATCTCTTCCATGGTCTTGCCGGCCTGCTCGACCAGCTTGGAACCGTTGCCGACCTTCTCGACCGAGTCGCCAATCAGCGTCTTGATCTCCTTGGCCGCACCGGCGCTGCGCTGCGCCAGCGAGCGCACTTCGGCGGCGACGACCGCAAAACCGCGGCCCTGCTCGCCGGCGCGCGCCGCTTCCACCGCGGCGTTGAGCGCCAGGATGTTGGTCTGGAACGCGATGCCGTCGATGACGCTGATGATGTCGACGATCTTCTTGCTCGATTCGTTGATCGCGCTCATCGTCGTCACCACCTCGCTGACCACCTGGCCGCCCTTGCGCGCCACGTCGCTGGCGCCCATCGCCAGCTGATTGGCCTGCTTGGCGTTCTCGGCGTTCTGCTTGACGGTGCTGGTCAGCTCTTCCATCGACGAGGCGGTCTCTTCCAGGGAGGCCGCCTGCTGCTCGGTACGTGCCGACAAATCGCTGTTGCCGGAGGCGATCTCGCGCGAGGCAGTATTGATCGTGTCCGTGGCCGACTTGATCTGCGTGATGATCTGCGTCAATTGATCGACCGTCTGGTTGGCGTCGTCCTTCAGCTTGCCGAAGGTGCCCTTGAAGTCGCCATCCACCTGCTGCGTCAGGTCACCCTGCGCCAGGCTGCCGAGCACGCGCGCGACCTCATCGAGGCCGACGCTGCTGGTATCCATGAGCTGGTTGATGCTCTCGGCTAGGCCCTTGAAGAAGCCTTCCTTGCCCTGCAGCGACACGCGCTGCGTGAAGTCGCCGTTGGCGGCGGCACCGACGATCGCGCCGACCTCCTGCTCGACCGCGACCTCTTCGGTGCGGTTCTTCCATTCCACGACTGTGCCCAAGCGCTCGCCCTGGGCGTTGATGATCGGGCTGGCGATCAGGCCGAAGGTCAGGCCACCGACCTTGATCTCGGTGCGATAGGACGAACGCAGGTTGGCCAGCATGTTCTGCTGGTGCGCGGGATTCTTGTGGAACACGTCGATGCTGCCGCCCATCAGCTTGCGCGCATCGAAGTGCGGAAGCGCCTTGCGCAGCTCGCTTTCGGCGCGCGTCATCATCTCGCTGACCGCAGTGTTCATGTAGACGATCTCGCGCTCGTTGTTGGCGATCATCACGTTGCCGGAGACGTTGTCCAGCGCGTTCTTGATGCGCAGGTTCTCCGCCGCCACGCGCTGCTCGCGGCGCGTCGATTCCTCGACGCCGGCCAGCATCGCGTTGATGTTGCTGCACAGGTTGGCGATGCCACCGTCCAGGCCTTCGAGCGGCACGCGGCGACTCAGGTCGCCCTGGGCGGCCGCGGCCAGAACCTCGCCCGCCTGCTCCACCGCGCGCTGCAAGACCTGCTCGGCGCGCACGGTCTCGGTGATGTCGCTGGCGTACTTCACGACCTTCACCGGACGCCCCATCTCGTCGCAGATCGGGTTGTAGCTGGCCTGGATCCAGATTTCGCTGCCGTCCTTGCGAAGGCGCTTGTAGCGCCCGATGTCGTGCTCGCCGCGGGCGAGCTTTTCCCAGAACTGACGATATTCCGCGCTGGCCCGGTACACCGGATCGACGAACAGGCCGTGATGCTGACCCTTGATCTCGTCCAGCGCATAGCCGACCGCCGAGCAGAAGATCGAGTTGGCGCTCGTGATGTTGCCCTTGAGATCGAACTCGATCACCGCCTGGGACTTATCCAGGGCCTCGACGACCCCCTGCATGTTCTGCCGCGCCAGTTCGGCTTCCGTGATGTCGTAGCGCACGCCGAGGTATTTCTCCGGCTTGCCGTTCTTGCCGATGAACGGCGCGATGACGGCGTCGACGAAGTACGGGGTACCGTCCTTGGCGCGGTTCTTGATGACGCCACGGAAGATGCCGCCGCGACCGATCGTGGACCACAGCTTCTTGAAGGTTTCCTTCGGCATGTCCGGATGCCGGGTGATGCTGTGCGGACTGCCGATCAGTTCCTCGGTGCTGTACTTGGAGATCTCCAGGTACTTCTGGTTGAAGGACAGGATGTCGCCCTTCTTGTCGGCGACCGAGACGATGCTCGTCTCGTTCATGATCTTGGTGCGGACGTCCAGTTCGCGCCGGACCTCCTCGGCCTCGTGCATCTGGTGCGTGACATCCGCCGACAGCGACAGGATGCGGCGGACCTTGCCCGATGCGTCGAGCATCGGGCTCAGCACGCTGTGCAGCCACAGGTCGCTGCCGTCCCGCGTCCGGTACGCCATCACCACCGACTGCGCTTCGCCGCCGCAGACCTTGGCCCACTGTGCCCGATAGGGCTCGGACGCCGCGGCAGCCGGCTCCATGAACGTCGTGTGCGCCCGCCCGAGCACCTCATCCGCCGCGTATCCGAACGTCGAGAGAAAGCGTGCGTCGGCGGCAGCGACGGTCCCGTCCGGATTCAGTTCCAGCGCCAGGTGCGATTGCCGGATCGCTGCGAGCTGCGCTTCCAGGTGGGCGCGCTCGGCACCCGATGCGTTCGCGGGTTTCGCTTTCGAAGCCTTGCCTGTGCGGTGGCTTGCGGGCTTGTCGGCACGCGCTTTCGGCTTGCTCGCGATAGAGGTCTTGGTCTTCATGGTGATCCTGCCGGATGGTGATGTCGTGGAGGGGGAATCGACGGCGGTAGCGCGTCGGGTTGAGGTATTCACTGCAGCGACGGTGCTTGGTGGTCCATCAGTGCCATGTCGGCGGCCGACATCAGCTTCTCGATGTCGATCAGGATCAGCATGCGCTGGTCGAGCGCGCCCAGGCCGGTGATGAAGCGGGCGTTGACGGCGCTGCCGAATTCGGGCGCCGGCCGGATCTGCTCCGGCGTCAGCTGCATCACATCGGAGACGCCATCGACGACCATGCCGACGACGCGACGTGCGACGTTGAGGATGATCATCACCGTGAAATCGTTGTACTCGACCTTGCCGAGCTTGAACTTCAGGCGCATGTCCACGACCGGCACGATCGTGCCGCGCAGGTTGATGACACCCTTGATGAAGTCCGGCGCATCGGGGATGCGCGTGACGGTGTCGTAGCCGCGAATCTCCTGCACCTTGAGGATATCGACGCCGTATTCCTCGGCGCCGAGCGTGAAGGTCAGGAACTCGTTGGGCATGTCGGCCGCGGCCGTCGCAGCGGAGGGCGTGATCGTTTCAGTAGTGGCGAGGCTCATGGCGGGTGTCGGTATCGGATGGCGATGAGGGAGATCAGGCGGCCTGCGCCTGCATCGAGAACAGCTGCACCAGCGCAGCGACGTCGAGAATCAGTGCGACACGACCGTCGCCGAGAATCGTCGCGCCGGAGATGCCGCGCACACGGCGGTAGTTGGATTCCAGCGACTTGATGACGACCTGCTGCTGGCCGACCAGTTCGTCGACGCGCGCGGCGATCTTGCGACCCTCCGCCTCCATCAGCACCAGGATGCCGTCGTGCGCTTCGCGCGCCTCGCCGTCGATGCCGAACAGCGTCGCCAGCTCGGCCAGCGGCACGTATTCGTTGCGCACCTTGATGACGTGGCCCTGCGCGGCCAGCGACTTCACCTGCTCGGCACGCGGCTGCAAGGATTCGACGACCGCGCCCAGCGGCACGATGAAAATCTCGCTGCCGACACGCACCGACATGCCGTCGAGAATCGCCAGCGTCAGCGGCAGACGGATGCTGACCGTCATGCCGTGACCCAGGCGCGTCGCGATCTCGACGCGACCGCCCAGGGCCTGGATGTTCTTCTTGACCACGTCCATGCCGACACCGCGACCGGAGACATCGGTCACGGTCGCCGCAGTGGAGAAGCCCGGCGCAAAGATCAGCTGCCAGACCTCGGCATCGCTGATGCCGTCGGTCACCGCAATGCCGCGCTCGCGCGCCTTGGCGAGGATGCGTTCGCGATCCAGGCCACGGCCATCGTCGGCCACCTCGATCAGGATGTTGCCGCCCTGGTGCGAAGCCGACAGGCGGATCGTGCCGCAAGGGTCCTTGCCGGCGGCAACGCGCGCCTCGACGCTTTCCAGGCCGTGGTCGAGCGCATTGCGCACCAGGTGATTGAGCGGGTCGGCGATGCGTTCGATCACCGACTTGTCGAGTTCCGTGTGCTCGCCGATCGTGCTCAGGCGCACCTGCTTGCCGAGCTTGCCGGCCAGGTCGCGCACCACGCGCGGGAAACGGCTGAACACGAAGTCCATCGGCAGCATGCGCGTGGACATCACCGCTTCCTGCAGCATGCGCGTATTGCGGTCGAGCTGCGACAGGCCCTGCAGCAAGCGTTCGTTATGCACCGGATCGAGCTGTGCGGCCTGCTGCATCAGCATCGCCTGGGTGATGACCAGCTCGCCGACCAGATTGATCAGCGCGTCGATCTTCTCGGTGCCGACGCGAATCGAACCACCCTCGCCGGCCTTGTCGCGCGGCTCGCGACCGCCTTCGACCACGCTCAGGGCCGGCCTGGTGGCCGGCGCTGGCGTCGGGGCCGCGGGTATCGCGGCGGCGACCGCCGCTGCGGTTGCGGTTGCGTCAGCGGTTGCGTCAGCGGCCACATCAGGCGGCACTTCAGCGATCGCCTCCGCGATCAGCGGCTCGACCTCGAGACGGCACTCATCCTCGACCCAGGAAAACAGTTCCTGCACCTGCGAACGTGTGGCGTCACCGCGCAGACGGATCGTCCAGGCCAGATAGCAGAGATCGGATTCGGCCTCGCGCAGCGATGGCAGGCTCGCCGTATCGCAGTCGATCTCGGCCGGACCCAGCGTCGTCAGCTCGCGCAGGATGCGTAGCGGATCGTTGCCGCTGGCGAAGAGTTCTGGTTTCGGCACGAAGCGGATCGCCCAGCCGGATTCGATCGGCTTCTCAGTCGTCGCGACTGTCGCCTCGGGCGCAGCCGGCGCGGTCGCGGCGGCGGAAACATCCAGCGAGCGCTCCAGCGCCCGTTGCACGTCCGCGATCAGGGCCACATCGAGCGCATCGCCCTCGCTGGCGGCCTTGAGCATGGCCCGCATCACATCGACCGCGCGCAGCAGTAGATCGGTGTCCTCGCGCGAGACCTGACGCTGACCGCTGCGCACGCGATCCAACAGCGTCTCGACGTGGTGCGTGAACGAGGCGACCGCCGAAAAACCGAAGGTGCCCGCACCACCCTTGATCGAGTGTGCAGCGCGGAAGATCGTATTGATCGTCTCGGCATCCACGGACGCCGGATCCAGCTTGAGCAACGCCGACTCCATCGCGTCCAGCCCTTCGAAGCTTTCCTCGAAGAACGTGCGATGGAAGCGGCTGAGGTCGATCGACGACATGGGTCGGGGCCTCAGCCGAGTACGCGCTGAACCGTCGCGATCAATTGCTCGGGATTGAACGGCTTGACCAGCCAGCCGGTGGCCCCCGCCGCCTTGCCCTCCGCCTTCTTGTCCTGACCCGACTCGGTGGTCAGCACCAGCAATGGCGTGAATTTGTAGTCCGGAATCTGGCGCAGGTTGCGCACCAGCGTGATGCCGTCCATGTTCGGCATGTTGACGTCGCAGAGCACCAGCCGGAATTTCTCGCGGCGCGCCAGATCCAGCGCCACCGCGCCATCCTCGGCTTCCGCCACGTCGTAGCCGGCCGCTTTCAGCGTGAAGCCGACCATCTGTCGCATCGAGGCCGAATCGTCGACGGCCAGAATCCGCAGGCTCATGCGTGGTTTTCCCGGGCCAGTTGCAGCAGCGTGGTCACGCCGAGCAGGGCGGCGGCACTGCGTAGCGCCTCGGACGGATGGTTCCAGCGCGTTTCATGGCCGGCGTTGCGGCGGTCCTGGCAGAACATGCAGAACAGTTGCAGCGCCGCGGTGTGCACGCGCGCAACGTCGGCGGCATCGAGCACCACCGGCTGTTCGTCGTCGACGTGGGCCAGCAGCTGGCCATAGAGCTGGCTCGCGTTTTCCACGCCCAGATCGGCCGGCAGGCGCAGGTCGAGGCTGGCGGGGGACACGGTGTGGACCTGAGGCATCGGCGGACTCCCTGGGTGACGTGATCGCGACAATGTCGGGAGGCGGTGCAAAGCGCGTTCCCGTGTCAGATATGTCGGCGGCTGTCGGGGAGCGCCTGAGAGCGCGGCGGACGGACGCCGCATCGAGACCGCCGAACGGCGCTCAAGCCGTGGCGGCGCGGCGGGTCAGGCGATGCAGCGCAGCTCCTGCACCAGCGAGTCGGGTTCGATCAGCGTCAGCAGGCGTCCGTCGCGGCTGACCATCCCGGCGGGCCGCGCCGAACCGTCGGCGCTGCCGACCGGCGGCGCCGGCTTTATGGCGGCGTCCGCCAGCTTCAGCACCTCGGCCACGGCATCCACGGCCAGGCCGAACAGCTCGCCGCCGAGATCGAGCACGATGATGCGGCGATCGGCGGGCGACGCTGGCGGCTGGCCCGCCGCCAGGCCCAGGCGGGTTCTCAGATCGAGCACCGTCACCACGCAGCCCCGCAGATTGACCACGCCGAGCACGACCGGCTGGGTGCCGGGCACCGGCTCGATGACGGCATCGCGCAGCACCTCCTGCACGCGCTCGATCGGCAAGCCGTATTCCTGCCCGGCGACGACGAAGCAGACCCAGCGCGACAGCCGGTCCTCGACGCGACGTGACAAGGGGGCGTTCACGGCGCGCCTCCGGCGAGACCTGCCAGCGTGCCGGCCGGCACGATCACGGTCAGTCCGTTACCGGCGGGCGCCTGAGCCTGCAGCGGTGCCGGGATAGATGCCGGGATGGGTGTCGGGAGTTGTGCTGGGATTTTCGATGGAGTTTGAATGGAGGTTTGAACGGGGGTTTGCGCCGACGCGGGCCGCGCCGACGCTACGTTCGAGGGGTCGGGGCCCAACGCGGCGTTCGGCAGAGCCGCGCCACGGCGGTCGGCGACCTGCGCCTCGCGCTGCGACGTCGGCGAGACTGGCGACGCGGGCATATCCGGTTCCAAAGCCACCGGCTCTTCTCCGTGCGCCATCACCACCACCACGACGCGGCGATTGCGATTGCGGCCGGTCGTATCGGCATTGGACGCGGTGGGCCGGTACTCGCCGAAGCCGATCACCGTCATCCGCGTCGGCGCCACGCCCGAGGCCATGAACAGATGCACGACGCTGGCCGCGCGCGCCGCCGACAGCTCCCAGTTCGACGGAAACGCAACGGTGGCGATCGGCACGTTGTCGGTATGCCCCTCGATGCGGATCGGATTGGGAAACGGCCGCAGGATCTCGGCCAGCCGCTGCAGCACCGGCGTGGCTTCCGGCGCCAGGCGTGCAACGCCGCTGGCATAGAGGATGTCGGTGCTGATCTCGATTTCCAGCCAGTGTTCGCTGCGGCGCACGACGATCATGCGCTGGCGGATCAGATCGTGCATCGCCGCCTCGACCGCGTCCGACATCCGCTCCAGCGTCTCGGCAGCGCGGCGGCCCGCCTCGCCGGATGCGGACGCGTCGCCCTGCGGCGGCGCGCGCACGGTGCGCAGTGGCGTCGGCGAGGACTGCTCACGCTCGAAACCGCGCAGGCTCAGTTCGTGGAGCAAACTGTCGTTGGCGGCACCCTTCTCCGGGTTGTTGCCGATCTGCACCGGCTTCATGGACTTGGGCGGCCCGCCGAATGCCTGCGACAGCGAATCGGCCAGCACGCGGTACTTGCCCTCGTTGACCGACGAGACCGCGTACATGACGACAAAGAACGCGAGCAGCAGCGTGATCAGGTCGCCGTAGGGAATCGCCCAGGCTTCGTGATTGACGTGATCCTCGTGCTTGTGTTTCTTCGCCATCGTCCGCGCTCAGTGCAGATAGCCCTTGAGCTTGGATTCGATGTTGCGCGGGTTCTCGCCCTGCGAGATCGAGATCAGACCTTCGATGATCATCTCGCGCACGCGCGTCTGGCCGGCCACCACCGCCTTGAGCTTGGAGGCCATCGGCAGGAAGAACAGGTTGGCCGAGCCGATGCCGTAGATCGTGGCCACGAACGCAGCGGCGATACCGGTGCCGAGCTTGCTGGGGTCGGCGAGGTTCTGCATCACCGACATCAGACCGAGCACGGCGCCGATGATGCCCAGCGTCGGCGCATAGATGCCCATGCCTTCCCAGACCTTGGCGCCTTGCAGCTCCTGATGCTCGCGCGTCTGCACTTCCACCTCGAGCACGCCGCGGATCGCTTCCGGCTCGGCGCCATCCACGAGCATCTGCAGACCTTTCTTGATGAACGGATCGGCCTCGGCCTCCACCGTGCCTTCCAGCGCCAGCAGCCCCTGCTTGCGCGCGGTGCCGCTCCACTCGACGATGCGTTCGATCAGGCCGTGGGCGTCCTGTACCGGCGGGCGGAACACCCACCTGGCCATGCGCAGGCCCTGCTTGAAGGTATCGGCAGGCGTGTGCACCAGGATCGCGGCGGTGGTGCCGACCAGCACGATGACGAACGCCGCGGGCGAGGCCAGCGCGGCAACGCCGGCGCCCTTGAGGATGCTGCCGCCGATCAGCGCGATCAGCGCCAGCACGACGCCGGTCAGAGACAGCTTATCCACGCGACACCCCCAGGGTTCGTTTCCAGGCCTCGACCAGGCCGGCGAAATCCAGAATCAGCGCCACGCGGCCGTCGGGCATCACGGTGGCGCCGGCAATACCGGCGAGGCCGCGCAGGCTCGGGCCCAGCGGCTTGATCACAATCTCCTCGCGACCGCGCACCTCGCGCACCACGAAGCCATAACGCTCCTCGCCGACCTGCGCGACCACGACGTGGCGCGGCCCGCTGCGCAGCGGCTCCAGCCACGGGTCCAGCGGAATCAGGCGCAGCGTGTCGCGGCGCGTCGGCACCACGTCCCAGCGATCGAGCTTGCGGATCGCGTCGGCGTCGAGCTGAAACACGTCGGAGACCGCCGCCAGCGGCAGCGCGTAACGCCGTTCCTCGCACTGCACGATCAGCGCCGGCAGGATCGCCAGCGTCAGCGGCACACGGATGTGCAGACGGCTGCCGTGACCCGGTTTGGATTCGATCTGCAGCGAGCCGTTCAGCGCCTTGATGCGCGACATCACCACGTCCATGCCGACGCCGCGACCGGACAGGTCGGAGACCTGCTCCTTGGTGGAGAACCCCGGCAGGCAGACCAGTTGCAGACATTCCTCGGTACTGAGCTGCGCGGCACTGGCGCGATCCAGCAGGCCTTTCTCGACCGCCTTTTCGCGCAGGCGCTCCGGGTCCATGCCGGCGCCGTCGTCGGTCACCGAAATCAGGATATGGTCGCCTTCCTGCCGCGCCGACAGCACCAGCTTGCCGGCCGGCGGCTTGCCGCGGCGCACGCGCTCGGCCGGCAGTTCGATGCCGTGATCGACGCTGTTGCGCACCATGTGCACCAGCGGATCGGCCAGCGCTTCGACCAGATTCTTGTCGAGATCGGTGTCCTCGCCCTGCAGCTCGACCTCGACCTGCTTGCCGAGCCCGCGCGCCACATCGCGCGCCAGTTTGGGAAACCGCGAAAAGACTTTCTTGATCGGCTGCATGCGGATTTGCATCACCGCGCCCTGCAGGCCGCGCGTGATGAAGTCCAGCTCGCCGATCGCACGTTGCACCGCCTCGCCGCCGGCCTGGGCGCGCAGCGCCTTGAGCCGGTTGCGCGCCAGCACCAGCTCGCCGACCAGGTTCATCAGCTTGTCGAGCTTGGCGGTATCCACGCGCACCGTGGTCTCGGCCTCGCTCTTGGCGGCGGCCACCGGTGGCGACGGCGCAGCGGCGGACGGCACGGCAGGCGCTGCGAGCGGGGCGGCGACGGGTTCAGCAACGGGCGGCGGCACCGGCCCTGCCGCAACGGCTGTCGGAACAGCCGCCGGCTTCTTGCCGTGCAGCTGATCCAGCAAGGCCTCGAACTCGTCGTCGGAGATATGGTTGGGATCGGATGGCGCCGCCGCTTTCGGTGGGGCCACGGGGAGGACGGCCTCCTCGGGGGCGGCAGGCGCTGCAGGCGCTTTCGCCAGTTCGTGCAATGCCGCGATCAGCGTCGGCGGCGCCGGCACCGGCTCGGCGCGCGCCGTGACCGCCGCCATCATCGCCTGCACCTGATCCAGCGACTGCAGCACCGCGTCGAGCAACGCCGCATCGACGCGGCGACGACCGCCGCGCAGCGCATTGAACACATCCTCGGTGGCATGGCACAGCTCGACCAGCGCACCGAGATTGAGAAAGCCCGCGCCACCCTTGACGGTATGAAAGGCGCGGAAGATCGCGTTGAGCAGTTCGCTGTCGTCCGGCCGCGATTCCAGTTCGATCAGCTGACCGCCGACGCGCTCGACCAGCTCCCCTGCCTCGGCGAGGAAGTCGGCGCGGATGTCGTCATCGGCGGCGGTGCTCATGGTGGCAACTCTCAGAAACCCAGCTCGGCGAGCAGGGCATCGGCGTCCTGCTGGCTGGCGGCGGCGGGACCGATGCCCGCCACGGCCGGCCCTGCGAGGGCGACGGTCGTCGGGGTTATCGGCGCCGGGGCCGGCGCCTGAAGGGCGCCGCCGGAGATGCGCAGCAGCTCCAGCAGCGCGGTTTCGACGTTGCGCACCAGCGTGATGACGCGCTTGATCAGCTGGCCGGCAATGTCCTGGTACTCCTGCGCCTGCGCCAGTTCCGACAGCGTCGAGCGCAGGCGCTGCGCATCGGCGCGCAGGCCATCGGCGACGCCATGCATCAGCACCCCGATGTTGGCGGTATCGGGATGCGTTTCGGCCAGCACCGTCTCGGCTTCGGCCAGATGAACGGCGGCGCGTTGCAGACCGTCGGTGATGCCGCGCGCCTGATCGACCAGATCCAGCGTGCGGTGCGCGGCCTGCTCGGTGACCTTCATGATGTAGTCGAGCCGGTGACGCGCATCCGGCATCTCGTCGCCGGCCAGTCGCGCCAGGTGCTCGTCCTGGTGCATCGCCACCACCTGCTGATGCAGGCCGCGGCTCAGACGCGCCACGTGCGCATAAAGATTGCCCTCCCGCGCACGCAGCAGCCCATCAACGCGACTGTCGAAGGCGGCGGTGTCGCCGGCATCCCAGGCCGCCAGCGCGGCGCGCAGGTCGTTGGCCAGTTGTGCTCGCTCGTCCACGGCGGCACTCACGCCGCTTCGGCAATGCGCTGGAAGATCTTGTCGAGCTTCTCCTTCAGCGTCTGCGCCGTGAACGGCTTGATGATGTAGCCGTTCACGCCGGCCTGCGCCGCCTCGATGATCTGCTCGCGCTGCGCCTCGGCCGTGACCATCAACACCGGCGTCTTGGCGATGCGCGCATCGCCACGGATATTTTTCAGCAGCTCGATGCCGGTCATGCCGGGCATGTTCCAGTCGGTGACGACGAAGTCGAAGCTGCCGGCCTGCAGCAGCGGCCAGGCGCTGCGGCCATCGTCGGCCTCGGTCACGTTGACGTAGCCGAGATCGGCCAGAAGATTCCGGACGATGCGGCGCATCGTCGAGAAATCGTCGACCACCAGGATCTTCATGTTCTTGTCCATCTGTCTTTCCCTACGTTCGATGGGTGGTGAAAGCGGTCAGGCCGCGACCGGCAGATCGCGCCAGTGCTTGAGCCGCGAGCGCAACCGCAGCAGCGCCTGGCCGTGGATCTGGCAGACGCGGCTCTCGCTGACCTGCAGCACCTGGCCGATCTCGCGCAGGTTCAGCTCGTCGTTGTAGTAGAGCGACAGCACCAGGCGCTCGCGCTCCGGTAGTTCGTCGATCGCCGCCGTGAGCGCATGCTGAAACTCGCGCTGCGTCAGCATCGATAGCGGACCGTCGGCGGTATCGGCAACGTCCAACGTCTCGTCGCCGTCCTCGCCGCTGGCATTCATGCTCAGCACCTGGCAGCGCGAGGCGTCCTGCACGATCTCGTGGTACTCGCCCAGTGAAATGCCCATGCGATCGGCGACATCGACATCGCGCGCATCGCGTCCGGTCTGCTGCTCGATCTTGCGGATCGTGTCGGAAACCTCACGCAGGCGGCGGTGCACCGAACGCGGCGCCCAGTCGGTATGGCGCAGTTCGTCGAGCATCGCGCCGCGGATGCGGATGCCGGCGTAGGTCTCGAACGAGGCGCCGCGGTCGGCGCTGTAGTGGCGCGCCGCATCCAGCAGCCCGATGACGCCGGCCTGCACCAGATCGTCGATCTCGACGCTGGACGGCAGCCTGGCGGCAAGGTGATGCGCGATCCGCTTCACCAGCTCGGCGTAGCGCCGCACCAGCTCGGTTTCGGATTCGACTTTTGGCGGGGTATGCATCGGCATGGCGGTCATGCGGGGGCTCCCAGCGGTGCGGCACGCGCGGGCGCGCGCGCCACCAGCCGCTCTACGAAGAATTCGAGGTTGCCGCGCGCGCCCTCGGGCAGCGTCCAGCCGGCGATCTTCTTCGCCAGCGCGCGGTAGGCGATGGCGGCCGGACTGCCGGGATAGGCCTCGACGACGGCGCGCTGGCGGCGCACCGAGCGCTTCAGCCACTCGTCGTAGGGCACCGATCCCAGTTCGTTCAGCGTCACATCGAGAAAGCGTTCCGAGACGCGGCGCAGGTTGTCGAAGATCTCGCGCGCCTCGGCGGCGTTATGAACCTGGTTGGCAAGCACGTGCACACGCTTGATGCCGTTCTCGCGATTCAGCACCTTGATCAGCGCGTAGGCGTCGGTCAGCGATTGCGGATCGTTGGTGACGACCACGACCACTTCCTGCGAGGCCTGGCTGAAGGTGATGACGCTGTCGGCGATGCCGGCGGCGGTATCGACGATCAGCGTGTCCAGCGGCCGGCTCATCTCGGAGAACGCGCGCACCAGGCCGGCGTTCTCGGCGGCCGACAGTTCGGCCATCGCGCGCTTGCCGCTGGAGGCCGGCACCACGCAGATGCCGGCGGGGCCCTCGATCAGCGTGTCTTCCAGCGTGCAATCGCCGGCCAGCACATGCGACAAGTTGTAGGTCGGCTGCAGGCCGAGCATCACGTCGACATTGGCCAGACCGAGGTCGCCGTCGAGCAGCATCACCTGGCGCCCGTCCAGCGCCATCGACACCGCGAGATTCACCGAGGTGCTGGTCTTGCCGACGCCACCCTTGCCGCTGGTGACCGCAATCACCTGCACCGGCTTGGCCGCGCGCAGACGGCGCAGCCCGGCGGCCTGACCGCCGCTGAGGATTTCACTGGGCATGGGCGGCTCCGAACTGCAGCGCCAGCGTGGCGTCGTCCACCGTCGCCGGCGTCTGCCGCGCCAGCTGCATCGCACGCAGCACGAGCTGGTCGGCGCGCGCCTGCTGGATGTCCTCCGGCACCCGTTGCCCGTCGCAGACGTACGCGACCGGCAGGCGCATGCGGATCACCGACGACAGCACGCCGCCGATGCGGGTGGCCTCGTCGATCTTGGTCAGCACCGCCGCCTGCGGCTGCGCCGGCGCGAAGCGCCTGAGAATGTCGTTGAGATCGCCGGCCTGGGTCGTGGCCGGCAGCACCAGCAGATTGCGGATGCGCGTGCGGCTGGCGCGCAGTTCCGCGAACTGCGCCGCGAGCTGGCGATCGCGCGGCGCCATGCCGGCGGTGTCGATCAGCACCAGCTTGTATTCGGACAGCCGGCCCATCACCGCGCTCAGTTCGCGGGCGTTGGCGGCGGTGTGCACCGGCACGCCGAGCAGGCGGCCGTAGGTGAAGAGCTGTTCCTGCGCACCGACGCGGTAGTGATCGGTGGTGACCAGCGCCAGATCGCGCGTGCCGTGCTTGGCGGTCCAGCGCGCGGCGAGCTTGGCGATCGTGGTGGTCTTGCCGACACCGGTCGGGCCGATCAGCGCGAACGCCCCGCCCTGCAGCACCACGTCCGTCGGCGCCACCGGGATGCGGCGCGCCAGCAGGCCCAGCGGCAGGAAGCGGGCACGATCCGCGCCGCTGTGCTCCGGGAGCTCAGCGATGAGTTCGCGTGCCAGCGTCGGCTCGATGCCGAGATCGGACATCGCGCGCAGCGCCGCCAGCCGTTCCGGCTGACGCTCGCTGATCTCGCGCCAGGCCAGGCCGGCCAGCTGGGTTTCGAGCATGCGGCGCATGCCGCTGACCTCGGAGCGCAGTTGCTGGATTTCCGGCGGCGGCAGCATTGATGCTGCGACCGCCGGCGCCGGCTCGGGCCGGGGCGCCGGGGCGGCGGACGCCGGTTTCACGGCCTTGCCGCGCGCCACGACGGCGGCGGTAGCGGCGGTCGCCGGCATCGCGGCGGAATGGGTCGAATCGGATGCAGCACCGGATGCCGCTTGCGGCGCGGCCTCCGGCGTCGCGACGCGGCGCTGCGTCTGCTGCAGCAGTGCCGCATCGTAATCGGTGGCGGCAACGACCTCGATGCCGCCCGGCACGCGCTGGTTGGACAGGATCACCGCATCGGCGCCCTGTTCCTCGCGGACCAGACGGATCGCCTCCCGCATGTTGCTCGCCAGGAACCGCTTGATCTTCATGTTCGGTATCCGTTTCCGATGACTTCAAGTTGTCGATGCACGCCTTGCATTCCTCTGCCTTCAGCTCACCGCGCCGACCATGCGCAAACGCTTGCTGTCGGGTATCTCTTCGTAGGCCAGCACATGCAATCCGGGGATCGTCTGGCGCGTGAAGCGCGCGAGCAGCGGACGCAGCGGCGATGGCACCAGCAGCACGGCGGGCTGACCGTTCATCTCTTGCCGGCGCGTGCCGTCGGTGAGCGACTGGTGCATGCGCTCGGCGAGTCCGGGTTCGATCACCGCGCCGCCGTTCTTGAGGCTGTCCTGCAACACCTGTTCCAGTGGCCCGGCCAGCGTGAACACCGGCAGCTCGGCCTCGAGGCCGTTGATTTCCTGGACGATCTGGCGGCCGAGCGCGATGCGCACCAGGCCCGACAGCACGACGGGATCCTGGCTCTTGCCGGCATGCTCAGCGCAGGCCTCGGCGATCACGCGCAGGTTGCGCACCGGCACGCGTTCGGCGAGCAGGTTCTGCAGCACCTTCACAAAGGCCGACAGCGGCAACTGCTTGGGAATCAGGTCCTCGATCAGCTTCGGCGCCGTCTTGGCGAGCTGGGTCAGCAGCGCCTGCGCCTCGTCGTGGCCGAGCAGTTCATGCGCGTGCGTCTTGATGATCTGCGAGAGCTGCGTGGCGACGACCGTGGACGGATCGACCACCGTGTAGCCCAGCGTCTGCGCGTGTTCGCGCGCGCCGCGTTCGATCCACAGCGCATCCATGCCGAAGGTCGGGTCCTTGGTCGGCACGCCTTCGAGCGTGCCGAACACGCGGCCGGGGTTGAGCGCGAGATCGCGTTCGGTCTGCACCGAGCCTTCGGCCACCGGCACGCCGTGCACCAGCACGCGGTAGCTGCCGGGCGCGAGATCAAGGTTGTCGCGAATGTGCACCGGCGGCACCAGAAAGCCGATCTCCTGCGTCAGCTTGCGGCGCACACCCTTGATGCGCGCCATCAGTTCGCCGCCCTGGCGCGCATCCACCATCGGAATCAGCCGGTAGCCCACTTCCAGGCCCAGCGCGTCATCACCCGGCACGTCCTCCCAGGACAGTTCGGTCGGCGCCGCCGGCGCCGGCTCTGCCACCGGGGTCTCTGCCTGCTCTTTGACGCGCCGCGCACGCAGCCAGGCAATGCCGCCACAAACCGCGGCCAGGAACAGGAACACGAGGTTCGGCATGCCGGGAATCACGCCCACCAGTGCCAGCACGCCAGCCGTCACCGCCAGCACGCGCGGCTCGCCGAACAGCTGGCCCGCCACCTGGCGCGCCATGTCGGTGGCGCGCGACATGCGCGTCACCAGCACCGCCACCGCCGTGGAGAGCAACAGGCCCGGCACCTGCGCCACCAGGCCGTCGCCGATGGTCAGCAGCGTGTACGTCGTCGCGGCATCGCCCAGCGCCAGGCCGTGCTGCAGCGTGCCGATGACCAGGCCGCCGATCAGGTTGATGAACAGAATCAGGATGCCGGCGATGGCGTCGCCACGGACGAACTTGCTGGCGCCGTCCATCGAGCCGTAGAAGTCCGCCTCCTCGCGCACCTCGTTACGGCGGGCCTTGGCCTCGTCGCGCGTCAACAAACCGGCGTTCAGATCGGCGTCGATCGCCATCTGCTTGCCGGGCAGCGAATCCAGGATGAAACGCGCCGAGACCTCGGAGACGCGCTCCGCACCCTTGGTCACCACCATGAAGTTGACCAGCGTCAGGATCACGAACACCACGATGCCGACCGCGTAGTTGCCGCCGATCACGAAGTCGCCGAAGGCATGGATCACCTGCCCCGCCGCCGCCGGCCCCTCATGCCCGTGCAGCAGCACCACGCGCGTGCTGGCCACGTTCAGGGACAGGCGCAGCAAGGTGGCGAACAGCAGCACCGTGGGAAAGGCGCTGAAATCCATCGGCCGCATCACGTAGATCACGGCCAGCAGCACCGCCAGCGAGATCGCGATGTTCAGCGTGAACATCAGGTCCAGCACTGGCGGCGCCATCGGCACCACCATCATCCCGAGGATCAACAGCAGCAGCAGCGGCGCGGCCAGGCTCTGGGCGCCGCCGGAGCTGGCAAATCGCTGGAGAAAGCCGCCGGTCAGGGAGTTCATGGCCCCTGCCGTGCAACTTCCGTTCTAGACGGTTATCCGACGCGGCGTCGGGGAAAGCCTGACGGCGCTCACCGCCAGGATTCAGTCGGGCGGGAACAGCGCTCTACAATCAATCCTTATTTCAATTCACAAAATTACATATGTATCTAATAAATATTAAATAAATGCTTTAATATCTATTCATGAATCATGCCGAAACCCTGCTAACCCTGCTGCAGCGAGGCCCGCGAACCGCCGCCGAGATGGCGCGCGCCCTGGCGCTCAGCCAACCCACCATCGCGCGCGCGCTGCAGCGAGTCGCACCGCGCATCGTCCGCATGGGACGGGCTCGCGCAACGCGCTACGCGCTTCTACGCGCGCTGAGCCCAGAAACACCGCCACAGGCATACCCGATCTGGCGCGTATCCGAGCGCGGCGCGCCACAACAGATCGGAACGCTGTCGCCCATTCAACCGGCCGGCTACTGGTACGAGGACGCGCGGCATCCACAGGCCAGCCGGTTCCACGAAGACCTGCCCTGGTTCCTGCAGGGCCTGCGGCCGCAGGGATTCCTGGGCCGCATCGTCGCCCGCCAGCTCTCGCAGAACGGCTATCCGGCGGACCTCAGAATCTGGACGGCGGATCACGTATTGCGTGCGCTGACTGACGCCGCCACCCACGACCACATCGGCAACTGCATCGTCGGCCAACGGGCGATCGATCAGTACCGGCACGACCAAAGGCTCGCCCTGGCCCCCGGCGTTCCACAAGCGCTCTCGCTGCGTCTCGCGCACTACGGCCGCGCCGCGGAAAACCTGCTGAACGACGGCCTGCCCGGCAGCTCCGCCGGCGGCGATCAGCCGAAGTTCCTGGCATCCGTGCACGACCCGCAGGATGACTCGCGCCGCGCCGTCATCGTGAAGTTCTCACCGCCGCTGGACACCGAGGCCGGCCAACGCTGGGGCGACCTGCTGCGCATGGAGTCGCTGGCACTCGCCACCCTGCGCGAGGCACTAAACCTGCCGGCGGCAACCGCCACGTGGATGACGGACGGGCACCGCGCCTACCTGGAAGTGGACCGCTTCGATCGCACCGACGCGCACGGACGCAGGGACGTCGTCTCACTGTCGATACTCGATGCCGAATTCGTCGGCCACGGCGACGGCTGGCCCCGCGTCGTTGAGGCGCTCGTCGCGCAGCAGTTACTGCACCCGGACGCGCTCACCGGCGCCCGGATACTGACCGCGTTCAGTGAGCTGATCGGCAACAACGATCGTCACCTGGGCAACCTGTCGGTCATCGACACCCCCGGCCCCACGGCGCACCTGGCACCGGCTTACGACATCCTGCCGATGCTCTATGCCCCCGGCCATCACGGCCTGCGCCACTCGGCAATGGACGAGACCCACCGCGCCCAAGCCGAGCGCGCCTTGCACGCGCTTCCAGACGAGTGGGCCCCGCGTGTGACCGAAGCCGCCCGTGCGTTCTGGAACCGCTGCGCCGCCGATAGCCATATCGGCGACGCGATGCGGGCGATCAGCGCGCAGAACGCGCAATGGGTGCCTGCACGCTCCCGCCCTCACTGACCAGCAGTGGATGGCAATCGGCCCACTAGATGCGGTCCAGTGGGCTGACCACCCTTCGCCCACCGCGATTCAGGGCGTGGACATCGATCATCAGCAGCACAAAGGCTCGCGCAAGCGGGCCTTCTGCTTCCAAGCGCTGCGGACAGGTTCTGAATCGCTGCCAAAAAACAGCCGGGAGTCCGAATCTCATCCGGGATAATTTATGCGGCATAAATCCGGAGTGCGCGCGTAAGTCATTGTCCGAATAGGCAGTGGCGCATTTATGGCCGCTGAGTTAGCGTTCGGCAATGCGTGATAAATCTAGTTGGGCGTCATGAAACCTGAGCTAGCCAAGCGCGTCGCAAAGTTACTGGCCATCGTCATCGCAACGGCGGTTCTACTTTCGCTTGTTTGGGGCGTGCCTTACATCTTCACCGTCATTGGCTTTTCAGCGTGGGCTTTTGTGGGCCATCTCATCACAGCAGACGACGACGCTCCGGGCGGGTGGAGCAACCCCGACGGCTCGCTTCCATTTCCGTGGGCTGAGCTTGCTATCAAGGGCGCAGTGCTTTGTGCTCTTTGCACTCTCGCGGTTCTGATTCCGGCAGTTCGTGTTTTCGGAGGTGCGCCATGAGAGAGTTGTCGCCCAACAAGGCACTCCAGCCGACCGCTACGCCTCCGCTTCGCTGCGGCTCCGCGTCGGCTGAGTTTTGGCGTTAGGTGTTTTGGAGAAATAAATGCGTTTACAGAACCTTTCCGGGCACACAGGTGCCCATCAAAACCCAAACGGCACTTGGGTATGTGGTGGCGCCCATACCGGCGCGCACCAAAATCCAGATGGCACGTGGGTGGTAGGCGGAGCCCACACCGGCGCGCATCAAAACCCTGACGGCACTTGGGTTTGTGGCGGGGCTCACACCGGGGCGCACCAAAATCCAAATGGCACTTGGGTTTGTGGTGGGGCCCATACCGGAGCCCATCAGAATCCCAATGGAACTTGGGTTGTTGGTGGCGCGCATACTGGGGCGCACCAGAACCCGAATGGCACATGGGTTTGCGCTTAACACACCTAACCAGCGCTTCAAGCCGACGTGCTAACGCACGCGGCTTAAGCTAAGCGTTGGGCCGCAGACCGCTCGAAGTCCGAGGTTGAGAGAGCCCGCAAGTGACCGACGATTCTGTTGCGAAAGCTTACGAGCAGACGCCGTTGCTCGCCTTTTCTTGGGGCACTTGCTTGCAGTTGCAGATACTAAGAGAGACGGCGGCAGAAATACGCTCTCTAATCGCGGCAGGCGTGAAACCTGACGGTCCGTGGGACGGAAATTCGCTCTCGAGAGCTCAGGGGCAATTCTGGCTTTGGGTACTGGGAGCGTATGAGGTACTCCGCACAATGGCGCAGGCGTCTTCACGCTTTGCGCCAGAACTTCACGATCGCATCACATTAGAGAAGCGCCATTTCAATCAGATTCGAATTCCATTTGCCAAGCAAGAGCGAGCCGGTGCAAGGAACGGCGACGCAACGTCAACGTGGCGAGAGGTTTTCTCTCTTGGATACAAGTCCGACGGCGACATCATCTTCTCAATCGGTGGAACCGAGTTCTGCGCCAAGGAATTGATGGACCGGTTCGAGCTGTTTATCAAGAGCATCAAGCGTCAGGAGGTGCTGCAAAGTCATGAGCAGTTCTTTCAACTACAAGGCGCAAATGCGGCCCAACAACGCGCTGCAGCCGACGTCCCTGCCGCCGCGGCTTCGCCGCTCCGGCAGGGCCGCAGCTGAGCGTGGGCGTTAGACCTCAAGAAAATGACCCTCGCTCCCGTCAAGCGCTCCGACTTCAGCAATGGTCTCGTTCATCTCACCAGAGAAAGGAACGAGTACGGTTTGGTTGGTATGAAGCCCACCCTCACCAAGTCGGTGCCCGCTTTCGATGTTCTGAAAGAGATTCTTACTTCGGCACGAATTCGTGGCAGTGGCAATGACGGATTCATAAAGGGGGCAACGCCCGCAGCGTGCTTCAGCGAGGTCCCGCTTTCAGCCGTCCACCAGTTCGCGAGCGGGCCCTCAGAGGAGAAGGCAAAGTATCGCTACTACGGCGTCTCACTCAGCAAGCAAGCGGCGTTTGCTGCAGGGGCTAGGCCTGTCATTTATCTGCCTGACGCTGAGGGCGAGTGGATTCCCACAGACCACAAGTGGCGGCATGTAAGGTTCGAGCACGGCAAAGTCGATTTCACGCATGAGCGCGAGTGGCGAGCGCCGGGGGATTTCGACCTCAGTCGCGTGCCAGGTCTCTACGTCATCGTCTGGTCCGCTACCGAAGCGGCGGAAGTAATGGCAATGAATGGCCCGCTACAGAAGCTCATACGGGGAGTGTTACCAATGCAGCATTTGACCCAGTTCCTATGAGGTCTAACCAGCTGATGCAGCCGACGGTTACGCCGCCCGTGGGTCAGTTGCTCACGTTGAACTGTCGGCCGCGGCGTAACCGCGGCTGATCGCAGGCGTTAGCGGTCAATCAGGACACTTCCATGATCCAAAGGCTTACCCACGCAGCCCTTGGTGCACTTTTCAGCGTGCCAGTTGCGGTCGTCTGCTGGTGGCTATACGGGCTGGCCCACTCAATCAACTACCTCGGACCCGGATTGGATCCGGTATTACGGCATTGGCTCACTTGGATTCCTGGCTTGTTCGCTGTTCTTGGCGCAAGCCTCAACGATAACGTCGGCTCATACATAGTCGAGGCCATTTCCGGCATATTTCACTTCGAGACAGACGTAGCACCAGATGAAAAAGTTGCGCCGTTTGCCTGCTTAGTTTTCCTGGCCATATCCGTTGCGGCAATCTGGTTCACGGCACCCTCAAATGAAGCTGCCCGCTAACAGGGCCTCCGCCGTTGTCTAAGCCAGTAAGCTAGTTGCGATGGAGAAGGCAGCTTCTTGATCTGAAGTTCGCACCAAACGAAGTTTTCTCTTCCTCTGCCGAACTGCTTGGCCGTTTGCCGGGTTACTTGTCACTTTTTCGGCCTCTATGCAGAACCCCACCCCGTCAGCCAGGCCCGTCGCCCTCCGCGATTTCCGTGGGGACGATCTGATGCCAATCGCTGAGCTGTTCACCGCCTCCATCCGCACGCTGGCCGTGGGTTCCTACTCGCCCGCGCAAATCGAAGCCTGGGCGCCGCAGCCGCCCGACCTGGCCGGCTGGCGGGAGCGGCTTCAGGGTCGGACCACGCTGATCGCCACCATCAGCAGCGATCTGGCCGGGTTCCTGTCTTATGAGGACGACGGCCATATCGACCTGCTCTACACCGCGCCGGCGCATGCGCGGTGCGGGGTCGCCTCAGCGCTCTACGATGCCGTGCAAGCCCGGCTCGCCGCCGTTGGCGTGGCCGTACTGTTCACTGAAGCGAGCCTGATCGCCGAGCCGTTCTTCTCGCGTCAGGGCTTTCGCATCGTCGAAGCACAGTCCGTGACGCGCGGCGGTCAGGTCTTCCAGCGCTATGCGATGGCCAAGCGTCTGGGCGCCCAGAACCACGATGCCGCGCCGGCTGCGCGCCGATAAGATGGCGGCCGTCGGGCCGCTGGTCGATCGCGATGGCGACGGTGATGGCGATCCCGTGACCGTTCGCCACTGGCGCTGAAATGCCAGCGCCTACGATCTGCTCAGCACGATGTTCCGGCCTACCGCTGCCGCTCCTGCCCCGCCTCCGATCCCTGCCATGACCCCAGCCTACAAACCAGACAGCTACCCTTCCGTCTCGGCGTATCTCGTCGTCGAGGGCGCGGCCGCGGAGATCGAGTTCCTGCGCGACGTCTTCGGCGCCACCCCGCTGCGCTGCACCACACTGCCGAATGGCCGCATCGGCCACGGCGAGGTGCGCATCGATGACACGGTGGTGATGCTGTCCGATGCGATGGAGGGTTGGCCGGCGTTGGCCAGCAACCTGCACGTCTATGTCGCCGACGTGGATGCGATCTACCAACGCGCGCTGGCGGCCGGCGCCACTGCCTTGCAGCCGCCCAAGCAGCGGCCCGGCGATGAGGACCGGCGCGGCGGCTTTGTCAGCCCGCGCGGCATCTCGTGGTGGGTGGCGACGCAGGTGGGCCTGCCCCAGACCGCCGGCGGCTGAACCGGACTCGTGTTCACCAAGCTTCCGCGCTGGGTCGAGGTTGGCGGTTTCTGGCTGGCGGCGATTGCCGGCGCGGTCAACGCCATCGGCCTGCTTGGCTTCGAGCACCAGGCGGTCTCGCACCTGACCGGCATCTCGACGCTGTTGAGCCTGTCGATGGTCGGCCTCGATGCCGGCGTGAGCTTGCACCTGTTCCTGATCCTGCTGTCGTTCGTCGCCGGCGCGGCGTTGAGTGGCGTCATCATCGACAACGCCGTGCTGCGCCTGGGCCGGCGCTACAGCGTGGCGCTGCTGATCGAATCCGCCTTGCTGCTGCTGGCGATGCTGACGCTGAGCCGCGGCTCTACCGCCGGCCACTTTCTCGCCTCCGCGGCCTGTGGCCTGCAGAACGGCATGGTCAGCACCTACAGCGGCGCCACCATTCGCACCACGCACGTCTCCGGCCTGTTCACCGATCTCGGCACGATGCTCGGCGCGCGCCTGCGCGGCCATGCGCTGGATCGTCGCAAGGCCTTGCTGTTCCTGCTGCTGATCCTGGGTTTTCTGGCCGGCGGCTGCGTGGGCGCCTACGGGTTCCTGCATCTGCAATTCACGGCGCTGGCGATTCCGGCGGCCGGCGCATTCGCGCTCGCAATGGCGTACTGGATCTATCGTCACCGCACCGGCGGCGCGCATGCCTGAAGCCGCTGCGGCCGACCTGCGTCGCGTGCATGCCGCCACCCCGGCCCTGCTCGACGGCCTGTGCGCGCTGCTGATTGACGCCGTCCACGGCGGCGCTTCGGTCGGTTTCCTCGCGCCGCTGTCGCCCGACACTGCACGTCGCTACTGGCAGACCGTGCTCGCCGCGCTCGGCGACCATCTGTGCCTGTGGGTGGCCGAGCATGAGGGCGCGATCGTCGGCTCGGTGCAGCTGGCGCTGTGCGAGAAGGAGAACGGCCGCCATCGCGCCGAGGTGCAGAAGCTGTTCGTGCTGCAGCGCTGTCGTGGCCAGGGCATCGCCAGCCGCCTGATGCAGGCCGTCGAAGCCCATGCGCGCGCCTCGCAGCGCTCGACGCTGGTGCTGGATACCTTGCTCGACTCGCCCGCGGAAGCCGTCTACCGGCATCTCGGATGGCACAAGGCCGGCGAGATTCCGGCCTACGCCGCCAGCCCCGATGGCGCGCTGCACGCCACGGTGGTCTATTACAAGCGGCTCACGCTCGAAGCCGCAGACGCAGACGCAGACGCAGACGCAATCTCGCCCGCACCGCCGGAAACCTCGCCATGAATCTGCTCGTCAACATCGACGTCGACGATCTCGACAAGGCGCGCCGCTTCTACGAGGCCGCGTTCGGCCTGCGCGTGGGCCGGCGCTTCGGCGACGTCGGCCTGGAGATGTTGGGGGCAGCGGCGCCGATCTACCTGTTGATGAAATGCGCCGGCACCGCTGCCGCGCCGACCTGCTCGCAAACGCGCAATTTCGACCGGCACTGGACGCCGGTGCATCTGGATTTCGTTGTCGACGACATCGACGCCGCCGTGGCACGCGCGCTGGCGGCCGGCGCGCAGCTCGAAAAGCCGGTGTCGACCAGCGCCTGGGGCAAGCTCGCCCTGCTCGCCGACCCTTTCGGTCACGGCTTCTGCTTCGTGCAATTCATCGGCCGCGGCTACGACGAGATTGCCGACTAGGCTCGCGCTCGCCTCGCGCCGGGCCGGGCCGGTCCAGATCGCCGCCGCCGGGCGGCTTCTGGCCACCGAAGCGCCACCCGCTTTCGCTACACTGCGCGCCGTCCTCTGCCGATCCCGCCGCCATGATCTCCGCACAAGAAGCGCTCGAAAAACTCCGCCAGGGCAACCGCGATTTCGTCAACGGCGTCCGCAGCGAGGCCATGACCGTGACGCACGCCCAACGCGCGCAAGCGGCGCAGGAGCAGAAGCCGTCCGCAATCATTCTCGGCTGCTCGGACGCCCGCGTACCGGCCGAGCTGGTGTTCAACCAGGGCCTGGGCGATCTGTTCGTGATTCGCGTGGCCGGCAACATCGTCGCGCCCTCGCAAGTCGGCAGCGTGGAGTTCGCGGCGGCACGCTTCGGCACGCGCCTCGTCGTGGTGCTCGGGCATTCGCAGTGCGGCGCCATTCTCGCGACGCTGGACGAGTTGCAGCAGCCCGGTGAGCTTCAGTCACGCAACCTGCGCTCGATCGTCGATCGCGTGCGGCCATCCGTGGAAGTGCTGCTGCGCACGGAACTGCGCCACGACCGTCACGCGCTCGTGCATCACGCGGTGCGCGCCAACGTCAGCGCCTCGGTCAATCACCTGCGCCACGGCTCGGCCGTGCTGGAACAGCTGATCCAGAACGAGGGCCTGATGGTGGTCGGCGCCGAGTACTCGCTGGAAACCGGCGTCGTTGAATTCTTCGACGTGCCCTGAACCCAGACCCTGAATCCGAAACCTGAACCCAGAATCCGGGCCATGAAGCCGCGCGTCTCGCTGATCACGCTGGGCGTCGACGATCTGGCGCGCGCGCTGCGCTTCTACCGCGACGGGATGGGTCTGCACACCGACGGCATCGTCGGCCAGGAGCTGGAAAACGGCGCCGTCGCGTTTTTCGAACTGCAGAACGGCCTGCGTCTGGCGCTATGGCCGCGCACCAGCATCGCCGCCGATACCGGCCTGCCGGTGAGCAGCGCCGCCGCCGTGCCCGGCTTCATGCTGGCGCACAACGTCGGCTCGAAGGCCGAGGCGGATGCGGTGATGGCGCAGGCACAAGCGGCCGGCGCACAGATACTCAAACCGGCCGTCGATACCTTCTGGGGCGGTTACTCGGGCTGCTTCCGCGATCCGGACGGCCATCTCTGGGAAGTGGCGTGGAACCCGCAATGGCCGATCGACGACTGAATCCGCACGGCACGCAACACGACGGCAAGGGCTGCGACGCATGAAACGCTATCTGGTCGATATCGAAGGCACGGCGGTCGAGATTGCGGCCGACGGCCGTCCCGCGTGGCGCTTCGTCGCCACGCGCGCGGTCAAGGCCGACTCCGAAGCCACCGCCAAGGCCGCCGCGATCGGGCGCGTGGCGCGTGAATGGGCGGCGAACTCGCGCGAGCTGCGCGGCAGGCTGCCGCGCTTTCGCGTGGTCGGCGCCCGCGAAACCGGCTGGCTCGAAGCCTGGCGTCGCGGTCGCGGCGGCTTTGTGTTCGGCGCGGTCGAGTAGGTCTCAGCGCCCCGGCACCGGATCGGCCTCGCCGCCCGGCACGTCGCCGATCTCCGGCGGCGTCGGCACCACGCCGGCAACCTGCTGGCGCAATTGGTAGATGTAGGTCAGCACCTGCGCCACGGCGGCGTAGAGCGCCACCGGAATTTCCTGATCCAGTTCGGCGCCGCGATACAGCGCGCGCGCCAGCGGCGGCGCCGACAGGATCGGGATGCGGTGTTCCTTCGCCTTCTCGCGGATCGTCAGCGCCACCAGATCCACGCCCTTGGCGATGACGCGCGGCGCACGCATCTTGCCGGCTTCGTACTTCAAAGCCACCGCGTAATGCGTGGGGTTGACGACCACCACGTCCGCGGTCGGCAGCTTCTCCATCATGCGGCGGTTGGCGATCTCCTGCTGCAGGCGGCGGATGCGGCCTTTCACCTCGGGCGAGCCTTCCGCCTGCTTGTGTTCCTCTTTCACTTCCTGGCGCGACATCTTCAGTTTCTTGGCATGCGAATACAGCTGCCAGGGCACGTCGATGCCGGCGATCAGCAGCAGCCCGCCACACAGCCAGATCAGGCTGCCGAACGCCAGGTCCAACGCCTGCGCCATCGCCGGCTGCACCGCCTGGCGTGCGAGCAGATGCAGTTCATCGCGATGCGTCAGCACGTAGACGGCGGCGATGGCGCCAAGCACGCCGGCTTTCATCAGCGCCTTGAGCAGCTCCATCGCCGCCTGCCCGGAAAACATGCGGCCCAGACCCTTGACCGGATTGCTGCGGCCGAAATCCAGCTTCAGCGCCTTGACCGAGAAGTTCCAGCCGCCGAGGGCCATCGGCGCCAGCAGCGCGACGATCAGCGCCACCAGCAACAACGGCGCGATCAGACCGAAGCCCTGCGCGAGCAAGCCGCCGAAGTGGGCGACCATCGTGCCGGGATCGCGCAGCAGCGCCGGATCGAAATTCAAGGCGCCGCGCATCCACTGCGCGGCGCCGTTGGCGATGCCGGCCGACATCGCCAGCAGCCCCGCCACGCCGGCCGCGACGACGGCCGCCGACGACAGCTCGCGCGAGCGCGCGAGTTCGCCGCGCTCGCGGGCCTCGCGCTGACGTTTGGGTGTGGCGCGTTCGGTTTTCTCCTGCGCACTCATGGCGGCGCGGCGCTCCCGAGTTGCGCGATCAGCGCCCAGGCGGAATCGAGCAGGATGCCGAACTGCTCGGCCATCGCCGGCAGGCCGGCGCGCAGCAGCAGCAGACCCGCCATCAAGGTCACCGGGAAACCGACCGCGAACAGATTCAGCGATGGCGCCGAACGGCCGATGACACCCAGGGCCAGGTTCGCCAGCAACAGCGCGGTCACCACGGGCAGCCCCAGCAGCACGCCACCCGCGAACAAGGTGCCGCTATAGGTCAGCAAGGCGCCGAGCTGTGCGCTGCCGAAACCGCCGGCGGCGACCGGCAGGCTGCGGAACGAACGCAGCATCAGCTCGATCACGATCAGATGCCCGCCCAGCGCCAGAAACAGCAGCGTGACCACGATCAGCAGGAACTGGCCGACCACGGGCGTGCTGACGCCGCGCAGCGGATCGGCGAGCTGTGCGAACGACAGGCCCATGCTGTAGGCGATCAGTTCGCCGCCCAGCACCACCGCCTCGAACACCAGCAGCAGCGTGAAGCCCATGCACAGGCCAATCGCCAGTTGCTCGAACAGGGTGCGCCACCAGAGGCCGCTGAACATCTCCAGCGGCGCCGGCACCGGCAGCAGCGGCGCGACGATCAGCGTGATCGCGGCCGCCAGGCCCAGGCGGATGCGCGCCGGCACGTTGCGTGCGCCCAGCACCGGCGCGAGCATGAACAGCGCACCGATCCGCACGAACGGCCAGAAGTATTGCTGCAACCAGGCCAGCAACTGCGTGTCGGTGACGGTGATCACCCGAGCGTTCCCGGAATCCCCTCGATCAGGCGCCGCGTGTATTCGATCAGCAGGCGCAGCATCCAGGGGCCGGTGATGGCCAGCACCAGCGCCATCGCCAGCAGCTTGGGGATGAACGACAGCGTCATCTCGTTGATCTGCGTCGCCGCCTGGAACACGCCGACCAGCACGCCCACCGACAACGCGGTCAGCAGCAGCGGTGCACCGAGCATCAGCGCCAGCGTCAGCGCCTCGCGGCCGATCGTCAGGACGGTCTCGGGCGTCACAGATGGAAACTCGCCGCCAGCGTGCCCATGACCAGCGACCAGCCGTCCACCAGCACGAACAGCATCAGCTTGAACGGCAGCGAGATCAGCATCGGCGACAGCATCATCATGCCCATGCTCATCAGCACGCTGGAGACGACGAGATCGATGATGACGAAGGGGATGAACAGCATGAAGCCGATCTGGAAGGCCGTGGTCAGCTCGCTGGTCATGAACGCGGCGGCCAGCACCGTGAACGGAATGTCGTCCGGCGTCGCGTAAGGGCCCTGATCGGCCAGGCGCGCGAAGGTCATCAGGTCGGCCTCGCGCGTTTGCGCGAGCATGAAGCTGCGCAGCGGCTTCTCGCCGGCGGCGAGTGCGGTCTTGAAGTCCATCTGCCCGTCGAGATACGGCTGTGCGGCGTCGGTGTAGATGCGATCCATCACCGGCGACATCACGAAGAAGCTCAGCAGCAGCGCCAGACCCAGCAGGATCTGGTTGGTCGGCGTCTGGCCGGTGCCCAGCGCCTGCCGCAGCAGGCCGAGCACGACGACGATGCGCAGGAACGCCGTGGTGCACAGCATCAGGCCGGGCAGCAGCGTCAGCCCCGTCATCAGCAGCAGCGTCTGGATGCTCAGGCTGTACTGCGTGGCACCACCCGGCGCCGGTGTCGCGGTCACGGCCGGCAGGCCCTGGGCGAAAGCGAGATCGGGGGCGAGGCCAAGCAGGACCAGCAGCACCGCACCGGCCGCTTTCGGCCACAGTCCGTGGACACTGCGCCGGCGCAGTGCGCCGAAGCGGAGCGGAAAATCGTTCATGACGGCTTGCGCCCCAGCGCTTCCTTCAGCTTCTCGGCGAACGCGCTGGCCAGCGGCGGCAGCGGTTCGGCTTCGGGCAGTTCCGGCGCGTCGTCATAGGCGTGCAGCAGGTTCACCGCCTGGGCAGTGACGCCGAGCAGGAAGTGACGGCCGCCGGCCTCGATCCAGACCACCTTCTCGCGGCCGCCGAGCGTCAGGCCGGCATGGATGCGCAGCGCGCCGGCGCGTGAACCGCGCGCCATCTGCACGCGCTTGAGTAGCCAGGCCAGCGCGAACAGCACGCCGAGCACCAGCATCAGGCTGACGATCATCTCCACCGCACCGCCCGCCAGCGACGGCGTCGCGGCGGCAGTCGAGTGCGCCGCCGTGGTTGCGGCGGCGGCGCTCGCCGATGCGCTCACCGTTGCGCTCACTTGAGCTTGCGGATGCGTTCGGCCGGACTCACCACGTCGGTGAGGCGGATGCCGAACTTCTCGTTGACGACGACGACTTCGCCGTGCGCGATCAAGGTGCCGTTGGCGTAGACATCCAGCGGCTCGCCGGCGGCCCGTTCGAGTTCGACCACCGAGCCCTGGTTGAGCTGCAGCAGGTTGCGGATCGGAATGCGCGCGCGGCCGACTTCCATCGACAGCGTGACCGGCACGTCGAGAATCACGTCGAGGTTGACGTCGGCGTTGGCCGGCGTGCTGCGGTCCTCGAGTGTCTGGAAGCTGGCGCGCTCGGCGGACGCGGCAGGATTGGATGCGGTGGCGTTCATGCGGCCTCGCGGTGGGTCAGAGCGGAATGGGAGGTCTTGGCTGGCGTGGCGACGCCGGTGATGCGGATCGCGTTGTGGCCGTGCGCGACGCCGAAGCTGCCGCGGAACAGCGGCAGGTTCTCGACGCACAGGTCCAGGGTCTTGGGCAGGTTGATGGGCAGCACGTCGCCGGCCTTGAGCTGGGCGAGCTGACGCAGGCTGATCGTGGTGCGCGCCAGTTCGCTGGACAGCTCGACGTCGGCGTCCTGGATCTGTTCGCGCAGCGAAATGGCCCAGCGCTCGTCCTTGCCGCCACGATCGGACTGGATGCCGGCGTCGAGCAGATCGCGGATCGGCTCGATCATCGAGTACGGGAAGGTGACGTGCAGATGGCCGCCGCCGCCTTCGAGTTCGATCTTGAACTTGCAGACGACGACGATCTCGCTGGGCGAGACGATGTTGGCGAAATGCGGGTTGACCTCGGAGTTCAGGTACTCGAACTCCATCGGCAGCACCGGACTCCAGGCTTCCTGCAGATCGGCGAAGGCCTGCTTCAGTAGCAGCTGGATGACGCGCATCTCGGTGGGCGTGAACTCGCGGCCTTCGATCTTGGTGTTGAGGCGGCCGTCGCCGCCGAAGAAGTTCTCCACCACGGTGAACACCAGGCGCGGTTCGAACACGAACAGCGCGGTGCCGCGCAGGGGCTTGACGCGAATCAGGCTCAGGCTGGTCGGCACGTACAGCGAATGCGTGTACTCGGAGAACTTGGCAGTCTCGATGCCAACCACGGTCAGCTCCGGCGAGCGCCGCAGCATGTTGAACAGCGAGATGCGGAACAGGCGCGCGAAGCGCTCGTTGATCATCTCCAGCGTCGGCATGCGGCCGCGCACGATGCGGTCCTGCGTGGCGAAGTCGAAGCTGCGCGCCTCGCCGGGTGCGGCTGGCGGCGGCGTGGTGTCGACCTTGCCGTTGTCGACGCCGTGCAGCAGCGCGTCGATTTCGTCCTGGGAGAGCAGATCGTTACTCATGCGCGGGCGCTCACTGCATTACGAAACTGGTGAAGTACACGGCCTCGACATCGCCCTTGCCGGTCTCGGCCTTGAGCGCGGTCTGGATCTCGGCGAGCACCGCGGCCTGCAGCTTTTCCTTGCCCTCGCGCTGCGCCAGCGTCGCGATCTGCTGCTGGCCCAGCAGCATCAGCAGCGCGTTGCGGATACGCGGGTTGTGCTGCTTGACCGCGTCCAGCGTGGCCTGGTCGCGCGCCATCAGTTCGATCTGCAGCTGCAGGAAGCGCAGACCGCTGGGATCGTCGAGGTTGACGACGAAGGCCGGTTCCAGGGTCATGTACAAGGGCGGGGCCTTGGGTTTTTCGGGCACCGCTTCGGCGCCCTCGCCTTCGACGGGCTCGGCGCTGGCGGCCTTGATCGCGGCCAGGGCCTGCTGCGAGAAGAACCAGGAGATGCCGGCGCTGGCGCCGACCGACAGCAGCACGGCACCGATCAGCAGGCCGATGCCGCCGGCGCGGCCCGCGGGCTTGGGCGGCGGCGCGGCCGGGGTGTCGTCGTCAGCAGTCGGGGCTTTAGCGGTGGCCATCGGGTTCGGGTCCGGTCGGTGTCACCTGCTCCCGAGCAAGTCCTGTTCCCGACGCCAATGCGAGGCCCTATCGCAGGGAAAACCGCTTCAGGTCGGAAATCCGGCGGGCGTTTTTGCAGCCCGCCGCCGGTTTTCCGTCAGGCGTAGGCGTCGACCAGCAGCACGCGGCCGATGCGGCGGCGGGCACCCGTGCCGATCTCGTGCGAGACCGGATCGTCGCCGCGCGCCGAGCCGGTGGCGTTAGGACGCTCCACCTGGGCACGCGCCTGGTTGAAACCCTGGCCCATCAGCAGGTCGCGCAGTTGCGGCAGCGCCTGCTGCAGCAGATCGCGCGCCGCCGCGCTGCCGGCGACGATCGTCACCTGCGCTTCGTTGCCGCGCGTTTCGACGCGCACCACCAGGCTGCCGAGTTCGGCGGGATGCAGCTCGATCACCGCGTCCTGACGGTCCTGATCGACCATCCAGGCAATGTGCTCGCCCAGCGCGCCGCCCCAGTCGTGCTGGGTCAGCGACAACGGCTGCGGCGGCAGGGGTTCGGGCGGCGGCGGGGCGTGGGCGGCACCGGTATGGGGGTTGTGCCCGATCACGGGAACCGGCGGCGGCATCGCCGACGTCGCGGCACCTTGAGCGCCCGCAGCGGCGTTCGTCGTCACGGCCGCCACCGACGTTTCCAGGGACGATGCCGGCTGCGCGGCCGGCAGCAGGGCTTCGGCGTCCGGCATCGCCCGCGATTCGGCGTCTGCCGGGGTCGCGGACATCAGGGGTTCGGATTGCGTTGCGGCCGGCGTTGCGGCGGTTACCGCCGGAGGCGCGGCGCGCGCGACGGTGGCGTCCGGCGCGAATACGGGGTCGCCAGGCGCGTTCGCTACGGCGGCGCCGGAGGGCAGCGATGCCGACGCCATCACGGGCGAGCCTGCAGGCGTGGCAGCGGGCGCAGCAGAGGCCGGTGCCGGTGCCGGTGCCGGTGCCGGTAACGGCCCCTGCAACACCTGCAGCAGCCAGCCGATCGCCGCTTCCGGATCTTCGGATGCCGCGTCGGGCTCGGGTGCCGCGTCGTCGCCAGGATCGGCGTCGACCGCCACCGCCGGCTCGCCGCCCGGTGGCGGCGAAGCCGAGACCCTCGGCGCCAGCAGGGCCTGGAACGCGAGGCCGTCGGCGCCATCCGCGGCGCTGTCTGACAGCGGCGGCGTAGCCATCGCGGACCCGCTGCGGCTCGGTGGCGCGGCCACCGTCATGTTCAGCACGCGCCGCTCGCCGCGGCGACCGCGTGCAGGCGCTGCGCGTATTCATCCAGCACTTTCTGTTGGCGGCGAGCCTCGACCTGGCGTTCGCGCCCGCGATAGACCTCGGCCAGCTGCTCCAGCGTGCCGGCCTCGCGGCGGCGCAGCAGCCAGCGGCCACGCTCGGTGGCCAAGGCCTGGCGCGCCTGCTCGACCAGATAGCGCTGGAAGGCCTCAGCCTCGCGCAGGCGCGCGATGAACTGGCGCGCGTTCAGCATCAGCTGCGGCGTGGCGCCGCCGAGCCGTTGTTCGTACTCGCCGCGATAGGCGCACAGCTCCTGCAGCCGCGCCTCGCGCTCGGCGACCTGGCGCTGCGCGTCGAGCAGGCGGCGCGCCGCCTCGTCCTCGCGGGTGTCGGCGAGCTGCTGCAGCGGGACCAATCGTTGCGACATCGCTTGCGGCATGGCGGCTTCCTCAATGCGTGAGCTGGTTCAGCGCCTCGATGCTGTCGTGCAGGCCAGCGGCCTGCCGGACGTCCTGGCGCAGGAATTCCTCGATCTGCGGCCACTTGGCGATGGCCGCGTCGACGCGCGGATCGGCGCCGCGCTGGTAGGCGCCGATCGAGATCAGGTCGCGGTTGCGCTGGTAAGCCGAGAACAGCGCGCGGAACTGGCGCGCCGCCTGCTGGTGTTCGGGGGCGACGATCTCGTGCATCACGCGCGAGATCGACGGTTCGACGTCCACCGCCGGATAGATACCGGCGTCGGCGATCGAGCGCGACATGACGATGTGGCCGTCGAGGATGCCGCGCGCGGCGTCGGCGATCGGGTCCTGCGGATCGTCGCCCTCGGTCAGCACGGTGTAGAACGCGGTGATCGAACCACGGCCGTCGAGGCTGTTGCCGGCGCGCTCGACCAGTTGCGGCAAGCGCGCGAACACCGACGGCGGATAGCCGCGCGTGGTCGGCGGCTCGCCGATGGCCAGGCCAATCTCGCGCTGTGCCTGGGCGAAGCGCGTCAGCGAATCCATCAGCAGCAATACGTGACGACCCTGGTCGCGGAAGTACTCGGCGATGGCGGTCGCGGTATAGGCGGCGCGCAGGCGCAGCAGCGGCGAGCGATCGGCCGGTGTGGCGACGACGCAGGCGCGCTTGAGCCCTTCGGGGCCGAGGTTGTGATCGAGAAAGTCGCGCACTTCACGGCCGCGTTCGCCGATCAGGCCGACGACGATGACGTCAGCCTGCGTGTAGCGCGTCATCATGCCGAGCAGCGTGGACTTGCCGACGCCGGTGCCGGCGAACAGGCCCAGGCGCTGGCCGCGCCCGACGGTCAGCAGACTGTTGATGACGCGCACGCCGACATCCAGCGGCTGCGAGATCGGTTCGCGCGCCAGCGGATTGAGCGGGCGGCCGTAGAGCGGCACCTGCGTATCGCAGGCAACCCGACCCTTGCCGTCCAGCGGCTTGCCTTCGCCGTCGAGCACGCGGCCCAGCACGGCATCGCCAACCGCCACCTCGGCGGCATGGCCCAGCGGCACCACGCGCGCCAGCGGTTGCAGGCCCTGCAGTTCGCCGGACGGCATCAGGAACACACGCTCGCCGGAGAAGCCGACGGCTTCGGCTTCCAGGCCACTGCCGTCGGCGTTGACGATGCGCGCACGCGCGCCCAGCGGCAGCGGACAGCCGACCGCCTCCAGCGTCAGGCCGACGACGCGACGCAATTGGCCTTCGGCGCGCAGGCCCGGCGCAGCCGCCACCGCGTTGGCCTGGGCGCGCAGGCGTGCGGCGTGATGCCGCGCTTCGGCAACGGCGTAGGGATTGTTCATGACGCGCCTCCCGCCGGCACGGCGGTCGCCGACAGCGCGTCGTGCAGCACGGCGAGCCGTGTCTCCAGGCGCGCATCGAGTTGCGTGGATTCGGTCAGCACGCGGCAGTCGCCGCGCGCCAGCGAGGCATCGACGACGATGCGGAAGCTCTGCGCGTCCGGCGGCGGCGTCAGCCGCTCGCGCAGGAACGTCGCGTCGTCGGCGTGCAGGTGCAGGCGCACGTCGCGCACGTAGGACGGCAGCAGCGACAGCGCTTCCCGCACGATCCGTTCGATCGCCTCGGGGTTCTGATTCAGTTCGTTCAGCGTCAGGCGCCGCGCGATCGCGCAGGCGGTGTCCAGCAATGCGCGCTCGGTGTCTTCACCCAGGTGCGCCAGCGGACGCTGCAGATGCTCGATCAGCGCGCGCAGGCGTTCGGTCTCCTGCTGCGCGGCGCGCTGGCCGGCGGCGTAGCCTTCGGCGTGCCCGCGCTGCACACCGTCCTGGTAGGCCGCGGCTTCGACCGCCTCGAGCTGCGCCGCGGTCGGCAGATCGTTCTGCAGGCGCGACGGGACCTCGAACACCGGCAGCTGCCAGCGTGACACCGCGCCCGCGGCTTCCGCCGACAGCAGCGGCAGTTCCTTCAGTGCTGCGGCGCTCACAGCATCTCCTCGCCCTTGCCGCCGAGCACGATGGTGCCGGCGTCGGCGAGGCGACGCGCCACCGCCAGAATCTCCTTCTGCGCGCCTTCGACGTCGGACACCTTGGCGGGGCCCTTGGCCTCCATGTCCTCGACCAGCATCTCGGCGGCGCGCTTGGACATGTTCTGCAGGATCTTGTCCTTGACGCGCGGTTCGGCGCCCTTCAGCGCCAGGCCCAGCGTCTCGGTGGAAATCTCGCGCAGCAGCGCCTGGATGCTGCGATCGTCGACGCTGCCGAGGTCGTCGAACACGAACATCAGATCCTGGATGCGCTGCGACAGGTCCGCATCCGCCTCGCCGATCTTGCCGATGATGGCCTGCTCGGCGGTCGTGTCCATCAGGTTCAGGATCGTGGCGGCGACCTTGATGCCGCCGACGCTCGACGCCTTCAGGTTGTTGCCGCCGGAGAACTGCTTTTCCATGATCTCGTCCAGCTCGCGCAGCGCCTGCGGCTGGATGCCATCGAGCCGCGCGATGCGCATCAGCACGTCGCTGCGCATGCGTTCGGGCAGTTGCGAGACGACGTCCGCAGCCTGATCCGGGTCCAGGTAGGCCAGCACGATGGCGACGATCTGCGGGTGTTCGTTGCGCACGATGTCCGCCACCGCGCGCGTTTCCATCCACTTGAGGGCTTCGAGGCCCTTGCTGTTGCGGCCCAGCAGAATCCGGTCGATCAGGCCGTTGGCCTTGTCCTGACCGAGCGCGTTGACCATGACGCGGCGCACGTAGTCGTCGGC
>DASWWX010000031.1:0-56812 GCA_036405815.1 Solimonas sp. | reverse complement strand
GCGGTCCGCTCACCTGCCGCGACGAAGTGGTCTATTCACCCGGCTTTGCCAGCCCCGCGGTGGCCACCACCACCACCTACAGCCGCTACCGCACCCAGCTGGACGTGGTCATGGGCAAGAACCCCAAACCCGCGCGGGCCGAAGCCTATGACGCGCGAGAGGTGGCGCAGAACCTGCGCAAGGCAATTCCGCAGGCTGCCTCCACCTGGTAGGCCGTCACCGCGGCGACGCGCCTGCGAGCGGGAAGACGCCAATACGGCCTAACGCCACTCGGTCAGCCCCTCCAACGCGTAGAGCTTCTGCCAGCTTGCGCGCGCACGCACCAGGTCGGCCTGCCGCTTCAGGGCGGGCCATTCGGTTGCCGGCTTCGGCATGTTGCGCGACCAGCGCAGCAGCATCGTCAGCATCAGGTCGGCGCCGCTGAAATACTCCCCGAGCAGGTAAGGACCGTGGGCGGCGAGCTGCGCGTCCAGGCGGTCGAAGATGCCTTCGATCCTGCGGCGCACTGCGTCCTGAACGACCGGATCGTGCACCGGCCGACCCAGGTCCTGCGGGTAGAACCACAGGCGGTAGCTCGCCATCAGCGCGTTGCTCAGATACACGATCCACTGCGTCCAGTCCTCGCGCGCCGATGTGCCGGGCGGCGGCGCCAGCTTGGCCTCCGGATGACGGTCGGCCAGGATCATCAGCAGCGCCCCCGATTCCACCAGCGGGCGGCCGTCGGCAATCAGCGTCGGCACTACGCCCTGCGGATTGAGCTTCAGATAGTCGGCGTCCTGCTGCGCCCGGGTTTCGAAGTCGACGAGCTTGAGCTCGTAGGGTGCGCCGATTTCCAGCAGCGCCAGGTGGACCACCATGCTGGCGGTGCCGGGCGAGTAATAGAGGGTGTACATGCGGCAAGCTCCGGAAGAATCACCAGCAGTGTGCAGAACGTGGCGGCGCCGGAAAAGCAGAAGGCCGGGTTTCCCCGGCCTTCTGTACTTCTACCGCTGAACCCGAAGGATCAGTTGACGCGTTCCAGCACGGTGGCCACGCCCTGGCCCATGCCGATGCACATCGTCGCGACGCCGAACTGCGCATCCTTCTCGGTGAGCAGGCGTGCCAGCGCGCCGGTGATGCGCGCACCCGAGCAACCCAGCGGATGGCCGAGCGCAATCGCACCGCCCTTGAGGTTGATGCGGTCCATGCGCTCCGTGAGCTTCAGGTCCTTGATGACGGCCAGCGACTGCGCGGCAAAGGCTTCGTTCAGCTCGAAGTAGTCGATGTTCGAGATCTCGAGACCGGCACGCTTCAGCGCCTTCTGCGTCGCCGGCACCGGGCCGATGCCCATGATCGAGGCGTTGCAGCCGGCGGCGGCCATGCCGCGGATCTTCGCCAGCGGCTTCAGGCCCAGGGCCTTGGCCTTGTCGGCGGACATCACCAGCACGCAGGAGGCGCCGTCCGAGATCGCCGAACTGTTGCCGGCGGTGACGCTGCCCTTCGGGTTGAAAGCCGGCTTCAGCTTGCCGAGATCGGCGATGTTGGCATCCTGGCGCACGACCTCGTCCCAGTCGACGAGGATCGGCGCGCCGTCGGCGTCATGGCCTTCGGTGGCGACGATCTCGTTCTTGAAGTTGCCGTTCTTCCAGGCGGCAAACGCCTTCTGGTGCGAGGCGAGCGCGAACTCGTCCTGCTGCTGGCGGTTGATCTGGTGCGTCTGCGTCAGCATCTCGGCGGTCAGGCCCATCATCGCCGATGCCTTGGCGGTGTTCACCGACAGCTCCGGCGCGCCGTCGAAGCCGTGCGTCATCGGCACATGGCCCATGTGCTCGACGCCGCCGACGATGTAGGTGTCGCCCATACCGGACTGGATCGCGCCAACCGCAGTGTGGATTGCGGTCATCGACGAACCGCAGAGGCGGTTAACGGTCTGGCCGGCGACTTCCTTCGGCAGGCCGGCGAGCAGCGCGGCGTTGCGCGCGATGTTGAAACCCTGCTCCAGCGTCTGGATCACGCAGCCCCAGATCACGTCCTCCACGTCCGACGGCTTCACGGCCGGGTTGCGGGCGAGGATGGTCTTCATCAGGTGCGCGGACAGCGCTTCGGCACGCACGTTACGGAACACGCCGCCCCGGGAACGACCCATCGGGGTACGGATTGCATCAACGATTACGACGTCAGTCATTGCTGATCTCCAAATTCGGGTGGGCGCTTACTTGGGGAAGTAAAGCTTGCCTTCGGCCGCCATCTGCTTCATCGAAGCGGTCGGCTCGTAGAGCTTGCCCAGGTGCGCGTACTTCGCGGCCTTCTCGAGAACGGTCTTCATGCCGAGCGTGTCGGCGTACTTCAGCGCGCCGCCGCGGAACGGCGGGAAGCCGACACCCAGGATCAGGCCCATGTCGGCTTCGGCCGGCGTCTCGACGATCTTCTCGTCGAGGCAGCGCACGGTCTCGATGATCATCGGCAGCATCAGGCGGTCGATGACTTCCTCTTCCGAGAAATCCTTCTGGCCGTTCGGCTGCACCGAACCGATCAGCTGGTAAGTGTCGGGCGCGACTTCCTTCTTCGGCTTGCCCTTCGGATCGGTCGTGTACTTGTAGAAGCCGATGCCGTTCTTCTGGCCGTAGCGCTTGTTCTCGTACATCACGTCCAGCGCGGACTTGAACTGCTTGTTGTCCATGCGGTCCGGGTAGCCTTCCGCGAGCACGTCGCCGACGTGATGCGAGGTGTCGATGCCGACCACGTCCTGGAGATACGCCGGGCCCATCGGCCAGCCGAAGGTCTCCATGATCTTGTCGACGGCTTCGAAGTTGGCGCCGTCACGGATCAGCGCGAGCCAGCCGCCGAAGTACGGGAACAGGATGCGGTTGACCAGGAAGCCCGGGCAGTTCTTGACGACGATCGGCGTCTTGCCCATCGCAGCCGCGTAGGCGGCGATCGTCGAGATCGCTTCCTTGCTGGTCTTCTCGCCGTAGATGACCTCGACCAGCGGCATCTTGTGAACCGGATTGAAGAAGTGCATGCCGAGGAAATGCTCGGGATGCTTCATCGCGGTGGCCAGTTCGTCGATCGAGATCGACGAGGTGTTCGATGCGATGATCGTGCCCGGCTTCACCAGGCCTTCGACTTCGGCGAGCACCGACTTCTTGATCTTGGGGTTCTCGACCACGGCTTCGACGATGACGTCGACGTTCTGGAAGTCGCCGTAGTTCAGGGTCGGGCGGATCGTGGCGAGCACGGCGCCGGCCTTCTCGGGCTTGAGCTTCTTGCGCTCGACCTGCTTGGACAGCAGCTTGTTGGCTTCCGACATGCCCAGGTCCAGCGCCTTGTCGGCGATGTCCTTCATGATGATCGGCGTGCCCTTGACGGCGCTCTGGTAGGCGATGCCGCCGCCCATGATGCCGGCGCCGAGCACGGCGGCCTGCTTGATCGGCTTGCCGGCCTTGGTCGCGGACTTGGCCTTCTTCTTCAGCAGCTGGTCGTTGAGGAACAGACCGATCAGCGCGTCCGCCTGCGTGGTCTTGGCAACCTTGGCGAAAGCCTGGCCTTCGATCTTCAGCGCGTCGTCGCGCGTCTTGCCCGCGGCCTTCTCGATCGCGCTGACGGCGGCCAGCGGCGCCGGGTAGTTCTTGCCGGCCTTGCCCGCGATGAAGCCCTTTGCGGTGCTGAACACCATCATGCTCTCGATCGGGTCGAGCTTGAGCTTGCCGGTCTTCTGCGCGCGGCGCGCCTTCCAGTCGTACTTGCCTTCGATGGCCTGGGCCACCAGCTTCAGCGCGGCCTCCTTGAGCTTCTCGGGCGCGACGACGGCATCGACCGCGTGCACCTTCAGCGCGGCTTCCGGCTTCTGCTGATCACCACCGGCGATCCACTCGATCGCGTTGTCGGCACCGATCAGGCGCGGCAGACGCACCGTGCCCCCGAAGCCCGGGAAGATGCCCAGCTTGGTTTCCGGCAGGCCGATCTGCGCGGCCGTGCTCATGACGCGGTAGTCGGTCGACAGCGCCATCTCCAGGCCGCCGCCGAGGGCGATGCCGTTGATCACGGTCACCGACGGGAACGGCAGGTCTTCGATCGCGCTGAAGATCTTGTTGGCTTCGACCGCCCAGTTGGCGATCTCTTCCTCGCTCTGCAGGAAGTTCTTGCCGAATTCGGTGATGTCGGCGCCGACGATGAACACATCCTTGGCGCTGGTGACGATCAGGCCCTTGATGCCGCTGGCCTTGGCCAGCGCGTCGCCGGCTTCCTTCAGCTCCTTGACCGTCTGCGCGTCGAACTTGTTGATCGAATCGCCCTGACGGTCGAAGCAGAGCTCGGCGATACCGCCGTCGAGCGTGCTGACCTTGATGGACTGCCCTTGATACATGGTTGGCATACCTCGTTGATGAAAAAGAGGGTTTCGCGCAGCCTGCGGAGAAAAACGGCCGCGCCCTAAAAGAAAAGGCCGGCAATCTTACCCCCCGGTCGAGAGGGCGTAAACCAAGATCCGCACAACGAAAAACGCCCCCGCGGGCGCAGATGCGGCGCAGGCCGGCTCCGAGGACGCGAGCGGCGGACCCGGGACCTGCAGGCATCGCGGCAGCCTGGTCATTTTTTGACATTCTTTCGAACGCAAGCCTAGACTCGGGAATAACTTTTCGGGGGAAAAGTCAAGGGGGATCGGTGGCAGGCCATGAGCGGCTGTCTAACGTCAAATCCCGATGGAATCACCTGCGCCGCGACACCGCGGCCACGGCAGGCGAGATTCAGCGCGCCCTGCAACTCGGCGCGCACCGCCTCGCGACGCAGGAACGCCGCCTGCTCGACCTTCACCTCCGCACGCTCGCCGACGCCCTGCACGCTGCGCACACGTCCGGCCGCCCTTCCGAAATCGCCAGCCGGCAACTCGTCTTGCTGCGCGAGCTCGTTCAACGCGTCATTGCCAATGCACGCGAATCCCTGGCCATCGTGGCCGCAACCCGCATGGAGCTTGTCACGCTTATGAAGAAGTCCGCGAAGAAGGGCGGTGCTAAGGCCGCGAAGAAGACCGCTGCCAAGAGCAAGCTGGCCGGTGTCAAGGCCAAGGCCAAGAAGGCCGTCGCCTCCGTGAAAGCCAAGGCCAAGAAAGTCGAGACCAAGGCGAAAAAGGCCGTAAGCAAGGCCAAGACCAAGGTCAAAGCAGCGGCCAAGAAGCCCGCCGCCAAGGCCAAGAAAGTCCAGGCACAGGCAAAGAAGGTCCAGGCCAAGGCCAAGAAGGCGGTCGCCAGCGCCAAGAAGTCGGTCGTCAAGGCACAGAAAACCGTCAAGAAGGACGTCGCCAAGCTGAAAGCCAAGGCCAAGGTCCAGGTGAAAAAGGCCGAAGCCCAAGTCAAGGTTCAGGTGAAGAAGGCCGAAGCCCAGGTCAAGAAAGTCGAGGCGCAGGTCAAGAAAGCCGCCGTGGATGTCGAGAAGAAGGTCGTCGAGGTCGCCACGCCGGTGGTCACCGCCGTCCGCGACATCACGCCCTCACCGCTGTCGCGCGCGTTTCTCGCGACGTCGGCCGGCAAGAAGGAAGCCGAGCGCAGTGGCCTGTCCACCGCGTCGGACGCGCCCGCGCAGATGGGCCTGGGCCTGCCGGACAGCAATGGCAACAATAATTCGGGGTCTTCCAACCCCTGAAGCGACGTCAATCCGCGCAAACAAAAAGCCCGCCATCCGGCGGGCTTTTTGTTTGCGGGTCTGGCCGTCACAATGCCGACATCTTCATCCGCTCATCCGCATGAGTCTGTCTCTCGATCAAAGCACCGAGCTGTGCAGCCTGCTCTCCGACGCCAGTCGCCTGCGCCTGCTGCTGCTGCTGGAAGCGCACGAACTGTCGGTGGCTGAGCTGACGGAAGTCACCGGCATGGCGCAAAGCCGCGTCTCCACGCATCTGGCGCGCCTTAAGCGCGCCGGACTGGTCGCCGACAAGCGCTCCGGCAATGCCGCGTTCTATTCGGCCACTGGCAATGAGGCGGCGGCCAGCGAGGTCTGGGCACTGCTGCGCGCCCGCCTGGAGGATGCGCAGCTCCGGCTGGACCGGGAGCGCGCCGAACAGCTCGTCGCCGCACGCAAGCGCGGCCAGACCTGGGCCGAATCCGTCGCCGGCCGCATGGAGCTGCACTATTCGCCCGGCCGCACCTGGGAGGCCAATGCGCGCGCCCTGATCGGCCTGATGGAGCTGGGCGACGTCGTCGATCTGGCCTGCGGCGACGGCGTGCTCTGTGAGTTGCTGGCAGCCCAGGCTCACAGCGTCACCGGCGTCGATATCAGCACGACGGTGCTGGCCGCGGCGCGCCGGCGTCTGGATCATGTCGAGAACGTGCGCTTCGTCGATGCCGACATGCATGCGCTGCCGCTGGCGGATGCCAGCAGCGATCACGTCTTCCTGATGCATGCGCTGGCCTACACGCGCGAACCGCGCCGCGTGCTGCTCGAAGCCGCGCGCCTGCTGCGACCCGGCGGACGGCTGGTGGTCGCCGCGCTGGCCGAGCACACGCACGAAGAAACGATGCGCGCCTACGATCACGTCAATCTCGGGATCTCACCGGCGGCGTTGCGCAAGCTGCTGAGCGGCTGCGGCCTGCAGGTGGAATCCTGCCGCATCACCTCGCGCGAGGCGCGCGCACCCTATTTCGAGTCGATCACGGCGCTGGCGCGCAAGCCCTGAGGCGCCGAACACCCAGTCCATCAGCGCGGACCTGCGAGCGTCTGCCCGGCGACCGCCGCGCGACGACTCAGGCCACCGGCTCCGGCGGCAGATCCTCGGTCCAGAAGCACTGGCCCTTGGACGCGATCTTCTTGAGCCGCGCGCGATGCTCGGCCATCTCCGAATCGGAAGCGCGCTGCACCGGCAACGGCACATCCGGTGCCGCCAGCAACTCGACGAACCGCGAGCGGCTGGCGCCGCCCGACTCGTGATCGTCCAGGCCCAGGCGACTCTGGCCGCCGGTCATCGCGAGATAAACGTCAGCGAGCAGGCGCGCGTCGAGCAAGGCGCCATGGAACTCGCGGTTGGAGTTGTCGACGTTGTAGCGCTTGCACAGCGCGTCGAGATTGACCTTCTGACCGGGATGCAGCTTGCGCGCCAGCGCCACGGTATCGGTGACCGTGCAGACGTCCTCAAGGCGCTGGCCCTTGCCGATCAACTGGAACTCGCGGTTGAGAAACCCGAGATCGAAGGATGCGTTGTGGATGACCAGCTCGGCACCTTCGAGGAAGCGCCACAGCTCGTCCGCCAGCTCGGAGAACGCCGGCTTGTCGGCCAGAAATGCGCTGCTGATGCCGTGCACCGCTTCGGCGCCCGCATCGATCTCACGACCCGGATTGATATAGCGCCACCAGGTGTTCTGCGTCGGCCGGCGGTTCTTCAGCTCGATGCAACCGATCTCGATGATGCGATGGCCGAGCTGGACTTCCAGGCCGGTGGTTTCGGTGTCGAGGACGATCTGGCGCATCTGCGAATTCTACGGGCGATCGGCCGCAGCCGTCCGCAACGGCAGGACGCTCAGGCGCCGCTCAGCGCCTCGAGCACGCCTTCATTGGCGAGTCGGTCGGCTTCCTCGTTGCCGGGATCGCCGGCATGACCCTTGACCCACTGCCAGCGCACCTCATGACGCGCAGCGGCCGCATCCAGCTGCTGCCACAAGTCCTGGTTCTTCACCGGCTTGTTGTCGGCCGTACGCCAGCCGCGCCGCTTCCAGTTCGGCATCCACTCGGTCAGGCCCTGCATCACGTACGAGGAGTCCGTGTACAAGGTCACCGCGCACGACTCCTTCAACGCGTCCAGCGCGCGGATCGCCGCCGTGAGTTCCATGCGGTTGTTGGTGGTGTCGCGCTCGCCGCCCTTGAGCCGCTTCTGCTGGCCATTGAATGCCAGCAACGCGCCCCAGCCGCCAGGGCCGGGATTGCCCTTGCAGGCACCGTCGGTATGGATGATGACTTGCTTCACGAGTGGGACATTGCGCGCCGGCGGAAAAGGCGACGCATTCTAGGCTGAAGTCGGCGCCACTTAGCGATCGAAGGTCTCGCGATTGGCGGCCGGCGCAGCGACACCGACCAGCGGCTTGATCTGCGCGCGCTGCGCACGGCCGATGAAGTTCATCGGCAGCACGCGCTTGCGCGCAACCAGCAGATACGCCTCCGACAGGGGTGCCAGCAGCGAGCCGGCGCTCCAGCCCTGCCCCACAGTGCGCGGCGCCAGCCAAGGAAAGCCGACGCCGTAACGACGCACTTCGGCCACTTCGAAGTCGAGCAGTTCCAACCAGTCGCCCACCCGGCTGACACCGTAGAAATGGGCGCCCGGCGGAAACGCGCGATAGCGCAGGCCGAGCCGCGTGCGCCAGGCCCAGGGGCTCCACGGCGAAAAGCCGAGGATGAACAGGCGACCACGGTCGTTGAGCACACGATTGATCTCGCGCAGCAACGGGTGCGGCGAACGTGTGAATTCCAGCGTGTGCGGCAACACCACCGCGTCGACGCTCTTGTCGGGCAGCGGCAGGCACTCGTGCTGCACCACGGCGGAAACACCGCCATCGTTGAGCGCCCCGAGCACGGCGTGATGCAGGGTTTCGGCGCTGGCGATCAGGCCATCGCCCTCGCCCCAATTGCCGATCTGCAGCACATGGCGCCCGAAGATATCGGGCAGCAAACGCCGCAGTTCGGCCGCTTCCAGCGCCAGCAATCGCTGACCTCGTGCCGAACGCCGCCATGCTTCGAGCGCGGGACGATCAAGCAGACGGGGACGCGGCATGCCTCGGTTTGCGGCCATCGATGAATTCCAGCGACGCGTTTCGGCGGGAACGATCTCGGCTACAGTCTAGCGATGATCGCCGTTCATGCCATCCCTGCGTTCACCGACAACTACCTGTGGCTGCTGGTGCGCGATCGCGAGGCGCTGGTGGTCGATCCGGGCGACGCTGCGCCGCTGCAGATGTTTCTGGCGGAGCACGACCTGACGTTGCGCGCAATCCTGATTACGCACTGGCACCCGGATCACATCGGTGGCCTGCGCACGCTGGAACGCCCGGATCTGCCGATCTACGGACCGGCCGCCGAGGCCGCGCGCATTCCGCAGCTCACGCACCGACTGGACGATGGCGATCGCGTCGACGCGCTGGGGCTGCCATTCGAGGTAATCGCCGTCCCCGGGCATACGCTGGGTCAGATCGCGTATTACCGCGCGCCGGACGCGCTGACACCGGACGGCCTGCTGTTCTGCGGCGACAGCCTGTTCTCCGCCGGCTGCGGGCGCCTGTTCGAAGGCACGCCGCAGCAAATGCACGACTCGCTATCGCGGCTGGCCGCGCTGCCGCCGCAGACCCCCGTTCATTGCACTCACGAATACACGCTGGCGAATCTCGCCTTCGCCTACGCCGTGGAGTCGAGCAATCCTGATCTTCAAGCCCGCGTCGACGAGGTCAAACGCCTGCGTGCTGCCGGCCGGCCAAGCCTGCCGAGCACGATCGCCCTGGAGCGCGCAACCAATCCGTTCCTGCGGGCCGACCAGCCGGCGGTGCGCGCCGCCGCCGAGGCCTGGGCCGGCGTTTCCCTGGGGAACGCCGTCGAGGTTTTTGCCGCACTGCGTCGCTGGAAAGACGGCTTCAAGGGCCAGTTGACCTGACCGGCCGCGGCCGGCCCAGGCTGACAGCCCCTCCCCGATCGCTTACAGTCCCGGTTCAGTGCGTGGGGCGGTTTTTTCTTGGCCGCCACCGCGCCGGGGATTTGAACCGTTGGGGGAACACATCATGAGCACACGGGCCTGGACCCTTGCGGTCCTGCTGCTGGCGGGTGTTTGCGCCACGCCAGCCGTGTCGGCTGCCTCCAGCGATAGTCTGATCTGGCAGCGCGTGGCCGCCGGCATGCGCATCGTCGACCCCGAGCATCCAGAAACCGTCACCTGGGCACGGCGCTACGCGCGCAACCCGACGGCGTTCGCCGAGATGCTGGGCCGTTCCGAACCGTTCCTCTGGTATATCGTCGAGGCGGTGGAACTGCGCGACATGCCGCTGGAGCTGGCCCTGCTGCCGGCCGTGGAGTCGGGTTTCGACCCGCACGCCGCCTCGGGCAAGCGCGCCCGCGGTCTGTGGCAGTTCGTACCCTGGACCAGCCGCGCGCTGGGCCTCGCCCACACCGCCAACTACGATGCGCGCCGCGATCCGGTCGCCAGCACGCGCGCCGCGCTGTCCTATCTGCAGGGTTTGCACAGCCGCTTCGACGACTGGTTACTGGCCGTGGCCGCCTACAACGTCGGCGACGCGCGCCTCGCCAGCGCGATGCGTCAGCAGGACACGCGCAATTTCTGGGATCTGAGCCTGCCGAAGGAAACGCGCGACCACGTACCGCGCCTGCTCGGCGTAGCGTTGCTGATCAAGCAGCCGCGCCGCTTCAACGTGCAGTTACCGCCGATCCGCAACCGACAGGCCGCCGAGGTGGTGCGTCTGCCGCAAGCGCTGAACCTGGCTCAGGCCGCACGCGACGCGCAGATTCCGAACGCGCGCCTGGAACGCTACAACCCGGGCCTGAACAGCGCCGCCAACACCACCGGCAAGCAGGCCGTGCTGCTGCCGCAAGCCGATGCCGCGCGTCTGCGCCTGGTGCTCGCCGCCGGCGACTACCCGCCGCTGCCGATGCCGAACGTGGTCGAGCACGTGGTCAAGCCGGGTGAATCGCTGTGGATCATCGCGCGCCGCTATCAGGTCTCGGTGCGCGAGGTCGAGCACTGGAACAACCTCAGCGCCAAGGCATCGCTGCGCGTCGGTCGTCGGCTGAAACTGCACCTGGAAAGCTGAACGCCGCGGCAAAGCCGCGGCGTCCGGGTCCCTCTGGCTTCTGAGAACCGGCGCCGCGTCAGTGCGCGCGCGCCGGTTCGGTCTTGCCGGCATCGGCCGCGGCCGGCGCCGCTTCCTCGGCCCGCGGTTCCGGCAGGCGCTCCAGCGCGATCTTCAGCACGTCGTCGATCCAGCGTACCGGCTCGATGTTGAGCGTGCTCTTCACCGTCTCCGGAATGTCGGCCAGATCCTTGACGTTTTCCTGCGGGATGACCACGGTCTTGATGCCGCCGCGCTGCGCTGCCAGCAGCTTTTCCTTCAGGCCACCGATCGGCAGCACCTCGCCGCGTAGCGTGATCTCGCCGGTCATCGCGACCTCCGCGCGCACCGGGATGTCGGTCAATGCCGACACCAGTGCCGTGCACATCGCGATACCCGCCGAGGGGCCATCCTTGGGCGTCGCGCCTTCCGGCACGTGCACATGGAGATCGTTGCTCTCGTAGAACTTCGGATCGATGCCGAGTTTCTTCGAGCGCGAGCGCGTCACGGTCAGCGCCGCCTGGATGGACTCCTGCATAACGTTGCCGAGCGAACCGGTCTGCGTGAGCTTGCCCTTGCCGGGCGCCAGCGCCGCCTCGATCGTCAGCAGTTCGCCGCCGACCTCGGTCCAGGCCAGACCCGTGACCTGGCCGATCTGGTTCTTCTCCTCGGCGCGGCCGTAACGGAACTGCGGCACGCCGAGATACTTGTCGAGGTTGTCCGGCGTGACCTCGATGCTCGTCACATCCTTGTTGGTCAACAGTTCCTTGACCACCTTGCGGCAGATCTTGCTGATCAAGCGCTCCAACGAGCGCACGCCGGCCTCGCGGGTGTACAGGCGCACGATGGCACGCAAGGCATCGCTGCCAACGCTCAGCTCACCATCGCGCACGCCGTTGTTCTTCATCTGCTTGGGCAGCAGGTACTGCTTGGCGATCGCGACCTTCTCGTCCTCGGTGTAACCCGGCAGGCGGATCACTTCCATGCGATCGAGCAGCGGGCCCGGAATGTTCAGCGTATTGGCGGTGGCGATGAACATCACGTCCGACAGGTCGTACTCGACCTCCAGGTAGTGGTCCTGGAACGTGCTGTTCTGCTCGGGATCGAGCACCTCCAGCAACGCTGCCGACGGATCGCCACGGAAATCCATGGCCATCTTGTCGATCTCGTCGAGCAGGAACATCGGGTTCTTGACCCCGACCTTGCTCATGTTCTGGATGATCTTGCCGGGCATCGAACCGATGTAGGTGCGGCGGTGACCGCGAATCTCGGCCTCGTCGCGTACGCCACCCAGCGACATGCGCACGAACTTGCGGTTGACCGCATCGGCGATCGAACGGCCGAGCGAGGTCTTGCCCACACCCGGCGGGCCGACCAGGCACAGGATCGGGCCTTTCAGCTTCTTCATGCGCGCCTGCACCGCCAGGTACTCGACGATGCGTTCCTTGACCTTCTCCAGGCCATAGTGGTCCTCGTCCAGCTTCTGCTGCGCCAGGTCGAGGTCGATCACCGTCTTGGTGCGCTTCTTCCACGGCACCGAGGTCAGCACATCGAGGTAGTTGCGCACCACCGTGGCTTCCGCCGACATCGGCGGCATCATCTTCAGCTTGTTCAGTTCGGCAACGGCCTTGGTCTTGGCCTCCTTGTGCATGCCGGACTTTTCGATCTTGTTGGCGAGTTCGTCCTGTTCGCTGGGGCCGTCCTCGTTGTCGCCGAGTTCCTTCTGAATGGCCTTCATCTGCTCATTCAGGTAGTACTCGCGCTGGTTCTTCTCCATCTGCTGCTTGACGCGCGACCGGATCTTCTTCTCGATCTGCGCGACGTCGATCTCGCTCTCGAGCTGCGCCATCACATGCTCGATGCGCTCACGCGGCGCGTCGATCTCCAGCACCGCCTGCTTGTCCTCGAGCTTGAGGTTCAGGTGCGCGGCGACCGTGTCGGCCAGACGGCCCGGCGAATCCATGCTCGCCAGCGACGGCAGCAATTCGGCGGGAATTTTCTTGTTGAGCTTGGAGTAGGCCTCGAACTGCGCCAGCAGCGAGCGGCTGAGCGCGTCGATTTCCTTGTCGTCGGTGACCGTTTCCTTGTCTTCCGGCAGCGGCTGGCAATCGGCGGTCACGAACGCGCCGTCCATGTGGAAATCGCTGATGCGGGCACGACGCACGCCCTCGACCAGCACCTTCACGGTGCCGTCCGGCAGCTTCAGCATCTGCAGGATGCTGGCCAGCGTGCCGACCTTGTACAGGTCTTCCTCACGCGGCTCGTCGGTGTCGGCCGTGCGCTGCGCCACCAGCAGGATGCGCTTGTCGTCCTGCATCGCCGCCGTCAGTGCCCGGATGGATTTTTCACGTCCGACGAACAGCGGAATCGCCATGTGCGGAAACACCACCACGTCGCGCAGCGGCAGAACGGGGGCGGTGCGATCGGCGAGGGTTTCCACGGGGAGCTCCTGAGGGGCGTCCCCGGCATTATGCCGGGGTTGCGCCCTTGTATGCGGCCATTCGGCCACGAATCAAGCATCGTGCCGACAGATTACCGTGATGCGCCTGAATCCCGGCCTGCCCCCCGACGATCGCGAAAGCGCTAGCGCCCCGACGCAGCGGCGCCCGCACCGGCGCCGATATGCTGGTCGACGAAGTGCAGCACCCGCTCGTAGAGCTCTTGACGATTGTCCAGATTGTTGAAGCCGTGCCCTTCCTTGGACTTCTCCAGCCATTCGTATGGATGGGCCCGCTTGTCCAGCGCTTTCCGAAGATTGCGTGCCTGGGAAAACGGCGCGCGCATATCCACCTTGCCGTGCACGATGAACACCGGCGCCTTCAACCGATCCAGCATCTCGATCGGCGATTGCGAGCGCAGATGGGCGTCGCTGCCGCCGATGTACATCTGGATGTAGTTGCGGCCGGATTCGCTCTGGCGAATGTCGGAATCATTCTTCAACCCGATCAGATCGTAGACGCCGGCGTAGCCGATCACGCAACGGAACAGGTCGGGCTCGCGGACCGCGCTCATCAGCGCCGCATAGGCGCCGTAACTGCCGCCATAAATGCAGATGCGGTCGGGATCCGCTAGTCCACGGGCCACCAGGTCACGCGTGGCGTCGATGATGTCATCGATCATCATCGTGCCCCAGCCTTGTCTCGCAGCATTTTCGTAAACGGCGCCGTAGCCCCCCGAACCACGGAAGTTCGGCTGCAGTACCCGATAGCCGCGACTGGCGAAGAGCTGGGCTTCGCCGTCCCAGAACCAGCGGTCGTAGACCCCGAAAGGTCCGCCGTGCACGTTCACGATCAACGGCAGCGGCCTGGCGCCCGCGCCGACGGGATGGGTCAACACTGCATGCAGCGCCGTCGCACCATCGCGACCGCGATAGGTATAAGCCTCGCGCGCGCCCATGCGCTCCGGTCGGTTCCACTCGCGGGAAGACAACAACAACGAAGCCTTGCGCGTAGCACGATCGAGCAGGTAATAGGCCGCCGGGTCGCGATCGCTGGAGACGCGGAAAACCAGGCGATTGCCGTCGGCCGACCAGGACTCCGGTAGCACGACCTGTCCGGGGAAACTCGCCTCCAGCGACCGCAACAGGCGGGCGTCCGCATGTTCCGGTTCGATCCAATGCACACGCGGCTGACCCGCACCGTAGTAGGCGCCGATCGGCGTGTGACCGTCGGCCGCGAACAGCACCCGACTCAGGTCGCGCTCCGCATCGCAGGACAGCACCTGACGCTCTTCGGACTGGAGATCCTGACGAACCAGGCAGTAGCGCGCGCCCGGCGCCTGCTCGGCGAAATACGCCCACAGGCCATCGTCGGACAGGCTGTACGGCAAGATCTTGGTCTTCGGCACGCTGGGCTTGAGCGGACGCCACTGCTCGGTGCCAACGTCGCGCACGAAGGTGCGCAGCTCCAGCGTCTTGCTGTCGGTGGCGACGACATACCGCGGATTGCCGTCTCGATCCGCCAGGAACGAACTCCAGCCGGGCAGCGGCGCACGCGCAACCGGACGGGTCCTGCCGCTGGCGATATCGATGCGCAGCAAGTTCGTGTACTGCTCGTTGCGCTGCAGGTCATGGAAGCTATTCGACGCGATCAGCGCATGGCCCGGCTCCTTCAGCCTCGGCCGCACCATGCTGGCGTAAGCGAACTCGGTGGTGCCCGGCCGAATGCGGGCGCCCGGCCCCTTGTAGCCGTACAGGTAAGTCAGATTGCGACCATCCGCGTCGATGCCGAGCAGTTCTCCGGTGAGCACCTGGGTATCCAATCCCCCTTCCTTCTCGGCATAGGTCGCCACCACCCGGTTATCGCCGACCCACCAGAAGTTACTAACGTGCCGGCCCGGTCCGCTGCGGATACCCCCGGTCACGGTCATGTCGGACAGGCGCAGGATGGCGAGATTGGTCTCGTCCTCCTTCAAGGCGCCAACCGCGATGTAGTCGCCGCGCGGCGACAACCGCACTTCGGAGAACTCGTCGAACCGGATGAAATCCTTCACTGCCGTCGGCGCGATCGCGGCCGGCGGACTGGCGTGCAGCGACAGTGCGGCCAGCTGCAGCAACCCGAAACATCCGACCCACCTTGCCATCCTTTGCATCTGCGCCTTCCTTGAACCGCCGCCTGCGATCCTCAGAAGTATAGAAATCGGAACCGATCGCACCCGCCGCATCCGATGCGCGGCGATGCGCGAGCGCGCGAATGGCGTCGTCGCTACCGAACGCGAAACTCGACTTCCTGGGTCGCGCGCGTCGCGCCATCGAGCCCCATAACCTGGGCGCGCACGCGATGTGCGCCGCGCCGCAGCGGCCAGGACCAGTGCAGCGCCTCGCCACGTGCCACGACCTGGCCATCCACCCACCATTCCACGGTCGACACCGGCTCGCGCCAGTCGAGACGAAATTCGAACGCCTGCAGGCTTTCGGGAATACGCGGGTCCATCGCCATCTGCAAACCCTCGAACGGCTGCAGCAGCCGCGGCGATTCGGCGTTTGCGGCCTCGGCACCCGTGGCGATCACCGGATGCTCCCCATCGTCCGCCGGATCGGTGGCGGCAGCCACCGCCAGCGGACGCCGGCTATCGGCCAGCGCCGCCAGCAGGGAGCGCGTCAGCAGCGCCGGACCACGCGCTCCAGTCACGCCCTCGGTTTCACGGCCGGACAGGTTGCCGATCCAGACGCCGACGACGTAACGCGCGTCGTAGGCCAGCGTCCACGCATCGCGATAGTCGTTGGAGGTGCCGGTCTTCACGGCGGTGGCGGCCGGAAAGCGCAGCACGCCGCCGTCGCCGAACTCAAGCTGACGTGCGCCCGGATCGGCCAGGATCGCACTGACCGCACGTGCCGCCGCAACGTCAAAACCATGCACCAGCGGGCGCGGCTCGCGCGCATCCTCGAACACCGTCAGCGGCTGCCAGCGGCCATCGTGGGCCAGCGCCGCATAGGCCTGCACCAGCTCGTACAGCGAGACCTCGCCGTTGCCGAGTGCGAGGCCGTCGCCGTAGGCATTCGGGTGCTGACGCAGGCTGTCGATGCCCAGCGTGTGCAGCTTCTGCAGGAAGGCGCCGGCGCCGACGAACTGCAGCGCTTTGATCGCCGGAATGTTCAGCGAGTTGCCCAGCGCCTCGCGCAGGCTGACGGTGCCGTAGTGCTGGCGGCTGTAGTTGCGGTACTGGTGCAGGCCGCGATTGACGCGCTCGGCCAGCGGTGCGTCCTCGATCGGCGTCTCCGCGCTCCAGCCCCGTTCGATGGCCTGCGCATAAAGCAGTGGCTTCAGGGTCGAGCCGGGCTGCCGCGGACTGCGGACGGAATCGATGCCGATGACGTCGGCATGCTCGCGATCGCCGACCGCCCAGGCCCGCACGCGATGCTCCGGCAGTTCGACGATCAGCACCGCGCCCTGGCGCGCACCCTCGCGCGCCAGATCGTTCAGGCGCTCGCGCAGATAGGCTTCCGCCTGCGCCTGCAACCGCGCATCGAGGCTGCTGCGCACCCGGTCCTGTGGGCTGGCGCCCAGCATCTGCCAGCGCCGCTCGACCTCACGGTGGAAGTGCGCGGCCTGCATCGGCGGCACGTGGCGAGACGGCACGACCGGCGCGCTCAGCACCGCCGCGACCGTGGCGGCGTCGAGCGTGCCGTCCTGCTGCAACGCCTGCGCCAGACGCCGCACGCCGGCCAGCAGCGCCTGCGGTTCGCGCGACAGGCGCGAGGGCGCGCGCACCAGTACCGCCAGCGCCAGCATCTCGGCCTGCGACAGCGAATCGACGTGACGATCGAAGTACAGGCGCGCCGCCGGCAGGACGCCGCGACGGTTGGCGCCGTACGGCACCTGGTTCAGATAGAACTCGAGAATCTCTGCCTTGGAAAAACGCGCCTCCAGACGCAGCGCCTCCCAGCCTTCCAGCCAGCGTGACCACAGCGTGCGCGGCCGCGGGTTGAGCAGACGCACGACCTGCTCGCTGATCGTGCTGGCACCGCGCAGCGCACGGCCGGCGCGCAGGTTCTGCGCCACCGCCGCCAGACGCGCACGCCAGTCCAGGCCGCTGTGCGTCCAGAAGCGCCGGTCCTCCGCGGCGATGAAAGCCTCGCGCAGCAGCGCCGGCATCGCCTCCAGGCTCAGGCGCTCGTGCAGGTTCCAGCCGCCGTCGTAATGCGCGCGCAGCAGACGCCCGTCGCGGTCGAGCACGGCGATGCGCCCCGCCGTCTCGGTCGCCAGGTCCAGGCGTGCCGGCAGCGCGCGCTGACCGAGCGCGGTGGCCGCGACCAGTGCCAGCGCCGCCCCGGCGCAAAGCGCGAGCGCCCAGCGCGCGGCGCGACGCCGGATCACGGCGCCGGCTCGATCCGCAGCCGCAGCGCGCGGCCGGTGGCGTAGACGTCCGGGTCGTACATCTGCTCGACGCGCGGTGCCCCGACGGCAAACTCGCCGGTCGCCACCGCCTGGCCGATCCAGCTCAGCCGATAGCGACCCGCATCGATCCAATCGGCGTAATGACGCACCGCATCGAAGCGCAGTTCCCGGTGATAGAACGGATACGGATGGGCACCACCGCCCAGATCCATCGCCGCCGCATCCTCCGCCGACGCGGTGGCCAGATCCGGGTTGATCGGTTCCAGCCCGCCCGGCACCGGATCGTCGACAACGACATAGGTCATCCACGCCGGCGCCGCAACGTCCAGCGTCACCTTCACGCGTTCGCCGCGCCGCAGGTGAAGCGCATCGTCCGCCAGGGGCTGCCAGGCGCCGTCGCGATACACCGCATAGCGCCGCTCGATGCCGAAGCCGGCGCTGACCGGCTGCTGCGCATCAGCTCGCTCGATGTAACGCAGGCGCGTCTCCACGTACGCCTGACCGCTGCCCTGCGTGCTGACGGTCAACCGCTGGTCGCGGTCCACGTCCGTCGCCGTCAAGACACGCGCGATCGCTGCCGTCTGACCGCGTGCCAGCGCGATGCTGCCGAGCAACTGCTCGTCCAGCGAAACGCGTGCCTGCAGCTGCAACGGCGCACGCTCGTAGCGCTGTGCGTACTCGACCAGCGCACGCGTGCAGAACAGGTTCTCCTGCGTGTTCTGCCAGTGCGTGCGCGCGCCGCGCGCCTGTGTGATCGCACGCGCCAGGCGTGTCGGCCACTCCGCATCGACGCCGGCGGTCGGCGTCTGTGCGAGCAGCCCGGACAGCGCGGCGCAGTTGGAGCGCAGCTCGCTGCCGAGCATCCATGCGTGCACACGGTCGTCGTCCTCGCGCAGCGCCATGCGGCCGGCGCTGAACTGCGCACGCGCCAGCACGGCATCGAGCGCCTGCGTGCGCAGCGGCGCCGCTCCCACGCCGGCCGCGGCCTGTGCGTACATCGACTGACCGAACAGGCCCATGCGCGAGATCTGCGGCGCATAGCGCTGCAACTCGTCGGACTCGAGCAGCCCCTGCCGTGCCAGCGCCGCCAACGCCACCGCGCGCAGTTGCGCGCGCGCTTCGGCCGATTCGTAACCGCGCACCGGCACCTCGTCCTTCAGCAGGGTGCGCAGGTAGGCATTGAGCTTGTCGCTGACGCCCTTGGGCGGCTCGTGGCCCAGCTCGCGCAACCAGCCGAAGGCCAGTGCCGTGAACGCGGATAAGTAGGGACTCTGCTGCGTGTCGCTCGGCAACCAGAACGCCATGCCGCCGCCGGGCGCCTGGAAGTCGGCGGCGCGCGCCAGTGTGGTCTCCGGCAGGCGCTCGGCCTCGGGCCACTCGATCGCGGTGCCGAGCCAGGGCTTCAGCGCGCGGTAGTGCGCCGCCATCACGGCGGTGCTGAGCTGCTGCTCCCAGCAGCCGTAGGGATAGTCGCGCAGGTACGCGAAAGCGCCATCGAGGTTGCCAAGCACGGTCGGCGAGAAGCCGACCCGCACATCGCCGCGCTCGGCCGTCGGCGGCAGGCGCAGCGTCTGCTCGACACGGCTGCCGGCCTCGACCCGGCTGTAGTCCGCGGCGACCTGCGTCCAGCGTTGCGGCACGACCGCCACGACGTGACTCAGCGCATCGCGATCGCTGGCGTCGCCGGCGCGGGCATTGAACGTCAACGGCGCCTGTTGCGTCACCGTCACCGGCAGGAAAACCGTGCGCCGCTCGAACGGCTTGAGTTCCACCGTTTCCTCGTGCCGGGCCTGCGCGCCGCCTTCGACCGCAAGCGTCACTGCGACACGACGCGTAGAGGGCTCGCGGTTCAGCACCGTGAACCCGGCATCGAAGCGGTCATTCAGCGCGACGCGATTGGGCATCGCCGGCCGCAGCTCGGTCGGCTTGCTGACCGCGAGCGTGCCCTGCCCCAGACCCATGCGGTCCGAAGGCGTCGCCGCCAGCGCCAGCACGCGCCATCCGGTCAGGTTGTCCGGCAGCGTGAAAGCGATGCGTGCGCGGCCGTCGGCGTCGGTCGTCAGCGCGGGGTTCCAGTAGGCGACGAACTGCTCCACCGACCGCAGCGCCAGATCGGCACCGCCATCGCCGCCGGGATTGGCGCCCTTCTTCTCGAACTTCTGCCGGCCCACCAGCCGTGTCAGCAACGAGTAGTTCGCCAGATCCAGTGGCTCCAGCGAGGTAAAGCCCTTGAGCGGATCGAAGTACGAGGTGCCGGACTGGATCAGATCGAACACCGCCTCGTCGAGCACGGCGACCGCCAGCTCCACAGGCTCGCCGCTGGACTGCCGCGGCCTGGCCTGCAGGTCCACGGTGACACGCTCACCCGGCCGGTATTGCGCGCGTTGCGGCTTCACCTCGACCGCAATCTCGCGCTGCGGATCTTTGACCGTCAGCGTCGTGTAGCCCATGCGGAACGTCGGCTTGCCGAGATCGACGCCCTCCCTGAGCGGCGCCTCGACGCGCGGCGACATCGCCACCACCGAGACGTAGGCGCCCGGCAGATACTCCGGCTTGATCGGGATCTCAATCACCGGCGCGTTGCCCTTCAGCGTCGTCATCCACTGATCGAGCACGCCATAACGCTCGACCGTGACCCAGGCCCGCACACCCGGATACGGGTTCTTCACGAACAGCCGGGCGATCTGGCCCTGGCGGTATTCGGCCTGATCGGTGCGGATGTCGAGGCTGGTGTCGGGCCGGTCCTCCCACAGCACGGCGTCGGCGCCCTGTACGTACAGCCATTGCTGGGTTTCATGCAGGCGGTCGCGGCTGTCGCGCACCATCGCGACCAGGCGGTATTCGCCGGCACGATCCGGCGTGAACGCACAACGTGCGGCATCGTCGCTCGAACGCCCCTGGCAGGTCGCAACACGCACCCACTCGCGCACGTAGCGTGTGATGTAGGCGTTGCCCGCGCCTTTCACGCGCGCGCCCTTGCGCTCCATGCGTTCGATCTTCACGTAGTACGGCACGCCGGTCCGCGGCTGGCCATCGGCACTGACCACCAGCACCTCGGCCGCGGTTTCCTTGCCCGCCTTCGCCACCCACTCCAGCGTGCGCAGGCCGACATAGCGGTCGCGCCCCAGGTACGGCGCCGAGGCCTGCGCAGCGATGCTGCGACCGCGATCGTCCTGCACGCTGCCTTCGACGATCAAACGGCCGTACAGCACGTCGCCATCGCCGGTTTCCAGATCCTGCGTCCACTCGCCCTGGGCATCCAGCCGCGCCTCGGCGCGGCGCAGTTCGACGCTGTTGCGGCCGCCGTTGACGGCGGTGTCGTAGCGGAAGCGCGCGGCCAGCGGATGGCGCGGCTCGAAACTGGCCGACTGGATGCGCGCCGTCAGCCGCGCCGGTGCATCGGCGAAAGCGCCGCCGCCATGCAGGCGCGCACTGAGCTGCAACGGGATCGTCTCGCCCGGCTGCGCCTGGCGCGCGCGCAGCTCGGTCTGCACCCGGAACGGCGCCGGCACGAAATCCGACACCAATACACGCAGCGGTTCCAGCGTCAGCGTGGTCGCGAACGCCGGCGTCAGCTCGAACCGGTACCAGCCGACCGCGGCGCGCGCCGACAGCGCGAACTCGCCGTGCAACGAGCCGAAGGCCGACAGCTTCAGCCCCTCGCGCTCATGAACGACGGTGCCGACCGGATCGTAGACTTGCAGCCGGTAGTCGCCGTCGGGCGCCGGCGCCAGGCTGCGACCGGCATCGTCGCGCACGTAAGCCTTGTACTGCACCCGATCGCCGGCGCGATACACGCCTTGCGCCGTCGTGCCCCAGGCCTTGAGATGCCCGTGGCGCTCGCGACGCCACGCGGAGACCTGCTCCTGCGACGCACGCCAGGTATCGACAGAGAACGCCGAGGACAGTGGCATCACCGCCACATCGGCACCGCGCTGCATGCGCAACCACAGCGGCCCCGGCGCGTCGCCCCAGGCCCGTTCCAGCTTGGGGTCCAGCTCGGCCGCGCCCGGCAGCGTTGCCACGCCATCGGCGTCGGTGCGAGCGCTCGCCCTGGGTGCACCGCCGAAGGATTCGAGCACCGCGACCTCGGCATCGCGCACCGGCGCGCCGTCGGCCATCGATGTCGCCCACACCAACAGGTTGCTGTGACCGAACTTGGCGTGAAGCTGCCACGGCGTCACCGCCGCGAAGAAATCGCGCGGGCGCTCGTCGCCGGCCGCGGCCGGTTGCGGACTCAATTGACCCCGGACTGCGCCGCTGGCGGCACCGCCGAGCATGGCGCGCACCTCCAGCGGCACCGGGAACGCAACATTGCGCACCGGCGCCACCGTGACCGCATGCGACTGCCCGGTACGCAAGCCTTCCGCGGTCAGGCGATCGAAGCGCGCATCGATCCGATCCAGATTGGTGACGATGGCCGGCACTTCCGAATCCAGGCCGGATTCGACGACCGCATGGTCGTGCTCGAACACCAGTCGCGGCGTGCGCGCGCCGGTGCGAAAGCGCATCGTCAGCGGCGCATCGAGCACGCGGCCGAAGCGATCCTGCAGTCCGGCAGCCAGTTCGACGCGGTACTCGGTCTCGGCCGCGAACTGGAATGGCAACCGAACGGAATAGATGCGGCCGCGGCTGTGCGACCCACCCGGCCGCGCCGAACTGTCGTCATCGCCATAGACGGCCCAGGGATCGAAGTCCGGATCGCTGCCCTGCGGCGGCGCCGGGCTGATGCGCAGCGCCGCCTTCAGCGCCTGCGGCGACACCGGCGCGCTGAACGCCAGGCCCACGCCTTCCAGCGGCGGGCACTCGCGACCCTCCAGCGCTGCCGGCACAGCGCCGCCCTCGCAACGCACGCCGAGCGCGCGCAGCGCCGGAAACGTATCGACGCGAATGCGCTCGGCTGCGGCGTGACCCGGTTCGACGCCGAACGCGGAGCGCAGCCCGGCCAGCGCGCGCAGACGGTACGCGTGATCCGGGCGCAGCGCTGACGCCGGCCGCAGACGCCAGCCGCGACGCGCCTCGCCATCGGGCGTGAAGAACGGCGTTTCGGCGTCCTCCCACACCGGCTCGACACGCACCGGTACGTCATCGAGACGCAAGGCGGCCTCCACCGTGGCAGCGGTCACCGGCTGATTGAAGCGCGCGCGCAGTACCGGCTCGCCCGGCCCGGCCCAGTCCTGCACGAAGGCATACGACAGGCGGGGCCGCTCGGTGACGAAGCCATGCGTGCGAGCGCCCGACAAGCGCGCGCCGTCGATCGCGGTCACATCGGCGTCGATCTCGACGCGATAGCGCGTGGCCGGCTGCAGCATCTGCGGCGGCGGCAGATTGCAGGCCAGGGCCTGCGCGTCGAGCCAGCGCCACTGACATCCCGGATCGGGCGTCACCTGCGCCGGCACCTCATCGGCAGCGCGGTCCATGCGGCCCAGCGGCACCACGGCACGATCGAAGTGAATGACGATCTGGTTGCTCGCCGTCACGTCGTCGCCCGACGGCGTCACCCGCAAAACCCCCAGCTCCGCCGCCTGCACGGCCGGCCAGGCCGACAACGCGACCAACGCACTCCATGCACCGATCCACCCCTGCACTCGACGATTCATGGGCTGTGCTCCGGCTTAGGGCGTCATCGCCTTGATACGCGCGAAACGCACGCCGTTCTCGTCGCCGACCAGGCGCACTTCCTTGAGCCCCGCCAGATCGCGCCACACGCTCTGCATCGCGTCGACCTCCGTCGCGGGCGCCGACGGCAGACCAAAGCGCGCCAGGCTGCGCTCGTCGAGCATCAGATCCTGACCGTAGACCGGGATCGTGAACCAGTCGGCGCGCTCGGCGATGAACACGATCTCGACCGGGCTCTGCGCATAGCGGCAGCGGCGGCTGTGCAGGGCCTGCTCGCATTCGGCGACCGGACCGAGCAGGCGCTCGATCTCCTCGGGGCTGCGGCCGGCCAGCGCCAGCACGTCGACGCCGGCACCGGCCGAGGCCGCAGGCGTCTGCTCGAAGGCCGCCGCATAGTCGAAGCTGTCGTGCTCGACCGGCAGCCGCAGCCACCACAGCACCGCCGCGATCAGCACCAGGGCCACGACCACCAGGACGGCTGCGGTTTTTCGCATCGGATTCTCGAAGCGCAAGATCGAGCCACAAGCTTAGCCCCGTTTCGGAGACCGGCGCTGCGCGCCGATACGCGCGTCCGTGGGATAATCGCGCATTGCCTGCCGCGCCCATGCATTTCGCCCTTCTGCTCGCCACCCTCGCCGCGCTGATCTGCGGCCCGCTGCTGTACGCACTGGCGCGTACGCGGCCGGCTTTGCTGCGGCGGCTCGATCCCTTGTTCGTGGTCGTCGTCGCCGGACTGGTGCTGCTGGAAGTGCTGCCGACGCTGTTCAAGAGCGGCGGTCTGTGGAATGCCGGCTTTCTGCTCGCCGGCCTGCTCGGCCCGACACTGTTCGAGCACCTGATCACGCGCGCGCGGCGCGAGGCGCATATCGCCGCGTTGGGTCTGGCGATCTTGGGACTGCTGCTGCACAGCCTCGGCGATGGCATCGCGCTGTCGCCGGCCGGGCACGACCCGCACCATCACGCGTTGGGGCTGGCGGTAGCGATCCACAGCCTCGCGGTCGGCCTGCTGGTGTGGTGGCTGATGGCACCGGCCTTCGGCATCGGCCCGCCCGCCGCCGTGCTGGCGGCGATGTGCGGCGTGACCATCGCCGGCTATGTGTTTGGCGCTGATCTCAACCTATGGCTGGGCGCGCAAGGCTGGGAATGGCTGCAGGCGCTGATCGCCGGCTCGATCCTGCACGTGGTGTTCGGCCGTCCGCATCTGCAGGACGGCCATCAGCACGGGCACGGGCACGATCACTCGCACTGAGCGCACGGGCGTCCGCAGCGGCGCGATGGCGTCGCACGCTCAGCCGCCGCGCGGTGCCGCGATCTTGATCGCCAGCTCCAGCGCCTGCTCATAGTTCAGGCGCGGATCGACCGTGGACTTGTAGGCGCGCTCCAGATCGGTGGCCGACAGATTGCGCGCACCGCCGGTGCATTCGGTCACGTCCTCGCCGGTCAGCTCCAGATGCACGCCGCCCAGGTGCGAGCCGCAGGCGGTGTGAATATCGAACGCCTGCATCAATTCCGACAGCACCGCCTCGAACGGTCGCGTCTTCAGGCCGTTCTCGGTGCTGATCGTGTTGCCGTGCATCGGATCGCAGACCCAGAGCACGCGATGCCCGGCCTTGCGCACCGTCTCGATCAGGCGCGGCAGCTGGTCGGCGATCTTGCTGGCACCCAGGCGATGGATCAGCGTCAGGCGACCTGGCTCGTTGTCCGGATTCAGCGTGCGGCACAGGCCCAGGATCCAGTCGGCGTCCATCGCCGCACCGACCTTGACGCCGATCGGGTTGCGGATGCCGCGGCAGTATTCGACGTGCGCGCCGCCCAGATCCGCCGTGCGCAATCCAATCCACGGGAAATGCGTGGACAGGTTGTACCAGCCTTCCGAGCGCGGTACCTGCCGCGTCTGCGCCTGCTCGTACCAGAGCAACAGCGCCTCGTGCGAGGTGTAGAAGTCGACGCGCGAGAACTCGCCGATCGGCTGACCGGCCAGCGTCTCCATGAACCGCAGCGAGTCGCCAAGCGTATCCACCCGGCGCTGATAGTCGGCCGCCAGCGGCGAGTGTTGAACCCAGTCCAGATCCCAGTATTCGGGGTGATGCAGGTCGGCGAAGCCGCCGTCGATGAGGCCCCGCACGAAGTTGATGGTCATCGCCGAACGCATGTGCCCTTCCAGCAGGCGCTGCGGGTCGGGCGTGCGCGCTTCGGCGGTGAACGCCGGCGCGTTGACCAGATCGCCGCGATAGCTCGGCAGCGTCTGGCCGTTCTTGGTTTCCAGATCTGCCGAACGCGGCTTGGCGTACTGACCGGCGAAGCGTCCCAGACGCACGACCGGGCGACGCAGGCCGTGCACCAGCACCAGCGACATCTGCAGCAGCACCTTGAGCCGGTTGGTGATGACCTCGGGGCGGCAGTCGGCAAAGGACTCGGCGCAGTCACCGCCCTGCAGCACGAACACCTCACCGGCCTGGGCGCGCGCCAACTGCTGCTTGAGCGCATTGACCTCCCAGGAAGTGACCAGCGGCGGCAGTTGGCGCAACTGCTCGAGCACGCGCCGCAGGGCCTCCGCATCGGGATAGGCCGGCTGCTGGGTGGCGGGCTTGGATTGCCAGGAATCGGGGCGCCAATCGGCAGCCAGGACAGGACTCACGGGAACACGCAGGCGATAATGGGGCGCGAATTATAAGCCCCTTGCCCGCAGACCCCTGAACGCTCGCCCATGACGGCCGAACCCTTCGGCGGACACACGCCGCTGATGCAGCAGTACCTGGGAATCAAGTCCCAGCACCCGGACACCCTGGTGCTGTTCCGCATGGGCGATTTCTACGAACTGTTCTACGACGACGCACGCAAGGCCGCACGCCTGCTCAACATCACGCTGACGCAGCGCGGCGAGTCCGGCGGCGCGCCGGTGGTGATGGCCGGCGTGCCGCATCATTCGGTCGAGCAATACCTGGCGCGGCTGGTCAAGCTGGGCGAATCGGCCGTCATCGCCGAGCAGGTCGGTGAGGTGGGTGCCGAGAAAGGTCCGGTCAGGCGCGAGGTCGCGCGCATCATCACGCCCGGCACGGCCACCGACGAGGCCCTGCTCGATGCGCGCACCCAGACGCTGCTGGCCGCGATCTGTCGCATCAACGGCGCCTACGGCCTCGCCTGGCTGGAGCTGTCCTCGGGTCGCTTCAGCATCCTGCAGACCGCACGCGCCGGCGACGCCGCCGCCGAACTGCAGCGACTGCGCGCCAGCGAGCTGCTGGTGCCGGAGGGCGTCGATCTGGGCCTGCCGAACACCGGCGGCCGCAACCGGCCGGCCTGGTATTTCGACGCCGGTTCGGCGACGCGGCTGCTGACCGCGCAGTTCCGCACCCAGGATCTGCGCGGCTACGGCGCGGAAGGGCTCGACGCGGCCGTTGCCGCGGCGGGCGCGCTGCTGCAGTACGTGCAGGAGACGCAGAAGACCGCGCTGCCGCATCTCAACGGCCTGCGCGTGGAGCAGCCGGGCGAAGCGCTGATTCTCGACGCGGCGACCCGGCGCAATCTGGAAATCGACCGTTCGCTATCGGGCTCCGAGCCGCACACGCTGCTCGGCGTGATGGACACCTGCGTCACGCCGATGGGCGCGCGCGCGCTGGCGCGTTGGCTGACGCGCCCACTGCGCGACCAGGCACAGCTCAACGGGCGCTACGACGCGGTCGCCGCGCTCGGAGACGGCGAACGTTATGAATCGTTGCGGGAATCGCTGCGCGGCATCCACGACCTCGAACGCGTGCTGGCGCGCGTGGCGCTGCGCTCGGCGCGGCCGCGCGATCTGCTGGGGCTGGCGCTGAGTCTGGCGGCCGTACCCGGTGTGCATGCAGCGCTGGACGGCGCCGACGCGCCGCTGCTCGCCGAGCTGCGGCAACGCATGGGCAACCACGACGCGCGCGCGCAGGCGTTGCACGCCGCGCTCAGTGATACCCCACCGCTGCTGGCCCGCGACGGCGGCGTGTTCCGCAACGGTTACGACGCCACGCTCGATGAACTGCGCCAGCTCTCCGAGAACGCCGACGGCTTCCTCGTTGCACTGGAAGCACGCGAACGCGCGCGCACCGGCATCGAGACCCTGAAGGTCGGCTACAACCGCGTGCACGGCTATTACATCGAGTGCGGCAAGACCCACGCCGCCAAGATCCCGGCCGACTACACGCGGCGCCAGACGCTGACCCATTACGAGCGCTACATCACCGAAGAGCTGAAGCGCTTCGAGGATCAGGTGCTGTCGGCGCGCGACCGCGCGCTGGCCCGCGAGAAGGCGCTTTACGAAGCGCTGCTTGATGAACTCGCCTCCGCCTTGGCGCCGCTGCAGGCCTGCGCGCAGGCGCTGGCCGAACTCGACGTGCTGGCCTGCTACGCTGAACGCGCGCGCGTGCTGAACTGGAACCGGCCGCAGCTCACGTCGGAACCGGGCATCGACATCCGCGGCGGCCGCCATCCGGTGGTGGAACAGACCTCGCGCGATCCCTTCGTCCCCAACGACCTGTGCCTGAGCCCGGAGCGACGTCTGCTGATCGTCACCGGCCCGAACATGGGCGGCAAATCCACCTACATGCGCCAGGCCGCGCTGATCGTGCTGCTGGCGCATACCGGCAGCTACGTGCCGGCGCAATCGGCAACGATCGGACCGGTCGATCGCATCTTCACGCGCATCGGCGCCGCCGACGATCTGGCCGCCGGCCACTCGACCTTCATGGTCGAGATGAGCGAGACCGCCAACATCCTTCACAACGCCACGCGTGAGAGCCTGGTGCTGATGGACGAGATCGGGCGCGGCACGTCGACCTACGACGGCCTGTCGCTGGCGCGTGCCGTCGCCGAGCATCTGGCGCAGGCGATCGGCGCCTACACGCTGTTTGCGACCCACTACTTCGAACTGACGGCACTGGCGCAGTCGCTGGGCGGTGTCGACAACGTGCATCTGGACGCCGCCGAATACCACGACGCGCAGGGCGAACGCCTGGTGTTTCTGCACGCAGTGCAGCCCGGCCCGGCCAACCGCTCCTTCGGCCTGCAGGTCGCGGCACTGGCCGGCGTCCCCCAAGCGGTGATTCGCAGCGCACGGCAACATTTGCAGCGCATGGAAGGCGGTGCCAGCGTGCCGGTTCCGGCAGCCGATCGCGCGCCGCAGCTGCCGCTGTTTGCGCCCGTGCAGGATTCGCCCGCGCTCCGACTACTCGACGAGATCAATCCAGATCACCTGTCGCCGCGCGATGCGCTGGAAGCGCTCTACCGCCTCAAGCAGGCCGCGCGCAACAAGGACGACTGATCAGCGCCTCGGCTTCTGCAGCGGGCTTGCCAGGCCCGGCTGCGTCGCGCCGCCGGGGACCGATGCGCGATCGTAGGACTCGCGCCCACGGTGCACCATGGCACGCACGATGCCCGCCATCGCGCACGCCATCAGGACGCCACCGACGAGCATTGCCAGCAAATCGACCCGCGGCACCGTCGGCAGTGCCGCAGACAACAGCTTCACGCCGCTGAAGTGTCCGGCCGCACCGAGTGCAAACAACAACGCCCCCACGCCGTCGAGCAGCAGCAGCGACATCGGGAACGGGAGCGCCAACTTTGCGTTCACCGGCGGCGTCCTCTCACAGACCTGCGCTGCGCAATGCGAACTTGACGGCCAACGCCACGACCAGCACGAACATCACCGTCATGCCGATGCCGACGGCGATGAAGTGCCCTGCCTTGCCCCTGGCGAAATCGCGTTCGCGATTGCGGCGGCTCTGCACACCGAAGAACGAAGCCGCTACGCTGGCGACCGTCTGCAGGAGCCCGACCCGCGGCTCCTGGGATGTGTCGTTGCGCGGCGCTGGCGGTGGCGCGTCGGATGGCATCGTTCAGTAGTCGGCCAGAAGCTTGCGCGTGGTGGCGACGTCATTGCCGGCCTTGGCACGAATGTCGTCGGCAGTCAGTTGCTCGACCTTGCCGCCCACCAGCGGGATGCCGCAGCTGATGTTCCACTTCAGGTGGTTGGCGGCGCCCTTGCCTTCGTCCTTCAGTGTCATGTCGCAGACGACCTTGACCGGCGCGCCCTTGATCTCGGCCTCGATACGGCCGGTTTTCTTGGTCAGATCCCAGGTATCGCTTTGCGTGACGACCGCGGTGTCGGGAATGAACTTCTTGGCGAAGTCCGGCAACGTCACCGTGTTCTTGGTGGTGTAGCGCACCTTGATATGGAAGCGCTTGTCGCTCTTCTCGTGCTCCAGCACCGTGATGTCCTTGAAGCCGAGCGCCTCGTACTTGCGCTCGAAGTAGGCCTTGTCCGAGAACATCTTCATGACCGTGGCGGCCGGCTTGTCGAACGTGTGCTTGTCGTCGAACTTCATGTCGTCTCCTCCGGGAAACTTGTTCTGTTGAGCGCCCAATGAAAAAGCCGCCGGGCGAATGCCCGGCGGCTCGACTGTACAACAAGACCGCGCTTACTTGGTGGTCATCTTCTGCACCGACGCAGCGGTGAAGTAGTCCGGCTTGAAGCGCGCGGTAGCGTCGATCGGACGATCCTCGTTGAAGGTCGCCGTCACGAAGTAGCGACCCGAGGTGAAGTGATAAATCACTTCCGGAATCGTCGTCGCCGACAGGATGTTGTACGCAAACACGACATGGCCTTCCTGGAACTGGTAGAGCTGGTCGCGGTTGTCGTAGTTGTCGGCCAGCGCGATGGTCCAGCCGTCCTCGTCCACGTAGAAGCGACGCTTCTTGAACGTGTGGCTGGTGCCCGCCTTGATGTCGGCCTCGACCACCCAGACGCGATGCAACTCATAACGCGGCAGGTCCTGATTGAGGTGACGCGGACGCACCATTTCCTTGTAGGTGACCTTGTTGCCGGCGATACGGTTGGAGTTGTACGGGATGAACACCTCCTTCTTGCCGATCAGCTTCCAGTTATAGCGATCGAGCGCGCCGTTGAACATGTCGACCTGATCGTAGAACTGGTGACCGTCCGTACCTTCGTACGGGTTGTCGCAGCAAACCGTCGGCGCGCGACGGATGCGCTTGAGGCCCGGCGAGTACAGCCAGGCCTGGCGACCAGCAGCGCCGGTACCGGCCTTTTCATGCACCAGGATGAAGGTGCCGGCCAGGCGCGGCGGCGCGATGGTCTGCGACAGGTACTTCAGGAATTCGCCATTGCCCTTGGTCAGCGGCACCGGCTTGTCGATCGAGGCGTAGCCGAACTGCACGTCTTCCGTCAGCTTGGTGAGCTGATAGTCGCCGCCCGGCTGAACGATCATCTGGTTGTTGTAGCGGGTCACCGCTTCGCCACGCCACTTCAGCTTGTGGTTCCAGATCACCTCGGCGCCCGATTTCGGAATCGGGAACGGGAAGCCGAGCTTGCAGTTGTCCGGCTCTTCGGTGCCGATCAGCTCGCAGCTCGTCGCGTTGGTCTTGGTGGCCGCGTTGATCTCGGCCGGCCAGTTGACGAAGCGGCGGCTGGGATAGACGTTCATCTTGTAGCTGTCGTAGGTCGACAGCAGCTTCTTGTGGCCTTCCGACAGCTTGTCGGCGTACTGGCCCATGTTCGCCTTCGTGATCGTGAAGATCGGCTTGTCGCCATCGATCTTCGGATCGTTCGGGAACTCGCCCGACAGCGCGCCGCGTTTGGCGGCCGGCTGCCAGACCGGGATCGTCCCGGCGGCGTTGGCGGCCTTTTCGGCGCCGGTCGGCGTCAGGTCCTTGCCGAGCTTGTCGGCCTCCTGCGGGGACACCTTCGCGTAGGCCTGCCCTGCCATCAGGGTCAAAGCCAAGGCTCCGGTGAGCCATGCGTAGCGCTTTGTCATGAGCACCATCTCCTCGTGGGGTATAGAGCGACCGCTGTGGTGCGGCGCTTACAGGGGGAAACGCGGACGATGCTAAACCAATCGGACCGGAGCGTGCCAGTGAACGATGGTCACAAGCGTGCGAGCCCTGCCGCAGCCAGAACCCATGCAGCGGCAGCGGAAATCAAGCTTGCCGGCCGCGGCTCAGGCGCCGCGGCCGCCAAGCGCTGCCTGCAGCGCGGCCCTGCCATTGAACTCGCAACGCAGCGTCGCCAGCATGATGAACACGCCGGCCAGACGGCGGTGCAGGAATACGATCTCGCGAGGCGGCACGCGAAAATGCACCGATAACGCGTTCATCGCGGCGATGCGGCTGGCGCGCATCGGCAGGTCGGATTCGCCCCACCGGTACTCGCCACGCGCGTTGAGCAAGGCCGGCGGCGTCCGCGTGTGATCGCTGAACGGCTCAACCACCATCTCGCACATGCTGGCGAAGGCGTCGAACACCGGCTGCGGAAAATGATCCTGCATCAGGCCGATGGCCAGCGCACCGTGCCGGATCGCGGCCGTATCACCCGCGAGCGCGCCGCGCACGATGTCGCTGTAGTTGTCGATGAAGCCGCGCCCGAAGATGCGGGTGGCGCCGAAATCCAGCAGCACGATGCGATCGTCCTCGGCGCTGGCGCCGGGGCGGATGCGGTAATTGCCGAAGTGTGGATCGGACTGAACCATGCCCCACTCGAAGAACTCGGTGAGGAACAGCTCCAGGAAGGCCTTGCCCAACGCGTTGCGCCGTGCCAACGGCAGGCGCTGCACGGCGTCGTCGCGCACGTGATAGCCCTGCTCGAAGCTAGTGGTCAGCACGCGGTCGCTGCAGTACTCGGGCAGTACCTGCGGCACCACGAAACGCGCGTCGCCGTCCAGACGCTGCGCGAAGTTCTCGGTGAAACGGCGCTCGCTGCCGTAATCCACTTCGCGATGCAGCATCTCGCGCACCTCGTTGAGCACCGGCGCCAGATCCAACCCCTTGGGCGCCAGCCGCGTCATCATCAGCAGACGCGACAAGGTGTTCAGATCGCTCTCGATGGCGTCGGCCACACCGGGGTACTGAATCTTCACGCACAGCTCGAGGCCGTCCTTGCGGCGGCGTGCGCGGTGCGCCTGACCCAGCGACGCCGCGGCGATCGGCGTCTCTTCGACCTCCAGCTCACGCAGACGCGAGCGCCCCAACGCGCGCTCGAGTACCGGCGCCACCACGCGCCATTCCACCGGCGGCGTGTCGTCCTGCAACGACGACAGCACCTCGACCGCCTCCTCAGGCAAAAAGTACTGACCGTACAGCGACAGCATCTGTCCGGCCTTCATCACGCTGCCCTTGAGCTGGCCCAACTCATCGGCCAGCACTTGCGCCTGCCGGCGATAAAAGTCGCGGTCGGCGGAGTCGCGCGCGATCTCGCCGCGGAACACGTTGGCAATCGAATGCGCGACGATCTTGGCACCGGCACCGACGCCGAGGCGCGTCAGCGCAATCGACCGCTCCAGCGGCCGGGTCTTGAGCGCGCGAATGCTACCCTTCGCGCCGCCGTCTTTGTCTTGGGACATGACTACGCCAATGGAAACCCTGGTCGACATTCTAGGCGCAGCGCGCCATCGCGAGGCGCTGATCGCCGACATGGTGGCGCTGATCGAAGCGCAGGTGGCGGCGCGCGGCGGACTCAAGGGCGCCGGCCTGCGCGCGATGCTGGGGATGGCCAAGGCCGCACGCCCCGACCTCTTGCCGCGCGCTGCCGCACGCCTGCTGCCGGAATTCGCCGGCGCCCTAGAGCCGCTGTATGCGCGCTATCGCGACGAGCAAACGGTCGGCGATTTTGGCCAGTTCCTGCAGCGACAGGCACCCGCCGCGACCGCGGCGCTCCTGGCGGTGGCCGACGCGCGCGCCGCCGAGGTCAAGAATGCCGCCGCCAGGTCCGCCTATTCACGCCTGCGCGGTTCCGCCGAGGACGAGGTGCGCGGCGCCATCCCCGCGATCGGCATCCTGCTGAACCGTTATCTGCAGTGAATCCCGCTCGCGCATCGGTCACGGCGCGGTCTTGACCGCTGGCGCCGGGCTGGCCACCGCGCCCTGAGCCATCGCGGTCGCAACCTCCGAGCGCAGTTCCGCCAGCCGCTGGCGCGAGGCCTGCGCCAATGCCGCGCGTTGCTCGCTGCGCAAGGTCTCCACCGCCCGCGTCAGCACCGACGACGACGCCGCGAGGCGCTCAGGCGCGGCGGCGATGACAATGCTCGGGGTTCCACCAACGGCCAGCGCCAGCACCAAAGCGGCCATCCAGCCTGCAACTCGATCCATGATCGCCCCCGCATCGTGTCGCCGCCGTTTGCGGCCTGCGGGACTGGGATGGACCGTGGCGGCAAAAGGTTGCAACGGGCGAGGACGAAGCTGCCCCGGTTACGCCGTCAGCGTGAGTAGCGCACCTTGACGGCCGCCGGCAGGAACTCGGCCTCGCGCATCGGCTGGCCGACCTGCAGACCCTGACGCAGGCCCGGCAGGTTGCTCAGCAGGCGCCGGCCGTCCTTGAGGTCGTAGAGCATCACCGGCATCGCCAAGGTGGCCTGCACGTGATAGAGCGGCACCAGATGGCCCTCCTGGATGCGCCACAGCTTGCCGTTTCGATCCTCGTTCTCGACCAGCACCACGGTCCAGCTGTCCTCATCGACGTAGAACGTGCGCTTGCCGAAGGTATGCCGCTTGCCGCCACGCTCAGTGGCCTCGATAACCCAGACGCGGTGACGCTCGTAACGACTCAGTGCCGGATCCAGGTTGGCGCCCTTGAGCGGCAGCTTGCCGTCGTTGGCCGCACCGAGCCGGAAGGCGTTGTAAGGGATGTATAGCTCGCGCTTGCCGGTCAGCTTCCAGACGTAGCGGTCGAAGGCGCCGTTGTACATGTCGAGCATGTCCACGAACATCAGCCCATCGGCACCCGGCATCGGCTGGTCGTAGCCCACCGGGGGAATGCGCAGCATACGGCCGAGCTTGACGATCAGCACCCAGACATTGCGCGGCTGCTGGATCGAGTTGGCGGTCTCGTGGAACAGCGCCACAAAATCGGACCCGCGCCCGCTCTCGGACAGCGACATCGTGCCGTAAGCGATGAAGTTGTCCTTCGTCAGGTCCGCCGGCGACGCGACGTTGCCGTAACGGAACAGCACGCGCATCTGCTGCTCGAAGTTCATCAGCGCGTCGCCGTTGGACTTGAGCACGACCTGCCGGAAATTGCCGGACAGCGTATCGCCGCGATAACGCGTGCGGTGGTTCCACATGATCTCGACGCCGGACTGCGGCTTCGGGAATGGAAAGCCGAGTCGCGCGCCGACCAGCGCATCCGAGCCTTCCAGCTTGGCCTTGCCGATATTGGCCTGGGTCGCGGTGTAGATGGCTTGCGGAAATGCAACGCTGCGTCGCGACGGATAAACCGGCATCACGAAGCCCGGCGAGTTCTGCAGCAGCGCCATCTGGCCCGGACTGAGCGCATCGCGATACTGCGCGGCGTTGGCGGCGCTGATCGTGAACAGCGGCTTGTCGCCCGGATACGGATCGACCAGTGGGCCGCCCGGCTGGTACGTGGCCGGCCATTGCGCGCGCGACAAGCCGCCTTCCCATGACGGAATCGTGCCGTCGCGATTGCCCGGCGATTCCGCACCGACCGGGGTCAGCGCCTCGCGGAACGTGGTCGGCGCCATCGGCTCGTCGCCGGCGCCAGCCGTCAGCGTCACGCCACCACCGGTGATGCGCCCGCTCAACCGCACGACCTCGGCTTCGCGCGTGCGCCGCTCGGCAGCGGCCGTCAACGCCTGCTCGCGGGCCTTGCCGGTTTCCAGATATTGGACCCACTCGCCGGCAAGCTTGCGCGTGGCTGCGCCTTGCCCGGCTTCACGGAACGCCTGCAAGGCCCCCTCGACGTCGGCGCGCTGATACCGGGCCATGCCCAGCGCCATCAGCGTGTTGCCGTCGCGGCTACCGCGCTCGATGGCCGCCTCCAGCGCCTCGGCCGCTTGTTCGTACTCCTCGCGGTCCATGTGCAGCTGCGCCTTCTGACGGAGCAGCTCCGCCGACGGCGCCAGACGAATTGCCTCCGCGAGCGCCGAAGCGGCGAGCCCCGACTCGCGCGCCTTGAGCCATAACGCGGCGCGCAGCTTGGCGGTGTCGGCGTTGAGCGGAACCTGCTTGCGCTCGATCCAAGTCTGCAGGGCCGACGCCGCCTCGAAAGGGGCGCCGATCTGTGCCGTCAGGTTGGCCAGCTGGAGACGTTCGTCCGCGCTTTCGAGAAAGCCCAGGCGACTGGCCAGATCCATCAACGCTGCCGCGCGCGCGCGATCGCCGAACTTGAGGTTCAGTGCGACCAGACGCATCCAGTCGTCGCGCTGGCTCGGATCGTCCTTCAGCAACTGTTCCAGCACCGGCAACGCTTCTTTCTCGCGTCCCGATCCCATCAACGCCGAGGCCAGCGCACGCCGCCAGGTGACGTCCGCTTTCGGTCGGCCCGCGATGGCCCGCTGCAGCAGCGGAACCGCGTCCTTGTGCCGTCCGCTTTCGAGATACGCGGCGCCCAGCGCCACCATCAGCTCCGGCGAGGCATTGCCGCCTTTCACCTGCGCTTCGAGTTGCGGCAGGATCTTCTTGTAATCGCCACTGGCCAGATACAGGCTGGAGAGATCCTTTCGCATCTGCTCCGCCGCCAGTCCCGACAAGGCGTTCTGACCCAGCGCCTGTTCCAGATAACGGGTGGCCGCCGCGAAATCCTTCTTCTGCGCCGCCTGGGCCGCCAGGTCACGCAACAACAACGCGCGTGCGTAGGGGTCCTTGGTTTCGCGCAGTAGGCGGTTCGGGTCCTGCTGCGCCTCCTGAGCCGGCACGTTGTCGAGTTCCCGCACCTCGCTGCGATACTGCTGCGCAAAAGCGGCTGACGTCGGCAGACCGATCGTCAGTATCGCGATCGTCAAACAGCGGAGATTGCGCACCGGATCGATCATTGCCAGTTGAACGCACAGTCTTCGGGGTTCATCGGCACGCGCTGCTTGACCTCGCGCGCCTTGTCGCTCGATTCGTAGATCCAGTGCGAGATGCTCTCGATCGCCGCCGCCTCGAACACGCCGCGCGGGTCCGCATCCACCAGCTTGACGTTGGCGACACGGCCGTTGGGCATCACCGTGAACACCACCTCGACCCAGCCGCGAAGTCCCTGCTTGCAGGCCCATTCCGGCATCTGCGGTCGCGCCGTCGACAGGGGAATCAGCGGTTTGCCCTTGAACCCCTTGCCGGATCCGTATCCGCCACTGCCGCTGCCCGCGCCGCCCCGACCGGCAAAGCCGGCGAAGTTACCGCTGGTTCCCAGATTCAGGCCTGCGCCCACATTCACCGGCACCCGAATCGCGCTGGCATCAGGCGCTGCCGCGACCGGTATCGGCACCACCACGCTCGGCAGATCGGGTCGCGCCAGCGCCGGCGGTGCCGCGGGCGGTGGCGGCGGCGCGGCCTCGCGCAGCAACTCCTCGACATCCGGCTCCTGTTCTTCCGGCGCCTTGACCACTTCAATGCCTTCCACCGGCGCCTGGACGTCGTCCGGCAAGTCCGGCGCTCGCACGAGACTGTGCATCAGCAGGAACAGCAGCAACACGACGACAAGTGCGGCAATAGGCGTCACGAACCAGCGCATGGCGATCTACCGCACTCCGTCAACGACGATGTCGTGGATGCCACCGGCACCCAACGCATCCACTACGGCGATGACATCCGCGGCCGGGCGCGCCGCATCGACACGCAACCGAACCTTCGGCTGCGGCGTCACCTGCGAATGCGCCCGTGCCGCCGCGGTCAGCGCCGAGACCGTCAAGGGGCGCGTATCGAAACGGATGACGCCATCGGCGTCGATCTGCACGATGACGGCGGCAGGCGACGGCACCTGCCAGGTCGCATACCCGAGCGCAGCGACCCCGGCGGCCGCGTATAGGGCCGGACGAAGCTTCATTGCGGCGTGGCGGCAACGGCCACGTCGCGTACACCGGCCAGACGCGCCTGATCCATCGCCTGGACCATCAGCCCGGCCCGCGCGTCACGATCGGCCTGGATGACCACCGCTGCCTCCGGGTTCTCGCTCTTGAGCTTCTGAATCACGCTCCGTAGCGATCGGATATCAACCTTCTGCTTGTCGATCCAGACCTCCCCATCGGGCGAGATCGCAATCAGGATGCTGGCCCGTTCCTGCTTGACCGCAGTCTGTGCGCTGGGACGGTTCACCTTGATGCCGGACTCGCGCACGAACGACGTCGTGACGATGAAGAAGATCAGCATGATGAAGATGACGTCGAGCATCGGCGTCAGGTCGATGCCGGTTTCGTCGGCGGCGGCGGCGTGGCGGCGGATCTTCATGCGGTCACCAGCTCGTCGCCGAGGCGTTCAGTCTCCACCCGCACGCGGGCACGGAACCGGTTGATGAAGAACAGACCGGACAGACCGACCACCATGCCGGCCATCGTCGGAATCGTTGCTCGCGACACGCCCGCCGCCATCGCACGAGCGTCGGCAGTGCCATTCAGCGCCATGATGTCGAACACCTGGATCATGCCGGTCACCGTGCCGAGCAGGCCGAGCAGCGGACACATCGAAATCATCACCTGGATCAGCGGCAGCGTCCGGTCCATCTCGCCACTGGCGCGCTGGATCAGCATCGCCCGCAGACGCCTCGCAATCCAGGAACGGCGCTCGGCGCGCGCGCGCCATTGCGCCGCCATCTGATCGTGCTCGCGGGGATAGATGCGCGCGAAGTACCAGTAGCGCTCCAGAATCAGCGTCCACAGGATCAGGCCGGCACCGAAAATCCACCACAGCACCCAGCCGCCCGCGTCGATGAAGCCCTGGACCGACTGCAACGGCAGCCACAGCCCCTCGATCGCCGCCTCAAGCACGGCCCGCCTCCAGACGGCGCCCCAGCAGCGCAGCGGACTGCTCATCCAGAACCTGGATCAGCGTGCGTGAACGCACCGCAAGCAGCGAGTTGACGAACAGCAGCGGTATCGCGACCACCAGGCCCTGCACCGTCGTCACCAGTGCCTGCGAGATCCCGTCGGCCATCAAGCGCGGATCGCCGGTACCGAACACCGTGATCGCCTGGAAGGTAACGATCATGCCCGTCACCGTACCGAGCAGGCCGAGCAACGGCGCCACCGCAACGAAGAGTCGCAACAGCGATTGGCCACGCTCGAGCGCCGGGGTTTCGCGCAGCACGGCCTCGGACAGTTTCAATTCCAGCAGCTCGGGATCTTCGTCGTCCGCAGAACGTCCGGCGCCGAACGTCGCGAGCACGCGACCCAGCGGGTTGTCGTCGCGCGGGGAGGAGAGCCGATCAAGCTGAGCACGCACCCGACGCCCCACCGCCTCCAGGTACAACAACTGCAGCCCGGCGATCAGCAGACCGGCCACGCCGATCGCGATGATGATGTACCCAACCGAGCCTCCCTGGCGGATACGCTCGCCGAGACCCGGCTTCTCGCCCTCGATCATCAACAAGGTCCCGCGGGTCGGATCGACCAAGATCGGCGCAGTAGCCTCGCCGCTGTCGGCGAAATCCCGGGCCATCTCGCGCCAGCCGCCACCGGGTTGGCTGGGCAAGGCCTGCAACAGGGTCTGGCCTGGCGTCAGCGCCAGATACTCGCCGTCCGCGAAAGCGGTGAACGCACCGACCCGCACGATCTGAGCCTCGCGACGCGCGCCGTCACGGCCGATGATCTCGGCTCCGAAGCGCTGCACCTTGCCGCCTTCGGTCAGCTCCTGCTGCAACGTGAACCACAACGTCTCCAACTGCGGCAGGCTTGGCAGCTCGTTGCTGGCCGCGAGTTCATCGAGAAACTGCATGCGCTCCGGAAACTGCGCGCTGAGCAGCGAATCCGCCGCTACAGCTCGGAAATCGCCTGCGGCTTGCCGCACGATCGCGTAGACCTGCGTGTAATCTCCCGCGCGATTGCGCAACTGCGCCTTCAGGTCGGCAATGGCCTTCTGATTGGCATCGAAGCGTGCGCGTACCGCATCGGCACGCCCGCGTGCGGTGGCAAGATCCGACTCCGCCTTCTGCACCAGCGCCTGTTGCTCGTTTCGATTCTTCAGAAAGCGGGCTTCGCGCTCCTGATTGATCTTGGCCGACTGCGCTCCCCCCTCCCGCACTTGCCGCAACAACTCATCAAGCGCTTTGGTCTGCGCGGTAGCGCCGGCCGACATCCCCAGCAGCACAGCCACCAACATGCCTGCGACTACCCGCTTCATCGCTGCACCTCCGCACCGGCTGCCGTCGGCGTCGCCATCGGCAGCTTCAGCAAATCGGCGGAGGCGATCTCACGCGCGATGCGCAGACCCTTCCGCAGATCGGCAACGTAACGGCGCTCCAGCGGCTGCCAGGCTTGCGCGTCCGCGTTCCACAACAATGCGGCATCGCCGTCCAGAGACAACGCGAAAAGGGCGGCGCGCCCCACGCGCAACACATCCACTACTCGCCCCTCGACCTCGGCACGCTCGATGCCAAGACCGCGCCCGTACTCCGCCTCGATTTGATAGGCCTCCAGCAGACGGCGGAACCGCTCGGCGGTGCCGGTCTCCGGGTCCGACATCGCCCGACGCAAGCCAGCCAGGCGCTCGTTACGCTCGGCGCGAAGAAACGGCAGGTCGAACTCGACGAACTGCTCGAGGCTGTCGAGCATGCGCAGCATCAGCGGCAGCAGTTGCTCCTCGACACGGTCCATCTCGACGATCTGGCGACGCAGAGATTCCAGTTCGGCCCGCTGCGACGCCAGCAGCTGATCGAGCTGACCGGCGTAGACGTTAAGCTGCTGTGCCTGCCACAGCGCCGCACGGTAGCGCTCCAGCAGTGCTCGCGTCTGAGCATCCAGCTGATCAATCTTTTCCTGCGAGGCCGCCGCAGCCTTCTGGGTCTGCTGGGTAGCGTCGATGGCCCGGGAGACCGGATCGGTCGCCTGTTGCGCCAAAGCCGTCACCGCACAGGCCAGCGCCGCAATGGCGATGGTCAGTCTGGGAATACGCATCCCGCTCCTCTCGTTATTGATCTCGAAATGACGTTGCGCTCAAGCCGCAGCGCGCAGACGCCGCTCGATCGGACGTAACCAACCGCAGATGCCATGCACCATCTCTTCGGTTTCGTCGTCGTCGATGACCCAATGTCCCCGCTGCGGATAATGCCGTATCGCGGCCTGCGGGTAATGTGCCGCGAGTTTACGCACGACCGATGCTGGCGTCAGTCGGTCCTGGCCGCAACTGACGATATAGACCGGGCAACGGATCGCCGAGACATCGACTTTGGACGCGCGCGGAAAGTTGAGCCACCACAGCGCGATCTCGGCCGCCGCGCGGCCCGACTCGTGCACCAGGCCTTCGTACAGCCGACGGTGACGGTCGATCGGCACGCCGTTGAAGGCCGAGACGCTGGCGCGCTCAAAGCCAGGCTTGTGCGGATTTCGCCAGAAACGGCCACCGAGCAGCCACGGCGCGAACACCGCCAGGTTGGCGAGGCGAACCCCGTTGATGCCGGCAAAGGGCGCCGGCGTCAGCAGCACCAGCGCCGCCGGCCGAATGCGCTGCGCAAGCTGCTGCGCAAGCAGCCCGCCCATCGAATGTCCGATCAGGATCGGTGCCGACTCGAACTGCTGGGCGGCGACTTGATATTCGAGATGACGCAGGTACTCGCTGAGGCCCTGGCGCGCCACCATCAATGGCTGGTCCGGAACCGCATCGTGTGCGGGCAGCGACGGCGCGAAACAGCGGTAGCCGCGAGGCTCCATCAGCTCGCGCACGCGATCCCAGTTTCGGCCCGTGCACCACATCCCGTGGATCAGGACGACCGGCGTGCTCATACGATTTCCCCTCGGAAGCGCGTGGCTGCAGATTCAGTGACCTGCAATAGTAATGACCGGCAATAGCAAGCAACTGTCGGAAAGAACCGCGGCGCAATCTATCACGCACCTCGCCGCGCCTCGGCATCGCGGTGACGGCCGCATGGCAGCGCTCGCCAACTCGCTCGCCGGCGTCGGCGGCTTCGGCGCAGACGTGAAAAACGCGCACAAAAAAACAGGGCACCTTGCGGTGCCCTGTTTCAACAACGTTGGCGGAGCGGACGGGGCTCGAACCCGCGACCCCCGGCGTGACAGGCCGGTATTCTAACCAACTGAACTACCGCTCCACTCTGAAACCGAATCCTTGGTGGGTGCTGACGGGCTCGAACCGCCGACATTCGCCTTGTAAGGGCGACGCTCTACCAGCTGAGCTAAACACCCCTAAAACGGATGCTGTCGCCAGCAACCCTTTCGGACATCAGGAAGACGCTTACTTTATCAGGTCCTTAAGGCCCTTGCCAGCCTTGAACGACGGATTTTTGCTGGCCTTGATCTTTATCGTGGCGCCGGTCTTCGGGTTGCGGCCGGTGCGCGCCGCGCGTTCACGAACCAGGAACGTGCCGAAGCCGACCAACGAAACCTTATCCTTCTTCTTGAGCGCCTTGCCCACGACCTCGAAGAACGCATCGACCGCACGGCCAGCGTCCGCCTTGGAGATGTCGGCCTTGTCGGCGATCGCGTTGATCAGTTCCGTCTTGTTCATTGAAAGAAATTCCTTCGTGAATGCGTGAATGGTGGCGTACTGCGGTGGCGTGCTGCGATGCCGTGCTGCGAATTGGTGGCGAAGCGGAGCCGGGTGCGTGCTGCCCGGTATTGGGACCCCGACCGGCATGGGCGCCGGCGAAAATCCTGGCGCGGCCGTTCAGGGATGCGGATTGCGGCGCTTTATAGCAAGCGTGTTTTGGAGCGTCAACACGATCATTGCAGTTCGCGCAGAGCGGCTCGTAGTTCATGCGAACAAACGGCGCCATACGTGGTCTGCGTAGGACTTCCATCTATGGAGATGTCGGCCAGGCGCGATCCGCTTCCGCTCGTCGCGGGATCGCAGCCGGTCATCAATCGCAGCCTGTGCGTTGTATCCATTTGCTACACTTTCGATGACCTCATTTGGATCCGTTTCCGATGCTCAATCGACGCGGCCGCAAGGCCTTTGGCCTGTTGGTCGCCTGCCTGACCGGCCTGCTGCCGCCGGCGTTCGCCGCACAAGCGGACGCCCAGACCGGCGCTCAGTCTCTGAAGATGGACCAGGTGGTCCAGGCACTCAAGGACGAGGTGCTGGAGTTCAACCGCGAGGCACAGGCGATCGAGAACGAGGCGCTGCTGCCCGCCCACGCGCGGGTGTCGGTCTACCTTGGCGTCAAGGTCAGCGGCCTGCTGCTTGACGAGGTCAGCGTCATGATCGACGAGCAGCGCCCGGTGGTTTATCGGTACGACGCCGCAGATGCGCGTGCACTGCTCAACGAAACCAGCCTGCAGCGCATCCTGCGCACGCCGATCGCCAACGGCGCTCACCGCATCCGCGTCAGCTTTACCGGCCATTTCGCCGACGACAAGGCCGAGGACCCGCCGGTCATCGACAGTTTCGAAGCGGTCTTCGACAAGGGCCTGCAGGAAGCCGAGTTGGAGCTCACGATCGCTCGCGAGCGCCGCATTGCCGGCAAGCCGAAAATTTCAATGAAGCAATGGAGAGCGGGACGATGAAAGCCGTCACCGCCCTGCCCGCTGTCCTGATTGCGGCACTGCTCGCACCCACGGCCTCGCTGGCAACCGAGGTCTACGTTCCCGGCACCAACGCCGATCCGCGCCTGCGCAACGCGCATTACCTGACGCGCGATGACCGCCACTTTTCGGCGCTGGTGGAATTGCGCCTGCTCGATCCGGCCGGCGAACCGTCTCGCATGCCGGCCGAGTACCAGTGGCGCCTGGCCGAAAGCTATCTCGCCTTCGGGCTACGGGATCGCGCCGAAAGCGTTTACCGCACGCTGGCGGCCGGCACCACCGACGCAGACCAGCTCGCCAAAGCGCGGCTGCGCATGGCGGAGTTCGAGTATCAGCGCGGCTACTACGCTGAAGCACGCGCCACGCTGTACCGGATGCGCGAAAAGCTGCCCAAGGATCAAGTCGTCGCCTGGCAGGATCTGCTGGCGCGCGTACAGCTTGCGGAAGGTCGTTACAGCGAGGCCGTCGACACGCTCAGCGCGCAGGAGAATGCGCGCGACCAGACGCCTTACATGCGTTACAACCTGGCCGTCGCCCTGATCAACGACGGCCGCGCCGCCCAGGGCCAGACCGTGCTCGACCGCCTCGGGCGGGAGCAGCCGGCCACCGAGGAAGACCTGGCCCTGCGCGATCGCGCCAACCTAAGCCTGGGCTGGCACTTCCTGCAGGCGCAGCAAGGCGGCACCGCCAAGCCGATCTTTTCCCGTGTTCGTGTCGAGGGGCCGTTTTCAAACCGTGCGCTGCTCGGCCTGGGCTGGGCGGAGCTGGCGCCGCAGGGCGCGCGCGTCAGCAAGGTCGAGATCGCCGACGAAAAGCCGGACGCCGACCCGTTCACCACCTTCTCTTCGCTTGGCGTGTTGCTGCGGCCCGGTTTCATGCAGGACGACGTCTTCAAGCGCGCCGGCATGCGCAGTTTCCGTCTCGGCAAGGCCAAGGCCCAGGAAGAAGCGGCTTTACGCAAAGCCTTGGTGCCCTGGGTCGAGTTGATCTCGCGCGATCCGATGGACCCGGCCGTACTGGAAGCCTGGCTCGCCATTCCGTTCTCGCTCGATCGCTTGGGCGCGCACACGCAGGCGCTTCAGTTCTACGAACGCGCCATCGGCGTGCTCGAGAACAGCCGCAAGCGCATGGACGAGGCGATGATCTCGATCCGCCAGGGCCGCATGATCGAGACCATCCTGCGCCGTGAGCTGAACGCCGAATCCGGCTGGCGCTGGAAACTGCTCGATCTGCCGGACGCACCGGAGACCTACTTCCTGCAGGATCTCCTGACCGAGCATCGTTTTCAGGAGGCGCTCAAGAACTATCGCGACCTGCGCCTGCTGGAACGCAACCTGATCACCTGGCAGCAACGCCTGGACACGATCGACAAGAGCTTTACCGCCGCCGATACCAAGGTCGCGCGCGAGCAGTTGTCGCGGCGGGCCACGGCGTGGAAGGCGCCCTGGACCGGTCTCAAGATTCCGCTGCGCGCCGATAACCGCCTGTCGCCGGAAGGCAGCTTCCGCACGCCGCTGCCTGCACTGCCGATCACCACGCCGGAGTTGCAGCTGGCGGAGATGCCCGGCAACTTCCGCGGCACCTACGAGCGCTCGCAGGCGCTGCGCGGCCGGCTCGACAATCTGAGCGGCCAGGTCGCCGCCGCCGCCACCGAGCAGGCGCGCTTGCTGCAGAGCATGTCGCTGCAGGAACTGGAAGCGCAGAAGAAGCAGATCGAGCGGTACATGGTAGAGTCGCGCTTTGCATTGGCGCGTCTTTACGACCGTCAGCGCAGAGGCCAACTCAACGATGAATAAGCGCTCCCCCCGCGCTAAGCGCTCCCCCCGCGCCCTGCCGCTGGCACTCGTGCTGTGCCTGTCGGCCTGCACACCGGCAGCCGTCAAGAACGCCGCGCCGAGCATCGGCAAGAGCGTCGGCAAGCTCGATCAACCGTCGCAGGAAGTGCTGCCGATCATCGCCTCGGAGCCGGTCGCCGCCGACCCTGAAAGGGCCGTTCAGAATTACCGCGAACTGCTGGCTCTGACGCCCGATCCGGAAACGCGGGTCGAGGCCAAGCGCCGCCTCGCCGATCTCCAGGTCCAAATGGAGGACGTCCGCGGCAACTCCGCGGAATCCGAGAAAGCGCTCAAGGAGGCGGTCAAGCTCTACAACGAATTGCTGCACGCCAATCCCAGCGACAAGAAGAACGACCGCATCTTCTACCAGCTGGCGCGTGCGCAGCAGAATCTCGGCGAGGTCGATGCCGCGATCGACACACTCAAGCGCCTGACCGACCGCCATCCGAATTCCGAGCTGGCGCACGACGGGCACTTTCGCCGTGCCGAGCTGCTGTTCCTGCAGACGCGCTACGCCGAGGCCGAGACCGAGTACAAGCGCGTAATGGATCTGGCCGGCCAGACGCCGTTCTTCGAGCAGGCTCAGTACAAGTACGGCTGGTCGCTCTACAAGCAGTCGAAGTACGACCCGGCAATCGCCACGTTCATCGACATCCTCGATCGCGAGTTGCCCCAGAATGTGGCTCATGAGCCGGAAGCCGCCCTGGCGGGGGTGGATCCGACCAAGCAGGAACTGGCCAAGGATTCGCTGCGCGTCATCACGCTGTCGCTGGCAACGCTCGGCGGCGGCAGCGCACTGAGCGAGTATCTGGCACGCCATCAGGATCCGCGCTTCTATCCCTTGCTGTATGCCGCGCTCGGCGAATCGCTGCTGGAGAAACAGCGGTATACCGACGGCGCCGAAGCCTATGCCGCGTTCATCGCGCGCTATCCGACCTCGCCGCTGGCACCGACCTTCCAGACCGACGTCATCGCCGCCTACGGCGAAGGCGGTTTCCGGGATGTCGTCGTGCGCGAAAAGGAACGTTACGCCCGCACCTATGATCCGGCCGCGCCCTACTGGGCCGGCAAGCCGGTCACCCCGGAGGTCATGGCCGAACTGCGCCGCCACCTCGAAGATCTGGCCAAGCACTACCACGCGCTCGCGCAACAGAATCCAAGCGCCAACCGCGAGCAATTTATCGTCGCTGCCGGCTGGTATCGGCGCATCATCGAGCTGTACCCGCAGGACCCGCAGGTCGCCGATATCAATTTCCTGCTCGGCGACAGCCTGCTGGAGGGCGGTCGGACGCTCGACGCCGCGCAGGAGTACGAAAAAACCGCCTACGGCTATCCGGCGCACGGTCGTTCGGCAGAGGCCGCCCATGCGGCAGTGCTGGCGTTCCAGAAGCATGCCAAGCAGGTGCCAGCAGCGCAGCGCCCGGAGGCGCTGCGGCTGGCGATCGAGTCGGGCCTGCGGCTTGCCGATCGCTTCCCCGACCACCTGCAGCGTTATCCGGTGCTGACGCAGGTCACGCAGGATCTCTACGAGCTGAGCGATTACGACGAGGCCATCAAGGTCGCCAAACGGGTCATCGACGGTCCGGCCACAATTGCGCCCGATCTCAAGCGCATTGCCTGGAGCGTGACCGGCGACTCGCACTTCGCGCAGAACCGTTATGCCGAGGCCGAGACGGCCTTCTCGGAAGAACTGAAGCTGACGCCCGCGAACGCCCCGCAGCGCGCCAACGTCATCGAGCAGCTTGCCGCCTCGATCTACAAACAGGGCGAAGCGGCTCGCGAGACCGAGGATCACAAGACGGCCGCCTTCCATTTCCTGCGGGTCGGCCAAGTCACGCCGACCGCAAAGATCCGCGCCACCGCCGAGTACGACGGCGCTGCGGCACTGATCGCGCTCGAAGACTGGGCAGGTGCCGCGCGCGTCCTCGAGGGTTTCCGCGCGCTATTCCCGGGTCACGCACTGGAAGCCGACGTCGACAAGAAACTGGCTGTCGCTTATCAGAAGGACGGCAAGCCTTTCGCAGCGGCGACCGCTTACGGACGCATCGCGCAACGCACCGCGGAAACCGTCGAAACCCGCATGGAAGCGGCCTGGCTGTCGGCCACGTTGTTCGACGAGGCCAAGGCAGCCCCGGAAGCCGCTCGCGCCTACGAACTCTACGTCCGTGCCTATCCGCGTCCGCTGGAGCGCGCCGTGGAAGCCCGCGCCCGGCTGGTCGAGTTCGCCCGCGCCAGCGGCGATCGAAATCGTCTGAGCCTGTGGCTAAGAGAAACCGTGTCCGCCGATGACGGCGCTGGCAATCAGCGCAGCGAGCGCTCGAAAGCGCTGGCCGCCAAGGCCAGTCTCGAACTGGGGCAGATGGCGGCAGCAGATGTGCGTGCCGTGCGCCTGACCCTGCCGGTGGAACGCAGTCTGCCCGCCAAGCAGAAGGCCATGGAAGGCGCGATCCAATGGCTGGGCAAGGCAGCCGGCTACGACTATGCCGAGATCACCACCGCCGCCACCTTCGAGCTGGGTCAGCTCTACCAAGAGTTTGGACGCTCGCTGATGGACTCGGAGCGCCCGCGCAACCTCTCGGAACTGGAGCGCGAGCAGTATGACCTGCTGCTGGAAGAGCAGGCCTTCCCGTTCGAGGAAAAAGCGATCAGCACCCACGAAGCCAACCTCAAGCGCATTCCGCAGGGGCTCTACAACGAGTCGATCGCAAGGAGTGCGAAGGCGCTGGCACAGATCGCGCCGGCCCGTTACGGCAAGCGCGAACAAGGCGAGGAGCGTTATGAAAGCCTCAAGTAATCTTCCGCGGCACGCGCTTGCTCCGATGCGCCTGCTGGCGGTGCTGTGCCTCGGCCTCAGCCTGGCCGCGTGCAGCGGGCTCGGCCGCAAGGACGATACCCAGCCGCGTCCGGGCACGCCGGGCGATGCTCCCGCGCTGCCCGACAAGGGCGATCCCCAGGCCCGTTTCGATGCGGCCCTGTCGCAGTGGAAGCAGAACCAGATCGCCGAGGCCGAAGCCGAGCTCAAGGCGCTGACCGTCGACTTTCCCGAGTTTTCGGGGCCGTGGACGAACCTCGGCATCCTCTACGCCAAGTCCAACCGCCGCGACGCGGCGGTCGCTGCGCTGAGTACGGCCGCCACCCTGAATCCGAAGAACGACGTTGCCTTCAACTGGCTCGGCATCCTCAATCGTGAGGCCGGCCAGCTTGAACGCGCGCGACTGGCTTATCTCAAGGCGCTGGATGCCAATCCCGATTCCGCGCTCGCCCACTACAACCTGGCGATCCTGCTCGACGCGCATCTGAAACAGCCCGACGCCGCGCTTGCGCACTATGCGGCCTATCAGCGATTGGCCGGCAAGCAGGATTTGAAAGTGATGGCCTGGGTCGCCGAGATCGAAGCCCGGCAAACGGCCGCCGACCCCGCGCCCGCCCATCCGACGCCGGAGGCCACGCCATGAGAAAGCTTGTGTTGCTCCTGACTGCAGCCCTGGCACTACCGGCCGGCGCGCAGGACGAAATGCCGGCCGTCGGCGGCGATGCACCGGCCAGACCCTCCGTGGTTTCGGCCCCTCAGGCCGGCACTACCATCATCGGTGAACGTGAATCGCCGATCGGCTTGTACATCACGCCCTGGCGCGATGCACAGGCAGAAGACGATATCGACCGGCCGGCGCGCCTCCTCCAGGAAACGCTACGGCCTATTGATGAAACCGTGTTCTTGCGCCAGGTGGAATATCACCGCGCCTTGTCCGGCGCGCTGAGAGCCAAAGGCAAGGTCACGCCTGACAATCGCTGAGCGCTTCCCCTACTATTGCCGCCCTTGCATACGCAGCCGTCACATCCGAGGACTGAAAAGCTATGAATTTCGCCACCACCGTGCTCGCCTTCTTCCAGAGCGGCGGCGCGTTCATGTACCCGATCCTGATCATCATGATCATCGGCCTGGCGATCGCCGTCGAACGCTGGCTCTACCTGCTGCGCGCCAATAAGGAGAGCCGCGCGCTGTGGTCCGAGCTGCTGCCGTTGCTGAACCAGGGCGACTACCAAGCCGCCGAGCAGCTCGCCGCCAACTCCGATACGGCGATCGGCCGCGTGCTGGGCTTCGGCATCGCGCGCGCGCGCTCCAGCGCCTCGCGCGGCGAAGTCGAGATGGCGATGGAAGAGAGCATCATGGAAGTCACGCCGTTGCTTGAACGCCGCACGCACTATCTGGCCACGTTCGCCAATATCGCCACGCTTCTGGGCCTGCTCGGCACCATCATCGGTCTGATCCAAGGCTTCAACGCCGTTGCCAACGTCAATCCGGCGGAGAAGGCCAACCTGCTGTCGGCGTCGATCTCGGTGGCCATGAACACCACCGCCTTCGGCCTCATGGTCGCCATCCCGCTGCTGCTGCTGCATGCCTGGCTGCAGTCGCGCGCCAACGAGCTGATCGACAGCGTCGAGATGGCCGCCATTAAGTTCCTCAACAGCTTCGGCTTCAAGAACTGATGCTGGCCAGGATGCGCCGGGCACGCCGTCAGGAGGTGCCGGAACTCAACATCACCGCCTTCATGAATTTGATGGTGGCGCTGGTGCCGTTCCTGCTGCTGACCGCCGTGTTCACGCAGCTGACGATCAAGGAGTTGAGCCTCCCGGACAGCGAGCGCACGCCGCCGCCGCCGGTCAGCGAACCCAAGGGGTTGTCGGTGGTGGTCCGCGACAGCGGGCTGACGCTGCTGGAAGACGGCCGGACCGTACGCAGCTGGAACAAGGATCCGGAGTATTCGTACGCGGCGCTCGGCCAGACGCTGGCCGAGATCAAGAACCGGAACCCTGCGGAGGACCGCATCAGTCTTCTGCTGGAGCCGGGCATCAACTACGACACGCTGATTCAGGTCATGGATACGGTCCACTACCTGCCGGCGGCACGACAAGGTGTCATGGTCGACATGTTCCCGCAGATTTCGGTGGGTGATGCGCCGCCGCTCGAGGTCGCACCGTGATCCGCGCGCACTCCCTGCGCACACAGCGCATCGAGCGACGGCACAAGCGCAACCGCCCGGGCGCGCTGAACCTGACGTCGCTGATGGACATCTTCACCATCCTGGTGTTCTTCCTGCTGGTCAACTCCACGCAGGTCGAGGTGCTCCCCAATCCGCAGTCGCTGTCGCTACCGGAATCGGTTTCCGCCGACGGCCCCCGGCAGACGGTGCTGCTGATGATCACCCGGGACGACATCCTCGTGAACAACGAGCGCGTGATGAGCGTCGAAGACGCCGCCAACACCACGACCGGCCTGCTCGCGCCGTTGAAGTCCCGGCTACTGCAGGAAGCGCTGATCCCGGTCATCGGCGGCCAGAGCGGCGCGGTGTCGCGTGGCGAGATCAACGTGATGGCGGACAAGGAAATCCCCTATCAACTGATCAAGAAGGTCATGGCGACCTGTTCGGATGCACGCTTCGCCAAGATTTCTCTCGCGGTCGCTCACCGCGAAGGTGGAGCCCGGCAATGACCGCACGCAGCATCCACTGGCAGAGCTGGGATCTTGCCGAGGAAGCCGACCGCCGGTTCCGGCGGATGTGCCTGATCATCGGTATCCCGCTCCTGATTCTCGGCATCGTCATTCCGCTGCTGGATCTGGTCGGGCTGACCCGCGGTGGCGGCACGCTGGCCGGCTCGCGCTATGTCGAGTTGCTACCTGAGCAGCCCGCGCCCGTCGCCGAGAAAGTCGAGGAGCCGAAGCCTGCCGAGCAGGACGAGCCCGAACCCGAAGAGGTCAAGGCCGAGCCCACGCCGGAGCCCAAACCCGAGCCACCGCGCCCTGTCGAACAGCAGAAGCCGGTCGAGGTTCCCCCCGAGGTGCAGCGCCAGCGTGCGGTCGATCAGGCACGTCAGACTGCTCAGCGTTCGGGCGTCATGGCGTTCTCGTCGCAATTGTCGGCCTTGCATACCGGCGTCGCCGCCATCGAGCAGAACAACAATGCGCTCTCCACGCTGAGTACCGGTGAGGGCGCTGTCGAGCCCGGCGCCTCCAGCCGCGCTTTCGAACAGGCGGCCAGCGGGACGTCCGGCGGCATCGGCTCGGCCACCGGCAGTGGCCAGACCCGGCGCTCGCAATCCGGCAGTGGCTTAGGCGAACGCCGTACCACGGTCGTCGAAAGCCCCGTCGGCTTCGGCGAGGACCGCACGCGACCCGGCCAGGGCGGCGACAAGCTGATCGCCGGTCGCACCCTGGAGGAAATCCAGCTCACGTTTGACCGAAACAAGGGCGCGTTCTACGCCATCTTCAATCGCGCGATGCGCGATAACCCGAACATCGGCGCGGGCAAGATCGTGGTGAGCATCACCATCGCACCGAGTGGCGCCGTAACCGACTGCCAGCTGGTATCGAGCACGTTCAACGACCCCGATCTGGAACGCAAGGTGGTTCAGCGCGTCATGCTGCTGAACTTCGGCGCCAAGGCGGTACCCGCCTTCACCTACCCCAACTATCCGATCAACTTCCTGCCGTCCTGATCGCGGGACCGGCAGAATCGCTGCCGCCCGCCACGTATCGGCAGAGTCATCACCGTCGGCGTTTCACCGGCGCCGCGTCAGGGAGGACGCACGATGGGTTTTCTCACCGGCAAGAAGGCGCTGATCACGGGTGTTGCCAGCGATCGGTCGATCGCCACCGGCATCGCCGAGGCCTTCCATCGTGAAGGCGCGGAACTGGCCTTCAGCTATCAGGGCGAACGCCTGAAATCGCGCGTCGAGGAATTCGCGGCCAGCGTCGGCTCGAAAATCGTGCTGCCGCTGGATGTCGCGGAAGATGCGCAGATCGACGAGGTGATGCAGGAGCTGCACAAGACCTGGGGCGGGCTCGATGTGCTGGTGCACTCGATCGGCTTCGCGCCGCGCGAACAGCTGGCCGGCAAGTATCTCGACGCCGTGACGCGCGAAGGCTTCCGCGTGGCGCACGATATCTCCAGCTATTCCTTCGCTGCACTCGGTAAAGCGGCACGACCCCTGATGGAAGGCCGCGCCGGTGCCATGCTGACGCTGAGCTATCTCGGCGCGATGCGCGCCGTGCCGATGTACAACGTCATGGGCCCGGCCAAGGCCAGCCTGGAAGCCAACGTGCGCTTCATGGCTGCGGAGTTGGGCGAACGCAACATCCGCGTCAACGGCATCTCGGCGGGCCCGATCAAGACCCTGGCGGCGGCCGGGATCGCCGGCTTTCGCGGCATGTTGGCGCACGCGGCCGGTGCCTCGCCGCTCAAGCGCAACGTCAGCATCGAGGAGGTCGGCAATGCCGCCGCGTTCCTGTGCTCGGATCTGGCTTCCGGCATTACCGGCGAAATGCTCTACGTCGATGCCGGCTACAACATCATGGGCATGTCGTTCGCCGCGGAGTAGCGGGGCCGGATACCCCCGCACAGCCCACCGCGGGCCAGTGGGCGCGGTGAGACGTCAGAAGCGTGCCGGCGGTTCCTTCAGGATGGCGTGACCCTCCAGGCGCGCGATCACTGCCGCGCCCACGGTATCGCCGAACACGTTCACGGCCGTTCGGCACATGTCGAGGATGCGATCGACGGCGAGGATAAGTCCCACGCCTTCCAGCGGCAGGCCGATCGCCGACAGAATGACCGCGATCGCGACCAGGCTTGCCGACGGAATTCCGGCCACGCCGACGGACGTAATCAAGGCCAGCATCACGATGACGAACTGCGTCACCAGCGACAACTCCAGACCGTAGGCCTGCGCGATGAACATCGCAGCCGCACATTCGTACAGTGCGGTTCCGTTCATGTTGACCGTTGCCCCCAGCGGCAGAACGAAGCCGGCTACGCCGTCGGGCGCACCGCTGCGCTTCACATGCTCCAGGCTCACCGGCAGCGTGGCTGCCGACGAGCTGGTGGAAAATGCCGTGAGCAGGACCGGTGTCATCGCGCTCAGATAGCGCATCGGCGCGATACCGAAGCTGCGCAGAATCAGCGGCAGCCACACGAAGGTCTGGACCAACAATCCGGCCAGAACGCAGACGAAGAACAGGAGCAGCGGCTGCATGGCACCCCACCCGGTCTGGGCAACCGTCTTGGAGACCAGGGCGAATACACCGATCGGCGCAAAGCGCATGACCCAGCCGGTGATCTGAATCATGATCTCGTACAGGCCGGCCCAGAACCGCCGCTGGGTATCGACCAGCTCGCCCGACAGGCGCGATGCGAAATAGCCGTACAGCAGGCTGAAGAAGATCAGCGCCAGCATCTCGCCCTTGACCGCGGCCTCGAAGAGGTTGGGCGGCACCATGCGCAATAGCACGCCGACAATGTCACCGCCGCCGCGATGCTCCACCTTGGCCAGCACGCTTTCGGTATCGGCGGAAAGACCCAGCAGGGGCCCCGCCGGCGCTCCATCGACGATACCGGGCTGGATCACGGCCAATAGCAGCAGTCCGGTCACCACCGAGATCAGGGTGGTCAGGAAGAAGTACAGGGCTGCCTTGGCGCCGATGCGCGACACGCCTCCGCTATCGCCCAATCCAAGAATCGCGTGAATCATCGCGCCTACGATCAGCGGCACGATCAGCATCTTCAAGCCGTTGAGAAACAGGGTGCCGACAAAGCTCGTCGACTCGATGAACCAGGGCGCCTCACCCACCAGCGCGCCGATCACGATGGCGGCGACGAGCGCGATGGCAATCTGCCAATGCAATTTCATAGAGCGCACAAACAAAAGGGCCGTTCAGGGTTCATTGAACCATGAACGGCCCCGGGATTTCCCGCCGAGCGCTCAGGACTCCGGATCGACTGCCTCCGGTTGCTGCTGCGCCGCCTGCTTGATATCGACCTCGATCGCGCGCTCCACGGTCTTGCGATAACCGAGGAACTCGCCGCCTGCCAGCATCTCGCGCACGCGCTGCTGTTGCACACCGAGTGCCGTCGACTCCGGCAACGACTCCTCGACACCGCTGAGCGCCAGCACGGCAATGCCACCACCGGCCAGCGACGCCTCGCCATAGCTGATGGCGCCGGCGGCGGGCCGCGGCAATTTGAACAACGCCTCGATCACGGCACGATCCTGCGTGCTGTCTTCACGGCGCACAGGACCCACATTTCGCCATTCGGCGCCCTTGGCCTGCACCGCCGCTTCGAGCGACGTGCCGGCCTTGGCCGCGGACACGACGTCGTCGGCATCCGCTTTGGCGCGCGCACGTGCCTGCTCATCACGCAGCGCGGTGCGAATCACCTCGGCCACTTCATCGAGACTGCGCTGGCGCGGCGCCTCGTACTCGCTCTTGCGCACGACGACGACTCGATCATCGCCGATCGTCAGCGGCTTGCTGTTCTCGCCAACGCTCAGCACCTCCTGCGAGAACGCAGCCGTACGCACCGCCTCGTTGGCAGCCACGCCGGCACCGCCGGCGCGCGAGAACCAGTCCGTGGTCTGCACGGTGAGGCCCAGCGCCTGCGCAACCGAATCCAGCTCGGTCGGCTTTTCGAATGCCAGCTGCTCGAGCTTCTCCAGGCGCTCCTGGAAATTGCGCTGACGCTCTCGGCCCTGGTACAGACTGACCAACTCCGCCTGGACCGCCGGCTCCTCGAAGGGACGGATCAGCGAAGGACGGATCTCATCGGCGCGCACCAAGTGCCAACCGAATTCGGTCTCCACCGGATCGCTGACGACGTTGGGCTTCAGGTCGAACAGCGCCTCCTCGAACTTGCCGACCATCTGGCCGCGACGGACCCAGCCCAGATCGCCGCCGTCGGCCTTGGAGCCGCTGTCGTCGGAATTCTGTCGCGCCAGCGTCGCGAAGTCGGCGCCGCCCTTGAGCTGCGCGGCCAGCGATTCGGCCTTGGCCTTGGCCGCTGACTTGTCGGCGCCGAAATTGATCAGGATATGTCGCGCCTTGCGCTCTTCCAGCGTGGTGAAACGGGCCGCCTTCTCCGCGTCGTACAACACCTTCAGCACGTCGGCCGGCGGCGGCTCGGCATCGGCCTGCGCATCCTGCGCCAGCTCGACATAAGCCAGCTTGATCCGCTCCGGTGCGGTGTACTGCGCCTTGTCGCGCTCGAAGCGGGCCGACACTTCGTCGTCGGACACGGTGACTTGCGACAAGTAGCGCGCAGCATCGAACACCGCGTAGGACAGGTTGCGCGTCTGGTTGCTCAGCTTTGCCGATTGCTGCACCTGCAGCGGCACCGCGAAGCTGGTGTCCACCACGCTGGCGCGCAGCTGATCCATCGCGATCGACTCGCGCAGGCGCTTCTCGAACGCGTCCGGCGATTCGCCTTGGTTAGCGAGGAAGTTCATATATGCCGAGGTATTGAACTTGCCGTCCTGCTGGAACACCGGCGCCGTGCTGATCGTCTTGAACAGCAGCGCGTCGCTGGCCAGATAGCCAGCCTCGGCGCTGTACTGCTTGAGCATCGCCTCCTGCGTCATGTCCTTCAGCACCGCCTGACGGAACAGCGTCTGGTCGATCATGTCGGCGCGGAAGTTCTCGCCCATCAGCGCCTGCATCTGGCGATAGCGCTGCTCGTAGGCACGACGGAACTGCGATTCGCGGATCTTCTGATCGCCAACCGTGGCGACCACCGGATCACCGGACGAACCGCCGCCGAACTGCTCGAGGCCGAAGAACGCAAAAGGAATGGCGATGATGGCGACGATGAAGCCGGCCACCAGGCCGCTGGTACGGTCACGAATCGTTTGCAGCATGTTGTCCTCGAACTCCGTCTCGCATACGAAAAAGCCCGGTCATGAGCCGGGCTTTATGATTCTGCGATCCTACTCGATGTATCGAATGGTGGGCTGCCAGGGACTCGAACCCCGAACCTACTGATTAAGAGTCAGCTGCTCTACCATTGAGCTAGCAGCCCTTTCGATACTAAAAATTGGGGTGGACGAGGGGACTCGAACCCCCGACAACCAGAATCACAATCTGGGACTCTAACCAACTGAGCTACGCCCACCACCGGGAGCTTTCCCCGCCGGGATCGCTCAGGGGCGCGAATCATATCAGAACATTTTCCGCGTCAACAGCCTTTTGCCGGCCCGCGCGCCATGCACCGGCACGATTCACCGGCGCGTTGGCGCCTCCGGTTCGACTTTTGCTATTCAGAACCTGCAGGCTCTCGTTCTGGCTCTCGCCGCGCACCCTTTGTTTCCAACCGATGCATTCTTCCGTACGACTGCGCCGATCCCTGTTGGGCATTGCGACTCTCGCGGCGACCCTGCCGTTTGTACTGCCGCTGCTGCTGCTCGCCGGCGGGGCACTGATGCCCCCGGGCGCTGCCATCACACCCGAGCAATGGCGCCCGCAGACCTGGTCACTGGATGCCCTGTACCTGACCTTCGCGAGCATGCCGTTTGCCACCGGGCTGTTGAACTCGCTCTGGATCACCACGCTGGCGGTGCCAATGACGCTGGCGGTGGCCGGCAGCGCCGCCTTCGCGCTGACACAGTTGACGCCGCGTGCACGCCTGGCATGGCTGATCGCTCTGCTGCTGGCAGCCTCGCTGCCGCTGACCGCGCTGCTGATTCCACGCTTTGTGCTGTTCGAGACACTGGGCCTCGTGGGCACACCCATCCCGCTGCTCGCGCCAGCGCTCAGTGGCGGCAGCCCGATATTGGTCCTTCTGCTGTACGCGGCGATGCGCCGCATTCCGCAGGACCAGATCGACGCTGCGCGTCTCGAAGGCCTGGGATGGTGGTCCGTGCTGCGCCGAATTGCACTGCCGCAGGTCCGACCGACGCTCGCCGCCACCGCGATTCTCGCGACGGTCCTGTTCTGGGGCAGCTTCATCGAACCGCTGCTGTACCTGCGAACCGAGCGCGAGATGACCGCCCCGCTGATGCTGCATGCGATGGAGATGCTGGGCTCCACCCAATGGTCGCCGCTGCTGGCGATGGCCGCGACACTGACGCTACCCGTCGCCATCGTGGTGCTGGCGCTGCACCGTCTGATGCGCGCGCCTCGCTGGCAACTCTCATGAAAACACCTTTCTGGCACCAAAACCCGGCGGCACTGATCGCCGTCCTGCTGATCACCGCCTGCGGCGACGCTCGCGGCCCCGCCACCTCGGCCGACAACGCTGCCGCAGGTCGCGCGCCGCTGCAGTTCCAGGTGTTTGGCGACCCGGCCGAACTGCAGGCCTATCGCGAACTGATCGCCGGCTACGAAGCTCGTCATGAGAACCACAAAGTCGCGCTGATTCCGGTCGGCAAGCAGAAGGACCACATGGCGAAGCTAACCGCGGCGTTCGCGGCCAAGCGACCGCCCGACGTCTTCGTCATCAATTACCGGCGCTACGGCCAATTCGCTGCGC
>DASWWX010000030.1:0-53108 GCA_036405815.1 Solimonas sp. | reverse complement strand
CCGGCACGAAACGGCAGCGGTCGCCCGTCCTCGGATTCCAGCACCACCGTCACCGCCGTCGCCGTCTCGCGACGGATCTCGACGACCCGCACCATCCGCGACGCAGCCGGTGCATACAGGCTCCAGCGTCGCGCCGGGCCGCCGGCGCGCGGCAGCACGATGCGCCGTGATGGGCGCGTGTTGGGGGACAGGGGGGCGTCCATGCGCTTCCTTCTGAAAATGACTCCTCGAAAGCGACTATGCGCTGCGACCCCCAGCCGGTCAAACCCGGGAACAACGGGCTCATGCGCCTCGCTGGCAACGCGCCGCCCCCATCGAAAAGCAGCCGCATTCATGGGCTTGTCCCAGGCATCGCGCGACTTGGCCCTGCTTTTGCTTGAACCGCTCCGAGCATCGATTCCGATGCCGTTACCGGAGAGCTGCCGCGATGTCCCGCCTGCGCCTGACGCTGCTTGCGCCCCTCGCCTGTCTGCCGCTGCCGGCACTCGCCAATGTCCTCGAAGCGCCCGCCGACATCGCGTGGACGATCACGGCAGCGGCGCTGGTCTTCTTCATGCAGGCCGGCTTCGCGCTGCTCGAAGGCGGCATGTCGCGCGCCAAGAACTCGGTCAACATCATCATGAAGAACTACGCCGACATGTGTTATGGCGTGGTGGCGTTCTGGCTCTTCGGCTACGGCCTGATGTTCGGCAGCAGCAAGGGCTGGTTCGGTACCGACCACTTCATGCCGTCGCTCGACGAAGGGCCGGACGCGGTGTTCTTCATCTTTCAGCTGATGTTCGCCGCCACCGCGGCGACGATCGTCTCCGGCGCCCTCGCCGAACGCATCCGCTTCCGCCCCTATGTCGTCGGCTCGGTGTTCGTGACCGGCCTGATCTATCCGGTGTTCGGCGCCTGGGCCTGGGGCAGCTTCTACGACGGCGGCGGCTGGCTGAAATCGCTGGGCTTCATCGACTTCGCCGGCTCCACGGTCGTGCACTCGGTCGGCGCCTGGTGCGCACTGGCCGGCGTGCTCGTGCTCGGGCCGCGTCTCGGCCGCTTCGGCGCCGACGGCCGGCCGCGCACCATGCCGGGGCACAACCTGCCGATGGTCGCGCTGGGCGGCATGATCCTGTGGCTGGGCTGGTTCGGCTTCAACGGCGGCTCGACGCTGGCCGCCAGCCGCGAGGTCGGCATCATCATCGTCAACACGCATCTGGCCGGCGCGATGGGGTTTGCCGGCGCGCTGCTGACCCAACGCCTGCTGCGCCGGCCGATCCTGATGACCTTGGGTGTCAACGGCGCGATCGGCGGCCTGGTGTCGATCACCGCGCCCTGCGCCACGGTGACCCCGGGCTTTGCCCTGCTGATCGGCCTGGTCGGCGGCAGCGTGACCGTGCTCGGCGCGATGCTGCTCGACAAACTGCAACTCGACGACGTGGTCGGCGCGATTCCGGTGCACGGCTTCTGCGGGGTCTGGGGCACGCTCGCCGCCGGCCTGTTCCTCAAGGGCAACCTGTTCAACCTTGACGTGATCGTCGTGCAGCTCGTGGGCATCTCGGCGGCCTTCATCTGGACCTTCCCCACCGCGCTGCTGGTGTTCTGGCTGCTGAAGCGGCTCGGCGGCCTGCGCGCCAGCAGTCTCGATGAACAGCGAGGTCTCGACTACAGCGAGCACTACGAGATCGGCTATCCCGAGTTCCAGAAGGATCTGACGCACGCTGGCAAGTCCTGAACGTCACCTCCATGAACGCCAAATCCACCGACATCGCACGCCGCCGCAAGGCGCTGCAGCTGGGCCTGATGGGCGCCCTCGACGAGGCGCAATCGCTGATCGGCCTGCGGCTGTGGGATCAGTCCTTCGCGCTGCAGAAGCCCGGCGCGATCATCGAGTTCGTCGCCGAGTTGTCCGCGCAGCTCAGCCTGCCGCCCAAGCTGCGTCACGAAATGCGCATGGGCATCTACCAGGCCCTGCTCAAGTACGACGCCGGCCGCGAGCCGATTCCGGAGCTCAACGGCCGCGCGCCGCAGCACAACTCGGCGGCGGTGGCCGCGGTGACGCCGACGCCGGACGTGCCGGTGACACGCGTGCGCGGCTCACCGGAGTACGTCGTGTTCTGTGCGCTGCTGCAGCAGCTGCTGGAGGGTCTGCGCCTGGTCGATGCGGTCGCCAAGCACGATCTCATCCAGTCGCTGCAGAAGCAGAGCGGCCGCACCGGCCTGGACTTCGGCCGCCATCACGCGCTGACGCAGTGGGCCAAGGAAGGCGCGCCGCTCGGGGCCTTCGCTGCGGAGTCCGAAGAGGTGCTGGCCCTGGCCGTGCACACGCTGTACATCGCGTTCTGCGAGGCGATCGGCCCGGTGGCCACCGACCAGCTGCTGGCGCGTGCGGTGCGTGCGGCGGAAACCCTGCCGGAGGCGCTGCGCTTTCCACCGCGACGCCTGCTGTGATCGCAGACCGCTGATCCACAGCCGCTCCGCGATCTCTGGCCATCCGCCCCAGACATACGGCGCGGCGCGCGTGGTGCAACGATCAGATCGTCAAGCACGCCCAACGAAAGCGCCGCGCTCGGCGCGCAGCAGGAAGTACAGCGCGGTATAGATGCGCGGCTCGATCAGCAGGCCCTCATCGCGCTTGCGCGCCAGCCAGTCGTCGATCGCCTCCAGCGGCACCCGATGCACGACGATGTCCTCGCCCTCGACGCCGCCGCCGGCATGCACGCGTGTCAGCTCGCGGATCTCCACCAGGTGCAGCAACTCCGAGGTCAGGCCGGCCGCCACCGGGCCGGACAGCAGGATGCGCGCCTGCGCGCCGGCAAAGCCGGTCTCCTCCTCCAGCTCGCGCAGCGCCGAGGCTTCGATACCCTCGTCGCGATGCGCCGCCTCATCGCCGATCATGCCGGCCGGCAACTCGATGGTGCGCGCGCCCAGCGGTAGCCGGTGCTGCTCGACCAGCAACAGCTCGCGCTGCGGCGTCACCGCAAGGATGAACGCCGCACCGCTGGAATTGACGCGCGAGACATACTCCCAATGCCCTTTGCGGAACGGCACGCGCAGCAGCCGCAGGAAGCGGCCTCGATGCAGCTCTTCGACCGGCGCGATGTCGTTCATCGTCGGACCTCCGCAGCCGTCGCCGGCCAGAGTTCGATCTCATGCTGGTTGCCGCTGCCCTGCATCAGCCGCGGTGTCAGCCAGGCCAGCGCGGCCTGCGCTTCGGCGCGGAACGCGAACGGCGGATTGACGACCAGCAAGCCGCAGGCCCGCATCTGCCCTTCAGCGGCGCGACTGACCGTCAGCGTCAGGTTCGTTGCCTCGCGCGCACAGTCGCGGCGCACGCGCCGCAACCAGCGCTCGGCCAGATGACGGTTCTTCAGGGGATACCAGACCGCGAACACACCGGCGCCGAAGCGATGCAGGCCCTGCTCGAGCAGCGTCGCACAGGCATCGAACTCGTTCGGGCTTTCGAACGGCGGATCGACCAGGATCAGTCCGCGCTTCTCTGCCGGCGGCAGCAGCGCGGCGGCCTCATAGCCGTCGCGCACGTGCAGGTGCACGCGCGCATCGCCCGCCATGGCTGCGCGCAGATTTTGGGCAACCTGCGCCACGCGCTCGCACAGCAGCAGCCGATCGCCGCCCCGCGCCAGCATCTGCGCCAGCCGGGGCGAGCCGGGATAGTGGCGCAACACGCCATCCGGATTGAGCGCGCGCACGCGCGCCAGGTAATCCGCGACCGCGGGCGGCGCGTTGCGCTCGGACCACAGGCGCGCGATGCCGTCGTGATACTCGGCGGTGCGCGTCGCGGCCTCGTCGGCCAGGTCGTAATCGCCGGCGCCGGCATGCGTGTCGACGTAGCACCAGGGCTTGTCCTTAGCGTTCAGCGCGCGCAGCAGCGCGATCAGCAGGACGTGCTTGAAGACGTCGGCAAAGTTTCCGGCGTGATAACGATGCTGATAGTGCATGGACGCATTATCCGCTCTAGTCTTGAAGAACGAGAAGTTCGGCCGACCGCGGACCCGAGTATCGTCGCGCGCCATCAGGAGTTCAGGTATCTCATGACCATCACGACCGACAGCACGCCGCCAGCGGCCGCCAACCCGCGCGAAACGCGACGCGTCATCCTCGCGTCGTCGCTCGGCACCGTCTTCGAGTGGTACGACTTCTATCTTTACGGCTCGCTGGCGGTGATCATCGCCAAGCAGTTCTTCTCCGGCCTCAACGACACCAGCGCGTTCATCTTCGCGCTGCTGGCGTTCGCGGCGGGCTTCGCGGTGCGTCCGTTCGGCGCACTGGTGTTCGGTCGTCTCGGCGACCTCGTCGGCCGCAAGTACACCTTCCTCGTCACGATCCTGCTGATGGGCTTTTCGACCTTCCTGGTCGGCACCCTGCCCAGTTACGAGACCATCGGCATTGCCGCACCGATCATCCTGATCACGCTGCGACTGCTGCAGGGCCTCGCACTCGGCGGCGAGTACGGCGGCGCGGCGACCTATGTTGCCGAACATGCGCGCGACGACAATCGCGGCTACGCCACCAGCTGGATCCAGACCACGGCCACCGCAGGCCTGTTTCTGTCGCTGCTCGTGATCCTGGGGTGCCGCCTGGCGCTGGGCAACGAGGCCTTCGAGGCCTGGGGCTGGCGCATTCCGTTCCTGCTGTCGGCCGTGCTGCTCGGCATCTCGGTCTACATCCGCCTGCAGCTCAACGAGTCGCCGCTGTTCCAGAAGATGAAGGCAGAGGGCAAGCAGTCGAAAGCGCCGCTGACCGAAGCCTTCGGCAAGTGGAAGAACCTGAAGATCGTGCTGCTGGCACTGTTCGGCGCCACCGCCGGCCAGGCCGTGGTCTGGTACACGGGCCAGTTCTATGCGCTGTACTTCCTGACGCAGACGATGAAGGTGGATGCGACGACATCCAACCTGTTGATCGCGGCCGGCCTGTTGATCGGTACGCCGTTCTTCATCTTCTTCGGCTGGTTGTCGGACAAGATCGGCCGCAAGACCATCATCATGGCCGGCTGCCTGATCGCGGCGCTGACGTACTTCCCCATCTTCAAGGCGATCACGCACTACGCCAACCCGCAGCTCGAAACCGCGACGATGACCAATCCGGTCACGGTCGTCGCCGATCCGGCGCATTGCAGCTTCCAGTTCGACCCGGTCGGCAAGAAGGTGTTCAACAGCTCCTGCGACGTCGCCAAGAGCGCGCTGGCTAAGGCGGGCGTCTCCTACAGCAACGAAGCGGCACCGGCCGGCAGCATCGCGCAGGTGCGCATCGGCACCACGGTGATCGAGTCTTTCGACGGCACCCGGCTCGATAAGCCTGCGTTCATCGCCGCACAGGGTCAGTTCAACGGTGCGCTCAGCTCGGCATTGAATGAAGCCGGTTATCCGGCCAAGGCCGATCCGTCGCGCATCAACAAGCCGATGCTGATCGCGCTGCTGTCGGTGCTGGTGATCTACGTGACGATGGTCTACGGCCCGATCGCGGCGTGGCTGGTGGAGATGTTCCCCACCCGCATCCGTTACAGCTCGATGTCGCTGCCGTATCACATCGGCAACGGCTGGTTCGGCGGCTTCGTTCCGACGATCACGTTCGCAATGGTGAGCCTCAACGGCAACATCTATTACGGACTCTGGTATCCGATCATCGTCGCACTGATCACCCTGGTCGTCGGCACCCTGTTCCTCAAGGAAACCAAGGGTTCGTCGCTGCACCAGCACGACTGACGCATCCGCGTTCCGCTAGGCAGGCAAGCCCCGGCTCGACCGGGGCTTGCTTTGCCCACCACCCCGTTTTTCGTACCGCAAACGCGTATGGACTTGCCCTGGCCCCCATGCCATAACACCCGCCCGGCCTTCGCCGCCGGATTCACGATCAACAGAAAGCCGCCAGCCTGAGGAGGCCTGATGAGCACCGACAACATCCAATCCGTCCTCACCGAGAACCGGGTCTTCCCGCCTTCGGCCTCGTTCGTCGCCAAGGCGCGACTGGACGCCGACAAGCTCGCCGCGCTGCAGGCGCACGCCGACCGCGACCACCTCGGCTTCTGGGCCGAACTCGCGCGCAAGGAGTTGGCCTGGCAGACGCCGTTCACGACGGTGCTGGACGACCGCGAAGCGCCGAGCTTCCGCTGGTTCACCGACGGCAAGACCAATGCCTCGGTCAATTGCCTCGACCGTCACCTGGCGACGCGCAGCGACAAGATCGCGATCCGCTTCGAGGGCGAGAAGGGCGATACGCGCACTTACACGTACAAGCAGCTGCATGCCGCGGTGTGCCGGCTGGCCAACGGCCTGAAGTCGCTCGGCATCGGCAAGGGCGACCGCGTCGTGATCTACATGCCGATGACGCCGGAAGCGGTCATCGCGATGCAGGCCTGCGCGCGCATCGGCGCGATCCACTCGGTCGTGTTCGGCGGCTTCTCGGCGACGTCGCTGAAGGACCGCATCGAGGACACCGGCGCACGCCTGCTGATCACCGCCGACGGCGGCCATCGTGCCGGCAACATCGTCGAACTGAAGAAGACCTCGGACGAGGCACTGTCGCAGGGCTGCACGACGATTGAGAAGGTGCTGGTGTTCAAGCGCACCGGACATGACGTGTCGTTCTCGGCCGGCCGCGACCTATGGGCCGACGAGCTGCTTGGCTCGCAGGCGGACCGTTGCGATCCGGAGTGGGTCGAGTCCGAACATCCGCTGTTCCTGCTGTACACCTCCGGCTCCACCGGCAAGCCCAAGGGCATCCAGCATTCCACCGGCGGCTACCTGCTCGGCGCAACGTTGACCTGCCAGTGGGTCTTCGACCTGCGCGACGACGACGTGTTCTGGTGCACCGCCGACGTCGGCTGGATCACCGGCCACAGTTACGTCGCCTACGGCCCGCTGTCCAACGGCGCGACGATCCTGATGTACGAAGGCGCGCCAACCATTCCGGATGCCGGCCGCTTCTGGAAGATCTGCCAGGACCACGGCGTCACGATCTTCTACACCGCGCCGACCGCGATCCGCGCGCTGATGAAGCTCGGCGAGGAATGGCCCAACAAGTACGACCTGTCCAAGCTGCGCCTGCTCGGCAGCGTCGGCGAGCCGATCAATCCCGAGGCCTGGATGTGGTACCACCGCGTGATCGGCAAGGAGAAGCTGCCGATCGTCGACACCTGGTGGCAGACCGAAACCGGCGCGATCATGATTTCGCCGGTACCGGGCGCAGTGCCGACCAAGCCCGGCTCCTGCACCAAGCCGCTGCCCGGCATCGCTGTCGACATCGTCGACGAATCCGGCATGCCGATTCCCGGCAACAACCAGGGCGGCTATCTCGTCGTACGCAAGCCCTGGCCGTCGATGCTGCGCACGGTGTGGGGGGACAACGCGCGCTACATCAAGACCTACTGGGGCCAGTTCGACAATCCGTCGGCCGGCTATCCCGGCGCCGGCAAGCGCTGGCTCTACGTCGCTGGCGACTCCACGCATCGTGACCCCGACGGCTACTACTGGATCATGGGCCGCATCGACGACGTGCTGAACGTCTCCGGTCACCGCCTCGGCACGATGGAGGTCGAAAGCGCGCTGGTGTCGCATCCGCGCGTCGCCGAAGCCGCGGTCGTCGGCCGCCCGCACGAGGTCAAGGGCGAGAGCGTGTTCGCCTACGTGATCTGCCGCGGCAACCGCCCGACCGGTGCCGAGGCCGATGCGCTCGCCAAGGAACTGCGCGACCACGTCGCCCGCGAGATCGGTGCGCTGGCCAAGCCCGACGACATCCGCTTCGCCGACAACCTGCCGAAGACCCGCAGCGGCAAGATCATGCGCCGGCTGCTGCGATCGATCGCCAAGGGCGAACAGATCACGCAGGATGTCTCGACGCTGGAAAACCCGGGCATCGTCGCGCAACTGGCCGGCAAGGCCTGACGCTATCGCACGCATGACATCTGCCGCCGACGACGATGCGCTGGAGCTGATCGCCTACCAGGTCTCCGCCGAGACACTGCCGCTGCGCGCGGCCGAACGGCGTCGCGACTGGATGGACGCGACGCCGGACCGCTACGCCTACCGGTGCCTGCCGCTGGTGATTGCCAATCAGGCCGGCTGGGAGCTGCTGAGCCCCTGCGACTTCACCGCGCGCTGGGACGGCGGCCCGCACAAGGAGGCGGTCACGCTGCACTTCGACGGCGCGCCCTCGGCGCTGATTCATGCGCACTTCGGCAGCGGCATCCTGACCTTCGCCGCCGGCTATCTGTTCCGCACCAGCCACGGCTACAACCTCTGGTGCAAGGGACCGGCCAACGAACCCAAGGACGGCATCGCGCCGCTCGACGGCATCATCGAGACCGACTGGGCGCCCTACCCGTTCACGATGAACTGGAAGTTCACGCGGCCCGGCGACGTGCGCTTCAGGAGCGGCGAGCCGATCGCCACGCTGCTGCCGCAGCGCCGCGGCGAACTAGCGCGCTTCGTCCCCAGCATCCGCCCCATCGGCCTCGCCCCCGATCTGGAACGCCAGTACGGCCTGTGGCGCGAGAGCCGCTCGCAGTTCATCGCCGACCTCAACGACCCCGACTCGCAGGCGCGCCAGCAACGCTGGCAGCGCGCGTACATGCAGGGCCGCGATGCCGACCAGCGCGAGTTTCCGGAACACGAAAGCAAGCTGCAGCTCGCACCGTTCACGCCCTGGCCGCCGCGCTGAGCACCGCGCCCCGTGCGCGCCGGCGGCGGGTCTGCCGACGCCCGCTTTACCCTGGCCGGACCGCTGTCGCACACTGCGCACCGGGGCGCTGCCAACGCGCGCGTGACACGGATTCAAGCGGTTTCAGAACCTCATGGCAAAGCTGTCGGCGAAGAACGGGGGCGGCAGCTGGCCGCTCGATCAGCAGAACATCACGATCGGCCGGCGACCGGACAACCCGATCGTCGTGACCGACAGCTTTGCGTCCGGCCGCCACGCGATGGTCGGGTGGGATGGCCAGCACTATTTCGTCGAGGACCTGAAGAGCAGCAACGGCACGCTGCTCAACGGCCAGCGCATCACCCGCGCGACATTGAAGTTCGGCGACGTGATCAAGATCGGCACTCAGGACCTGCTGTTCGAGGACGACATGCCGGAATTCGGCACCCTGGTGCTGTCAGGCCCCCTGCTGGCGCAGCCGGAAGCCGCGCGCGCCGCGCCGATCACGGCCACACCCCCGTCGCCGCCGATGTCGCCGCCAACCCCGACCGCCACAAAGCCGGCACCGATCGCCTCGCCGGTCTCACCAGCCACCGCCCCGGAGATCCCGGAGCTGAGCGTGGACCTGCCCGCCCCGCGTCCCACGCCACCGCCGCCACCGCCGGCCATCGAGTTTCCCGATCTGCTGAAAGCCGCCGAAACGCTCGCGCCGCCACGCCCCATCGCGGCCGAGGCGCAACCGACCTCGATGCTCGACGAACTGGTCGGCTCGATCCGCTCGCACCGCGACCGCGAGCAGCAGGAGCGCGAGGAAGCCAACGTCCGCGTGCGCGGCGAATGGGACAAGATGCTGGCGCTCGCCGAGGAGCTGAAAGCCAAGACCGGGCAGGACCCGCGTGTGAAGCGTTTCATCGTCGACCGCCGCGCCCAGGATGTGATGATCCAGCTGCAGCGCACCGCCGGCACACCGCCCCTGTTCATCACCGTCTCGTTGCATCACCCCGACCAGAAGTCCGAGACGCTGAAGGGCATCTGGCTGCGCCGCACCGGTGAGCCGGACCGCTGCCTGCCGACCGCCCAGCAGGTCGGCACCGAATTGATCCGAGATCTGGCGTTTTTGCTGGCTTGACCTGGAGTCTTGAAAGGCCGCCGCGCGCGGCTTAGGCTGCTCCACCCGAATAGTTCGGGCGGCGGTTTAACCAGGGGGTTCACCATGTCCAAGAAAGTGGCCGTTGCGGCCGTGCTGGCGCTCGCGATGTCGGCAACGACCGCGCATGCCTTCTCGTTTCCGGGTTTCGGCAACTTCGGTTGCGAAAAGCAGCTCGTCGTCGAGAAGAAGCGCGGACCGGACGCGTTCTCGCAGTTCCAGCGTCTGTTCCAGCAGATTTTCCAGCAGTTCTTCGGCTGCTATCGCACTTGAACTGACCCAACCGGGTGCGCCGCTGAACACGGGCGCCGCGATGCCAGAAAAAGCTGTGCACGGCCCCGTGCACAGCTTTTTTGTTTGTGAAGATGACGCCGTGAAAGCTAGCTGGAGCGGCGCGCCATGAACGCGATGCGCTCGAACAGGTGCACATCGGCCTCGTTCTTCAGCAGCGCGCCGTAGAGCGGCGGCAGCGTCTTCTTGGTGCTGGCGTCGCGCAGCACGGCCGGATCGATGTCTTCGGCCAGCAACAGCTTCAGCCAGTCGAGCAGTTCCGACGTTGACGGCTTCTTCTTCAGGCCCGGCAGGTCGCGCAGGCCGAAGAACACTTCCATGGCTTCCTTCACCAGATGCTTCTTCAGGCTCGGGAAGTGGACATCGACGATTTTCTGCATCGTCTCCTTGTCCGGGAAGCGGATGTAGTGGAAGAAGCAGCGGCGCAGGAACGCATCCGGCAGTTCCTTCTCGTTGTTCGAGGTGATCAGGATGATCGGGCGGTTCTTGGCCTTGACCGTCTCGCGCGTCTCGTAGACGTAGAACTCCATCTGGTCGAGTTCGCGCAGCAGGTCGTTCGGGAATTCGATGTCGGCCTTGTCGATCTCGTCGATCAGCAGCACCGGCGCGACGTCGGACTGGAACGCCTCCCACAGCTTGCCCTTGATGATGTAGTTGCGGATGTCCTTGACGCTCTCGTTGCCGAGCTGCGAGTCGCGCAGGCGCGAGACCGCGTCGTACTCGTAGAGGCCGTGCTGCGCCTTGGTCGTGGACTTGATCGCCCAGTCGATGAACGGACGCTTCAGCGCCTTGGCGATCTCGCGCGCGAGCTGCGTCTTGCCGGTGCCGGGCTCGCCCTTGACCAGCAGCGGACGCTGCAGCGTCACGGCGGCGTTGACCGCCATCATCAGATCGTCGGTGGCGACGTAGTTCTCGGTACCTTCAAAACGCACGGGCATCCCCTGGCGAATTTCAACGATGGGTTTGGATGGCAATGAGGCCGCAGTCTAGCCCGCGCGGCCTCTGGCGGGCTCAGCCCTTGGCGCGCTGCTCCAGGATTTCCACGGCCGGCAGCTTCTTGCCCTCCAGGAACTCGAGGAATGCGCCGCCGCCGGTGGAGATGTAATCGATCTTGTCGGCCACGCCGAACTTGTCGATCGCCGCCAGGGTGTCACCGCCGCCGGCCAGCGAATAGCCGCTGCTGGCGGCGATGGCGTCTGCGATCGACTTGGTGCCGGCCGCAAAGCTGTCGTACTCGAATACGCCGACCGGGCCATTCCAGACGATCGTGCCGCAGGACTTGAGCAGCTCGGCGAGCTTCTTGCGCGTCTTGGGGCCGATGTCGAGGATCATCTCGTCGGATTCCACCTCGTCGGCGGCACGCACCACGGCGTGCGCCTCGGCCGAGAATTCAGTGGCGGCGACCACATCGTCCGGCAGCGGGATGTCGCCGCCGCGCTTGCGGATCTTGTCGAGGATCGCGCGCGCCTTGTCGAGCATGTCCGGTTCGTGCAGCGACTTGCCAACCGGCTTGCCCACCGCCGCGAGGAAGGTGTTGGCGATGCCACCGCCGATAATCAACTGGTCGGCGACATCGGCCAGGTTCTCCAGCAGATCCAGCTTGGTCGAGACCTTGCTGCCGCCAACGATGACCGCCAGCGGCTTCTTCGGTGTCGCCAGCGCGATGCCCAGCGCATCGAGTTCGGCCGCCAGCAACGGGCCCGCACAGGCCACCGGCGCGTGCTTGGCCACGCCATGCGTCGAGGCCTCCGCGCGATGCGCGGTGCCGAAGGCGTCCATCACGTAGACGTCGCACAGCGCCGCCATCTTCTTCGACAGCGCGTCGTCGTTGTCCTTCTCGCCCTTGAGGAAGCGCGTGTTCTCGCCCAATGCGATCTGGCCCGGCTCCATGGCAATGCCGTCGATCCAGTTCGTCACCAGCGGCACCGTGCGTTCCAGCTTCTCGGAGAGCCAGGCCGCGACCAGCGTCAGCGAGGCTTCGGGATCGAACTTGCCGGCCTTCGGGCGACCCAGATGCGAGACGACCAGCACCGACGCGCCCTTCTCCAGCGCGAGCTTGAGCGTCGGCAGCGACGCGCGCAGGCGCGCGTCGGACGTGATGCGGCCGTTGGCGATCGGCACGTTCAGGTCCTGCCGGATCAGCACGCGCTTGCCGGCGAGGTCGAGATCGGACATGCGAAGGACGGTCATGGCAAAGATTCCGTAACGAATAACGAAGGTTCAGAAATCGAAAGGCCCCGTTTCTGTGCGGGGCCTTTCGGGTTGCAGCGGGGATTACTTGGCGGCGACGACGCGCACCATCTCCAGGCACTTGTTGGAGTAGCCCCACTCGTTGTCGTACCAGCTCACGAGCTTGACGAAGGTCGAGTCGAGCGCGATGCCGGCGCTGGCGTCGAAGATGGACGTGCGCGCATCGCCGATGAAGTCGGTGGCGACCACCGCGTCCTCGGTGTAGCCGAGGATGCCCTTGAGCGCGCCTTCGCTCTGCGCCTTCATCTCGGCCTTGATCTCGTCGTAGCTCGCCGGCTTCTCCAGCTCCGCCGTCAGGTCGACGACCGAGACGTCCGAGGTCGGCACGCGGAACGACATGCCGGTCAGCTTCTTGTTCAGCTCGGGGATCACGACGCCGACGGCCTTGGCCGCACCGGTCGAGGACGGGATGATGTTCTCGAGGATGCCGCGGCCACCGCGCCAGTCCTTCGCGCTCGGACCGTCGACAGTCTTCTGCGTCGCCGTGGCGGCGTGAACGGTGGTCATCAGGCCGCGCTTGATGCCCCACTTGTCGTTCAGCACCTTGGCCAGCGGCGCGAGGCAGTTGGTCGTGCACGAGGCGTTGGAGATGATCGCCTGGCCCGCGTAGGTCTTGCAGTTGACGCCGAACACGAACATCGGCGTGTCGTCCTTGGACGGGGCCGACATGATGACCTTCTTGGCGCCGGCGGCCAGATGCTTCTCGGCACTGGCCTTGTCGAGGAACAGGCCGGTGGACTCGATGACGATGTCGGCACCGATCTCGTTCCACTTCAGGTTGGCCGGATCGCGTTCCTGGGTCAGGCGGATCTTCTTGCCGTTGATGACCAGCGCACCGCCGTCGACCGACACGTCGCCCTTGAAGCGGCCGTGCACGGAGTCGTACTTGAGCATGTAGGCGAGGTAGTCCGGCTCCAGCAGATCGTTGATACCGACGATCTGGATGTCATTGCCGAAGTTCTGCACCGCCGCGCGCAGCACGTTGCGACCGATGCGGCCGAAGCCGTTGATACCCACTTTGACAGTCATTGCAGTTTCCTTCCTACGTTAGCCCAGCAGACTTAGCCCAACAGACGTTCCACGCGCGCGACAACGTTGTCGACGGTGAATCCGAAATGCTTGAACACGGCGGCGGCCGGGGCCGACTCGCCGAAGGTATCGACGCCGATGACGTCACCGTCCAGACCGACGAAGGCGCGCCAGTACAGCGACACGCCGGCTTCCAGCGCCAAACGCTTGCCCAGCGCGGCCGGCAGCACCGACTCGCGGTACGCGGCGTCCTGCTGCAGGAACAGGTCGGCGCAGGGCATCGACACGACGCGCACCGGCTTGCCCTGTTCAGCCAGCTTCTTGGCGGCATCCATCGCGAGCTGCACTTCCGAGCCGGTGGCGATCAGCACGGCCTGCGCCGGCTGGGCGGACTCCCACAGCACGTAGCCGCCGCGCGCGGCGTTGGCGACATGCGCGTCCGGATGTGCCTGCTGCGGCAGGTTCTGGCGCGACAGCGCGAGCGCGCTCGGGCCGTCCTGGCGCTCGATCGCCGACTTCCAGGCGATCGCGGTTTCGAACTGGTCGGCCGGGCGCCACACGTGCAGGCCGGGAATCAGGCGCAGCGAGGCGACATGCTCCACCGCCTGGTGCGTCGGGCCGTCTTCGCCGAGGCCGATCGAGTCGTGCGTCAGCACGAAGATGCTGCGGATCTTCATCAGCGCGGCCATGCGCAGCGCGTTGCGGGCGTAATCCGAGAACACCAGGAAGGTGCCGCCGAACGGGATCAGGCCGCCGTGCAGCGTGGCACCGTTCATCGCGGCCGACATGCCGAACTCGCGCACGCCGTAGTTCACGTAGTTGCCGGCCAGCTTGCCGTGGCGCAGCGAGACGTGGCCCTTGAAGTCGGTGCAGTTGGATTCGGAGAGGTCGGCCGAGCCGCCGAACAGCTCGGGCAGCTTGGCGGCGATCGCATCGAGCACGTTCTTGCTCGCCTTGCGCGTGGCCACCGGCTTGTCGGCCTTGACCGCGTCGGCGATCACGCCGGCGATGGTCTGCGCCCAGTCGGCTGGCAGTTCGCCCTTCATGCGGCGCTCGAACTCGGCGGCATCCTGCGGGTAGCGGGCGGCGTACTCGCGGAACAGCAGGTTCCAGGCCTGCTCGCGCGCCTGGCCGTCCTTGCGCGCATTCCAGTCGGCGCGAATCGCCTCCGGAATCTCGAAGGGCGCGTGCGACCAGCCCAGCTTCTCGCGCGTCAGCGCGATCTCGGCATCGCCCAGCGGCGCACCGTGGCACTTTTCCTTGCCGCTCAGCGTCGGGCTGCCGAAACCGATCACGGTCTTGCAGCAGATCAGCGTCGGCTTGTCGGAGGCGCGCGCCGCTTCCAGCGCCTTCTTGATCTCGGCCGGGTTGTGGCCGTCGACCTTGCGGATCACGTTCCAGCCGTAGGCCTCGAAACGCGCCGGCGTGTCATCGCGGAACCAGCCCTCGACCTCGCCATCGATCGAGATGTTGTTGTCGTCGTACAGCACGACCAATTTGCTCAGGCCCAGCGTGCCCGCGAGCGAACAGGCTTCGTGGCTGACGCCTTCCATCAGGCAGCCGTCGCCGATGAAGGCATAGGTGCGGTGATCGACGATGTTCAGGCCATCGCGATTGAAGCGCGACGCCAGCACCGCCTCGGCGATCGCCATGCCCACCGCATTGGCCAGACCCTGGCCCAGCGGGCCGGTCGTGGTCTCCACGCCCGGCGTGATGCCGTACTCCGGATGACCGGCGGTCTTGGAGTGGAACTGGCGGAAATTCTTCAGCTCGTCCAGCGGCAGGTCGTAGCCGGTCAGGTGCAGCAGCGCGTACAGCAGCATCGAACCATGACCGTTGGACAGCACAAAGCGGTCGCGGTTGGCCCAGGCCGGGTTGGCCGGGTTATGGCTGAGAAAGTCATTCCACAACACCTCGGCGATGTCGGCCATGCCCATCGGCATGCCCGGGTGGCCGGAATTCGCCTTTTGAACCGCGTCCATCGCGAGGACTCGGAGAGCGTTGGCCAGTTCAAAACGCGTCGGCATGAGGCACCAGGGGAACCGTGCGGAAGGGGCGCGTATTGTCCGGGTTTGACCCCCGAGGGGCAAGAAAACGCCGGGGCCGCAAAAAGCGGCCCCGGCGGGTACGGCAAACCGCGAACGCGCCTACTGCGAACGGCCGACGCGCCACTTCAGTTCGAAGGGCTCCAGCGGCTGGCTGCCGCTGCCCAGCGACGGCCAGAGCAGGCTGTGCGCCACGTCCTCGGCCGCCGGCTTGCTGAAGTCGCAGACGCCGTTCGGGAAGATCGTGCGCAGCTCGTCGAGCTGGCCGGCCGACAGGCGGCCCTGGTAGTCAGCCGGATCGATCGCCTTGAGCTGGCAACGGATCACGTCGTCGGTGAACGGCATGCCGGCGACCATGCGCGGCGTGCGGGTGACCGGCAGCGCCAGCGAGCACACGCCCAGACCGCGGCCCTCGGGGCCGAAGTTCTCCGGCACGTTGACCCGCAGCGGCACGTCGATATCGAAGTTCGGCAGCAGATCGTGCAGCGGCGCGATCGACGGCAGCAGCGGCAGTTGCGCCAGGCCCAGCGGCAGCAGGATCGCGTCCGGCAGCTCCAGGCGGCCGCCGATGGTGCCGAAAGTGCAGGTGTCGCTGGCCAGCAACGGCTTGGCCGCCTGCACCGCCGCAACGTGATCGCCGCCCGGCTGCGGACGCAGCGGCTCCAGTGCCTCAAGCCAGTCCTGCATCACCGGATAGCCGTCGGCCTGGGTCACGACACCGCGCCAGAGGCCCATCGTCGTGGTCTGGCCGCTCTGCTTCTGCAGGCGCGCACGAATGATGAACGGCCGCACCGCCTCATGGATGTTCGCCACCGGAATCAGATCCAGGTACGGCGCATGATCCAGCACCGGCGTTTCCGCCAGCGCGCCGCGACCGATGACACCGCCGATCTTGTAGGCGATGCGCGCCATCTCCGGGTTCATGCGCATGCGATCGGCAACATAGCGGCCGTCGATATCGAAACCGCCGATGTTGCGGTTGAGGTCCAGGAACTCGGCGGCGCTGATCGTGCCGTTGAGCAAGGTCTCCAACCCGTACTGCACGCCGGTGTTGTCGAGCGGGCGATTGGCGAATCCGGTGTCCGGGTCGCGACCGAAGATGTTGACGTTGGCATCCTGCACCGTGCAGCGCACGCCATCGAGCTTCGGTCCGTCCGGATGGTCCGGCCCGCGATAGCGATCCGCGCCCGGCACCGCACCGCAACCCACCTCGGGATTCAGCAAGTCCAGAAACGCATCGACCCACGACTGACAGATCGCGTTGAAGCCGTTGCCGACCAGGAAGTTGTGGCCGTTGACCGCCGCCTGCTTGGTCTGCGACCAGTCCAGCGCGCTGTTGGCGTAGTAGTTTTGCAGCAGGCCGCAATCCGCCACCGTCATCGCCGTGGTCAGGATGTCGGCGAACGAGGCCGTCGGCATCGCTGCGCTGATCAGGCCCGGCGCGTTGTTGGCGGCGTTGTACTGCTGCAGCGCCGCGCCGGAACCATTGGTGCCGACCACGAAGCGCACGAGACCGTACTGCTCGCTGATGTGTTCCTTCATCAGCATGGTGGTTTCCATGCTGATGATGGGATTGCAGTGGTTGCCGAACGCGCTGAGCGTGTTGTGCGCAACCAGATCGCCCTTGCCCAGGCGATCGGCGATACCGACCAGATTGACCAGCAGGTTGTCGGCGGAGAACTCCGCCAGCTCCAGCGCGCCCAGCACGATGTTCGGGTCGGTGCGGTTCTGCTGATAGCCGACGCCGCAGGATTCGCCGTAGACGTAGTAGACGTTGTGGTTCCACTGCGATGCGGCGAACGGCGCATCGGGCCCGCGCGCCGCCGGATCATCGAGCACCGACAGGCGCGCCATGCCGCGATTGATCGCACGCGTTTCCATGCGCACGACGAAGGGCACGGCGCGACCGTCGTCGGTCTCGGTCATGATCACGTCCGACGGATACGGCGCGTAGGGGTCGGTCAGTTCCTTGAAGCCCAGCGTCTGGCCGGAGCGGTAGTACCAGCGGTAGTCCGGCGTGAACGTGCAATTCTCGTCCAGCGGCTCGCCCAGGCCGGCATCCGCCGATCGACAGATGAAGGGCTTCTGATGCGGACCCGAGATCACCGGGCCGCTGAGCGGGTGATTACGGACCGTCAGACTGGCCGTGCGCGCACCGGCAGCGCCGGTTGCGGTCGCAACCAGGCGATTGGCCCCAAGGTTCAGATCAGCGACCAGACCCCGCACTTCACCGCCGTCCTGTCGCTGGAACGCGGCGCTGACATCGACGCCATTGCGGGTCACACGGAACTGATCGTCGGCGGCCAGGCCCCGCAGCGCCACCAGCACGTCACCGTTGGTGACGGTGTCCGGCAACGTCGACAGGGTGATGAGTTCGAACTCGCCGGCGGCCAGCGGCGGCGTGCGCAGGGTGTGGAAATCGGCGTTGACACTACGGCCGGCCGGTGGCTCGTTGCCGCCGCCGTCGCCCGTCACCGGACTGCTGTCGCCGCAGGCGGCCACGACCAAAGCCAACGCCACCAGCGCGCCGACGCGCGCCATCTTGATTGTGCTGCTCATTGCTCCCCCGCATCGTTGTGAATCGCTGATGACAGTATACGGAGCGGATCGGGAGAAACCCTCAGCCGGTGTCGGATCAGCTCGCCGGCTTTTTCCTGACACGGGTCAGGCCGCGGACGCGCGTCGCCAGATACAGGCCATACACCGCCCAGGGAAACCCGAGCAGCCACCAGCCGAAGGCCCCGTCCATCGGGGGCGCCTCGGTGTCCGCGCCATATCGGCGCAGCCACACCCAGGCATACAGCGCCACGAACAGCCAGGGCAATTGCGTCACCAGGGCCCATGCCCCCTTGCGCCAGCCGCTGCTGCGTTTCGAGCCCAGCACGAGCAGCATCGGCAGCAGTGCTAGGCCCAGCATCGCGACATGCGTGGGTGTCGCCAGCGACAGCCAGTCGAGTCCGTTCGTCATTTCGGTCATGTGCGGAACTTGATGTTGCAGCCCAGGCTGGGGCGCTGCGTCGAGGGATCGGGGGCGGCGTCGGCCAGTAACGCATCCAACGCGCCGCGCAAGTCGGCGCCGGTGACCGGCACGCCATTGCCGGGCGTCGAGCCGTCCAGACGACCGCGGTACACCAGCTTCAGCGCCGCATCGAACAGATAGAAATCCGGCGTGCAGGCCGCTTGGTAGGCACGCGCCACCGCCTGCGTCTCGTCATACAGATAGGGAAACGGATAGCCCAGGCGTCGCGCTGCCGCACGCATCGGTTCGGGCCCATCCTGCGGATACGCGGCCGCATCGTTGCTGGAGATCGCCACGAATCCAACACCACGAGGCTGGTAGTCCGTCGCCACCCGCACCAGCTCGGCATTCACATGTTGAACGTACGGGCAGTGATTGCAGATGAACATCACGACCAGCCCCGCCGGACCCGCGCAATCGGCGAGGCTGCGCGTATGCCCGCTCACGGTGTCGAGCAGCGAGAACGCGGGCGCGGACGTGCCGAGCGGCAGCATGGTGGACGGGGTCAGGGCCATGACCGGATTTTTTCCAGCACGGCCCTGCAATGCAAGCGCAGCGTTGTTACCGCCCACAAAAAAGCGCGGCCGGAGAACCGGCCGCGCTTGCGGTTTGCGAAATGAGGCCGATCAGCCGATCGACGTCACTTCTGAACTCAGGCCCCGATCAGAAATCGCAGAGCGCTTCGAGTTCGGCCAGCGTGTAGGTCTTGCTGCCGCCACCCGAGGTCACTTCGACCACGGTCTGACCCTGTCCATTGGTGCTGTAGGTGTAGGTCGCGTTGCCCGAGCCCGAGGCGATCGTGATCTGACCCTGCTGGATCGTGCCCGTGTCGTTGTTGACCACCAGCGGCGTGGAGGTGTTGATCGTGCCCTGGCCGGAGCCGCAGGGGCTGGCGGCACGGAACGGACCCTGGAACTCCAGCGTGCTGGTGTTATCGCCGAACTCGACCGACTCGGTGAACGACGGACCCAGCTCGTAGTCCGCACGCGGCGTGCCCGACGACGCCAGCTTGATCGTCGCGCCCTTCAGATGCAGGGTCAGATCCACGCTGGTCGGCTCGAAGCTCGAATTCACGTTGGCGACGAAGTTCATCGTGCCGAGCGCCAGTGAGCGCAGACGCTCGTCGGCCGGGGCCAGGATTTCGGTCAGGAAGCTCTTGCTGCTTTCGCCGATCTCGATGGTGCCGGACAGCGACGACTGCGAGAACGAGGAGATGTTGGTGACGATCTTGCCGTCGGTCAGCGTGTCGCCTTCCTTGCACTGGTTGAACACGACGCTGCTGCCGCTCTGCGAGCCGGTGGAGTCAATCGTGCCGCCGCCCGAGCACGCCTGCGCAGCCTTGGCCTGCGACGACTTGGCCGAATCGTCGGCGTAGGCATCGGCCGCCGCGGCGCTGGCCGCAAACGCCAGCACACCGGCCCTGGCCGCCGCATCCGGCGACGACAGGTCGAAGCTGCCCGTGCCGGCGCTCGTGTCGATTGCGCGAGAATCCGGATCCACGACGTTGGTGCCACCCGTAGTACCGCCCGTAGTGCCGCCCGTAGTGCCGCCGGTCGTACCACCCGTGGTGCCACCCGTGGTGCCGCCCGTGGTGCCGCCCGTGGTGCCGCCGGTCGTGCCACCCGTCGTGCCACCCGACGAGTCGTTGTTGTTGCTGCTGCAGGCCGCGAGGCCCAGCGTCATCAGCGCCGCCGCCAGTAGCGCCGGCAAGGTCTTCGTGGTGTTCATCTTCAACTCCGTGTCGTGATCCGTTTCCGGAAAATAAGGGGCCGCCCCCGACGGGCACAACCCCCCGTGCGGGGGGTAAGGGGCCGGGCCATCTGCACTAGCGCGTGCCGGCGGCGGATAGCTCGTCTTCGTAGGCCTGGACCGTCGAGCCCAGTTCCTTGAGCAAGGGGCCCAGGTAGGGCTCGTACTTGCGCCACCGGTTCATCGAGGACTGATAGATCGGCTTGCGCACCTGCGCCGCGCTGGCCGTTCGTACCGCACGCTCGGTCTCGTGGAAGCTCAGGCAGGCCGGATCCCAGTCCAGCCCGCAATGGGCGATCAGGCGCCGCGCCTCGGGTTCCAGTTGCGCCACCATGTCCTCGTAGCGCACTTCGAGCATCCGCTGCGCGGGCAGGGTCTCCCGCCAGTGCTGCATCAGATCCAGATAGCGGCGGTAGTGCTGCCCCATCTTGCGAAGGTCGTAGCTCCAGTACTGGCCGTCCGGGAAGAACAGCCGGAACGCCGACAGGCAGGTCTCCACCGGATGGCGGCGGCAGTGGACGATCCGGGCCTTGGGCATCATCAGATGGATCTGCCCCACCCAGACATAGTTGCCCGGCATCTTGTCGACAATGCGACGGGGCTGTTGGGTCGCCGGCACCAGCGCCTTCATCAGGTCAACGTAGGCGTCGCCGCGTTGTTTCCAGGAAGCCGGCTGATCCGGGGCGAATACCGGCGCGCGCGTCTGCAAGGCCAGTCGAAAGCCCGCTGCCACGATGCCGTCCACCACCCGCGGCATCAGCTTGAGCTCGCCCGCGCCGTACACGGCCGGATGGCTGGCCAGCACCTGCTCCACCAGCGAGGTCCCGGAGCGCGGCATGCCCAGCACGAAGACCGGCAGCTCACTGTCGCAGCCCGGCTCGGCGGGCTGCCGCAGCACGGGCGCCGTGAACCGGCGCTGTGCCGCCATCAGTTTCTGCTCGTTGTCGTCCTGCACCTGGTCGCGCAGGTGGACACGCCCACCCTCGACGTAGTGCGCAAACGCGGTCGCGATATCGCCCACGTCGTCGAAGGCCTTGCCCATGGCGTAATGCAGCTGCACCCGGGCGCTGGGCGCATAGTTCGCGAGCTGTGCCGCCGCCTTCTGCAGGCGGTTGAACGCCGCGTCGCCATACTCGTACTTGTGCTCGGTACCGAACACGCGCAGCGCGCTGACGTGCCCCGGCTCGCGCTGCAGCGCCAGGTCCAGATAGCGGCGCGCCTCATCGACACGGCCCAGGAACCGCAGCACCACGCCCAGATCGTGCAGGACGCGGACATTGTTCGGCTCCAGCTCGTAGGCGGCCTCCAGCGCCTTCAGCGCTTCGTCATAGAGACCGTCCGGAAGCAACGCGGCACAGAGCATCAGCGCGCCCTGCGTCGAGAACGATTGCGCCAGGCGGCGGCGGCACCATTGCGCCACCTCCGCACCGCGTTCGAAGCGGCAGGCCAGGCGTACCCAGCCCTCGAAGCGCACCATCGGCACTTCATCATGCGTCAGCAGCGTGTCATAGAGGCTCAACGCCTCGGCGTCCCGCTTGAGATGGCTCAGCAGCTCGGCCCGATGCAGCAGCAGGTCCGGATCGCTCAGGCCCTGCGCCACCAGCCGGTCGGCGGTGGCCAGCGCGGCCGCATGGGCGCGCGTTTCCTTCTGCACCAGCAACAACTGCCGCAGGCCGATCTCGTCGCCGGGATGCTGGGCGATGAAACGGCGCAGCGCCTCGTTGGCCGCCTTCCAGCGCCGGCCGGTGATGTAGAACGTGACGAGGTTGCGCCAGCTCTGCACGTTGCCCGGTGCGAGGCGGACCACCTGCGCCAGATGGGCTTCGGCCGCCTTGCGCTGGCCGGCACGCGCCAGCAGCGCCCCCAACTGCGTGTGCGCGGAGACCGAGCCGGGAAATTCCTTGAGCACGGCCTGCAGATGCTGGACCGCCTCGGGGATCTTTTGCTGCTGCAGCGCCGCCTTGGCCTGGGCCAGCAGCGTCTGTTCACGATTCATCGTGGTCATGGCATTTCATAAATCGGTGACAAAAAAAAGGCCAACCCGAAGGTTGGCCTTCTTGCCAAGACTGGCAGTTTCGGCGCTTAGAAGCCGAAGTCGCTGACCGCGAGCACGTTGCCGTCCACGCCATCCAGGAAGATGACCAGATCGGTCGCGCCCTGGAAGTTGCCGTCCTTGTTGGCGTCGATGACCACGAAGGTATCGGTGCCATTGGTGACGACCGCCACACCACGATCCACGCCGGTATCGGCGAAGAAGTCGGCGATGACCGTGTCCGCATCAACGTTGCCGTTGTTGAAGGCGTTGAAACGCGCGCTCTGGTCGGCCAGGCCGGAAGCCTGGTTGCCCGTGAAGCCGAAGGCACCGAGGTCGATCGTGTCTTCGCCGACATTGAAGCCGGTGTAGACCTCGACATCATTGCCGTCGATCAGCGCATCGCCCGCTTCCAGGATCAGCGTGTCTTCGTTGGCATTGCCCGCATCGAAGTTGAACACGTCGTTGCCGGCGCCGCCGTTGACCGTGTCACCGAACGCCGTGCCGTTGTAGGTGTCCACACCCGTGCCGCCGATGAACTGGACGGCCTGGTTGGCACCCGGCGCAGCGGCGATCGTCAGGTCGCCGGTGAAGGCCGACGCGTCGATCTTGGTGAGCAGCGGCGAGGCGATGGCGTTCGTGATCTCCAGATCCGTGTCGCCCGTCACCACCAGCGTGCGCAGGTCGCCGGCGGTCAGCGTCGTGATGACGTTGAGGTCATCCGGGATCAGCTCGCCGTCGTCGTCACCGATCGAATTGACCGTGATGGTCTCTTCGTCGTTGGCGATCAGCGCGCCGATCGTGACGGAGTCCGCCGACGAGGTGGCTTCGCTGTCGAAGCTGTTGCCGATGACCACCGTCAGCGCGTTCGAGCCGTTGTCAACCGCGCGCTCGAGCGTGATCGAGGTCTGGTCGTTGTTGACCGTCAGCGAGGCCACCGCGCCCACGTTGAGCAGCGACACCGTGCCGCCGCTCAGCAGGTTGAAGAACTCGTCGTTGTCCGCCGGGTCGTGGAACCAGCTCGGGCCGAAGCCATAGGAGTCGAAGCCGCCGATCACGAAGCCGGTGATGCCATCCAGCAGGTCGAGGTCGTAGGTGCCGTTCGAGGCCGTGGCCAGCACTTCGAAGCCGCTCACGCCCGCCAGGTCGGTGGCGTTGAAGTCGCCCGCGCCGATGGCCAGCATGTCGATGCCGTCACCACCTTCGATCGTGTCGTCATCGCTCAGGTTGCCGTCGGCGATGTAGATGTCGTCGCCTTCGCCGAGGTCCAGCGTCACTTCCGACGAGCTGCTGTGGACGAACAGGTCGTTGCCCGTGCCCATCACGATGTTGACGGAGCCGTTCGAGTGCTGCTCGAACCAGTCGTTGCCCGCACCGGTATCGACCACGACGTCACCGCTCAGGTGCGAGTGCACGTAGTCGTTGCCCGAGCCGAGCGTGATGGTCATGTCATTGCTGTTGCTGAGCGTATCCAGCTCCAGGTCGCCCTGCAGACCCGAGGCGTCGATCGTCACCAGCGAGGTGTCGCTCGAGAAGCTGAGGAGGCCCGCACCGGTGCCCGAGATCGTCACCGTTTCCAGCACGCTGCTGTCACGGATTTCGAGGTTGTTGTTGCCCGTCAGCGTCAGCGTCAGGTTCTCGAGCACGTCGTCGCCGTCGGTGTTCTCGACGCTGATGTCGACCTGCTGGAAGTCCGAGAAGCTGATAACACCGGCGTTGTTCGCGTTGAGCGTCAGCGAGTCGTTACCGGCAACCGCGGCGTCCACGGTGACCGACACCGAGCCGCTGCCGTTCTGCGACACGTTGCTCAGGTTCAGGACCGGGATGTTGCCCAGACCGGCGAGCTGCACGTCGAAGCTGCCGAACAGATCGGACACGCTGACCGAAGCGATCGTCAGCGGCTGAGCGCCGGCGATGACATCCAGGTCGAAGCTCGAGCTGTGCAGATTGACGTTGACGTCGTTACCGTCGATCGTCAGCGTTTCCAGCGCACCGGCCAGATTGAGGACGTCCAGGCTGCCGTCCGAGTTCGGCGCCTGCAGGCGCACGTTGAAGTTCTCGACGTCGTTGAACGTGACCGCGTCGATCGCATTGCCCTGACCACCCGAGAGGGTGTTGAACGAGGCGTTGATGGTTTCGACGCTGTTGGTCGTGACGTCGGCCAGCACGGCGCCGCCAACCGGCGAGCCCTGGAAGTCGATGTTCAGCGTGTCGTCGCCGCCGAGGCCATTGATGATGTCGCCGGCGTTCAGCGTCTCACCCGTGATCGGGCCGAGGAAGCCCGCGGTGACCGAGCCGTTGAACACGTCGGCAGCGTCGGTGCCATCGACGGTTTCAACCGCCGAGGTCAGGTTCTGCGGCTGGTTGACGGAGGAGTCGGTGACCGTGGTCGAGGCGCTGACGCCGTTGACGGTGACGGTCAGGGTTTCGGCGCCTTCCGTGAGGTTGTCCGCGAGCAGCTGCACGGCGATGACGCCGTTGCCGTTGGAGTCCAGCGTGACCGTGCCCGTGAGGACACCGCCCTGGACGTCTTCGGCCTGCACGCCGGTGATGGTGTAGGTCAGCGTCTCGCCCGGGTTGCCGGTGACGTTGAACAGGGCCGCGGAGCCTTCGTTGACGGAGGCGGCGCCGGCGGTGACCGTGGTCGGGACCGACTTGTTGTCGTCGCCGTCGTCGCTGGCCGCGATCGCGATGCCGCCGGCCACGAGGGCCACGCCGCCGATCGCGAGCAGGGTGCCCGTGCTCAGGCCGCCTTCGGCCGCGCCACCAGCGGCAGCGCCGCCAGCCTGGGCAACCATGTAGGCGCCATCGCTGGCGAACACGCTGTCAGCCGAGGCGACCATCAGGGCCTCTTCCTGCGCGACGACAGCAGCCTGCTCGACATGCGCTTCCGCTTCAGTCGACTCGACCTGCTGTTCAGCCGCGTTCTTCTTCTTGAGAAGCAGCGCGACGTCCTGCTGCTTGACGTTCACTGCTGCGTCGCTCGCGCTGATGGAGGCGCGATCGAGTTCTTCCTTTGCCATTTAAATGATCCCCTTGGATACAAAAATTACAGTTGACTGAAGCTAGTGGAGAAGCTGCCGCAGGCCCTTTAGGAATCACCTTTGGCTTGACGCAAACCGCACAGGAACATCCTCTCCTCAGCGTAGATTAGGTGGGCCGTTTAAGCGTGTCAATAACACCGCATATCGATTCCCGCTCCGCCAGGATACTGGACACCCTCGCCACGGAGGCCGAGAAGCTGGCCTCCTTACCACATTCCACACGACAGGTTGAATACATTCGCCGTCAGTCCCGATCAACTCTGTGACTCACCGCTCGACCAGCGCCTCGCTGCTAATGCGACGCAGTGGCTTGAGCAAATACTGTGCCACGGTACGCTCGCCGGTGATGATTTCCACTGTAGCGGTCATGCCCGGGAGCACGTCAATCTCATGTTTGCGGTCTTGCGGGATCTCGTCGATCTGGATATGCACGCGATACGTCGGATCTTCCTCGCTGCGGATATCCTCCTCCTTCAGCGTGTCGGGGCTGATGTAGATCACGTGCCCCTTGAGCGAGCCATAGACCGCGTAGTCGTAGGCATCGAGCTTCACGTTGGCGCGAAGATCGTTACGCACGAACGCCACATCCGCCGGTTTGACCTTGGCTTCCACGATCAGCGGATCATCGGAAGGCACGATCTGCAGCAGTTCGTCGCCCGATTTGAGCACCGCACCCATCGTCGTGATCCGCACATTCTTGACGGTACCCGACATCGGCGCACGCACACGGGTTGACTGCAGCGCCTCGCGGCGCTGCGTCAGCACCTGCTCCGCCTGCTCCAGCTCGCCGCGACTCTTGGTCAGCTCGGCTTGCGCTTCCTGGCGATAGGCGTTGCGCTTGTTGGTGGCCGTCGCACGCAGCTCGTTCACCTGACGACGCGCTTTCAGCACTTCGGCGCGCGCCGCATCTCCGCTCTTGGCGAGTTCCTCGAGCAGCTGCAACTCCTCGGTGGCGAGCTTCAGCGACGCGGCGATGGCGGATTGTTCTTCGTCCTGCAACTGGCGACGGCGTTCGAACAGGCTGCGCTGACTGGAGACCACTTCGGGACGCTCCAGCACTTCGGATGGGAATCGGATCTCGTTGCGCCCTTCGAGCTCTGCCTGCAGGCGCGCCACGGTCCCGCGGAGGCTGACGACCTTGACAGCGACCTCCTCAGAGCTCGCTTCGAAGCGGACGGTGTCCAGCTCCGCAATCAGGTCCCCCGCCTTCACGGTGTCGCCCTCGCGCACATGCAGCTTGCGCAGCACGCCGCCATCGACCACCTGGACCACCTGCGAGCGGCTGGACACGATCACCGTGCCCTGCGCGCGGATTTGCTCGTCGAGCTTCGCCCACGAAGCCCAGGCGGCGCCGACCACCAGCAACGCCGACAGCACGAGCAAGACACGATAGACGCGGCCGACCCGCAGCGGTTCCGTGCGGGCAAACAGTCTTTCTTTGAGTTCCATGAGATCGTCGGCTCAGCTCTGAGCGGTCATCTTCTTGAGCGCCGCAGCATCACGCGCTTCCAGCGCGGCAGCCGTCGAGGCCTGGATCGCGCGCGCCTTGCTTGCGGGCGTGTCAGCGCGCACGACACCGTCCTCGATCAGCAGTACTCGATCGGCCAAACCAAGCCACGACTGACGGTGCGACGTGAAGACGATGGTGTGATCGCGAGGCAGTTTCTGCAGCGTTGCGATCAGTCGTTCCTCGGCTTCTCGATCCAGGCTCGCCGACGGCTCGTCCAGCAGCCAGATCTTGGGCCGCTGAAGGACCAGGCGCGTCAAGCCGACCATCTGGCGCTGACCGCCCGAAAGCCCTGCACCACCCTCCCGGATCTGCAGGTTGAGCCCCATGGGATGATTGCCGAGAGTGCGCAGCAGGCCGGTGGCCTCCATCGCTTCGCGAATGCGCGCCTCATCCGGATACGGAAGCCCGAGCGTGAGGTTCTCCGCGAGCGTGCCGGAGAACAGTCGCACGTCCTGCGGCAGGTAGCCGATCACATCGCGGAGCCAGCTGGGTCTGCAGCGTTGCATATCCAGCTCGGCGATCCGCACTTCGCCCGCGCTGGGCGTCGCGGTTCCGGCCATCAGCTTGAGCAGCGTGCTCTTGCCGCTGCCATTGCGTCCGAGAATCGCGACGCGCTCGCCAGCCTTGATCGACAGCGCCGGAACCCTGAGCTGCGGCGTCTGCGCCCCTTCATAGGCGTAGGACAGATCGGTCAGTCGCAGGTCCAGCGGCGCGGTGTGGGTATTGGCCTGGCGATCGGTGGACTCGTCGCTCGGGCAATCCAACAGCTGATCCAGCACCTCCAGCGCATACCGCGCGTGGTGCCAGTTCAACAGCAGTTGCGTGATCTGCGCAATCGCACCCAATGCACGTCCGCCCAGGATGGTGCAGGCAATCAAACCGCCCATGGTGAGCTTGCCGGCCGCAATCACGTACACACCCACAATCAGCAGCAGGATGTAGGAGACCTGCTGCGTAAACGCCACCGCAAACTGAGCGTAGGACGTCAGATTGCGCAGTTGATGGCCGACCTTGCCGGATTCGCGCGTCGAGCGCAGCCATACGTCGCTGAAGCGCGGCTCGCCACCCTGCGCCTTGATCGTCTCGGCACCCGCCACCGCTTCGAAGAGGATGCCGGTACGGCGCGCCAGATCGTCGTTCTGCAGCTTCTGCAGCTTGGCAATCGGGCGATACACCGACATGCCAATCAGCAGGGCCAGCGGAATGAAGATGATCAGTACCCACGCGACGTGACCGCCAATCATCGCGACCACGGCGATGAACAGCAGCACGAACGGCAAGTCGGCGAGAACGAACAGCGTCGACGAGGTGAAGAACGCCTTGACCGACTCGTAATCGCGGACCTGCGCCACCAGGGTGCCGAGACGAGAGGGCCGCCGGTCCAGCTTGAGCCCCAAGAGCCGCTCGAAGAAATAAAGCGACAGCGCTTCATCCATCCGCAGTGCCGATGCCTCCAGCAACTTCAAGCGCACGACCTTGAACGCGAGCTCGAACAACATGGCAAGGACGACGCCGCTGGCCAACACCCACAGCGTCGCGTAGGCGAAGTTGGGGATCACGCGGTCATAGACCTGCATGGTGAAAAGCGAGGTGCCAATCGCCAGCAGGTTCATCAGCAGGCTGGCAATCCCGACGCGCTGGAACAGCGACTTGTGATCACGCAGCGCACTCAGAATGGCCTCGGTCGCCAGACCGCGCTTCTTTTCCGGCACGAATGATTCGTTCGTGATCAGACCCGGCGAGACCGGCACCCAGATCTCGACCGGTGCCGAGCCGTCATGCGCGCGCGACAGCCACTGCACCTCGGCCGGCTTCTGGTCCTCGGTCAGCGACTTGATGATGCCAATTGCCCCGCCCTGGACGATCCAGGCAGGCAGCTGCGCGCTTCTCAGCAGCGACAGCGGCATTCGCTCGATCCGATGGCCTCGGAACAGCCATCCCCAAGCCGCCTCGAACTTCGCCTCGAAAGTGGCGCCATTCACCAGGCGCCAGGTCTGCTCGGCCTCGCTGCGGGACGCATGCAAGCCACGGATCGACGCCATCGCGCACAAGGCGCCGACGGCATCATCGTCCCCAATCAGGAGGGCATCCTTGACGGTGTCACTCATCGGCCTGCGCCTCCTTCACTTCGGTCGCCACCACAGCCGACGGAGCACCCAAGCGATGCCAGTACATCCCCTCCAGCGCAAGCTTGCCGTTGGCAAACCAATAATTGCGCTTGAGCGCAATGGACTGCAGCAAGGTGTCGTTGGCCTCGCGCTGGGCGTTGAGCACTTCCAGCCAGGTCTTGCGGCCCACCTCGTACTGCCGCATGAAACTGTCCACCAGAGCCGAGGCAGCTTCGGCGGCCTGCGCCTGAACCTGCAACTGCATCGCAGCGGTGGCAAGCTGGGTGCGCCCCACCTCGATCGTGGCCTCGATCTCACGGTGGACGGCGTCCGCGCGGGCACGGGCCGCGTTCAGGCGCTGCTGTTCTGCGCGATAGCCGAACAGACCCCTGACCCCGTTGCCGGACTGAAACTGGGCAACCAGCAAGGTCGCATCATTGCTGGGGTCGAACACGACCCCCTCAAGCTGCTGGCGATGCTGCAGTGACAGTTCCGGCCACAGCGCTGCTCTGGCCCCGCGCGCGACCGCAGATTGGATTTCCACTTCAGCAAGCGCCAGCGCCCGATTGGGATGCATTTCACTGCGGCTGGCGACGGCGGCGATCTCGGCATCGCTGAGCATGTAGGCCTCATCCGGCCAATCGACCGCACCAGGGGTCGCGAGCAGCAGCTGGGCCAGCTGCGCTCGGTTCACGAACAGCGCCGCTCGATTGCCCTCCATACCCGCTTCGGCCTGGCGCAGACGCGTGATCGCGGTCTGTACGTCAGCTTCTGGGGCAGCCCCTTCGGCGGCTCGACGCTGAATGCTCGCAAGCAGCCGCTTCAGCGCGCCGATGTAAGCGGACCATTGCTGTGCCGCTTCCTGAGCCTGCGCGACATTTACGTAGGCCTCGACGGCGCTGACCCCGAGCGATTGCCGAACGCGTACAAGTTCCGCAGCCGCCGCCTGCTGACGCGACTTCGCCTCATCGACCTGCGCGCCGGTCAAGCCGCCGTTCCACAGGGGCAGGACGGCATAAATCGTCGAAACGCTGTCCTGAGACTGCTCCGCGACTGAAGTCTGCAACTGCAGATAGGGGAAATATCCGGACCGCGCGGCACTGATGTCATAGCCGGTGGCCTGCAACGCGCGCTCGGCCTGCACGACTTCAGGATTATCCCGCCAGACCTTGGCCAGGACCTGCGCCAGCGTGTCCAGTTTCGGCTGGACGGGTGCTTGCTCTGCGGCATCAGCCGACATCTTGCCGGCCGGCTCCGCACTCGATGCAGATTCACCCGCTGACGTCGCTGGCAACGCCTCGTCGCCGGACACCGGCGGCACCGGTTCGTTCGGCAAGCGCTCGACCGCCGGATCGGTGATCGGCGCAACATCGCTCGCGATGCTGGGCGCACCTTCCGCCTCGGCTTCATCCGCGGCCAAGACCAGGCCCGGCATCCCCACGAGTACCGCCAACACGGCACTCGCGATCCTTCGGCTCAAGAAAGCGTTCAACCGCAATACCTCGCTACATGCTTCGGGCGCGCATGATACTCGCCCCTGTTTTGCTCCGCTGAGCTAGACCACAGACCCCAAAAAAAAGTCCCCGGCCTTGCGGCCGGGGACCGATAACTCACGCTCTTTCAGCTCGAATCAGTCTTCGGTGACGAAGATTTCGACGCGGCGATTCAGGCCACGGCCTTCTTCGCTGTCGTTGCTGGCGGCCGGGCGGACTTCACCGTAGGAGGTCACGACGATGTCGGTCGCCTTGACGCCCTTGGTCTGCAGGTACTGCTTGACCGCGTTGGCGCGGCGCTCGCCGAGGCCCTGGTTGTACTCGGTGGTGCCCACCGCGTCGGTGTGGCCATCGAGCTTCAGGATGATCTTCGGACGCTCCATCTTGCCCACGGCATCCAGCGCCGCCTGCAGCTTCGGCACTTCGCTGGCCTTGATATCCGCCTTGTCGAAGTCGAAGTAGATCGGGCCGAAGCGACCCTTGGCATCCGCCGGACCGCCGATTTCGGCGCTGACCGGGCAGCCCTTGGCATCGACCTTCACGCCAGCCGGCGTATCCGGGCACAGGTCCTGCGAATCCGGCACGCCGTCGCCGTCGCTGTCGAGCTCGGCCGCACGGGCCGCACGCTGCGCGCTGGACTCGCCCAGCAGCAGCATCACGCCGAAGCGAACGACCGCCTCTTCGATGTTGCCGGTGACGCCCGGGAAGTTGGCGCCGTCGGTTTCGCGGTAGCGGGCGTCGAAACGCAGGCCCCAGTCACGATTGAAGGCCGGGAACAGGTAGAACACACCGCTACCCAGCGAGTAGTGGAAATCGCTTTCCGAGCCGAAGCCGATCAGGCGCGTCTTGGTCACGCCAGCGCCAGCGGCCAGATACGGCACCCAGCCACGGCCGATCGGGAAGGTCAGCAGGCCCGAAGCCTGCGCACCGTACTCTTCCCACTTGTTGTTGTTCGGGGCGCCATCGCGGCTGAAGTTCGTCTGGAAGATGTCGCCTTCCAGCGTGAACCAGCGGTTGATGGGCACGCCGCCGCCGGCGAAGAAGCCGAGACCGTCGTCGGCCTTGCGGTCATCCGTGTCCTGCGGGACGTAATGGATACCCAGATTCAGGTACGTACGCAGCTCTTCCGGGCCTTGGGCCATACCGGCCGTGCTGGCCAGCGCGAGCAGCAAAGCCGCGCAAAGGTTCCGCATATTCATGGACACAGGCTCCCAACAGTAAGTTTGCTTATTAGGCACCCGCAAAGTCCGCGTTTTTGGACCGGGGCGTTCGCATATTGTGGAGAGATTCCGCTTGCAAAACAATCACCAGCCAATTTCTGAACGGCTGGCTGAACGACGCCTGTCCGGGGCGCCCCGCCAGAACACCGCGATGCACCACGCCGGCGCCCCCGGCGAACCGCGACGGTGCTAATATATCCGTCCATCCGTATAAGCAGATCGTTGGCCCGTTCGGCCGCGACCGGCTTGCTCGTCCACCCGCTGTCCCTTTCATTCGAGGTTCTTCCGCCGTGAGCGACTATCTTTTCACCTCCGAGTCCGTGTCCGAAGGTCATCCGGACAAGATCTGCGACCAGATGTCGGACGCGATCCTCGACGCCTACCTCGCGCAGGACGAAAACGCGCGCGTGGCGTGCGAGTCGCTGACCAAGACCGGCATCGCGATGGTCGCGGGCGAGATCAAGGTCGCGCGCGGCGTGCACATCGATTCCGAGGCGATCATCCGCAAGGTCATCGCCGACATCGGCTACACGCACTCGGAAATCGGCTTCGACGCCGAGACCTGCGCGGTCGTCAACGCGCTCGGCAAGCAGTCGATGGACATCAACCGCGGCGTCGACAAGAAGGACAAGAAGAAGATGGGCGCCGGCGACCAGGGCCTGATGTTCGGCTTCGCCGTGCGCGAGACGCCGGAACTGATGCCGGCGCCGATCCAGTACGCGCACCGCCTCGTCGAGCGCCAGGCGCAGGTCCGCAAGAACGGCAAGCTGAAGTGGCTGCGGCCGGACGCCAAGTCGCAGGTGACCCTGCGCTACGTCGACGGCAAGCCAACCGTGGTCGATGCCGTCGTGCTGTCGACGCAGCACGCGCCGGACATCAAGCAGAAGGACCTGGTCGAGGCGATCCGTGAAGAGATCATCAAGCCGGTGCTGCCGGCCAAGCTGCTGCACAAGGACACCAAGTTCCACATCAACCCGACCGGCCGCTTCGTCGTCGGCGGCCCGATGGGTGACGCGGGCCTGACCGGCCGCAAGATCATTGTCGATACCTACGGCGGCTACGCGCGCCACGGCGGCGGTGCGTTCTCGGGCAAGGACCCGTCGAAGGTCGACCGTTCGGCCGCGTACGCCGCGCGCTACGTCGCCAAGAACATCGTCGCCGCAGGCCTCGCCGACAAGTGCGAGGTGCAGGTGAGCTACGCGATCGGCGTGGCCGAGCCGACCTCGATCATGGTCGAGACCTTCGGCACCGGAAAGATCGACGGCGCCAAGCTGGAGAAGCTGGTCCGCCGCCATTTCGACCTGCGCCCGTACGGCATCATCGAGATGCTGGACCTGCTGCACCCGATCTACCGCGCGACGGCCGCCTACGGTCACTTCGGCCGCAAGCCGCAGACGATCAAGTACACCTGCGGCGAGACCGGCAAGGTGCACGAGTTCACCGGCTTCACGTGGGAAAAGACCGACAAGGCCGAAGCCCTGCGCAAGGACGCCGGCATCAAGTAAGCAACACACGACCCCGCCGAGGGGCGCTGCGACCTGCGCAAGGCAGGCCAGGCTCGGCGGGGTCTTCACGAAGTAACGGCGCCCGTTCCAGTCAACACTAGGAGCGATCGCATGAACGCAGTTCTCAAACCCAAGGCCTTCACCGACTACAAGGTGCGGGATATCTCGCTGGCCGAACTGGGCCGCAAGCGCATCAAGATGGCCGAAGAGGAAATGCCCGGCCTGATGAGCATCCGCGCCAAGTACGCGCCGCTGCAGCCGCTCAAGGGCGTGCGCCTGACGGGCTCGCTGCACATGACCAAGGAAACGGCCGTGCTGCTGGAGACGCTCGGCCATCTCGGCGCGTCCGTGCGCTGGGCGTCCTGCAACATCTTCTCGACCTCCGACGACGCCGCCGCCGCGGTCGCCGCCGCCGGCACGCCGGTGTTCGCCTGGAAGGGCGAGACGCTGGAGGAGTACTGGGACCTCGCGCTGGACGCGATCACCTTCACCCTGCCCGACGGCACGCTGACCGGCCCCGAGATGGTGGTGGACGACGGCGGCGACGTGACCCTGCTGATCCACAAGGGCTACGAGCTGGAGAACGGCGACAAGTGGGTCGACACGCCGTCCGACAACCATGAAGTGAAGGTCATCAAGGACCTGCTCAAGCGCGTCGCCAAGGAACGTCCCGGCTTCTGGACCCGCGTGGTCAAGGACTGGCGCGGCGTCTCGGAAGAGACCACCACCGGCGTGCACCGTCTCTACCAGATGAAGGAAGCGGGCAAGCTGCTCGTTCCCGCCATCAACGTGAACGATTCCGTCACCAAGTCCAAGTTCGACAACCTCTACGGCTGCCGCGAATCGCTGGCCGACGGCATCAAGCGCGCGACCGACCTCATGATCGCGGGCAAGGTTGCGGTCGTCTGCGGTTACGGCGACGTCGGCAAGGGCTCGGCGCACTCGCTGCGCGGCCTCGGCGCGCGCGTCATCGTCACGGAAATCGATCCCATCAACGCCCTGCAGGCCGCAATGGAAGGCTTCCAGGTCGACACCGTCGAGAACACGCTGGGCCTGGGCGACATCTACGTCACCACCACCGGCAACAAGGACATCATCACGCTCGAGCACATGAAGGCGATGAAGCACAACGCCCTCGTCTGCAACATCGGCCACTTCGACAACGAAATCCAGATGGATCGTCTGAACGCCGAGAAGGGCGTGACCAAGATGAACATCAAGCCGCAGGTCGATCACTACACCTTCGCCAATGGCAAGAGCATCTACATCCTCGCCGAAGGCCGCCTGGTGAACCTCGGCTGCGCCAACGGCCACCCGGCGTTCGTGATGAGCAACTCGTTCTCCAACCAGACGCTCGCGCAGATCGACCTCTGGAAGAACAAGGACCAGTACGAGAAGACCGTCTACCGTCTGCCGAAAAAGCTCGACGAGGAAGTCGCCGCGCTGCACCTGGAGCAGATCGGCGTGAAGCTGACCAAGCTGACCCAGGCCCAGGCCGACTACCTCGGCGTGCCGGTGGAAGGCCCGTACAAGCCCGAGCATTACCGCTACTGAGGTTTTCGGGTTCGCCCGATCCGTCGATGCTGTCAGGGGGGCGGGCAACCGCCCCCCGTTGTTTCAGGAATCCGCCATGGCTGCCCAGGACGTCCACTTTTCTTTCGAGCTGTTCCCGCCGCGCACGCCCGTCGGCGCCGAGAAGCTGCCGGGCATCGTCGCGCAGCTGGCGACCGTGAAGCCCTCGTTCTTCTCGGTTACCTACGGCGCCGGCGGCTCCGACCAGGACGGCACCTTTGAAACCGTGTCGATGGTCAGAAAGACCACTGGCATCGAGGCGGCACCGCACCTGACCTGCATCGGCTCGACGCGCGGCAAGATCGCCGAACTGCTGCAGCGCTATCGCGACAACGGCATCACGCGCATCGTCACCCTGCGCGGCGATCTGCCGGCGACGGCGACCACGACCGAAGCCCCGGGCGAGCTGCGCTACGCCAACGAACTGGTGTCGTTCATCCGCGAGCTGCACGGCGATCATTTCAAGCTGGAAGTCGCCGCCTACCCGGAAGTGCATCCGCAGGCCGCGACGCCGGATGCAGACTTCGAGGCGTTCCAGCGCAAGGTCGAGGCCGGCGCGCACGGCGCAGTGACGCAGTACTTCTACACGGCCGACAGCTACTTCGACTTCGTCGAGCGTTGCGAGCGTGCCGGCATCCGCATCCCGATCGTGGCCGGCATCATGCCGATCACCAACCACGCGCAGCTGACGCGCTTCTCTGCCGCCTGCGGCGCCGACATCCCGCGCTGGATCCGCCTGCGCCTGGAGCAATATCAGGACGACAAGCAGGCGCTGCAGGACTTCGGCCTCGACGTGGTCACGCGCCTGTGCGAGACGCTGCTCGACGGCGGCGCGCCCGGGCTTCATTTCTACACGCTCAACCAGGCCGAACCGACGCTGCGGCTGTGGAAGAACCTCAAGCTGCCGATGCCGGTCTCCAGCGACGGCAGCACCCTCTGATGCCGCGCTGCGCCCACTCGATGACCCCGTCGACCTGCGCGCCTCGGGCTCCGTGAGCCCCACCGCATGATCCTGCTCGCGCTGCTGCTGTTCGCGGGCGCGGGCCTGCTGCTGGCCTGGGCGGAGGACCATGCGCACCGCACCGCGCGCGCGCCGCTGGCCCTGGCCTGGTTCGATCGCTTCCTGCTGCCGCTGGGCCGCGTCGTGGCGCTGCTGTTGTTCATCGTCTGCGCGTATCCGGCGCTGTATGGCCTGCGCGCCCGCGACGTACCGGGCTTCTTGGAATTGCTGAGCGCGCAACCGGGGCGGCTGGATCGCCTGATCAATCTGTTGTTCTTCGTCGGACTGATCCTGCCCGCGATCCCGTCGCTCGGCCGGCGCCTGGCGTTCGTGCTGCCGGTACAAGGCATGGCCGGCGTCGCCCTGGTCGCGACCTGGCTGTCGACCGCGCAAGGCCTGCCGCTGAGCCCCTGGCCCGGCATGGGTAATCTGGTGCTGCTGCTGGCCGGCGCGGCGCTGGCGGCGCTGGCGGCGCGCTTCGCCATCACGATGATCGAGCAGCCGGTCCTGCGTCAGGACGTCTACGACCTGCTGGTGCTCTGGCTCCAGGCACCGCTGCTGCTGCTGTACGGCCGCATGCTCGCCGCGCCCGGCTGACGCATCGTTCCGATCAGCATCCGACGCGCCGGCACCGCGATCGTCGGCATCGCGTTGACCTTTCCCGCCTGCTTGCGCAGGCTAGCGGCCGTTTTCCACCCGGGAGCGACATGACCCTGCTGCGCCTGCTCGATCTGGTCGGGGTCGGCGTGTTCGCCATCTCCGGCGCGCTGGCAGCTGGCCGCAAGAGCCTTGATCTGCTCGGCGTCGTGGTCATCGCCATCGTCACCGCCATCGGCGGCGGCACGCTGCGCGATCTGCTGCTGGATCGCCCGATCTTCTGGGTACTCGATCCGGTCTTCCTCACCGTCATCATCGCCGTCGCGCTCTCCACGGTGCTGTATGTGCGTTACCGCCGCGCGCCGGATCAGGCACTGCAGGTCGCCGATGCGCTGGGGCTCGCGCTGTTCACGATCTCGGGCGCGCGCATCGCCGAGGCTGCCGCGCACCCGGGCCTGATCGTCGTCGTGATGGGCACGATCACGGGCGTGTTCGGCGGTGTGCTACGCGATGTGCTGTGCGCGGAGATCCCCATGATCCTGCGCAAGGGCAATATCTACGCCACCGCCGCGATCGCCGGCGCCTCGGTCTACGTCGTGCTGCAGGCCAGCGGCATCGACCGCAACACCGCGGCGCTGTACGGCATGGGCACGATCGCCGCGCTGCGACTGGCAGCCATCTACTTCCGTCTGACGCTGCCGGTCTTCAGCCTGCGCGATCCGCCACCCTGAGACTGTGATGAACGAGCGCCAAGAACCTTCTCTGAATCCTCGTGCCGGCGACGACGGTCTGATCGCGCCGCCGCGACGCGCGCCGGCCGCCGAGCCACCGCCGCGTCGTCGACGTTCGCCGGCGTGGTGGCTGCTGTGGTGGCCGCTGATTCTGATCGGCCTGGTGCTGCTGCCGGTCGTGGCGCTGCGCTGGCTGCCGCCACCGACCACGGCGTTCATGCTGCAGAGTCCGAAGAAGCCGGTCAGCTATCAATGGGTATCGCGCGACCGGATCGCGGATGCAGCGCGACGCGCGGTGGTGGCTGCCGAAGACCAGAAATTCTGGGAGCACCAGGGTTTCGATTTGGAGGCGATCGAGAAAGCGGTGGAACACAACCGCCGTTCCAAGCGCAAGCGTGGTGCCTCGACGATCAGCCAGCAGACGGTGAAGAACCTGTTCCTGTGGTCGGGCGGCGGCTATTTCCGCAAGGGCATCGAGGCCGGCTACACCGTCTTGATCGAGACGCTGTGGTCCAAGGACCGCATCCTCGAGGTCTATCTCAACATCGCCGAATTCGGTCCCGGCGTGTACGGCGTCGAAGCCGCCGCACAGCGCTACTTCCGCAAGCCGGCGTCGATGCTGACACCGGCCGAGGCCGCGCGGCTAGCAGCCGTACTACCGAGCCCGCGCCGCTGGAGCGCCGCCAGCCCTGGTCCGTACGTACAAAAGCGCAGCGCCTGGATCCTGGGCCAGATGGGCTACGGGCCGCGCCGCGCACCACAGGACGAGCCGGAAGAACCCGAGGAGCCGGCCGCCGACACGCCGTCCGACTTCGACATGGCGCCCACGGCGTCGCCAGAAACCTCCGAAGGCACGGCGCCGGAGCCCACACCCGCCGAAGCCGTTGAGCCGACGGGCGATGCGCCTGCAAGCGACACTTCGGCGCCCGACCAGGCGCCCGCGGCGCCCACCCCGCCGGAACCGGACGACGTCCCGGATTCCGAACCGGATGAAGTGTCGGAACCCACACTGCCGCCGGCGCCGTAAGACCCCGCCACGCGTCGCCCTGCGCTCAGATTTCTCTTTAAGACTTCGCGCTAAGTTCATCTGTTTACTTACAAACCTCAGGACTGCCCACAGCGCTTGTGGATATCTATGTGCGCAATCTGCGAGGCAATACGCTAAGTGCCTGCCCTCGCATCGTTTTCTGCTTTCGGGCGACAATCTATCCACATGACATTTCTCTTTCGGATCATTGGCTTGCGTAATTCTTGCGGCATTCTTGCGGGAAAACCTCGCTGCAACGCGGGCTGCGACGCGCGCGCACCGTCGCTGTGCATAACGGCCCGCGGCCCGACCCGGAGCGCCTCATGACGCCGTCACGTGTACGACCGCAAGTGCTGTGCATTTCCGGCCACGATCCCAGCGGTGGCGCCGGCCTGCAGGCCGACATCGAGGCGGTGGCGGCGCAGCACGCGCACGCGCTGGTGGCGGTGACCTGCCTCACCGTGCAGAACACGCGCGACGTCAGCCGCGTGGTGCCGACCGCTCCCAGCCTGCTCGCCCAGCAATTGGAAGCCGTGCTCGACGACTGCCCGGTGCACGCCATCAAGATCGGTCTGGTCGGCGACGCCGCACAGGTGCCGGCCATCGTCGCCGCCATCGAGCGCGCCGCGGTGCCGATCGTGCTCGATCCCGTGCTGCGCGCCGGCGGCGGCGCCAATCTCGCGGCGGCGGCCACGGCGCTGGCGCTGCTCACCGAACTGCTGCCGCGCGCCACCATCGCGACCCCCAATGCCGCGGAAGCGCGTCGCCTCGCGCCCGGCGCGGAGGATCTCGATGCCTGCGGCGCGGCGCTGCTGGCACGCGGCTGCCCCAACCTGCTGATCACCGGCGGCGACGAACCGTCGGCGCAGGTCTACAACCACTGGTATGCCGCGGGCGCCGCGCCGCGGCGCTTCGAGTACGCCCGCGTACCCAGCGGCTTTCACGGCGCCGGCTGCACGCTGGCCTCGGCGCTGGCGGCACGGCTGGCGCGCGGCGAAGACCTTGCCACCGCGCTCGTCAACGCGCAGGACTACGTCGCCGAAAGCCTCGCACGCGGCCTTCAGATCGGTGGCGGCCGGCCGATTCCCGGACGCTTCGCGTGACGCTGCGCGGCCTCTACGCGATCACCTCGGAGGCGCTGTGCCGCGAACCGGCACGACTGGCGCCGGCCGTGGCCGCGGCGCTGCGCGGCGGCGCGGTGCTGATCCAGTACCGCGACAAATGGAACGCGCCGGCGCAGCGCGAAGCACTGGCGCGCACGCTGCTGAGGCTGTGTCGCCAGCAGGGCGCGCGTTTGATCGTCAACGACGACGCGGCGCTGGCGGCCCGCATCGGCGCGGACGGCGTGCATCTGGGCGCCAACGACGGCGACCTGCGTGCCGCCCGCCGCTTGCTCGGCCCCGATGCAGTCGTGGGCGCGACCTGCGGCGACTCCCTGGCACGCGCACGCGCCGCCGCAGACGACGGCGCCAGCTACGTTGCCTTCGGCCGCTATTTCCCATCGCGCACCAAGCCCGACGCGCCGCCGGCGCAACTGGAAACGCTGCGTGCCGCCGCCGCACTGGGGCTACCGCGATGCGCGATCGGCGGACTGACACCGCACAACGCGCCTGAGGTGATTGCCGCTGGCGCCGACCTGGTGGCCGCGATCGGCGGCGTGTTCGACGCGCCCGACATCGAGACCGCGGCGCGCGCCTACGTCGCGTGCTTCACTCACGAACCGACAACGCGCATCCCTTAGAATCGGCGGTCTACTCACTCTGGGATCGACGCACAGCGCAGTCGCTCCGGATCACGATTTCAAAACGATCGATACAGGCATGAACCGCTCGGAACAGCTTTTCGCGCGAGCACAGACCCGCATCCCCGGCGGCGTCAACAGTCCGGTGCGTGCCTTTAAGGCCGTCGGTGGCACGCCGCGCTTCATCGCCGCCGCGCAAGGCGCCTGGCTCACCGACGCCGACGGCCAGCGGTATGTCGACTACGTCGGCTCCTGGGGGCCGATGATCACCGGCCATCAGGACCCCGACGTCCTCGCGGCCATCCAATCCCAGCTCGCGATCGGCGTCTCCTACGGTGCGCCGACCGAACTTGAGATCGAGATGGCGGAACTGCTGTGCGCGCGCGTACCGGGGCTCGATCAGGTGCGACTCTGCAACAGCGGCACCGAGGCAACGATGAGTGCGCTGCGCCTGGCGCGCGGTGCCACCGGGCGCGATCACATCCTCAAGTTCGAGGGCTGCTATCACGGTCACGGCGACGCGCTGCTGGTCAAGGCCGGCTCGGGCCTGCTGACCTTCGGCGTGCCGACTTCACCCGGCGTGCCGGCCGATCTGGCCAAGTACACGCTGACCGCGCAGTTCAATGACCTCGACTCGGTCAACGCGCTGTTCGCCGAACACGGTGCCGACATCGCCGCCGTCATCGTCGAACCGGTGGCCGGCAACATGAATTGCGTGCCGCCGGCACCGGGGTTCCTTGAAGGTCTACGCACGATCTGCACCCGTCATGGCAGCCTGCTGATCTTCGACGAGGTCATGACCGGTTTCCGCGTCGGACCGCGCAGCGCCTCGGGCCTGTATGGCGTGACGCCAGACCTCACCACGCTCGGCAAGATCATCGGCGGCGGTCTGCCGGTGGGTGCGTTCGGCGGTCGCCGCGATGTGATGCAGCAGCTCGCACCGGTCGGCCCGGTCTATCAGGCCGGCACGCTGTCGGGCAATCCGCTGGCGATGAGCGCGGGCCTGGCGCTGCTGCGCAAACTCGACGATCCGCTGTACGCGCGCCTGCAGACCCGCACTGCCCAGCTGCTGACCGGCCTGCGCGACGCCGCACAGTCGGCCGGCGTGCCGCTGTTGACCACACAGGTCGGCAGCATGTTCGGACTCTACTTCACGGAACAACCGGCGATCCGCACGTTCCAGAACGTGATGGCCTGTGATTCAGCGGCCTTCAAGCGCTTCTTTCACGCCATGCTCACGCGCGGCGTGTATCTGGCGCCGTCTGCCTATGAAGCCGGCTTCGTCTCGACCGCGCACGGCGACGACGAGATCGAACGCACACTGGTCGCGGCACGGTCCGCGTTCCAAGAGACGCGCGCGACGACGGCATGACCGAAGTGCTGCAGCAGTTCCTCGATTGGGTCAACGCCCACCCCAACTGGGCGCTGCTGCTGCTGCTGCTCGCATCCTGCTTGGATGCGATCTTCATCGTCGGCGCCTTCGTGCCCGCCGCCGTGGTGCTGTTCGCGGTCGGCGCGCTGGTGGCGCTGGGATCACTGGATCTGTGGGTGGCGGTGATCGTCGCCGCCATCGGCGCGGTGCTCGGCGACGGCTTCAGTTTCTGGCTCGGCCGACGCTACGGCGAGGCCCTGTTCGCGCATCGGGTGTTCCAGCGCTATCCGGATGCGGTCAGCAACGCGCGTCGGTTCTTCGAACGCTACGGCGTGCAGGGCGTGATGCTGGCGCGCTTCCTCGGCCCGGTGCGCGCGATCACGCCGGCACTGGCCGGTGCCTCGGGCCAGCGCGCCTGGGTCTTCATCACCGCCGACGGCGTCGCCGCGCTCGCCTGGGCGCTGACCTACATCCTGCCCGGCGTCGTGTTCGGCGCCTCGCTGGGTCTGGCGGCCGAAGTCGCCGGCCGGCTGGCAACGCTGCTGCTGTCGCTGATCGTGCTGCTGTGGCTGGCGATCTGGTTCAGCGGCCTGCTCGGCCGGCGCCTGCAAGTGCACGCCGAAACCCTGATCGGCGGCATGCTCGACTGGAGCCGCCGCCATCGGCGGCTGCGCACCTTCGGCGCGGCCCTGGCCGATCCGAAGCAGCCGGAAACTCCGGTGCTGGCGCTGCTCGCGCTGATCCTGCTCGCCTTCAGCGGCGCCTGGCTCTATCTGTGGTCGGCCCCTGGCCTGCATCCGTATCCGGGCGCGGTCGACGCCGCGATCTTCCAGACCTTGCGCGACCTGCACACGCCCTGGGGCGTGGCGTTGGCGCAACTCGCGCTGCAGCTCGGCGAGTGGCCGGTTTACGGGCCGGTGGCCCTGGTCACGTTCGTGATCCTGCTGCTGCTGCGCAAGCGCCGCGCCAGCGCGCACTGGCTCGCCGCACTCGGCTTCGGCGCCGCGCTGTCGCTGGGCCTGCACGCGATTCCCACCCTGCCGCCGCCGTACCAGTTCTTCGGCACACCGGCACCACAGGGTTATTCGGCGCGCGACCTCGTGCTGGTCACGGTGATCTATGGGTTCCTGCCCGTGCTGCTGTCGACCGGTCGCAGTGCGGCCGCGCGACGCCTGTTCTACGGCACCAGCATCGGTCTGCTGGTCCTGATCGTGCTGGCGCAGCTCTACCTCGGCGCGCAGTGGTACAGCGTCGCACTGTTCTCATTGATCGTGGCGTCGGTCTGGGCGGCGCTGCTGGGTCTCGGCTACCGCCGCCACCGACCGGAAGTACTGCCCGCGCGGCGCGTGCTGGCGCCGATCGTGCTCGCATTCGTGGTGGCCGCCGGACTCCAGGTGGCCGATACGCGCCTGCAAGCGCCGCAGGCTCCACCGACCTACAAGGCGCTCAGTATCGACGAATGGCAGACACAAGCCTGGGCGCGACTGCCCGCGCAACGCCAGGACGTCGCCGGCCGACTCAAGCAGCCCTTCCAGTTGCAGTGGGCGGGCACGCTGGCCGAGATCGACAGCGAATTGCGGGCCGCCGGCTGGGTCGATCCGTTGCCGCTGTCGCTCGCCAACGCGCTGCACTGGTTGTCCAGCGATATCCCGGTGGACGAACTGCCGTTGCTGCCGCAGGTGCACGCCGGCCAGCACCCGGCGCTGATGCTGCGCCTGCCGGCTGAGGGCGAGCGCCAGTACCTGCTGCGACTGTGGCCCTCGGGGTACCGGCTCGACGATGGGCGGCCGTTGTGGATCGCCAGCATCAGCCTTGGCGAAGCGCGCAGCTTCTATCGGCTGCTGCGCTATCCGGTGACGCAGACCGCAACGCCCGACATCACCCCCTTGCTGCAGACACTTCCCACCGTGACGCGCCAAGCGCGCGGCTCGATCTGGCTGCTGGGCACGTCGCTACACTGACACCGCACCCCGCTCCCGTCCCCACCGAACGCCGCATGTCCGACTCCGGCCTGATCACCAAGCTGCGCGCCCGTCTCAATCAAAGTGCTGGCGATTCCTGGCTGACCCGCGACATCGGCAGCTTCTTCGTCGCCGACACGCTGCGCGAGGACGCGATCGAGGAGCTGGAGACGCGCCTGCTGACCGCCGACGCCGGCCTCGAGGCCACGCAGTGGCTGCTCGATCGTGTGCAGGCCGAGATCCGCGCCGGTCGCGTGCGCAATGCTGCGCAGCTGCGCGCCGCGCTGCGCAAGGCCCTGCTCGATCTGCTGACGCCGATCGCCAAGCCGCTGCAGATGCCGCCGTTCATCAAGCCGTTCGTGCTGTTCGTCGCCGGCGTCAACGGCGTGGGCAAGACCACGACCATCGGCAAGCTGGCAGCGCGTTATCAGCGCGAAGGCAAGTCCGTGCTGCTGGCCGCCGGCGACACCTTCCGCGCCGCCGCCGTCGAACAGCTCAAGGCCTGGGCCTCGCGCGCCAACGTGCCGATCCTGTCGCAGGGCGAAGGCGCCGATGCCGCCAGCGTGATTTACGACGCCGTGTCCGCCGCCAAGAGTCGCGGCGCGGATCTGGTCATCGCCGACACCGCCGGCCGACTGCACACCCAGGGCCATCTAATGGAGGAGCTGCGCAAGATCAAGCGCGTCGTGCAGAAGCACGACCCCTATGCGCCGCATGAGGTGCTGCTCGTCGTCGACGCCACCACCGGCGGCAACGCGCTGGTGCAGGCCCTGCAGTTCCACGAAGCCATCGGCCTGACTGGCCTGGTTATCACCAAGTTGGACGGCACCGCCAAGGGCGGTATCCTGCTGGCCATCGCACGGCGACTGGCATTGCCGGTGCGCTTCATCGGCATCGGCGAATCGGTGGACGATCTGCAGCCGTTCGACGCCGAAGCCTACGTCGATGCCTTGATCGGGGAATAGGGGCTCTGTGAGCGACATCATCCGCTTCGACCAGGTCAGCTATCGCTATGCCGGCGGCCAGGACGTGCTCGCCGACGTCAGCTTCTCGATCGAGCAAGGCGAGATGGTCTACATCACCGGCCCCAGCGGCGCCGGCAAGACCACGCTGCTGCGCCTGATCGCGCTGCTGTGCCGCGCCACGCGCGGCCAGGTCGTGGTGATGGGCCAGAACCTGTCGGTGCTCAAGCCGCGCCAGATTCCGGACTACCGCAGCCGCATCGGTCTGGTGTTCCAGAACTTCAATCTGCTCTACGACCGCACGGTGTTCGACAACGTCGCGTTGCCGCTGGTGATCCGTGGCTACGCCTACACCGACATCGGCCGCCGGGTCCGCGCCGCGCTGGATTCGGTCGGCCTGCTCGGTCGCGAGAAGTCGCTTCCCCTGACACTGTCCGGCGGCGAACAGCAGCGCGTCGGCATCGCCCGCGCCATCGTCACCAAGCCGGCGCTGATTCTGGCCGACGAGCCGACCGGCAACCTCGATCCTGAAATGGCGCTGGATGTGATGCGCGGCTTCGAGCGCTTCAACGAAGCCGGCGTCACCGTGATGGTGGCGACGCACGCGATCGATCTGATCGAAGCGCTGCCGCACCGGAACATCCACCTCGAACACGGCCACATCACCGACAAGCGTCCGACCGCGGCTTCGCGCCTCGGCGATCGCCCGGCCGACCGTCTGGGAGGTCGCGATGGCCTTCGTTGAAGCCGGACTCGAACGGCCCAACTGGGTCGCACGCTTCGCGCAGGAACACCTGCGCGTGTTCTTCTTCTCGCTCGGCAAGCTCGGTCGCGCACCGCTCGCCGCAGCGCTGACCGCCGGGGTCATCGGCATCGCCCTGGCGCTGCCCGCCGGCCTGCATGTGCTGACGCGCAATCTCGCCACGGTCGGCTATAGCTGGCAGGACTCGCTGCAGATTTCGCTATTCCTCAAGGACAGCGTCACGCGCGAACGCGGCGCGGCGTTGGCACGCGAACTCGACAATGAGGCGGCGGTCGGCAAGGCGCAGTACATCTCGCGCGAGGCGGCGCTGGCGGAGTTCCGCGCCGAGTCCGGATTCGGCGACGCGCTGGATCTGCTGCAGGAGAATCCGCTGCCCAGCGTCATCGCGGTGACGCCGGATCGGCATCTGCAGAAACCACAGGTCGAGGCGCTGCTCGAGCGACTGCAGGCACAACCCGAGGTCGAACTCGCCCGCCTCGACCAGAAATGGCTGGAGCGGCTGTACGCGATCCTGGCGATCGGCGAACGCGCGGTCGGCATCATCGCGCTGCTGCTTGGCCTCGCGGTCATGGTCGTGATCGGCAACACGATCCGGCTCGACATCGAGGCGCGTCGCGAGGAGGTCGAGGTGATGAAACTGATCGGCGCACCCGACAGCTTCATTCGCCGACCCTTCCTCTACTCTGGCTTCTGGTTCGGCCTGTTCGGCGGCATCCTCGCCTGGCTTCTGGTCGTGTTCGGCACGCGCCTGCTGGCCGGCCCCAGCGCCGAACTGGCGGCGCTCTACGACAGCCAGTTCCAGCTGGTCGGTCTGAGCACGCGCGATGGCTTCTCGCTGATCGGCGCGGGCGTGGTGCTGGGCTGGGCTGGCGCCCTGCTGACCGTCACGCGCCGTCTGGCCGCGATCGAGCCTAAGTAAGCATCCAGACAGTCCTTTCCGGCGACCATAAAAGAACGCTATTGGATTCATTGAATTAGCGATCTTGGAACTTCGCGGCCGTTTTAGCACTCTATATGCCCGAGTGCTAACATGCCTCGCTATGGAAGGGAGTGACGAGATGAATCAGACCATCGCCCCGGGTGCCGTCCCGAGCACCGCCGCGAATACCGCGATCGCGCTGCGCCAACCGATGGCGCTGATGCCGCTGGCCGGCAGCCTCGACGCCTATATCGCTCACGTCAATCAACTGCCGGTGCTGGATGCCGCGGCCGAACAGCAGCTCGGCACCAAGCTCCGCGACGAGGGCGACCTCGGCGCCGCCCAGCAGCTGGTGCTGTCCAACCTGCGTCACGTCGTGCACATCGCGCGCGGCTATATGGGCTACGGCCTGCCGCTCGCCGATCTGATCCAGGAAGGCAATGTCGGCCTCATGAAGGCGGTCAAGCGCTTCGATCCCACGGTCGGCGTGCGCCTCATCTCCTTCGCCGTACATTGGATCAAGGCGGAGATTCACGAGTTCGTGCTGAAGAACTGGCGCATCGTGAAGATCGCGACCACCAAAGCGCAGCGCAAGCTGTTCTTCAACCTGCGCTCGGCCAAGAAAGGCGGCGGCTGGCTGACGCAGAGCGAGGCCGAAGCGATCGCGGCTGATCTCAAGGTCAAGCCCGAAGAAGTCTTCCAGATGGAGGCGCGCTTCGGCGGCGGCGACGTCTCGTTCAGCGCCACCACCAGCGATGGCGAAGACGCTTACATGCCCGAGGACTACCTCGCCGACGGCAGCGACGACATCGCCGCGATCGAGGAAAACGAGTGGCAGGAAGCACGCGAGGCGCGCATGCGCGAGGCGCTACTGTCGCTCGATGACCGGGCGCGCACCATCCTGCAACGCCGCTGGCTGCACGACGGCGAGAAGGCCGGCCTGCAGGAGCTGGCGGACGAGTACGGCGTCTCCGCCGAACGCATTCGCCAGATCGAGGCGGCGGCGATGAAGAAGCTGCGCAAGGCGATCGACGTCGAGGCCTGATCCGCAACGACTGACCCGCTGCACTCAGAACGAGGCCGCCGGACCGAAAGTCCGGCGGCCTCGTGTCATGATGCGGGCCCTAACGTCGCCCACGAACGGGGTTGGGAACGCCATGCAAGCCCCCTCATCGCAGTCCAGCATCTGGCGCATTGCCTACATTCCTCACACCGCCCCTGGGGGCGCCGGTTACGTCCGCGCCTACGGCTGGGGATATCTGAGCTGGCCCGGCATCGTGATGGTCATCGCCGGAACGGCGGGCATGATGCTGGGCAGCGACGCACCGTGGAAGATCGCATTGATTGCCAGCGGCTTCGCGTTGACGCTCGCGGGGGCGATTCTGAACGGACTCAGCGAACGGCGCCGCATGCCAACGGTGCAAGCAAGGTGCGTCGACGTGGAGATCCAACACTTGGGAGGCATCCACATGTGGCGGTCCGCAGGGCACGCGGTCCGCGCGCGCATGCGCTATTCCTTGGAAGGCCGCGAGTATGAGGCAACCCCCGGGCAGTTCGGCTACGACCTGCTGGGCTCGCGCGAGGCGGCGGAGACGTTTGCGCGCTATCTCAAGAGCGCCGCAACCGTGCCCTTGCTCGTCGATGCCCGGCACCCGACGCGGGCACTGTTCAAGACGCTGATCCCGCCCTCTGCTGCGAATCAGCCGAGCAGATAACCGAGATAGTGGTCGACCAGCAGCAGCGTGAAGATGCCCATCAGGTAGACGATCGAATAGCCGAAGGTGCGCATCGGCAGGCCGGGCGTCGGCCACCACTTGAGACGCACGGCGTAGTACAGGAACACGCCACCGAGTGCGAGCGCGCCGATCAGGTACAGCCAGCCGGACATGCGTGTCGCGAACGGCAACACTGTCACTGCGACCAGCAACACCGTGTACAACAGCACCTGCGTGCGCGTGAACTCGATGCCGTGCGTCACCGGCAGCATCGGGATGTCGGCCTTGGCATAGTCGTCGCGACGGTCGATCGCCAGCGCCCAGAAATGCGGCGGCGTCCAGATGAAGATGATCGCGAACAGCACCAGCGCATGCGCGTGAATCTCGCCGGTCACCGCTGCCCAGCCCAGAACCGGCGGTGCGGCGCCAGCGGCGCCACCGATGACGATGTTCTGCGGCGTCGCCCGCTTCAGGTACAGCGTGTAGATACCGGCATATCCGATCAGCGTGAGCTGCGTCAGCACCGCGGTCAACGGATTGACCAGGAACCACAGCACGCCGAAACCGACCAGACCCAGCACTGTCGCAAACGCGATCGACTCGGTCATCGTCAGGCGGCCGGTGACCAAAGGCCGCCCGCAGGTGCGCGCCATGCGCGCGTCGATGTTGCGGTCGATGATCTGGTTCACCGCCGCAGCCGATGCGGCCTGCAGCGCAATGCCCAGCGTGCCCCACAGCAGCGGCGCCAACGGCGGCATGCCGGGCACGGCGAGAAACATGCCGACGACCGCAGTGAACACGATCAGCATGACCACGCGCGGCTTGCACAGCTCGTAGTACTCGTTGAACCGCGACGAGGCGGCCGTGGCAGACGAAACGGTCATCGACGCGGCCGCTGTGCCCAGGCGTAGTGGTTGAGCGTGACCATCACCAGCAGCAGCAGCGCGGCGCCGGCGTTGTGCGCGGTCGCCAAACCCAGCGGCAACTGCAGCTTGACGATGCTCAGGCCGATCGCCACCTGCAGGCCCAGTGCGGCGAACACGGCGATGCTGAGCCGTCGCCACAGCGGCGCGGCCCCGTTGCGCCACAGCCAGAAGCCCAGCAGCAACAGCACCGTGGTCACGATCACCGCGCCGACGCGATGGAACAGATGGATGGTCACCCGCGCGCGGGCATCGAGGATGCCGTACTCGTAGTTGATGCCGAGGCCGTGCCAGAGCGTGAACGCGGTGGCGATGTCGGTCTCCGGCCACCAGCTGCCGTGACAGGTCGGCAGGTCCGGGCAGGCCAGCGCCGCGTAGTTGGTGCTGGTCCAGCCCCCCAGGAATATCTGCAGCACCACGACCAAAAGCGCCAGCGCCGCAAAGCGACGCAGGCCGCTGGGCGTGATCGCGGGCGCCACCTCGTGGCTGGCCGGCGCGGCGGCGATCGACAGCGCGACATGCCGCTCGCTGCGGAATTCGCGCTCGCGCGTCGGCGCGGCCGCCGGCGTCGAGGGTCGTCTCGACAGCAGATAAAGCCACAGCAGCAGGGCCAGCGTGCTCATGCCGCCCAGCAGGTGCGCGGTCACCACGAACGGCTTCAATTGCCAGGTCACGGTCCACATGCCGAGGATGCCCTGGAAGATCACCAGCGCAGTCAGCGCCCACGGCAGGCGCTTCGGCGCTTCGGCAACGAAGCGCGACATCACCGCCAGCACCAGGATCAGCAGGCCCAGCGTCGAGGCGAAATAGCGATGCACCATTTCCTTCCAGGCCTTGTGAATCTCGACCGGCCGCTCGGGGAATTTCTCCTCGGCGCGCGCGATTTCGTGTTCCGCGCTGGGCACGCCGACATGGCCGTAGCAGCCCGGCCAGTCAGGGCAGCCGAGACCGGCATCGGAGAGGCGCACATAGGCACCGAGCACGACGACACCGGTGCAGAGCACCAGCGCGGCGACGGCAAGACGGCGGAACCAGATCATGGGCAAAGCACGCGGCAGGCGGGGGCGAGGCGGGCGCGGATTTTACAGCATGCGCCAGCCGCCCCAGCGCCGGACCGGCATCGCGCGGAAACCGGCATTCCGGCGGCTCGCAACGTCAGCCAATCTGGGAAACGCGCAGCAGGCGCTTGATGTCCTTGAGGATGCCCGTCGACTCGGCGGCGGCCGGATACAGCATCAGCCAGTTGCCGAGTGGATCGAGCAGGTACAGCGCCTGTGCATCGGCCTGCGGCGCGCCATCGGCGAACTGGCGAACCAGGACGCGCGAGCTGTCCGTCTCGCTGAAGATGTGGAGATCCGGATGCGTGGGCGCAAGCTGGGCCTGGGCGGCCACTGCGGCGGCATGGTCCGGCGCCAGATACACACGCTGCACGCGCAGCCGCTTTTCATTGAGCAGCGTGCGGATCTGGCGGATCTGGTAGAGCTTGTCGGCACAGGCCGTGTCGCAATCCGCGCCACCGACGTAGACGAAACTCCACTTGCCACGCAGCACGTCGGAAGGCACTGCCTCGCCCGCCGCATCCTGCAAGGTCAGATGCTCCGGCAGCGGCCGCGCCGGCTGGATCAGCGTGCCGTAATTGGTGCGCCCTTCGGGCTGCCATTCCGGCGTGAAGAAATAGAGGGTGATCGCCGCTACCAGCGGCGCAAAAAACAGGACCGCCAGCAACAGGAACTGCTGGCGACCACGGAGACGGGCATCGGTCATGAGGGACGACGGAGGTTGAGCTTCACGAAAATGGCGATCAAGGTCAGCGCAAAGGCAAACCATTGCGCTGCATAAGCGTAATTCTTGGTCGGCGACAGCTCGACACCGCGGTCCCACTGGCGCACGTAGCCATCCGTTGCCGCCGGATCCAGCAACAACACGCCTTCGGCGACGAACTCGCCGTACAGGCAACGCAGCTCGGCGATGGTCGGATACTGCACCACCCGCGGCCAGCCGCTGCCGGCGCAGTTGTCGACGTCCAGTCGGATCGCCGGGGCCGGCAGGGTACGCCACAGCGCCTGGAACTGCACCTCATCGCCAGTGACGGACAGGTCCGGGGTCTCGCCACCGCGTGGCAACGGAATCCAGCCGCGATTGACGATCGCGATGCTGCCGTCAGCCATCAGCAGCGGCGTCAGCACCTGGTAGCCGGGTTTGCGGTCGTGACTCTGGTTGTCGAGCAGCAGCTGGCGCGAAGCGTCATAACGTCCTTGCACCTGCGCACGCTCGATGAGCGACGGGTCGGCAACGCTGCCGGCGCTGATGAGACGCACCGGCCGCGCTTCGGCGGCGACGTAGCGCGACTGAAGTTCGACTTTCTCGAACCCCCGTTGCAGCTGCCAGTAGCCCAGTCCGCACATGACGGCGGACGCCAGCACGGTGCCGATGCTCGCCCACCACGGCGGCCTGAAAGTCCAGGTGGCCATGCGCCCTCCCCTATTGCAGGCTGTCGCCCGCTGTCTGTCGTGATTCGCGCGGCGTCAGCCGTCGGTCCGCGTCGGCGGTTTGGCCGTATGATGCCGCAAGCCCGCCCTCCTGACAGCTTGCATGCTCACCAAATTCGTCGTTGTCGGCCTGCTGCTGGCCGTCGTCGCCACCCTGCTGACCAGCATGGTCTTTTTGGTCCGCGATCCCAGCAATCGCAAACGCACGCTGACCAGTCTGAAGATCCGCGTGGCGCTGTCAGTCTCGCTGATCCTGTTCGTGCTGCTGGCCTGGCAACAGGGCTGGATCCAGCCGCACAGCGCGCTGCCGCGCCCGCCGCCGCCCGCCGCGGCGCCAACCGCCGGCTAAGAAGACCACCCAGCTGTTTTAGGCCCACTGAAACGCAAGAAGGCGGCCCAAGGCCGCCTTCTTGCACTGCGCCGCCCGGCTTACAGCCAGTAGACGACGACGAACAGACCGAGCCAGACCACGTCGACGAAGTGCCAGTACCAGGCCACACCTTCGAAGCCGAAGTGCGATTCCGGCTTGAAGTGCCCCTTCATCAGACGCAGCGTGATGACGATCAGCATGATCGTGCCCAGCGTCACGTGCATGCCGTGGAAGCCGGTCAGCATGAAGAACGTGGAGCCGTAGATGCCGGAACCCAGCGTCAGGTTCAGGTCGTTGTAGGCATGGACGTATTCCTCGGCCTGGAAGAACAGGAACAGCGCGCCGAGTGCGATCGTCGCCCACATCCACCAGATGCACGCCGTGCGCTTGCCCTCTTTCAGAGCATGATGCGCCAGCGTGATCGTGACGCCCGAAGCCAGCAGCAAGAACGTATTGATGAGCGGCAGGCCGAACGCCGGGATCGTCTCGAAGTCACCGCCCAGGCTGGCAGGACCGTTCGAGGGCCATACCGCCTCGAAGCCCGGCCACAGGAACAGGTGCGTCGCGATCTTGGAGCCGTCGCCGGACAGCCAGGGCAGCGACAGGTCGCGGGCGTAGAACAGCGCGCCGAAGAACGCACCGAAGAACATGACCTCGGAGAAGATGAACCAGGACATGCCCCAGCGGTAGGTGCGATCCACCTGCGGGCCGTAATGACCGCCCTCGCTTTCCTGGGCGATGCCCCGGAACCAGCGATAGATGATGTAGATCGACAGCGCAAGGCCGGCCCAGATCGGAATCGGGCCAATGCCGCCATCTTCGAGGAACGAGGCCGTGCCGCCGAGCAGCGCGACCAGACCCACGGTCAGAATGAACGGCCAGGCGCTGGGCTGCGGAACGAAATAACGTTCGGTGTTGGCGGTGGCGAGGCTACCCATGATCGGCTCCTAAGAATCCCTGATTCAGTCCTGCTTGATCATTGCGACGTCGCTGACGTCGAAGAACGTGTACGACAAGGTGACGCGGTCGACGTGGGCAGGCAGCTCGGGATCGAGCATGAACACCACCGGCATCGTTTTTTCTTCACCAGCCTTGAACGGCTGGTTGTTGAAGCAGAAGCATTCGGTCTTGCGCAGGTGCTTGGCGGCATCCCACGGCGCAACATTCGGCACCGCCTGCGCGACCAGATCGTGGCCTTCCGTGTTCTGCGCGAAGAAGTTCACGGTCCTCAGCTCGCCCGGGTGCACCTGCACGCTGGCCTGCTCGGCGCGGAACTTCCACGGCTTGCCGCCGTTGACCGTGGTCACGAACTCGACCGTGACCATGCGGCTGGTATCGACGCCGGTCGGCAGCGACGAGGCGGCTTCGAGCTTCATGCGGCCGTTCAGGCCGATGGCATCGCACAGCGCGTCGTACAGCGGCACCAGCGCGTAACCGAAACCGAACATGCCGACGACCACCAGCGCGAGCCGCAACGTATGCCGGACGCGTGCACGACGCCCACCCGCGGCGGTGCCGGCCGGCGCCGCCTCAGGGGTCGAAGGATCCGTTCCCGAGGCAGTCACTTCTGCACCACGGTGTAAACGAACCAGACCAGGAAGAACAACGCCAGGCCCACGTGCGCCAGGAACAGCAGCACGTTGCGGCGGGACTTGTTCGAATCCTGAGTCATGTCATCCGGTTCCACGCAGCCGTCCCGGCAAGCCGGGACGGCGACGTTTCAATCAATGCGCCTTGGCCGCGTGCGCGTCGTGCACGGCCGTGGATTCGCTATCCGGCAGCGCCGGCGGATCCTCGAACGTGTGGTACGGCGCCGGAGACGGCACGGTCCACTCCAGGCCATGCGCGCCTTCCCAGACGCGGTTCGGCAGATCCTGCTTGCGACCGCCC
>DASWWX010000029.1:0-6945 GCA_036405815.1 Solimonas sp. | reverse complement strand
CCTCGCTGACGGCGGCGCCGCCAACGAGGCCGCGCCGCTCCAGCACCAGCACCTTCCTGCCGGCGCGGGCCAGATACGCGGCGCAGACCAGGCCATTGTGGCCCCCGCCGACGATGACGCAGTCGTAGCCCGAGGCCTTCGCCATCGCCCTACTGGATCTCGCTCAGGCGGATGCGGCCCACTGCCGTATCGCTGAGGCTGCCGAAGTACAGGTACTCGCCCTGCTCCTCGGCGCTGGTGATCGGCGCATACGGCTGCTCGCCCTTGTACTGCAGATCGGCGACGACCTTGCCCTCCAGGTCCAGACCCAGCACCCAGCTATGCAGCACCGGCGCGGGCTGCACGAACGCCGGCAGGCGCGCCACGATCTTGCGCAGCGCCGGCTTGGGACCGAGCCGGTCCAGATCCGGCGTGCGCGGCGCATACAGGGCGACCCAGATGCGGTCGCGGCCGTTGAAGCTGACGTTGTCGGGGAACCCGGGCAGATTCTCGATCAGCACCTCCGAAGTGCCGGCCTTGTCGCCCTTGAGCCAGTGACGCCAGACGCGGTACTCGGCGGTTTCGGTGACGATCAGGTATTCGGCGTTCGGCCCCACGGCGACACCGTTGGCGAAGTGCAGGCCGCGCATCAGCACCGTGGTCTCGCCGGTGTCCATGTTGTAGCGCAGGATGCGGCCGGTGTTGCCGTGCTCGAGGAAATCCTCCATCACCTCGTGCACGCCGAAGCGCGTCGAGGCATCGGAGAAGTACACGTAGGGTTCACCCGGCCAGCTATCGACATCGTCGACGAACTTGAACGGCACGCCCTCGGCCTCCACCGACAGCACCTGCTGTCCGCCGTCGCCGCGGATCTGCAGCAGGCCCTTGACCGCGTCGGCCACCAGCAGCTCACCCTTCGGACCGAAGCCCAGGCCCAGCGGACGGCCGCCGGTGTTGGCGAGCAGCAGGCCGGCGTTGCCCTGGCGGTTGAACATCATCACGCGACCGTCCTCGTAACCGACGAAGATGCGGCCCTCGCGATCGACCAGCACGCCCTCGGGGCCACGGCCGACGCCCTCGGCCAGCCGCTCGATGTTCTTGAGCTTCTCGTTGTACGGGTAGGCGCTCGGCGGCGGCGCGTCGGGCGGATTCCAGGCCACCGGCTCGATCCGTACCGGCCAGAACAGCAGATAGGCCGCCAGCAGGGCGACGACGATCAGCGTCCACAACAGCTTTTTCATGCAGGTTCCCCGGCGAGGTGTCCGTCATCTGTTCAGGCGGACTTCCGGCCGGATTCTCGGCGCGGGCGGCGCGGCTGTCCACGCGGACGGGCAATAATGTCGATTCCCCTATAATGTCGGCACAGCCTGTCGCGCTGCGTCCGGCTTTACGCCCCCGGGGATACGACTCGGGCGGCGGCCCGGGTCCGGACCGCGCGTCGCCGCACCGTCCGCCCCCCGGAGACGCGCGGCATCGTCATATACCTATTAAGAGCTCGTATGGGGGCGTCATGTCTTTGAAGAATCCGGTCGAAACGCTGTTGCAGTGGGCCAAGGAACGCCCCAACCAGGTCTGGCTCCATCAGCCGGTCAACGGCGTCTGGAAGACCTACACCTGGGCCGAGTGCGAGGCGCAGGTCCGCTCGATGGCGACCGCACTGCGCAACCTCGGCCTGCCGGCCGGCGCCCGTATCGCCATCTCCGGCCGCAACACCGCCCATTGGTTCCTGGCCGACATGGCGATCGCCATGGCCGGTTACGTCAGCGTCGGCCTCTATCCGAAGCAGTCGGTGGATGCGGTCAAGTACATCTTCAAGCACTCGGAGACCAAGGCGGTCTTCGTCGGCCCGATGCCCGACCCGCAGGAGTTCATGGACGCGCTGCCCGCGGGCGTCGTGACCATCGCTTTCCCGTACGCCGACGTGCCGGCCTGCGACAAGAACTGGGACGATCTGGTGCGCGCATCGGAACCCTTCGCCGGCTACCAGCCGCCGGACATCAAGAGCCTCATCACGCTGATCTACACCTCCGGCACCACCGGCAACCCCAAGGGCGTGATGATCACCGGCGAGAACATGATGTTCGCCGCCAATGGCCTGGTGAAGGCCATGCCGGCGCACGGCCAGGAACGCTTCTTCTCCTACCTGCCGCTGGCGCACGCCTTCGAGCGCGGCGCCGTGGAGCTGGCCTCGATCTACTTTGGCGCCGAAGTGTTCTTTCTGGAGAACCTGGAAAAGCTCGCCGAACAGCTCAAGGAAGTGGCGCCGACGCGCTTCTTCGGCGTGCCGCTGGTCTATGGCCGCATCCAGACCGGCGTGCTGAAGAAGATGCCGCAGGAAAAGCTCGACCGGCTGATGAAGATTCCGCTGCTGTCGTCGCTGATCAAGAAGAAGATCAAGCAGGGCATCGGCCTGCAGAACGCGCGCTACCTGTTCGTCGGCGCCGCGCCGATGCCGATCCCGCTGATGAACTGGTTCCAGAAGATCGGCATCACCGTGCTGCAGGGCTACGGCATGACCGAGAACAACATCTACGCCACGGCGAACCTGCCGAAGGCCAACCGTGTCGGCTCGGTCGGCCGCGCGATGCCAGGCGCAGACATGCGCATCGCCGAGGACGGCGAAATCCAGTACAAGCACCCGGGCGTGACGCCGGGCTACTACAAGGATGCCGAGAAGACCGCCGAGCTGTTCACCGCCGATGGCTGGCTGCGCACCGGTGACAAGGGCCGCATCGACGAGGACGGCTACCTGTTCATCACCGGCCGCACCAAGGACATCTTCAAGACGCTGAAGGGCAAGTACGTCGCCCCGGCGCCGATCGAAGGTGCCCTGTCGCGCAACACCGACATCGACCAGCTCTGCTTCGTCGGCGCCGGCCTCAAGCAGCCGATCATGGTCATCACGCTGACCGATCCGGCGCGCCAGAAAGCCCGCCCCGAAGTCGAGAAGCAGCTCGTCGCCGACATGGCCGCGGTCAATGCCACGCTGGAACCGCACGAGGAGATCGCCAAGATCGTCGTCGCCAAGGACGCGTGGACCATCGACAACAACATCATGACGCCGACCATGAAGGTCAAGCGCAACGAGGTCGAGAAGCGCTATCTGGCGCTGCTCGAACAGCACGCCGGCGATCACAAGACCAAGGTGGTCTGGGAATAAGCGCGCAGCAGCTGAAACGAAAAGCCCCTCGGAAGAGGGGCTTTTTTCATTGAGGCGCTGTGCGTGGCCGACGCTGATAGGCGTCGAGCCCGCAGGCCTAGGCGAACACGATCGTCTTGTTGCCGTTGACGATGATGCGGTGCTCGACGTGCCAGCGCACGGCGCGCGCCAGCACCTGGCGCTCCAGATCGCGACCGAGATGGCGCAGGTCCGGCACCTCATGCCGGTGCGAAACGCGCGCGGTGTCCTGGTCGATGATCGGCCCCTGATCCAGGTCCGACGTCACGTAGTGCGCGGTCGCGCCGATCAGCTTGACCCCGCGCGTGTACGCCTGCTGGTAGGGATCGGCGCCGACGAAGGCCGGCAGGAACGAATGGTGGATGTTGATGATGCGGTTCGGATAGCGCGCGACGAACTCCGCCGACAGGATGCGCATGTAGCGCGCCAGCACGATGAAATCCGTCTGACCGTCGAGCAGTTCCAGCATGCGGGCTTCAGCCTGCGCATGCGTCGCCGCGTCGATGGGCACGTGCTCGAAGCGCACGCCGAAACGCTCGACCGCGATGCGCAGGTCCGGATGGTTGGAGATCACCATCGGAATCTCCACCGGCAGCTCGCCGCGCTCCCAACGCCACAGCAGTTCCATCAGCGCGTGGTCGTGCTTCGAAACCAGCACCGCCATCTTCGGCTTCTCGGCGGCGTAGCTGATGCGCCAGTCCATCTCGAAGCGCGTGGCCACGGATTCCTTGAACGTGCGCTCCAGCATCGCGCGCGAGACGTCCAGGTGCGGCGTCTGGAATTCCAGGCGCAGGAAGAAGCGGCCGCCCTCCGGATCGGTGGAATGCTGATCCAGCTCGGTGATGTTGACGCCGTGATGGAACAGGAACGTGGTCACCGCCGATACGATGCCCGGTCGATCCGGACAGGTGATCAGCAGGCGGGCGGTGGTCTCGGGGGCGGTGGTCATCGGCAACACGGGCGCAACAGCGCCGGCAGGCGAAACGGCCGGGCTTTATAGCGGTTTCAACAGGGATTGGCGAGCCGTGCGGCGCTCATCCGGCCAGCAGGGCCTTCAGTTTCTCCGCCTCTTCGGGAAACCACGGGCCGTTGGTCTTCAAGGTCTCGGCGACCACGCGCCGCGCCTCGTCCCTGCGCTCCAGCGCCAGCAGCGCCTTGACCCGCGCCTGCGAGACAACCAGCCGGTTGAGGCCATACGCCTGCGCCGCCGACTGCTCCAGGTACGGCAGCGCCTCGGCGGCGCGACCACGCGCCAGCAGGCTACGACCGTAGCGCGAGGCATAGACGTAATCGTCGGGATAGGCGGCGATGAGCTTCGGCAGCAGTGCGTCGAACGCCGCGTAGTCGCCGCTGCGCTCGCTCAGGCGATCGCGGTAGATGCGCAGGTTGTCGGCCAGATTGCGGTCGCGCCGGTAGGCCTCGACCGTAGCGCCGCCGATGCGCCGCTCGGCATCGGCAATCGCGCGCTTCAGCAGCGCCGTCTCGGCCGCTTCCTCGCCCAGCGCCGCATAGAGATCTGCAGTCACCAGCACCACCGAACGCTGGTCGGCGCAGGCGGCGCCCTCGAAAACACCCTGCAACAACAGGCGCTCCATTGGCGCACGCTGTGCCGTCAGCAAGGCCCGCGCCTCGGCGCGTTCGCCGGCGACGTCGAGCACGCGGCTGAGTTCGTAAGCGCGCTCGCAGCCCAGGCCATCGGCCGCTTCGCCCGTCAGCACCGCCCTGCCCTGCGCGAGCACTGCCGGCACGTCCTGCGCCTGCGCGGCCTGTAGCAGCGACAGACGACTGATCGTCAGCGCCGCAACCGGATCGGCCTGCAGCGCCGTGCGCGCCGGCGCCGGCAACTGCGAGAGCCAGGCCAGGCCGCCGCGGGCGTCGTAGCGGGCATGCCAGGCGCGGAGCACTTCGCGTCCGGCCGCAATGCTCGCGGCGCTGGCATCGACCACCTCGGCCGACAGGGCATCTAGCGCGCTGCCGCGCGCCAGGATCTCATCGAGTCGGGCGTAGAAATCGGCGCGGGTCTGCTCGCCGAGGATGCGCCCCAGCTCCTGGCCCTGTGCGTCCAGCACCAGATAGCTCGGCAAGGCCTTGATGCCGTAGCGCGTCTTCAGCGCCGCGCCTTCGGGCGCATCGGCATCCACCGCCAGCACGACGCTGCGCTGCAAGACCTGCGTCCACTCGGCGCCGGTCAGCACGTGCGAGGCCATGTAGTAGCAGGAGTAGCACCAGGGCGCGTGGAAATCGATCAGCACCGGTGCGCTGCGCGCCTGGGCCAGCGCCAATGCCGCCTCCAGATTCTGCGGCGGCGTCGGCGCAGCAACCGGTATCGGGGCCACCACCGGCGTTTCGGGTGCGGCGGCCGGCGGGCTGCGCTCACCGCAGCCCGTGAGTGCCAGCGCGGAACACAGCAGCAGGCAACCCAGGCGCGGCACAGCGATCATTCAGAACTCCAGCGGCGGCAACTGGCCGATCCCGGCGGGCGGCTTCGAATAGTATGCGATGCGCGTCGTCCAGAGCTGGCCGGTGGCTGGGTTGCGGATGTTGGACAGGCCCCGGTATTCCAGCAGCTGCCGCGTCTTCGGGTCGTAGGTGAGATCGAGCGGGTCGACCACGAAGCGCAGCAACGAGTCCGGCTCGACGACAAAACGGACCGCGGGCCGATCCTCGAACGTGCTGTCGCCGACGCGCCGCCCCCGAAAGCGATACTGGTCAAGCCCGCCGGCAACCGCTAGTCGCAGACTGACGGTCTCGCCCTTCATCAGGCGCTCGAAGTTCTCGTACAGGATCGCGTGAAAGCCCGAATCCGCGGCGGTGGGCCCGTCCCGCTTCACCGACTTGCGCTCGACCTTGGCCTTGGCGCCCTCGCGCCGCTCCATGACGATCAGATCGCCGTTGTCGACGATCGCCTCCATGTAGCCTTCCAGTTCCAGATCGAGCCGGAATACCGGCACGAAAGCATCCTTGGCGAAGTCGAGCGTCTTGAGGCCGAGCCGGCGCCCGTCCGGCAGGTAGTAGGCGATGCGTCCGCCGGTCCAGCGGCCGTCCTGAAAATGCTGCTCGTGCACCTCGGTGTAGAGGTGACGGTCCGTCTTCAGATCGTAGGCGTAACCGTAGAAGCGCTCGGTCTGCGCGGCGGCCGGCAAGGCCAGCGCCAGCAGGATCACGGACAGCCATCGTCTCATCGCTACTCTCCTCGTCGCGGTCGTGCCCCGCTTCAGCGGCGCACAAACCGATAGTGCGCCACGCCCCATTCCTCGCCACCCGCGTAGCCGAACAGCTCGGCCACGGCCATGTAGAACATGCGCCAGCGCTGGAACCAGATCGCCGCATCCTTCTCGCCGTAACCGCGACGGAATACTTCCATGATCTCGGCCTTCTTTGCGTCCATGCCGGCCAGCCAGTGATTGGAGGTGCGCTCGTAATGGGTGCCGCTGACCCACCATTGCCGCTCCAGCCGCACGTCGTCCTGGAAGTTCAACAGGAGGTTTTCGCTGGGCATGGTGCCGCCGGTGAAGAAGTAGCGGCTCATCCAGTCGCTCTGCCCGGCGTCCTGGAAGTGATAGGCCAGCAGCTTGTGGACGAAGATGTGGACGAACAGCTTCGCCTCCGGCTTCATCCAGCGTGCCACCTTCCCCAGCAGCAGGCCGTAATTCTTCATGTGCTCGAACATCTCGATCGACAGCACGCGGTCGAATCCCGACTCGATGCCCTGCGCCGGGAATTCGAAGGACACGATGTTGCCGGTCAGGATCGTCAGATTGTGCAGCCCGCGCTCGCGGGCACGCGCC
>DASWWX010000028.1:0-52843 GCA_036405815.1 Solimonas sp. | reverse complement strand
CGTCGAAGTCATGGGGCAACCTGTAGCGGCAGCTCGCAATCCACTGGGGGATGCGGTGGGGGGAGTTCCGACGTTACCCGATCTGCCCTGCCGCCGTCGCCTGCGGGCGGACGGTGGAGCAGCCGGCGGCTACCGCCCGTCGGCGTGCGGGTGCGCTACAATCGTGGCTCGTCATTGGGGAGTAGCCGCCTCCGTACAGGAGGAGCCCGCGTCAACAGACTTGGTCGTTTCGACCATGGCGCCGGCGGCATCTGCTAGGCCAGACCTTTGACTTTGTCGTCCACAGCCGGGCTGGCGATGGGCGGCAGAGTCATTGGCTCTTTCGCCGGCCCTGCAGGAAAACACATGGACGCCTTTCTCGTTTCCTTGGGCATGGTTGCGATCGCCGAGATCGGCGACAAGACCCAGTTGCTGTCATTCGTTCTGGCCGCCCGTTTCAAGGGCCGTTACGGCGCGGTGATCGCCGGTATCTTCTTTGCCACGATCGCCAATCACCTGGTCGCAGCGCTGGTCGGCGACTGGGTGGCGGCCCGTCTCGGTCCCGAGGTCATCCGCTGGATACTGGGGGGCGCGTTCCTGCTGTTCGCCGCCTGGGCGCTGATCCCGGACAAACTCGACGACGACGGTCAGGCGCGCCTATATGGCGGTGCCTTCCTGACGACCCTGGTGTTGTTCTTCCTCGCCGAGATCGGCGACAAGACCCAGCTCGCGACGGTGGCGCTGAGCGCCAACTACGGCAATCTGACGGCGGTCACGCTGGGTACGACGCTGGGCATGATGGTGGCCAACGTGCCGGCGGTATTGCTCGGCGCCAAGCTCGGTGAGCGCTTCCCGCTGAGCCGCATGCGCTTTGTCGCCGCGGCGCTGTTCGCGGTGTTCGGCATCCTGATCCTGCTGCGCTTGGACCGTTTTCTGGGGCTGTCCTGAACGCTCGGGGCGTGCTTTGCACATGCACGCCGACAACACGCTCTGAACGAGACGCCCCGCTACGACGGGGCGTCTTGCCCCCTGCCTTTGAAGAAGGAGCGAATCTTCAGCGGCGGATCAGTGCCAGCACCGCATCGCGGCGCACGCGATCCCGGATGCCGGTCTGCGCCTCGCAGACGGCGATGTCGCGCGCTTGATCGTAGATCTGCAGGGCAATCGCGTCTGCCTGCGTGCCGCGGCTGGGAAGCAGTTCGGCGCGCACCATCATCAGAAACGGCTTGCCCATCGGTTCGACCGCGCGTTCGCTGGGGCTGCCGGCGGTGGCCGCCAGGACCGCGCGGCGCTGGTCGCGACGCGACAGGCAGGCTTCCCAGTAGACCTCCAGCGCGGCGACCAAGCGTTCGTCCGATGCGGTTCCCGTGCTCATCACGGCCATAACCTCGGCGAGGATGGCCTGCAGGAAATCGCGATGCAGTTTCAGCGCCTGCTCGACGGTTAGCGATTGCTCGGCCACGGGTCTTTTCTCGATGATCTTGCCGGCAGTCTACCGGCCTAAGCGGTAGGCGTTGCAGACCGCAGATGGGTTGCGCAGGTTTGGTAGCGGGCAATTGGCAGCTACGCTGAATATCGGAAAGCGCCCCTGATTCCGGAAACGAAAAAGCCCGCGAGAGCGGGCTGAGTCGTTGCTGCAATTGGCTGGGAGACTAGGACTCGAACCTAGATAAACAGAGTCAGAATCTGTTGTCCTACCATTAGACGATCTCCCAGTAGAGATCGTGGTCTGCGATTGTACGCCAGACCCCACCTCTGCCCAAGCGTTCCCCGCATTACGGGGAACGCCGGGACCGAGATTAACGCTTCGAGTACTGCGTGCCGCGACGGGCCTTGTGCAGACCGACCTTCTTGCGCTCGACCTCACGGGCGTCGCGCGTGACGAGGCCGGCGGCGCGCAGCGGCGGGCGGAAGCTTTCGTCGTACTGCATCAGCGCGCGGCTGATGCCGTGGCGCACCGCGCCGGCCTGGCCCGAGGGGCCGCCGCCGGAGACGGTGATCTTGAGGTCGAAACGACCGACCGTGTCGGTGACTTCGAGCGGCTGGCGTACCAGCATGCGCGAGGTCTCGCGGCCGAAGTACTCTTCGACGGTCTTGTCGTTGATGGTGATGGCGCCCTTGCCGGGCTTCAGGAACACGCGCGCCGCTGCGGTCTTGCGGCGGCCGGTGCCGTACTTCTGTTCGATGGTCTTGGCCATGAGGATGCGTCCCGGGATCAGATATTGAGGACTTTGGGCTGCTGCGCGGTGTGCGGGTGCTCGGCACCGGCGTACACCTTCAGCTTGCGGAACTGCGCGTAGCCCAGCGGACCGCCGGGGAGCATGCCCTTGACGGCCTTCTCGATCGCGCGCTCGGGGTGCTTGTCGAGCACCTGCTGCAGGGTCTGCGAGCGGATACCGCCCGGGAATTCGGTGTGACGGTAGTACACCTTGTCCTGCAGCTTGTTGCCGGTGGCGCGCACCTTTTCCGCGTTGACGACGACGATGTAGTCGCCGGTATCGCAGTTCGGGGTGTAGTCGGGCTTGTGCTTGCCGCGCAGGCGGCGCGCAATCTCGGTGGCCAGTCGGCCCAGCGTTTTATCCGTCGCGTCAATCACGTACCAGTCGCGCTTGACGGTCTCGGACTTCGCGAAGAGAGTCTTCATCGGTCCAATCCATTCAGTAGTTATAGTTCAGTTGCCCGATACCGCCACTACTTGGGCAACCTCGAAAAGGCCGCGGAGTGTAGCGACCGACCCCTGCCAATGCAAGCCGCTACGTGGGGGAAAGCCCCTGGGGAGGGCCGGAGTGGCGGGCGTGCCGGCCGCCTTGCACGGCCCGGTGCCAGCCCCCACTAACCCAGGTCATGAACGCTCCCGCAGCTTCGCCCCTGTCGTCGCCGACCGCCGTCCAGCGTCAGCCGGCCCTGTTTCTGTCGCATGGCTCGCCGATGCTGGCGGTCGAGGAAGACGCTGCGACGGCGGCCTGGGGGCGGATCGGCCGGGCATTGCCGCGCCCGCGCGCGGTGGTCGTGGCTTCAGCCCATTGGCTGACGCGGGCGCCCGCGGTAGGGGCGGCGCCGCTGCCGGTCACGGTCCATGATTTCGGCGGATTTCCGGAGGCGCTTTACCAGGTCCGGTATCCCGCGCCCGGCGCGCCGGAGATCGCGCAGTCGGTGGCCGGGCGCCTGCGCGCCGCCGGGCTAGAAGCCTCGCTGGACCCATCGCGTGGGCTCGATCACGGCATCTGGGTGGTGCTGCAGCGCCTGTTTCCGGCGGCCGATGTCCCGGTGGTGCCGCTGGCCCTGCAGCCGCATCTGGGTGCCGCACACCACTATCGGCTCGGTGCGGCGCTGGCGCCGCTGCGCGACGAGGGCATCCTGATCCTCGGCAGCGGCGGGTTCGTCCATAACCTGCGAGAGTATTTCGAGGGCTTGTACCGCGACGGCGAGCCGGCGCACGTGCGTGCGTTCCGGTTGTGGATGCGCGAGCGGCTCGAGGCGGGTGACGTCGAGGCCTTGCTCGATTACCGCCGGCAGGCGCCGGATGCCGTGCGCGCACACCCGACCGACGAACACCTGTTGCCGTTGTACGTCGCGCTCGGTGCCGCGGGTGGCGAGCCGGTGCAATCGCTCTACGATGGTGTGGCGGATGGCGTGCTGGGCATGGACGCCTTTGCCTTTGCTGCTGAACCGCTCGCAGTCTGATCTTCAAGGAGTTTCGTCATGGCTTTCGATCCGCCGGCAGAACGACCGCAGGGCGAGGTGCAGGTGGCCGAGTCCGGCACCGGCAAGCTGCATCAGCAGGTGCGGCTCGGTGTGCACCTGTACGAGGCCGACGAGCCGGTTGCGCTCGGCGGCGGCGATGCCGGTCCGAACCCCTACGACTATCTGCTGGCCGCGCTGGGCAGCTGCACGAGCATGACGCTGCGCCTGTATGCGCAGATGAAGAAGCTGCCGCTGGAGCGGGTGGTGGTGACGCTGCGTCACCGCAAGATCCACGCCGAGGATTGCGCCGAGTGCGAGACCAAGACCGGCAAACTCGACGAGATCGAGCGGCAGATCGAGCTGGTCGGCCCGCTCGACGATACGCAGCGGCAGAAGCTGCTGGAGATTGCCGACAAGTGCCCGGTGCACCGGACGCTGACGTCGGAAATCCGCATCGTCACGCGGGCGGTATGAGGGCCGGCGTCATGTTCGCAGCCGGCCGCGAGATTGAGGTGATGTCGAGCTTCGGCTCGCCTTAAAGCGCGATCGAGACGCGGAGGCAGCCCGGATCGTCCGGGTGCCGTTCCTGCGTGAACCCCATGCGTTGGGCCAGGCCCAGCATCGCGCGATTCTCGAGCAACACGTCGCCATAGACCCGACGCGCGCGGCGTGCGCGCGCGTAATCGAGCAGCGCCCGCATCAGCCGCAGCCCGAGGCCGGTGCCGGCGTAATCGTGATGGACGAGGATGGCGAACTCGCCTTCCTCGCCGTCGGCGTCGAGTACCAGCGTGGCCAGGCCGATGGCCGCCTCGTCGTCGACGGGCGTGGCGACGAAGCCGATTTCACGGTCGTAGTCGACCTGCGACATGCGCGCGACCATCGCGTGGCTGAACTGGCGGATGTAGCGGAAGAAGCGCAGCCGGATCGTTTCCGGGTCCAGCCCCGACAGCATGCGGATCAAGGCCGGCTCGTCGGTCGGCAGGATCGCGCGCAGTTCGACGCTGCGGCCGTCGCGCAGCGCCATCGTCCGCGCCAGTGCGACCGGGTACGGCGCCAATGCGAGCCGCCGCCGTTCGGATTCTAGGGCACCGAAGGTCAGGCGCGCGTGACCGACTTCGGCGATCGTCTCGCCCGGCAGCAGGCGCACATCGGCTTCGATCAATTGCGGATGCTCGACCGCGAGCTGGGCCAGCCGCGCCACGGCGGTGGCGTATTCGCCGGTGCGCAGGCCGCTGGGCGATTCCTCGCGTGCGCCCAACGCTGCCTCGCGCAGCAGGGTTTCGGCAAGCACATCGTCCAGCGGCGGCAGCGCGTAAGCAGTGGGCGCCATCGTCGAGGTCGGGTCCAGGCGTGCGGACAGGTAAAGCCCGATCTCGGCGTGACGGCGGATACGGATGCGCAGGCCGCGGCTGCCGGCTTCGACCCAGTCGGCGGGCCGCAGGCCGTAGGCCTGCAGCAGGGCCCGCGTGGTATCGGCGGACGCGGTCCAGGGTCCGTTGCCGCGTCGGGGCGGCGCCGGCACCGGCGGTGTGGGGTCGTGCGGCAACGGCGCCAGCGTCGGCGTCTGCATCAACAGGTCCTGCGTCTGCCGATGTTCGCGCCGGTAGCGCAGCGCGCGGGCAGCGGCCTCCACCGAGGCGAAGGCGGCGATGCCGGCTTCCGTGCAACGCTGCAGCGCGGGCTGCGCGCGTGCTTGACCGAGCAGACTGACGACGAGTCGCTGGCGCAGACCCGAGGCGGCAAGCAGCGCGGCGAACGCGTCGTCGTCGCGGCCCGGCACCGGGCTGCGCACGAACAGCACGGTGTCGATGCCCGGCGTTTCCAGCGCCGTGCGCAGAGCCAATAGCGTCTGCGCATCGTCTGCCAGGCCCAGGTCCAGGGTCTGCGCATAGGTGCCCAGCGTCGGGATGCGCGACTGCAGCGCCGCATGTACGGCGGTCACGTCCGCGGTATGCAGGCCTTCGCGCAGCAGGGCGGCGCGTGCGAGCTGGCAGATGCCGCCGCCGGTGCCGACCACGGCGATGCGGCCCTGCGGGGCGTCGCCGACGCGATCCAACGCGGCCAGCGCGCTGAACAGCGCGGTGACGCGATCGACCTCGACCAGGCCGGCGCGGCGGAACGCCGCCGACAGCACCGGGTCCTGCGGCGCGGCGGCGCCCGGTGTCTGCAGCACGACCACCGGCTTGGCGCGTGCGCAGGCGCGGGCGGCGGACATGAACTTGCGGGCGTTGCCGATACGGCCGAGTTGCAGCACGACGGCCTGGGTCTCGAAATCGAGCGCGGCGTAATCGAGCAGATCGGCGACATCGACGTCCGCCTCGCCGCCGGTGACCGCGGTCCAGGAGAAACCGAGTGCGTGACCGGCGGCCCAGTCTAGCGCGGCGCTGGCGATGGAGCGCGACTGCGCGATCAGCGCGGTGGTGCCCGGCAGCGGCCGGCCCCAGGCCGAAATGCCGTGACCGTGCGCGTGGGTGGCGCCGGCGCTGGACGACCCCAGCACACGCAGCGTGGTGTCGCGGCCGGCGCGCAGCACGGCGTCGGGTACCGGCGTCTCGGTTTCCCAGATCAGCGCGCGGCAGCCGCGCGCCGCTAGCGTGCGTACCGCGCGCGGGGTCATCGCATCGGGATCGAGTACCACGGCGAGATCGAAGCCACGGGCGTCATTCAGGCGACGCAGTACGCGCCAGCCATCGCGTTGCCCTTCGTAGATGGCACGCAGGTCCTCGGGGATCGCGTCGAGCTGATGCAGCAGTTCGGCGGCCGGCGCGTCCCGCGGCAGGCCGCAGACCAACACGCCGCGCGGCCGGAACAGCGCGTCGAGATGACGGACGCTCATGCCAGCAGGCCGTCGTCGCCGATGAACGGCATGATGAAAGCTTCGACGCTGGCCGCCAGTGCATCGAGGTCGTAGCCGCCCTCGAGCGTCACCAGCACGCGGCCCTGCGCGGTCGCCATCGCCGCATCGCGGATCAGCGCACCCAGCCAGCGGTAGTCGTCGGTGCGCAGGCGCAGATCGGCGAGCGGGTCGGCGGTGTGTGCGTCGAAGCCGGCCGACACCAGGATCAGTTCGGGTTGCTGCTGCGCCAACGCCGGCAGCCAGTGCGTGGTGACGGCCGCGCGAAACGCGGCGCCGCTGCACAGTGCGGGTAACGGCACGTCGATGAGATTGGCGTGCTGGGGTGCGCCGCGCCAGTGCGGATACAGCGGGTCCTGATAGGTGGACAGCAGCAGGATGCGCGGATCGCCGCCGACGATGTCGGCTGTGCCGTTGCCGTAGTGCACATCGAAGTCGAGGATCGCGACGCGTCGCAGGCCGCGCTCGAGTGCGTGATAGGCGGCGATCGCGACGTTGTTGAGGAAGCAGAAACCCATCGCGCGCGCGCGTTCGGCATGGTGGCCGGGCGGCCGCACCGCGCAGAACGCCAGATGCGTGCGGCCGGCGAGCAGTAGGTCCACGCCCAGCAGGCCGGCGCCGGCGGCGCGCAAGGCGGCGCTGGCGGTGTGCTCGGTGTAAGCGGTGTCGCCATCGACCGCCAGGCGTCTGGGGCCGAGCGCGCGCTGCGCCAGCACCGCATCCACATGCGCGACGCTGTGTGCGCGTTCGAGCGCGGTGCGCGGTGCTTCCGGCGCGGTATGGCGCTCCATGAAATCGCGCAGGCCGGCCGCGAGCAGCCGATCCTCGATCGCCGCCAGCCGTCGCGGCGACTCCGGATGGCCGACGTCGATTTCGTGGCGCGCGCAGTCCGGATGCGTGATCCAGGCCACGGGCAGGGGCATGCCGATGTTCATGCGGTCATTCTGCCGCAGCAGGCATCGGGCCTCATCGGCTCGCGGCTTTGCGGACAATTTCGCCGCGCAGGCGAAAGCCGGTGCGCTGCCAGGCCAGTGCGACCAGCGGGAAGAACGCGATCATCAGCAGCGCGTAGGTCCATTCCAGCGCATCGATCGCCGCGTCGGCGTCGTGCGCGTAATGCTGCAGCGGCAGGCTGGCGAGCCCCAACAGCAGGAGCAACGCGCACAGGCACGCCATCGCCCGGCGCAATGCCCGTGGTACTGTTGCCAGCGGCCACAGCAGCGCGCTGACGAACATCTGTGCCAGCACGGTGAACGAAAAGTACACGGTGATGCCGTAGCGGCGCAGCCACTGGTAGGCCGGGCCTTCGGCGCCGAGGAAGGTGGCGTAGAGCACGAGAAAGATCGCGGCGACGATCCCGAGTATCAGCACGGTGCATGTCCGTCGCGGCGCTTGTGGGCGCAGCAGGCGCAGCCAGACGAACACCAGCGCCCAGGTGGCGGCGAGCCAGGCGGCGTACGGCAGCATCAGTCCCTTGAACAGCAGATTGGGCAGGCCGTGACGTGCGGCGCGGCTGATCGATGTACAGCCGTCGAGATAGGGCAGGCACCAGGGCACGTAGCCGGCATCGGCGGACAGCCAGTAGGCGGTGTGCACCGCCAGCAGCGGCAGCAGGGCGGCGCCCCAAGCGATCCAGGCGGGATTCATCACGAACTCTGTCGGCGAGCCGATGGTCAGGATAGTCTTGAGCCTGATCGATCGGAACCCGTCATGACTCGCGCCTTCGCTTTTCTCGCCTTGAGCAGCCTCGCATTGCCGTCCCTCGCCGCCGAAGGCATGTGGACGCTCGACAACCTGCCGCGCGCCGCGCTCAAGCAGGCCTACGGCTTCGAGCCGGACGCGGCCTGGGTCGAACATGCGATGAAATCCTCGGTGCGGTTGGCGGGCGGGTGCTCCGGTTCCTTCGTCTCGCCGGACGGGCTGGTGCTGACCAATGCGCATTGCGTGATCGGCTGCGTGCAGGAGCTGTCCAGTGCGGAGCGGGACTACGTCAACCAGGGTTTCGTCGCCAAGGCGCGCAACGAGGAGCTGCGCTGCCCCGCGGTCGAGCTGAACCGGCTCGACGAGACCACCGACGTCAGCGCGCGCATCACCAGGGCCACGGAAGGCTTGTCCGGTCAGGCCTATGTCGATGCCAAGAATGCCGAGCAGGCGCGGATCACGTCCGAGTGCCTGGGCGATGCGGCGGCGACACGGCGCTGCGATGTGGTCGAGCTGTATGCGGGCGGGCGGCATCATCTGTATCGCTACCACCGCTACCAGGATGTGCGCCTGGCGTTCTCGCCGGAATACGCGAGCGGCTTCTTTGGCGGCGACCCGGATAACTTCAACTTCCCGCGCTACAACCTCGATATGGCGCTGTTGCGTGCCTACGAGAAGGACGCGCCGGCATCCACGGACCACTACTTCCGCATCAATCGCGCCGGCGCCAAGGCGGGCGAGCTGACGATGGTGACCGGCCATCCGGGCTCCACGGAGCGCCAGCTCACGGTGGCGCAGCTCGAACGATTGCGCGATGTGGATCTGATCAACACGCTGCTGTACCTGGCCGAGCGCCGCGCGATGCTGGCGCAGTACAGCCGCATCGGTAGCGAGGCCACGCGCCAGGCGCAGTCGGATCTGACCTTCACCGAGAACAGCTACAAGGTCTATCGCGGCGAACTGGCGGCGTTGCTCGATCCCGAGGTGTTCGCGCGCAAGCGCAGCGAGGAAGCGGAGCTGCGCAAGACGGCGGCCTCCGGCGAGGCCTGGGATGCGATTGCCGCTGCACAGCGCGCCTGGCGCGACATGGAGGCCAGCTACCAGATGATCGAGGGCCGTCGCGCGTTCTATTCGCAGTACTACGGGTTCGCACGGAACCTGGTTCGCGCTGCCGACGAACGCGCCAAGCCCAACGATCGCCGTCTGCCGGAGTATCAGGACGCGGCGCTGCCGCGCCTGCAGCAGACGCTGTTGTCCAAGGCGCCGGTCTATCCCGAATACGAGACCGCCAAGCTGGCATGGTCGCTGGCCAAGCTGCGCGAGGTGCTGGGCGTCGACGATCCGCTGGTCAAGCTGGTGCTCAAGCACGAATCGCCGGATGCGCTGGCGGCGCGGCTGGTGCAGGGCACGCGGCTGGGCGATGCCGCCGAGCGCGAGCGTCTGTGGAAGGGGGGCGTCGAGGCGATCGCGCAGTCCAAGGACCCGTTCATCGTGCTGGCGCGCGCGGTCGACGCGGTGTCGCGCGAATTGCGCGGCAAGTACGAGTCGCGCGTTGAGGGGGTCGAGACCAAGAACGCGGCCGTGATCGCCAGGCAGCGCTTCGAGGCGCTGGGCACCAACGTCTACCCGGACGCGACGTTCACGCTGCGCCTGTCCTACGGCGAGGTGCGCGGCTGGGAGGAGAAGGGTCGTGCGATCGCGCCGTTCACCGACTTCGCCGGCCTGTACGCGCGCGCCACCGGCTTTGATCCTTACGCGCTGCCGAAGTCCTGGCTGGACGCCAAGCCGCGCCTGAAGCTCGATACGCCGTTCAACTTCGTCACCACCAACGACATCACCGGTGGCAACTCCGGCAGTCCGCTGATCAATCGCAAGGGTGAGATCGTGGGGCTGGCCTTCGACGGCAACATCCACTCGATCGGCGGCAGCTACGTCTACGACGAACGTCTCAACCGCACGGTGGCGGTGCACAGCGCTGCGATTCTTGAAGCGCTGGACAAGGTCTACGGTGCCAGCGGCCTGGTGCGCGAGCTGACGCGCCGCTGAGCTGCGGCGCGCGCCGATATCGGTATCAGCGTCGCGGCCGGCGCAGCACCGCGGTCAGCGGGCTGTCCGGCGGCGGTGCGCCGTCGTGGATCAGCGACAGCGCCTGCGTGCGCACGCGTTCCATCGCGTCGACGCAGGCCAGCACTTCCTGCTTGTTCAGCGGGCTCAACACTTCGCGTCGTGTGGCTTCGAGCACCTGCTCGATCTCGGCGCAGGTCGCTTCGGCCTTCGGCGTCAGCACGACGTGGTAAGCGCGGCGGTCGTTGGGGCAGTGACGTCGCTCGACCCAGCCGTCGCGGCTGAGGCGGTCGAGCAGCCGCACCAGGGTCGGTGCCTCGATGTCCAGGGCGCCGGCCAGCATGGTCTGTGTCAACGGCTCGTCGGCGCGGTAGAGCACCACCAGCGGCTGCCAGCGCGCGGCCGACAAACCCATCGGTTCGAGGCGGCGATCGACTAGCGTGCGCCACAGGACCGAAACGTCGCGGACCAGATAGCCAAAACTTTGTGCCGGACAGGACGGCGTCATCGACGGGCAGTGGATTCAACTTGCTGACTAATAATTAGCAAGCTAACATTTGCCGCCTGTTGCCGCAACCTCGCACCCCGGAGCCTTCCTCAATGTCCATCCGTTCGACGCTGCCGTGGTGCCTGTCGTTGTCGCTGGTGCTGGTCGCCTGTGGCGGCGCGGAGCCGCCACCGCCGCCGCCGACCAAGGTGGTCGTCGCCGAGATCCAGCCGCGGCCGGCGACGGTGGAGGTCGAGTACGTCGCGCAGATCGACGCCTCCAATACGGTCGAGATTCGTCCTCGCGTCGGCGGCCTGCTCGAGAAGCAGGTGGCGGTGGAAGGCGAGGCAGTGAAGAAAGGGCAGGTGCTGTTCGCGATCGACCGGCAGCCGTATGTCGCCGCGCTGGAGCAGGCCAAGGCAGCGCTGGCGCAGGCCGAGTCGGGCCTGCAGCAGGCGCAGCGCGATCTGGCGCGCGTGCAGCCCTTGTCGGAACTCAACGCCGTCAGCCAGCAGGAACTCGACGCGGTGACCGCGCGCGAAAGCGCCGGCCGTGCGGCGGTGCAGGCCGCGCGTGCCACGGTCAAGACCGCTGAGCTGAATCTGGACTACACCACCGTGACCGCGCCGGTGGATGGCGTGGTCGGCCGCGCGCAGTTTCGCGTCGGCGGCCTGGTCACGGCCTACCAATCCTTGCTGACCACCGTCTACGACGCGGATCCGGTCTACGTGAACTTCAGCATCAGCGAGCGCCGCATGCTGGAACTGCAGCAGCGCTTTGGTCGCCTGCCGGCGGAGCGGGGCGAGAACGGCAGCGGCGATGCCGATGTGTTCAGCATCCGTCTGGCCGATGGCTCCAAGTACGCGCAACCGGCGCGGCTCAACTTCATCGACGCGGCGGTGGATCGCCAGACCGGCACGCTGCCGATCCGGCTCGAGGTCGCCAACCCCGACGGCCAGCTGCGCTCCGGCCAGTTCGCGCGCGTGGTCGTGGCCGCCGACCGGCTCAACGACGCGCTGCTGGTGCCGCAGCGCGCCGTGCAGGAGCTGCAGGGCAAGACGTCGCTGTGGGTGGTCGATGGCGAGAGCAAGGCGCAGCGGCGCGACGTGCGCATGGGCGCGCGCATCGGCAGCGACTGGCTGGTGGAGGAGGGACTGGAACCGGGTGCCCGCGTGATCGTCGACGGCTATCAGCGCCTGAAGCCGGGCGCGCCGGTGGAGCCCCTGCCGCCTAGCGACGCAGCCGGCGGAGCGGCGCCGTGAGCCAGTTCTTCATCGATCGCCCGATCTTCGCGACGGTTCTGGCGATCATCATCACGCTGGCCGGCGCAATCGCGCTGACGCAGCTGCCGATCGCGCGCTATCCGCCGATCACGCCGCCGTCGATCGTCGTCACCACCAGCTTCCCCGGCGCCGATGCGGCGACGGTGGAGCAATCGGTGGCGGCGCCGATCGAGCAGCAGGTCAACGGCGCGCCGAACATGCTGTTCATGAGCAGCAAGAGCGGCAACGACGGCTCTTACACGCTCAACGTCACCTTCGAGGTCGGGACCAACCAGGACCTGGCGGCGGTCGAGGTGCAGAACCGCGTCGCGATCGCGCAGCGCAGCCTGCCGCAGGAAGTGGTCCGCCAGGGCGTGACCGTGGTCAAGCGTCAGCCGCAGCCGCTGCTGTTCGTCGCGCTGCGCGCCACCGATCCGCGTTTCGACTACCTGTTCCTGTCGAACTACTCGACGCTCAATATCTACGACGCGCTGGCGCGCATTCCTGGTGTGGGCCAGGTGACGGTATTCGGTGCGCGCGACTACGGCATGCGCATCTGGCTCGATCCCGAGAAGATGGCGCGCCTGGGCGTGACTACGCAGGACGTCTCGGCAGTACTGCAGGAACAGAACGTGGTGGCGCCGGCCGGCACGATCGGCGCCGAGCCGGCGCCGGAAGGTCAGCAAAAGCAGTACGCGGTCAGCGTGCGCGGCCGCCTCAGCGATCCGGCCGAGTACGAGAACATCGTCGTGCGTGCCAAGAACGACGGGTCCATCGTCAAGCTGCGCGACATCGCCCGCGTCGAACTGGCCGCGACCGATTACACGCGCTCCAGCCGCCTCAACGGCGAGCCCGTCGCCAACATCGGCATCTTCCAGTCGGCCGATGCCAACGCGCTTGACGTCGCCGCTGGCGTGCGCAAGACGATGGAGGAGTTGTCGCAGAGTTTCCCCGAGGGCATCACCTACTCGATCCCGTTCGATACGACTTTCTTTGTTTCGGAGTCGATGCGGGAGGTGATCAAGACCTTGTTCGAAGCGGGTCTGCTGGTGCTGCTGGTCGTGTTCGTATTCCTGGAAAGCTGGCGCGCGACGCTGATCCCGATGCTGACGGTGCCGATCGCGCTCGTCGGCGCGTTCAGCGCCTTCGTCGCGCTCGGATTCTCGATCAACACGCTGACCTTGTTCGCGTTGATTCTCGCCATCGGTCTGGTGGTCGACGATGCCATCGTCGTCGTCGAGGCGATTACCGAGAAGATGGACTCGCACGGCCTGTCGCCGCGCGACGCGGCACAGGCGGCGATGCGCGACGTCTCCAATCCGGTCATCGCGATTGCGCTGGTGCTGACGGCGGTGTTCGTGCCGGTGGCGTTCCTGCCGGGCCTGACCGGCGAGTTCTACCGCCAGTTCGCGCTGACGCTATCGACCTCGGTGCTGATCTCGGCGCTGATCGCGCTGACCTTCACGCCGGCGCTGTGTGCGCTGCTGCTGCGCCCGACCTCGCAGTCGCACTGGCGTGGCCCGCTCGGCGGCTTCTTCGCCTGGTTCAACCTCGCGTTCAAGCGCGGTACCGAGCGCTACACCGACTCGGTGCAGCGTGGGATCCGCCGCTCGGCGATCGGGCTGACCGTGTTCGCGGCAGTGATCCTGGCCACCGGCTGGCTGGTGGCGTCGCGACCGACCGGCTTTGTGCCTGAAGAGGACCAAGGCTATCTGCTGGTGGCGGTGACCCTGCCTGCCGGCGCATCGATCCAGCGCACCGACGCGGTGCTGTCGCGCGTGCGCTCGGTGACCGAGCAGATGCCGGCGATGGAAAGCTCGATCGCGATCAGCGGCATCTCGCTGCTCAGCGGCGTGGCCTCGCCGTCGACGGCAACCCTGTTTCTGGTGCTGAAGCCCTGGGAGGATCGCGAGGACAGTGCTCAGCATGTGTTGGGTGAACTCAACCGACAGCTCGGCGCGATCCGCGAGGCGAGCTTCGTCGTCATCAATCCCGCGGCGATCCCGGGCATCGGCTCGGCCGGTGGTTTCGACTTCGTGCTGCAGGCGCGCGGCGGCGGCGATCTGCCAGGTTTGATCGAGGCGACGCAGGACCTCGTGTCGCGTGCGCAGCAGCAGCCGGAACTGACGCGCGTGTTCACGCAGTTCAGCGCCGAGACGCCGCAGATCGAATATGTCATCGACCGTGAGCGCGCCAAGACGCTGGGCATCCCGATCTCCGCGATCTTCTCGTCGCTGCAGACCTTCTTCGGCGGCTCCTATGTCAACGACTTCAATCTATACGGCCGCACCTATCGCGTGACCATGCAGGCCGAGGCCGGCGCACGCGCAGTGCCCGAAGCAGTGAACCAGCTCTACGTGCGCTCGGCGGGCGGCGACATGGTGCCGCTGTCGACGCTGGTGACGATCCGCACCAAGCAGACGCCGGACTACATCGAACGCTTCAACGTATTCCGCGCGGTGACGATCATGGGCGCGGCGGCGCCGGGCGTCAGTTCGGGTGATGCCTCGGCGGCGATGGAGCGCGTCGCCGCCGACCTGCCGCCCGGCTACGGCTACGAGTGGGCTGGCGTGGTCTACCAGGAAAAACGCTCGGCTGGCCAGACGCCGTACATCTTCGCGGCGGCGGTGATTTTCGTGTTCCTGGTGCTGGCGGCGCTGTACGAGAGCTGGGCGGTACCGTTCGCGGTGCTGCTGTCGATTCCGTTCGCGATCTTCGGCGCGTTCGCCGCACTGGCCTCGCGCGGCATGGCCAACGACATCTATGCGCAGATCGGTCTGGTCATGCTGGTCGGCCTAGCCGCCAAGAACGCGATCCTGATCGTCGAGTTCGCCAAGCTCGAGTACGAACGCGGCAAACCCCTGATGGAAGCCGCGGTGGCGGCCGCGCGCCTGCGCCTGCGGCCGATCCTGATGACCTCGTTCGCGTTCATCCTCGGCGCGGTGCCGATGATGATCGCCAGCGGCGCCGGCGCTGCCGCGCGCCAGGTGCTCGGCACGGTCGCGGTATGGGGCATGTTTGGCGCCACGATCTTCGGCATCTTCCTGGTGCCGGTGTTCTACGTGCTGATCCAGGGCGCGGTCGAACGCTTCCGGGCCCGTCGCCCGGCCCAGGGGGTGCGCGCATGAAGACCGCAATTGCCGGCGTGGCGGTGGCGCTGCTGTCGTCGGCCTGCGTGATGGGCCCCGATTACGCGCGACCGGCCCAGACTGTGCCCGGGCAGTACCGAGACCAGGTGGCGCAGGGCGAAGCGTCCCTCGGCGATGCCGACTGGCGCAGTGTCTATCCCGATCCGGTGCTGCAGGGCCTGATCGAGTCCGCGCTGGCGGCGAACACCGATCTGCGCATCGCGATGACGCGCGTCGAACAGGCACGCGCGCAACTCGGCGTTGCCCGCCTGCAGCAGCTGCCCGGCATCAACGGCAGCGGCAGCGTGACGCGCGGCCAGCAGGCCGAGGATGTGCGCGCGCCCGGCGCACCCCGTATCGGCGAGCAGGCCTCGGCCAGTGTCGGCCTGTCATGGGAGCTGGATTTCTGGGGACGGCTGCGGCGCCTGAGCGAAGCGGGCCGCGCCGAGTGGCTGGCCAGTGAGCAGGGCGCGCGTGCTGCGCGCGTTAGCCTGATCGGCGACGTTGCCGCCGCCTACTACGGGTTGTGTGCGCTGGACGGTCGCTCTGCCGCGGCGCAACGCAGTGTCGGCACGCGTGAGTCGTTCCTGAAGCTGACGCAGGCGCAGTTGCAGCGCGGTGTGGTCAGCGGCCTGGACGTGGCCAGCGCCGAAGCGCAATACGCCGCCGCGCAGGTCAGCGTGCACGATCTCGCACGCCAGATCGCGCAGACCGAAAACGCGCTGAGTGTGCTGCTGGCGCGCACGCCGCAGTCGCTGCCGCGCGGCGAGTGCGCGGCGCCGGTGTCGTCGGCGCCGCCCGGTCTGCCGTCGCGCCTGCTGGAGCGGCGGCCGGACGTGCTGCAGGCCGAACAGGGACTGGTTGCGGCCAACGCGCGTGTCGGTGCCGCCAAGGCGGCGCTGTTCCCGACGCTGTCGCTGACCGGCACCTTCGGCGTGCTGAGCACGGATGTCTCCGAGCTGTTCACGGCCGGTGCCGAGCAGTGGTCGGTGGGCGTGGGCCTGCTGCAGCCGCTCCTCAATGCCGACCGCAACGGCTACCAGATCGACCTGGCGAGCGCGCGCAAGCGCGAGGCGCTGCTGCGCTACGAGGCTGCAGTGCGCAACGCGTTTCGCGAGGTGGCCGATGCGCTGGTGGCGCAGGCGCGCAACGCCGAGGTGCTGCGTGCGCAGCAGTCGCAGGTGGATGCGCTGAGCCGCGCCGAGCAGATCGCGCAGGCGCGGTACAGGTCCGGATATTCGTCTTACTTCGACGTCATCAACGCCGACCGCGATTTGTTCGGCGCCGAGCAGGCACTGTTCCAGGCGCGGCTCGCCGCGCAGCTCGCGACCGTGGAGCTGTATCGCGCGCTGGGCGGCGGCTGGGCGGTTTCGTCGGAGGTGCCGCCCACCACCGCATCGCCTGCGCCAGTAGCGACCCCTGGAACGAACCCGGAAGCGACCCCGGCAGTGACCTGGGCGCCCTGAGCGGCTGACTCGAGGCGGCTTACTCGCTGCGGCGGAACACCGACAGCACGTTGCCGATCGGCGAGCTGTTGTCGCCGAGCAGGCCCTTCTCGGTGACCAGGATGTCGGTGGACGCGAACAGCGGCGGCTGCGCCACCCGCACCTGCGACGGCGAGGTGAAGCCCAGCGGCGCCGTGCTGGAAATCAGGTTGCCGCGCGGGCTGTAGAAGTGGATCTCGCCGGTAAGGAAGTTGGCGACCAGCAGGTGTTCGCCGACCAGGCTGAAGTCGTCTGGCAGGCCGATGAAGCTCAGCAGCTTCTCCGACGCGCCGGCGCTGCCGTCGGCGGTGATCTCCACGGTGCGGATTTCCGCGAGCCCGCCAAGGCCGGTGTTGCTGACGTACAGGCGGCGGCCATGACGCTGCACGCCGTTGGGGCCGAGCAGGTTGGCGGTGAACCAGTCGGTCTGTTCGACCACGCGTAGCGGATCCTGCGGGTCCAGGCGCAGGCGCACGATCTTCGGATCGGGCAGGGCGCCGATCGGAATCGGACCGTTGGCCAGATATAGCTCGCCGTCCGGGCCGTCGACCAGGCCGTTGGGCGCGGCCAGCCCCAGGTCATGGATCGGCTGCAGCTGCGGGCGCGCGGTCAGGCGCGCGGCGTAGAGCTGGCCGTCGAAGCAGTTGGCGTACAGCACATCGCCGATGCGGGCCAGGCCGGTGAAGTTGCCGCTGCCCTCGTAGAGCGGCGTCGCGGTGTAGCCGTCGCCGTCACGGCTGATCTCGAACACGTTGGTGCCGCCGGAAACGAACAGGCGCCCCTGCGGCGTGAACAGGATGTTCTCGGCGCTGGGAATCGTCAGCAGCACGGTCTTGCTGCCGCAGCCGCTGTCCACGCATAGCGTCGCCGGATCGACCGGCGGCGCCAGCGGCGTATCGTCGTTGCCGCCGCTGGAGCAGGCGGCGAGGGTCAGCGCCGCGGCGCTCAGCAGCAGGGCGGGGACAGTGCGCATCACAGCATCTCGACCGCGAGCGCCACGGCTTCGCCGCCGCCGATGCACAGGGTGGCGACGCCCTTCTTGCCGCCGGTCTTCTTCAGCGCACCGATCAGGGTCGCGAGGATGCGCGCGCCGGAGGCGCCGATCGGATGGCCGAGCGCGCAGGCGCCGCCGTGGATGTTGACCTTGTCGTGCGGCAGCTTGTGTTCCTTCATCGCCGCCATCGTGACCACGGCGAAGGCCTCGTTGATCTCCCAGAGGTCGACGTCCTCCTTCTTCCAGCCGGCCTTGGCCAGCACGTCGGCGATCGCCGTCACCGGCGCGATCGTGAACTCCGCCGGCAGGCGCGAGTGGCTGGCGTGCGCGACGATCTTGGCGATCGGCTTGACGCCGCGCTTGGCGGCTTCCGACTGCGCCATCAGCACGAGGGCTGCGGCGCCGTCCGAGATCGAGCTGGCGTTGGCGGCGGTGATCGTGCCGTCCTTCTTGAACGCCGGCTTCAGCGTCGGGATCTTGTCCGGCTTGCCCTTGGCGGGCTGCTCGTCCTTGGCGATCTTCTCGACGCCGGCCTTGCCCGCAATCTCGAGCGCGACGATCTCGAAGTCGAAGCTGCCGTCGTCACCGGCCTTCTTGGCGCGGTTCAGCGACTCGATCGCGTAGGCGTCCTGCTGTTCGCGCGTAAAGCCGTACTTTTCCACCGTGCGTTCGGCGAACGCGCCCATCGGCGTGCGCTTCTCGTAGGCGTCCTCGAGGCCGTCGAGCGCGGTGTGGTCGAGGATTTCGCCGTGGCCGTAGCGGAAGCCGCTGCGCGCCTTGGCGAGCAGATACGGCGCATTGGTCATGCTCTCCATGCCGCCGGCGACGACCACGTTGGTGCTGCCGGACTTGATCAGGTCATGGCCGAGCATCACGGCCTTGAGGCCCGAGCCGCACATCTTGTTGATCGTCAGCGCGCCGGTGCCGTCGGCAAGGCCCGCGCCGCGCGCGGCCTGGCGCGCGGGTGCCTGGCCCTGACCGGCCGGCAGGCAATTGCCCATGATCACCTCGTCGACATCGCCGGCCTTCAGGCCCGAGCGCTCGACCGCGGCCTTGATCGCCGCGGCGCCGAGCTGGTTCGCGGAGAAGCCGGAGAGCATGCCCTGCAGGCCGCCCATGGGCGTGCGCGCGATGCCAGTGATGACGATGGGGTCGTTGGAGTTCATGGTCTCGGGCCTCAAAAAGTGGCGCGCAGTATCCCTCAAAAGCAGCCGTATTTGCGCAGATCTGAATCCGGAATCGAAGCAGCCGCGTAAGGCTGAGCAGTCGTTGCGCGAACTTATCCGGGCAAACCCTGACGCCTGCTTCGTGCGCTGACGTGCAGAGACCGCGTTTTTGAGTGCGCACAGTCTAGATGTCCAACCGCATGGAGAAGTCCCTATGAAACAGCCACATTTGACCGCCGTCGTAGCGGCAGCGCTGGCACTTGCCACGACCTTGCCGGCCCTGGCATCCAGCCACCGCGAGGCGCCGTTCATCACCACAGCGCCCAAAGTCGATGGCACCGACTTCTACATGTTCCGCAGCTATGAGCCGGGCAAACAGGACACGACCACGCTGATCGCCAATTACCTGCCGCTGCAGGACGCCTACGGCGGCCCGAACTACTTCGCGCTGGACCCGAACGCGCTGTACGAGATTCACATCGACAACACGCGCGACGGCGTGGAAGACATAACCTTCCAGTTCCGCTTTACCACGCTGACCAAGGGCCTCGCGGTCAATGCCGGCGGCGTCATGGTGCCGGTACCACTGGCGAACATCGGCCAGATTTCGCCGGGTAGCAACGGTGCACAGAACGTTGTCGAGAGCTACACCGTCGATGTCGTGCGCGGCGACCGCCGTAACGGCGTCCGCATGCCGGTGACCGGCGCGGGCGGCGCCCGCAACCTCGGCAAGCCGATCGACAACATCGGCAATAAGTCGATTCCCGACTACCCAACCTACGCCAACAGCTTCATCCAGACCGTCAGCATTCCAGGCTGCACCGGCAATGCCCGTGTGTTCGTCGGCCAGCGCCGTGAGGGCTTCGTCGTCAACCTCGGCGAGACCTTCGATCTGGTCAACATCGCGGTGCCGGTCGAGGAACTGGGCCAGCCGGGGGGCGAGGACGTTCGCAGCCTCGAACTGAACACGATCGTCGACAAGAACGTCACCTCGCTGGCGCTGGAAGTGCCGACCGCCTGCCTCACCGCCGGCAGCGATCCGATCATCGGCGGCTGGACCACGGCGAGCCTGCGTCAGGCGCGCGTCGTCAATCCGCAGCCGCAGCAGCGCATCGATGGCAGCCCCTCGACCAACACCGGCGCCTCGCTGGAGGGCGGTGCCTGGTCGCAGGTCTCGCGTCTCGGCTCGCCGCTGGTGAACGAGGTCGTGATCGGTCTGCCGGACAAGGACCTGTTCAATGCCACCGAGCCGAAGGACGACGCTGCGCGCTTTGCGACCTACGTCTTCAACCCGACGCTGCCGGAGCTGCTGGAAATCCTGTTCGGTGCGGCGGGTGTCAAGGCGCCGGATGTGTTCCCGCGTACGGACCTGGTGGCAACGTTCCTCACGGGTATCGATGGCCTTACCAAGGTGGAGGGCACCTCAGTCACGCCTTCGGAAATGCTGCGTCTCAACACCAGCCTTCCGGTGACACCGCGCGCCTCGCAGAACGACCTCGGCGTGCTCGGCGGGGATCTGGCCGGTTTCCCGAATGGTCGCCGACCGGTGGACGACGTGGTCGATATCGCATTGCGGGCTGCCATGGGCGTGCTGATTCCGGCCGGCACCGACATGCCGTCACAGGCCTCACGCAACCTAAAGTACACCGATGGTGCGCGCCCGAATCCGGATGACTATCTGGCGGTGTTCCCGTACCTCAACCATCCGATCCCGGGCTCGCCCAGCTCGGGCGTGGCGTCGGCGAGGTAAGTCCCATGCGCACGCTCCGGTGGTCCCTGGTGATGATGGTGAGCGCGGTGTCGTTGTTCGTGGCCGGTTGCGATGACAACGACCCGCCGCGCCCTGACTCGACGACGCAGGCGGTGCTGGATCTGGCCAGCCAGACGTCGGAGACGGCAGAACCCTTTGCCGTCAATAACGGCGCATTTGTCTTCAACGACACGTCGGAAACGTCCGAGGCTGCTGCGATCAATCGCTAGCCGCACACGCTCTACTTCGATCATGTCGTGCTTCAGTCGCAGTGCCTGCCCCCGCCTCGTGCGGGGGCTTCTTCTTATGGTGGGTGCCTTGGCCGCGGGTCTGGGTGCGACGGGCTTTGCGCAGGCAGCCCCCTATCGACCGGCCGATCCGGCCGAGGTCCTGGAGCGCTTGCCGGTCAGCGCCGCGCCCCGGTCGCTACAGGGTCGCCGCCTGTCGGCGGACCAGGCCGCGGAGCTGGCACGGGTCTTCATCGAGCGGGGACGCAGCAGCGGCGATCCGCGTGAGCTGGGCTACGCCCAGGGGGTGTTAGCCCCCTGGTGGTCGGCAGCTGACGCACCGGATCGCGTGTTGCTGCTGCGCGCAACACTCCGACAGGCGCGGCATGATTTCGACGGCGCGCTGGCGGATCTCGCGCGCTTACTGGCGCGGCGCCCGGAAGACGCACAGGCCTGGCTCACGCAGGCGACGGTGCTGCGCGTGCTGGGACGCTACGACGAAGCACGTCGTTCGTGCGCCGAACTACAGGGTCGTACCGAGCCCTTCATCGCCGCACTTTGTGCGGCTGCAGTGCAAGGGCTCCACGGCGAGGCGACGCAGGCCAGCGCTGCGCTGGAGGCGTTGGCGCCGGCGCTGAGCGGGCAGTCCCCCGGCGTCGCCGCCTGGTACTACGCCGAGCGTGCCGAACTCGCCGAGCGACTGGGTCAGCGCGTCGTCGCGGAGCGCTGGTATCGACAGGCGCTGATCCGGGTGCCGGACGATCACGGGCTGCGCGCGGCGTATGCCGACCTGCTGCTGGATGACCGGCGGGCGCCAGAGGTGCTCGCCTTGATCGACGCTGACGTGACGGCGGAAGCGCTGATGCTGCGTCGTGCGTTGGCCCTTCAGGCGCTTGGCGATCCGCAATTCGCTGCGCTGGATTTACGTATTCGCGATAACTTCGACGCGGCGCGGCGTCGGGGTGAGCCCCTTCACCTGCGTGAGGAAGCGCGGTATGCACTGGCGCGAGGCGAGACGGCATTGGCCCTGACGCTGGCCCGGCAGAATTGGGCCGTGCAGCACGAGCCCTGGGACGCCCGCCTGCTGCTCGTCGCCGCCATGGCCGCAGGCCAGCCGCAGGCCGCTTCGACGGTGCGCGATTGGCTGAGAGCGACCGGTCTTCAGGACGCCCGCCTGACGCATGCGGGAGGTGCGCCATGAAGCATCAGGGCCTCCTGATGCTGGTCCTGTGGGCGCTGAGCGGGTTGACTGCGTTGCCGGCACAGGCGCACCGGCCCAGTGACGCCTATCTGTCGCTCCGCGTCGACGACACACGGCTGCATGGCCAGTGGGAGATCGCGCTGCGCGACTTGCCGGCGCTGGTGGATCTCGATGCGGACCGCAATCGCGAGCTGACGTGGGGCGAACTGAGTGCCGCGCAGTCGGCACTGGCTGCGGTGCTGCAGGCGCATCTGGCGCTCCGCGCAGACGGGCGGCCCTGTCCGCTCACGATCGGCGATCTGCTGGTCCATTCGCGCGTGGATGGCCGGTATGCCTGGTTCGCGCTCGAAGCGGATTGCGTGCGGGCACCGGCGATCCTGGAGATCGACTACCGGCTGTTGTTCGATATGGACCCGACCCACCGGGGCATTCTGGTGCTGACCGCGGGGGCCACTTCGCACAGCGCCGTGCTCGGCCCGCAAGCCGAGCCCCGCCGTTTCGATCTGGCGAGGCCCTCGGCGTGGCGCGCGTTCCTCGATTACACGGTTGAGGGCGTGCGCCACATCTGGATTGGCTACGACCACATCCTGTTCCTGCTCGCCCTGCTGCTGCCGGCTGTTCTCCGCTACGAGCGTGGACGCTGGTCGGCCGTCGATCGGCTGCGCCCGGCGCTATGGAATGTCTTCGGGGTCGTGACTGCGTTCACGCTGGCGCATTCGGTCACCTTGACGCTGGCTGCGCTGGAGTGGGTGCGCCTGCCGATTGCCTGGGTCGAATTGGCCATCGCCCTTTCGGTGTTGCTGGCGGCACTCAACAACCTGCGGCCGGTCGTATTGCGTGCGCGTTGGATGGTGGCCTTCGGCTTTGGCCTGATCCACGGCTTCGGCTTTGCCTCGGTACTGGGCGAACTGGGATTGCCGGAGGGCGCGCGCCTGATCGCACTGGTCGCCTTCAATGTCGGCGTGGAAGTCGGGCAGATGGCCATCGTGCTGGTCGCTGTCCCGGCGGCTTACGCGCTGCGGCGCACCCGCTTTTACCAAGTGAGCCTGCGGATCGGTGGCTCGGTGGCCGTGGCGCTACTCGCGCTGCTCTGGATCGCGCAGCGCGGGGGCTGGGTACAGTAGCCGCCGCGTCGCGGTGCGAGGGACGCCCTGCGGTCGCGGCGCTATCGATGAGTGTGCGAATGGCTGTGGCGGTGCCCGCGCGGGAGCGGCGATTCGTCAGGAATCAGATGGACGTGACCGTAGTGCACGCCGCGCTGGGCGATCAACGCATCGCATTGTGTGCGGACTTCGGCGGTATGGCCTCGCAGGATCGACACCTCCAGGCAGCGGTCGGCGTCCAGATGCACATGCAGCGCAGAGACGGAGAGCTCATGGTGATGGTGGTGGCTGCGGTTCAGCCGGCTGGCCAGTTCCCGCTCCTCATGGCCGTAGACATAGCTGACCGCCGCCACGCAGTGGCTGCCCGGATCGCGGCCCAGTGCCTCCGAACCGAGACGCTCCCGCACCAGATCGCGAATCGCTTCGGAGCGATTGGCATAGCCGTGCTGTGCGATCCATTGTTCGAAGCGCTCCGACAACTCGTCGTCCAGCGAAATGGTGTGGCGCTGCATGGGATTCTGACCTCAGAGGTGAAGTCCGGCGGGCCTGATGAGCGGGATTCGGACGTGAAGACACATCCAGAGCCCCACATCGTGCGTATGATGATTTTATAAATCTTCATACAACTGGTTTCGTCTGCGGGGATGAACACATCATGAAGCGAGCAAGCCCATGGATTCCACTGGGCGTGGCGCTTGCGTCACTGATGCCGACGGTGGTCGGGGCGGGCGGGCTGCCCAGTGTGCAGCTGGATCCGATCGAGGTGATCGGCGACCGCCGGCTCGAGGACGCGCCCAGCGCGGCGACCGAGGGGTCTGTCACCCAGGCGCAGCTCGAGCAGCGACCGATCAGTCGCGCGGGCGAACTGCTGGAGTTTGCACCCGGCGTGATCGTGACCCAACACAGTGGCGAGGGCAAAGCCAACCAGTATTTCCTGCGTGGCTTCAATCTTGATCACGGCACGGATTTCTACACGGAGGTTGATGGACTGCCGGTCAACATGCGTAGCCATGGCCACGGTCAAGGCTATGCGGATATCAACTTCATCATTCCCGAACTGATCGGGGAACTTGAGTATCGCAAGGGCCCGTACTTCGCGGAGGTGGGCGACTTTGCAGCGGCGGGCTCGGCGAACCTGCGCTATGTCGACGAACTGCCGAAGCATGTGGCCCGCGTCACCCTCGGCGAGTTCGGGTACCGGAATGCGCTGCTGGCCGGGTCGCCGCAGATCGCGGGTGGCACCTTGCTGCTGGGCGGCGAGATGACGCGCTATGACGGCCCGTATGACCTTGAACAGGATGCCATGATCTTCAAAGGCATCGCACGCTACAACCGGGGCACAGATCGCGAGGGATTCACGGTCTCGCTTGCCGGTTACGACATCGAATACCTCGCGCCTGACCAGATCCCGTTACGTGCCGTGCAGAGTGGTCAGATTGACGAGCTGGGGTTCATCGATCCGACTGACGGCGGCGCCGTGCACCGCTACAGCCTCAACGCCGAATGGCGCGGGGTGGCCGCCGGAGGCCAGTGGACGCTGCAGACCTACGCGCTCGATTACCAGATGGATCTGTATTCAAATTTCACCTACTTCTTCACCGATCCCACCGATGCCGATGCGCTGCCCGATGATCAATTCGAGCAGTTCGACGACCGCCAAGTTTATGGCTTCAATGCCACGGGTTACTGGCTGCTGCCGACGACCTTGCCGATCGACCTGGAAGCCGGTGTGCAGGTGCGCCACGACGATATCGACACCGTCGGGCTTTATCTGACCCAGCAACGCCAACGCAATGAAACCGTTCGCGAGGACGCGGTCAAGGAGTCCAGTGTCGGGCTCTACCTCACCAGTACCCAGCAATGGACCCGGTGGTTGCGCACCGTGACCGGCGCACGTCTGGATTTCTACGAGTTCGAGGTGGACAGTGACCTGCCGCAGAATTCGGGCGAGGCCAGCGACGATCTCGTGTCGCCCAAGCTCGCCGTGATCCTGGGGCCTTGGAACCGGACCGAGTTCTACGTGAATTACGGCGAAGGGTTTCACAGCAATGACGCACGCGGCACCACCTTGACCGTCGATCCGACCACGGCCCCGTTGGCGCCCGCCGACGCGGTGACGCCGCTGGTGAAGATCAGGGGTGGCGAGATCGGCGTCAACAGCAAGATCCTCAGCGACGTCACGGTGTCGGCCTCATTGTGGTATCTCGACTCCGACTCTGAGCTGGTCTACATCGGCGATGCCGGCAACAGCGAAGCGGGACCGCCGAGCGACCGCAATGGCATCGAGCTGTCGGTGTACTACGCGCCGCGGCCCTGGCTGATCGTCGATGCCGGCTACGCATACTCGCGCGGCCGGCTGCAGGTGCCAGCCGGCGAGGGCGACCGAATTCCGAACTCGATCGAGGATGTGTTCTCGCTGGGCCTCACGATCCCGGAGACGCGAAACTGGAGCGCCGGATTGCGTCTGCGCTACTTGGGTTCGGGCCCACTGATCGAAGACAACAGTGCCCGCTCGAAGTCGACGATGGTGGTCAACACGCAGCTGGGCTATCGCTTCCTGCCATCGATGACGGCGACGGTGGCCGTGCTCAACTTGTTCGACAGCAGCGACAACGACATTACCTACTTCTACGAATCACGCCTGCCCGGCGAGCCGGCGGAGGGCATCTCCGATTTCCACATTCACCCGGTGGAGCCGCGCGCCGTGAGACTGACGCTGGCGGCGGAGTTTTAGGAGCCCGTTCACAACGCCTCTCAATCAGACCCGTTCATGGCGAGAGCCCGCGCGACGCGCGGTGTATCGAGCCACTGGCAGCGGCCCCTCGGCCCCTCCGCCTCGCGGAAGCTTGGAGCGAACGGCCTGACGAAGGATTCGAGCAAACCGGTGGTCCCTCTGGATTCTCAGAGGGCGCTTTGAGGGCGGGTGTTGAGCGCGGTGCGGGGATCGTGCCTCTGCGCTACTGGTGGGCGGCTACAATCGCTTTCCTAGGATCATTGCGGAAAGCCGTCATGGCGTTGTTCGCTCATCCCGAATTCGACGGCCACGAAACCGTCAGCTACTGCCACGACGCGCGCAGCGGCCTGCGCGCGATCATCGCCGTGCATGACACGCGGCTCGGCCGCGCGCTCGGCGGTTGCCGCATGTGGCCTTACGCCAGCGATGACGAGGCGCTGACCGATGTGCTGCGCCTGTCGCGCGGCATGACCTACAAGGCCGCGCTCGCGGGTCTGCCGCAGGGCGGCGGCAAGAGCGTGATCATCGGCGATCCGCGTCGCGACAAGACGCCCGAACGGATTCGCGCGATGGGCCGTGCGATCGACCGGCTCAACGGTGCCTATGTGGTCGCCGAGGATTCCGGCACCAGCGTCGCCGATATGCGCCTGATGGCCGAAGTCACCGCGCACGTGGGCGGACTGGCCGACGCGCGCGCGCAGGCCGCGGGCCGCACCGGCGATCCGTCGCCGGCCACGGCACGCGGCGTGTTCATCGGCATCCAGGCGGCGGTGCGTCATCGCCTGCAACGCGAGGATCTGCGCGGTCTGCGCGTGGCGGTGCAGGGCCTGGGCAACGTCGGCTACCGACTGTGCCGGCATCTGCACGAGGCCGGCGCGCGGCTGTGGGTCACCGATCTGCACGTGCCGGCGGTCGAGCGTTGCGTGCGCGAGTTCGGGGCCACCGCCGTGGCGATGACGGACATTCACGCGCAGGACGTGGACGTATTCGCGCCCTGCGCGCTTGGCGCGATTCTCGACGATGCACGCATCCCGCAGCTGCGCGCGGGCATCGTCGCCGGCGCCGCCAACAACCAGCTCGCGCGGCCCGCCCACGATCGCGCGCTGTTCGAGCGCGGGGTGCTGTACGCGCCGGACTACTGCATCAACGCTGGCGGCATCATCGACATTCACTATGAAGGCCCGGCCTACGACGCCGCCGTGGTCGAGGCGCATCTGCAGCGCATCGGCCGCACGCTGACCGAGATTTTCGAGCGCGCCGCGCGCGAGCAGCGCCCGACCGGCGAGATTGCCGACCGCATGGCCGAAGGCATCTTCCGTGGCTGACGCGGCATCAGACATTGAGGCGCACCTGGTGGCGCGTATCGCCGAGCGTCTGCTGGCGCGAGGCCAGTGGCTGGCGACCGCCGAATCCTGCACCGGCGGCCTGATCGCCAAGCTGCTGACCGACCGTGCCGGCTCCAGCGCCTGGTTCGAGCGCGGGCTGACCACGTATTCCAACGCCGCCAAGCGCGAACTGCTCGGCGTGCCGGTGGCGGTGCTCGAGACGCAGGGCGCGGTCAGCGAGGCGACGGCGCGGGCGATGGCGCAGGGCCTGTGTACCCATGCGCCGGTGCAATGGGGTATCGCGGTGACCGGCATCGCCGGGCCTGGCGGCGGTTCGGCGGACAAGCCGGTCGGCACGGTGTGGATCGCGTGGATCGACGCGGATGGTCGCGTCGATGCGCAGCGTCATCGCTTCGACGGCAATCGCGATGCGGTGCGGCAACAGACCGCGCGCTGCGCGCTGGAAGGTCTGCTGGAGCGTCTCGGTGGCTGAGCCGAACCGCCTGTTTTTCGCACTGTGGCCGACGGCCGAGGTGCGCGAGGCGAGCCAGCAGGCGGCGCGCGATCTGAAGATCCGCATGCAGCCCACGGGTTATCTGAGCAGCGCCGAGCGTTATCACATCACGCTGCTGTTTCTCGGCGACACGGTGCCGCCGGAGCGCGAGGCCGCGGCGCTGCAGGCGGCGGCGCGGGTGCGCGCCGCGCCGTTCGATCTGACGCTGGACCACGCCGCCAGTTTTCGTACGCCACAGGGCTTTCCGTGGTGGCTGGGCATGCGTGAGCCGCCCGCGGCGCTGCGCACGCTCTACGAGCAGTTGCGCGAGGCGATGGTGCGCGGTGGCGCCGCGCCGGAGCGGCTGCGCTTCACGCCGCATCTGACGATCCTGCGCGACCCGCGGCTGGCGTTGCCGCCGACCGCAATCAAGCCGATTGCCTGGCGTGTGGAGGAGTTCGTGCTGATCCGCAGCCATCTGGACCGCAGCCCGGTCGAGTACGAACTGCTGGGGCGCTGGCCGCTGAACGCGCCGCCACCGCCGGAGCCGGCGGCACAGCTCTCGCTGCTGTAAGCGACGCGAGTCGGGTGCGGATGCGGATGGGCGTTGGGACGACGGGGCGTGAGCCTCAGCGCGGGGTGCCACTACGCAGCAGGCCGCCCATGATGCCGGCGATGCGAAACGGCGCGGCATCCTGATCCTCGGCGGCCTGGGCCAGATCGATCACGATCGGTTCGTACTTCGGGTTTTCGGCATGCAGCGTCACCGTCGAGCCGCGGCGCTGGTAGCGCTTGAGCGTGATCGTCTCGTAGCCGGTGCGCGTATCCAGCAGGCAGGCGGCGATGATCTGGCCGTTGGCGGCCTCGGCCTGGCGATGAATGCCGACCAGATCGCCGGAATGGATGCCGGCGTCGATCATCGAATCGCCCTGCACGCGGTGCAGGAAGTCGGCGCGCGGCGAGAACAGTTCCGGATCGATCTTGAGCCAGTGCTCCGCGTGCTCCGGCGCGGTCAGCGGCGCGCCGGCGGCGATGCGACCCAGCAGCGGCAGACCCTCCGGTAGCGGCTCGGTCTCGCCGAGCAGGCGGATCGCGCGTGCGCCGTTGGGCGAGATTTCCAGGTGGCCTTTCTTTTCCAGCGCCAGCAGGTGATCGCGCGCGGCGTTCTGCGCAAACCCGAAGTGATCGGCGATGTCGCGCTGAGAAGGCGGGTAGCCGTCATCGCGCACCGCGTGCTGGATGAACTGCAGGATTTCGGCTTGGCGCGGCGTGAGCTTCGACATGGGGCTTGCAATCCGGAAAAAGCGGGTGTACTGTTCAAACGACAAGTACTTATCAAGTAACCAGTCGTCGGGTGAACAGTATATGAGCCACACCAGCCCTGCAAGCTTCGCCATCACTCGCCGCCGCAGCCGCGGCGCTTCTTCTTCCTCTTCTTCTTTGGCGATGGCGGTCGATACCCGCTATCCCCAGCATCGCGTGCGCCGTCAGGCACGCGGGCTGGCCGTCGTCGCCCCGCCGCTGCCGGTCTATGCCCCGGCGATGGCGCCGGCGTTCGGATCGGACGAGGTCGAGCAGTGGCCGAACTGGCTGATCCCCTGCCTGCTGGTCGGCGTCATGGCGACGATCAGCGCCTACCACGCCGACGCGCTGCTCGCGGTACTGCGTACCCTGATCTGAACATTCGTCAAAGGAGCCCGTCATGGCCAGCGAAGACAATCCGAAGCCGCGTCGCGGCGCTGTGGGACAATCCGCCGCAGCAACGGCGACCGACGAAAGCGCGCGCAACCAGGCTCAGGTTTTGAGCTTCAGCGCGGCGAAGATGGCCTCGTCCCGCAACGAACCCACCGAGAAAGTCATGGACGAGAACCGCAAGAAAGCCCTGGAAGCCGCGCTGTCGCAGATCGAACGCCAGTTCGGCAAGGGCGCGATCATGAAGATGGGCCCCGGCAACGAGGCGCCGGACGTCGAGGTCATCTCCACCGGCTCGCTGACGCTGGACACGGCGCTGGGCATCGGCGGTCTGCCGCGCGGTCGCGTCGTCGAGATCTACGGCCCGGAATCCTCGGGCAAGACCACGCTGACACTGCATGCGGTCGCCGAATGCCAGAAGAACGGCGGCGTCGCCGCCTTCATCGACGCCGAACATGCACTGGACGTGCGCTACGCCGCCAAGCTCGGCGTCAAGGTCGAGGATCTGGTGATCTCGCAGCCGGATACCGGTGAACAGGCGCTGGAAATCTGCGACATGCTGGTGCGCTCCAACAGCGTCGACATCATCGTCATCGACTCGGTTGCGGCCCTGGTGCCGAAGGCCGAAATCGAAGGTGAAATGGGTGACAGCATCGTCGGCGTGCAAGCGCGCCTGATGAGCCAGGCGCTGCGCAAGCTGACCGGCAACATCTCGCGCTCCAAGTGCACGGTCATCTTCATCAACCAGATCCGCATGAAGATCGGCGTCATGTACGGTTCGCCGGAAACCACCACCGGCGGCAATGCGCTGAAGTTCTACGCCTCGGTGCGCCTGGACATCCGCCGCACCGGCGCGATCAAGAAGGGTGAGGAGGTTGTCGGCAACGAGACCCGCGTCAAGATCGTCAAGAACAAGATGGCGCCGCCGTTCAAGGAAGCGCACTTCGAGATTCTCTACAACGAGGGCATCTCCAAGCTGGGCGAGCTGATCGACATCGGGGTCGACCAGGGCATCGTCGACAAGTCCGGCGCCTGGTTCGCCTACAAGGGCGACAAGATCGGCCAGGGCAAGGACAACGCCCGCAATTTCCTGCGCGAGAATCCGGCCGTCGCGGCGGAGATCGAACAGGCGATCCGCGAGAAGCTCAACCCGCCGCGAGCGGCGGTGAATGCGGCCGCGGGCGCGTAAGCCGAAGGAACCGACAGCGGCCGGGGCGCGGGAGACCGCGCTCCGCGCCTTGTCGCGCCGCGAGCATTCTGCGGCTGAACTACAGCACAAGCTGACGCGCCGTGGTCATGCCGTCGAGGATGCGGCGGCGCTGGTCGAGCGTCTGACCGAAAGCGGCTGGCAGTCCGATGCCCGTTATGCCGAGATGCTGGTGCGCAGCCGAACGCGCCAGGGTTACGGGCCTTTGCGCATCGAGCATGAGCTGGCTGCCGCCGGCGTCGCCGATGCCGGTATCCGCGAGGCCCTGACCGCCGCCGACTGCGACTGGCGCGCGCTCTGTGCCGAGCTGCGGGCGCGGCGTTTCAAGACATTCCCGATCGCCGCCGCCGACTGGCAGAAGCAGTACCGCTTTCTCGCCAGTCACGGGTTTTCCACCGAACAGATTCGGGCGGCACTTAAAGGTCTGCCGGAAGACGGCCTCGAATAGCGTGCTGGCCGTGCTCGCGAGCCGGCTGACGGCATGCCGGACTGGCCCGCGTCACTTTTCCGATGCGACCGGCGGCAGGTTTTCTCCTGCGCTGTAGCGGGGGCGCAGCCGCCCGGCTACCATAGCGCCCCTTTTCATCCGTTCCGCGTCGCCAAGCCCATGAACAGCAACGAGTTGCGCGCCAAGTTCCTGGAATTTTTCCGGGGCAAGGGCCACACCATCGTGTCCTCCGCACCGCTGGTGCCGGGCAACGATCCGACGCTGCTGTTCACGAATGCCGGCATGGTCCAGTTCAAGGACGTGTTCACCGGACAGGACAAGCGTCCGTACACGCGTGCCGCGTCGTCGCAGAAATGCGTGCGCGCCGGCGGCAAGCACAACGATCTGGAAAACGTCGGTTACACCGCGCGTCATCACACCTTCTTCGAAATGCTGGGCAATTTCAGCTTCGGCGACTATTTCAAGAAGGATGCGATCCACTACGCCTGGGAATTCATCACCGGCAAGGACTGGCTCGGTATCGACCGCAATCGCCTGCTCGTCACCGTCTATCACACGGACGACGAGGCTTACGAAATCTGGAACCGCGAAATCGGCGTGCCCGCCGATCGCATCGTGCGCATCGGCGACAACAAGGGCGCGAAGTACGCGTCCGACAACTTCTGGGCGATGGGCGATACCGGCCCCTGCGGTCCCTGCACGGAAATCTTCTACGACCACGACCCGGATGGTTCCAAGGGCATCTGGGGCGGTCCGCCGGGATCGGCGGAGGAAGACGGCGACCGCTGGATCGAGATCTGGAACGTCGTGTTCATGCAGTTCGAGCGCGCGGCCGACGGCACGATGACGAATCTGCCGGCGCCGTCCGTCGACACTGGCATGGGCCTGGAGCGCATCAGCGCGCTGCTGCAGGGCCAGCATGACAACTACGAGACCGACACCTTTCGGCATCTGGTGACGGCGGTCGCCAAGCTCGCCGGCCAGAAGCCGTACGAGAACGCCTCGCAGAAGGTCATCGCCGACCACATCCGCGCGACGAGCTTTTTGATCACCGACGGCGTGCTGCCGTCGAACGAGGGCCGTGGCTACGTCCTGCGTCGCATCATGCGCCGCGCGATCCGCCACGGTTACAAGCTCGGCATCACCGAGCCGTTCTTTTGGAAGTTGGTCGCGCCGCTGGCCGAGATCATGGGCGGCGCCTATCCGGAACTGAACGACAAGCGCGCGCAGATCGAGAAGGCGATCCGCGGCGAGGAAGACAGCTTCGCGATCACGCTCGACAAGGGCATGAAGCTGCTCGACGAGGCGATCGGCAAACTCAAGGACGACGTCATCCCGGGCGACGTCGTGTTCAAGCTGTACGACACCTACGGCTTTCCGCTGGACCTGACCGCGGACATCGCGCGCGAGCGCAACCTGAAGCTCGACGAAGCCGGCTACGAGCGCGAGATGGAAGCGCAGCGCACCCGCGCGCGCGCCGCCAGCAGCTTCAAGTCCGGTGCGACGCTGGCCTACGACGGTGCCGACAGCTGCTTCCTCGGCTACGAGCATTTCATCGCCGAGGCCAAGGTGCTGGCGCTGTACCGCGACGGCCAGCCGGTCAACGAACTCAAAACCGGCGAGGCCGGCGTCGTCGTCATCGACAACACGCCGTTCTACGCCGAGTCCGGCGGCCAGGTCGGCGACCAAGGCCGAATCACCGTTGGGACTGGGGGCGGCTTCGAAGTCGCCGACACGCAGAAGATCAAGGGTAACGTCTTCGGCCATCACGGCACGCAGAAGCGCGGCAGCTTGAAGGTTGGCGACAGCGTGAAGGCAGAAGTCACCGAGAGCGTGCGCCGCTCGACGATGCGCAACCACTCGGCCACGCACCTGCTGCACCGCGCGCTGCGCGACGTGCTCGGCACGCATGTGGCGCAGAAGGGTTCGCTGGTCGACGCTGCGCGCACGCGTTTCGACTTCGCGCACACGGCGCCGATGACGGCGGCCGAGATCGCCGAGGTCGAGGATCGCGTCAACCGCGCGGTGCTGGCCAACGCGCCGGTTACCGCCGAGACGATGAAGTACGACGACGCGATCAAGGCCGGTGCGATGGCCCTGTTCGGCGAGAAGTACGGCGACGAAGTGCGCGTGCTGTCGATGGGCCAGGGTGAGAACAATTTCTCCACCGAGCTGTGCGGCGGTACGCACGTGGCGCGCACCGGCGACATCGGTCTGTTCAAGATCGTGACCGAAGGCGGCGTCGCCGCCGGCGTGCGCCGCGTCGAGGCGGTTACCGGCGAGAACGCACTGGCCTATCTGCGCGAACTCGACGGCAAGCTCAAGCGCGCGGCCGATCTGCTGCGCGCGGGCAAGGACGACCTCGCCGACAAGATCGAGCAGGCGCTGGAACGCAGCAAGCAGCTGGAAAAGGAACTGGCAGCGCTCAAGAGCAAGCTGGCATCGGCTGCGGGCGGCGATCTCGCCGGCCAGGCGCGTGACATCAAGGGCGTGAAGGTGCTGTCGGCGCAGGTCGATGGCGTCGAGGGCAACGAGCTGCGAGGCCTGATGGATCAGCTCAAGAACAAGCTCGGCTCCGGCATCGTGCTGCTCGGCACGGCCAGCGGCGACAAGGTCGGTTTGATTGCCGGCGTGACCGCCGATCTCACCGCGAAGGTGAAGGCAGGCGATCTGGTGAAGTTCGTCGCCGAACAGGTGGGCGGCAAGGGCGGCGGCAAGCCCGACATGGCGCAGGCCGGCGGCACGCAGCCGGCGCAACTGCCCGCGGCGATCGAGTCGGTGTACGGCTGGATCGACGGCAAGCTCTGATCGAGAACAGCAAGAAGAATTCGGGCGCTCCCCGGCGCCTCCCCCGGTTGAAAGGTTGTTGAAGGCTCATGGCACTGATCGTTCAGAAGTACGGCGGCACCTCGATGGGTTCGGTCGAGCGCATCGAACACGTGGCGCGCAAGGTCGCGTCATTCCGCCAGCAGGGTCACCAGGTCGTCGTCGTGGTTTCGGCGATGTCCGGCGAGACGGACCGCCTGCTGAAACTCGCGAAGTCGATCGACCCGCGCGGCAGTCAGCGCGAATTCGACCAGATCGCCGCGACCGGCGAGCAGGTCACGATCGGTCTTCTGGCGATCGCGCTGCAGAAGGCCGGCGTGCAGAGCCGCTCGTACACCGGCTGGCAGGTACCGATCCGCACCGACGGCGCGCACATGAAGGCGCGTATCCAGGAGATCGACGGTGCGCGTCTGCTCGCCGATTGCAACGCCGGCATCGTGCCGGTCGTCGCCGGCTTCCAGGGCATCACCGCCGATGGCAGCGTCAGCACGCTCGGTCGCGGTGGCTCGGATACCACGGGCGTGGCGCTGGCCGCGGCGTTGAAGGCCGACGAGTGCCAGATCTACACGGACGTCGACGGCGTCTACACCACCGATCCGCGCGTCGAGCCCAAGGCCCGTCGCCTGGACAAGATCACGTTCGAGGAAATGCTGGAACTGGCGAGCCTCGGCTCCAAGGTGCTGCAGATCCGTTCCGTTGAATTCGCGGGCAAGTACAAGGTCCCGCTGCGCGTGCTGTCCACGTTCGTGGACGGCCCGGGCACCCTGATCACGCTTGAGGACACTGGCATGGAAGATCCGCTCATCTCGGGCATCGCCTTCAACCGCGACGAAGCCCAGCTCACCGTCACCGGCGTGCCGGACCGTCCGGGTATCGCCGCGGCGATCCTGGGGCCGATCGGCGAGGCCAACATCGAGATCGACATGATCGTGCAGAACGTGGGCGCCGACGGCACCACCGACTTCACGTTCACCGTGCACCGCAACGACTACGAGCGCGCGCAGGACATCAGCCGCAAGGTTGCCGCCGAACTCGGCGCCAAGGGCGTTACCGGTGCCACCGACATCGTCAAGGTATCGCTGGTCGGCGTCGGCATGCGTAGCCACGCCGGCATCGCCAGCAAGATGTTCACGGCGCTGGCGGCGGCGGGCATCAACATCCGCATGATTTCCACTTCCGAGATCAAGATCTCCGTGGTCATCGACGAGATGTACCTGGAACTCGCGGTGCGCACGCTGCACAAGGCCTTCGGTCTGGAAGAGGGCGCCGCGCGCTGAGGCGACGGCGGTACCGGCTGCTTATCCACAGGCGGCCGTATATCGCAGAGGATGGTTGCGGGTGCGCTGAAGCCTGAGACTGCCGATAGCAGCTTTCAAGGAGGACAGCGCATGCTGATCTTGACCCGCCGTGTCGGCGAAACGGTGACAATCGGGGATTCCGTGACCGTCACCGTGCTGGGCGTAAAGGGCAATCAGGTTCGACTCGGCGTCAAGGCGCCGCGCGAGGTTGCCGTGCATCGCGAGGAAATCCTGGATCGCATTCGCGCCGAGGGCGAACCCCCTGCCATCGACGAAGCGGCCTGAGCCGCCGATCCGTCGTTAATTCTTTGCCTTCGTTCCCGCGGGCCGCTAGAATCTCGCCCCTCTTGGGTCCAGGCTCAAGAACGGGGCGCCCGTAGCTCAGCTGGATAGAGCACTTGGCTACGAACTAAGGGGTCGGAGGTTCGAATCCTTCCGGGCGCGCCATCTTTTCGCAGTGCTGCGCGGAAAGGGTACGAAGCAGTCCCGGACAGATGGCCGAGTGGACGAAGGCGCGCCCCTGCTAAGGGCGTATATGGGTTAAACCGTATCGAGGGTTCGAATCCCTCTCTGTCCGCCAATCAATCCGGAAGCGGCCTGATGGGCCGCTTCCGGATTGAAGTTTGTGAATGAGGGATTCGTACCCTCGATGCTTCAATGAAGGGGTCGACCGCATCGCTGGCGATGCGGCGCCGCTCGCGAGAGCGGCCCCGAAGCGGCGCGTAGGGGTGAGGCGAAGCCGAACCATCCCTCTCTGTCCGCCAACCTTCCGCTGCACCGATTTTCTGCATTGCGCCCGTAGCTCAGCTGGATAGAGCACTTGGCTACGAACTAAGGGGTCGGAGGTTCGAATCCTTCCGGGCGCGCCACACTTCCGCAACGATCCGTAGCGCTGACGCGTCCCACGCGTCTGGATCAAAGCGCTGGCCTCGCGGTATTTCCGAGGCCCCGACATCGTGATCCGGCAAACGGGCTGCCTTTGAGCGGCCCGTTTGCCGTGGGCGCCTTGTTTTCGCGATGTTCGGCGGGTGTCGCTGCGGCAGCCCTGTTGGCCACCCACTGCGGCGGGTCGGCCGCCCCCGATGAATCTTCTTTTAGCGCCGATGCGTCCATTGCGGCGATACCTGCGTATGAGGGAAATCCCCCGGTTTTCACCGAAAGCGTGACCGAGGGGACGATCGGTTGGATGGATCTCTGGCGGATCGCTTGCCCCCCGGCAAGAACAGGCGAATTCAGGATAAGAACAAGGGAGATCGTGATGAGCAAGAAGTGGCTAGCGTTGCCGTTGCTGGCATTGACCCTGGGTGCCGCAGGTTGCGGCGGTGGGGGTTCCAGCGAGGTGCCGGGTGATGGCGGCCCAGGTCCGGGTGACGGCGATCCGTTTACGTCCAGCGCCGAGATTGGCGAACCGATGTGCGCGCCGGAGGCCTGCGTGGCGCAAGGCGGGTTTACGCCGCCGTTCGTCGAGCCGGTGATCTTCGATCGCGATCCGACCACGCCAGCCAAGGCCGATCTAGATCCGGAACCCAAGGCCGAGAATGGCCTGCCGATCCGCAATCCGCTGCGGCGCGTGCCGATGGATGATCGCTGCGAACGCCTGCCGGACGGCCGGCCGGTCAACTGCAAGCCGACCGCGGCCAGCGTGGCGCTGCTCAACGATGGTCGCGTGCTGTACTTCAACGCGCTCGAGGGCACCGAGAACGTCGAGTTCAGTATCGTCACGGAAGCCGGACAGGTCGTCATCAACGACCAGACGCGCGTGCTGAGCATGGGCTACCGCACTGCGCGCTGGCTGATGCCGAGTCCCTTCGACGGCGGCGCTGACGAAGAAGCGGACTGCCTGCTGCCGGGCTGCCTCGGCAATACCGATGCCGACGATCCGGTGCAGAACAGCGGCGCGTTGTTCTGCTCGGATCTGGATCAGTTGCCGGACGGGCGCATCATCGCGGTCGGCGGCACCAACTATTACTTCGAGCCCGGCATCGCGGTGCCGTCTCCGGTCGGCGTCGTCGAACTGGAAGGTCTGAAGAGTTCGCGCGTCTTCGATCCGAAGACCAACCGCTGGAGCCAGACCGGCAGCATGAACTGGGGCCGCTGGTATCCGACGCTGGTGCCGCTGGAGAACGGTGATCTGTTTGTCGGCTCCGGCGTCACCAAGCTGTTGAAGCCGGTCTATCCGACGCGCCTGCTGCAATCGGGCCGCAATGTCGTCGAGACCGAAACCTTCGATCTGGGCTGCGAAACCTGGGCCGACAACGGCGCGCTGGCGCAACGCTCGCTGCCGCTGTACCCGCGCCTGCACCTGCTGCCCAACGGCCATGTGTACTACAACGGCGGTGGACAGTCCTTCAATCCGTTCGGCCAGTCCTACGACCAGGCGTTGTGGAACATCGTCGGCGCCTACGATCCGGCGTCGCGCACCTGGACCGACCTGGGCTACGCCGGTCTGCCGCTGCGTCTGAACGAGATCGGCTTGCAGCAGATCGTCTCGGCGCTGAATCCGTCGAACGGACAGATCGCGCAATCGCTGACATCGGTGCTGACCGGTGCGTTGGGCAACGTCGTGGATCCGACCGCCCTGCTCGGCAATCTGGCTGCGGTGCTGACGGACAATCCGGCGGCGGCGATCCAGACTGCAATCGGCGCCGGCTTTCGAGGCTCGACGTTCTCGATCATGTTGCCGCTCAAGCCCGACCCGGCCACCGGCGTCTACGGCAAGGCGGAGTTCCTCGTGGCCGGCGGCGTGCTCGGCGCGGTCACGGCCACCAGCCCCGGCTCCTACGTGACAGTGCCGCTGTCGCGCATCGATACCGTCGATATCGCGGCCGATGGGCAGATGGCGTACTCGTCGCGACTGACTGGCGCGATGACCGGCGCGCGCTGGTACGGCACCTCGGTGCTGCTGCCGACCGGCGAGGTGATGACCTTCTCCGGCGCCAACCGCGACGAGGTGGTGCTGCCCGGCACCGGCACCCCGATTCTGCGCTCGGAGATGTTCGATCCGGTCAGCGAGACCTGGAAGCCGATGGCGACGCAGACGCAGCCGCGGACTTATCACAATACGGCGATGCTGCTGCCGGATGGCCGCGTACTGGTCGGCGGCCACTCGCCGATCAATACCGCCTACCTGTACAGCATCAACCTGCCGGGCCAGTCGCCCAACGACGGCCGCGATCCGACCTTCGAGATCTACAGCCCGCCGTACCTGTTCAAGGCGCGCCCGGCGATCACCGCGGCGCCGGCCACGCTGGATCACGGTACGCGCTTTACCGTGCGCAGCGCGCAGGCTCAGGACATCGAATCGGTCGTTCTGGTGCGCAACACGTCGCTGACCCACATCATCGACGGCGCACAGCGCAACGTCGAACTGCGCGTGCTGTCGCGCAGCGGCGACAGCTTGACGGTGGAGATGCCGACGCAGAAGGGCGTTCTGCCGCCAGGCCCGTACATGCTGTTCGTGAATCAGCGGACGGCGGACGGCCTCGTGCCGTCGGTGTCGCGCCAGATCACGGTGACCGGCGCCGACTTCGGCTGCTCCGCCTGAACCGAGCCCCTTGTGAGGCCCTCCCCTGGGAATTGGCGGAGGGCCTCTCTTCTTTTGGCTATTCCGATGGGGCGACGGACATGAATATGAAAGCCTGGCTGCGCGGATGCGCGTTGGCGGTTTTGCTCGGCGGTGGTTGGAGCGCGCACGCGCACCAACCCGAGCATTCGAAGATGCGTGCGGTGCTGGATCCGCTGCCGTCGGCGCTCGACGGCGTGGTGGTGCAGATACACGAAACGCTGGCGCCGCAGCTGGTGGTCGAGAACCGTACCGCGCGAACCCTGGAGATCCTGGACGATCGCGGGCGCGCCTTCATTCGTATCGGCCCTGACGGGGTCGAGGGCGATCACGGCGCTTCTGCCTGGTTCTTGACCCTCTCCAAGGCGCAGGTTCCGATTCCGGCCTCGGCCCAGGAGCCGGATGCGCCGGCGCGCTGGCGCACGGTGAGCCACGATCCGACCTGGGGCTGGTTCGACCCGCGCGTGCACTCGGGTGTCGTCGACGATCATCACGCTGCGGCACCTGCTGCGGCACCTGCTGCCGCGCCGCGCGCGCCGCGCACGCATTTCGAGATTCCCGTGCGCATGGACGGCCAGCCGGCGCGCCTGAGCGGCCGCTTCATCGCCAAGCAGGTATTGCCCGGCCGTTACGAGGCGCGCCTGGCGGCGGAGAGCCGATTGCCGGATGGCGTCTCGCTGACGGTGGTGCAGGGCAACCCGCCGGCGCTGATGCTGCGCAACACCGGCGCGCAAGCGGTGACGGTGCTGGGGTTGGACGACGAGCCCTATCTGCGTATCGGTCCGGACGGCGTCGATGCCAATGTCGTGAGCAACACCTGGCGTCAGTACGGCCGCGGCCGGGTCGATGCCGGTGTCGTCTCCGGAGCCGCGGCGGGCGAGCCACAATGGCAGCGGGTGTCGTCGCAGCCGCTGTACACCTGGCTGGAACCGCGAGCTGAAGTCGATTTGGCGCGGGCCCCGCCCGCGGGCACGCGGCGCGTGACGGCCTCGCGCTGGCACCTGGCGTTGCGGCATGGGGATCGGCGCTACCCGGTCCAGGGCCGCACCGACTGGATTCCGGACGCGGCGGTCGCACACGCGCATTGACTCGTGCCGCCGCCTCGCGGCGGGAGGGCCTCTGCGGCGTGGCGTGTGAGCGTTGTCGTCAGTCGGCAATGACTGGCGTCAATTCCGGTTTCGGCGCTGGCCGGGATTCGGTATAAGCCGCAGCAAGATCGCCGCCACGGGGGAGAACCGGGAACAGACGGCGACTCGAATCACGGCCTGTGCGTGTCGCCTCGCGGCGCGGTAGAGCCGATCCCATCTGCTGCATGCGGCGACCTGACGATCCGCTTCGACGTCGCCGCGGTCTGGAACCTCGACGCCATGCCTTCGATCCGCCGTTCGGTGCTGTTGGTCCTGTTGCTATCGCTGACCGCCTGCTCCGACAGCGCGCCGGTGGACGGTGGCGGACCGGGCGGCAATCCGCCGCCGCCGCCCCCGCCACCACCGCCGCCGGCGGTCGTCGATCCGGCGCCGACCCAGGCCGAGCTGTTGCCGTCGGTGCTGGAAGCGCTGCTGCGCGGCTGTGATCTGCTGGATCCGGCCAGCTGCCTGTACCCGTTTCCCAACAACTATTTCACCGTCGCGGCTGCGAACGGCAGCCTCCAGTCGGAGGCGCGCGGTGGCACCGGTCGGCGCGTTAATCTGCGGCTTACGGCGATGCCGCGCAGCATCGTCGGCAAACCGGTCGACCCAGCGGAATGGAATCGCAACGACGGCTTTTCGCCGGGCGCGCTGCTGATGACCTACGTGCCCGAGCTGTCGCTGACCGCGACCTACGGGTTGCCTGAGGCGCAGATCGGCATCGTCAATCCCGGTCTGTCGCTGTCGCCGCAGGCGCCGGTCCTGGTGCTGGAGGTGCCGGAAGGCCCGCAGCAGCAACCGACGCCGCACCTGGTGTCCAGCGAACTCGACGTCACCGCCGGTACGCTGCTGCAGTCGCATGGCGAGTTCCAGGGCATCCCGCTGCCGCCATTCACGATCCCGAGCCCGAACCCGCGTTCAGCGCTGCTGATCCGGCCGGCGACGAATTTCAAGGAAGGGCGGCGCTACGTCGTCGTGCTGCGCGACCTGAAGGACGCCGACGGCAATCGCCTGGTGGCGCCGCCGGCGTTCCGCGCCTGCCGGGACCACCACGGCTTTGCGCTGCCGCCGCTGACGCAGCGCTGCGAGGCGCTGGATCGCGACGTGTTCCCGGTGCTGGAAGCCGCCGGCATCGCGCGCGACAGCCGCGTGTACCTGGCCTGGGATTTCACCGTGGCGAGCACGCAGAGCCAGATCGGCCGTCTGCGCCACATGCGCGACGATGCCTTCAAGACGCTGGCACAGGCCTCGGGCGAGGACTGCCTGCGCCATCGCGACGATGCCGCCTGCGCTGCACCGTCGTTCACCGTCGATGCAGTCACTGCCGATCCGCGCGACGGCATCGTCAAGCGCATCGAGGGCACGATCACGGTGCCGAGTTACGTCGTGCCGGTGGATCCGTCGCCGCTGGAGGAATATCCGCAACTCTCGCAGCTGCTGAACCGGCTCTGCGATCCGCTGCCCGATGCGGTGGCCGATCCGCTCGACCCGGCCTGCGATCTGCTGGAAACGGTCAGCGGCATCGTCGCCAGCGGCAGCCTGCCGCCCAACCGTCTCTATTACGCGCCGACCGGCGGCACGCCCGACCCCGCCAATCTCGACGATCCCCTGGGCCTGCGCTACGGCGACGGCCTGCCGGATCGTCTGCCGCTGGGCGGCACGATGACGACGCGTTACCTGTGCCAGGTGCCGGCGCAGGCGACGCCCGACCATCCGGCGCGCGCCGGCGTCTACGGCCACGGCCTGCTCGATTCGCGCGCGGCGGTGAACTACGACGGCGTGCCGGACCTGTCGCGCGAGTTCAACTACCTGTTCTGCGCGGTGGACTGGTTCGGCTTTGCCTCGGGCGATCTGCCGAACGTGCTGCTGTCGCTGGTGGACCTGTCGCTGTTCCCGGTGGTGCCGGATGCCTCGCAGCAGGGCATGGTCAATTTCATGTTCCTGACGCGCCTGCTGCTGCATCCGCAGGGTTTTGCCTCGCACCCGGAATTCCAGGGCGCCGACGGCCGGCCGCTGTACGACCGCAGCCAGGTGTTCTACGACGGCAACTCGCAGGGTGGCATCCTCGGCGGCGTGCTGATGGCCGCGAGCCAGGACCTCACGCGCGGTGTGCTCGGTTCTCTGGGCATGAACTACTCGACGCTGCTCAACCGCAGCAAGGATTTCGACCAATATGCGATCGTGCTGTACGCCGGTTATCAGGATCCGCTCGATCGTCAGTTGCTGTTCGCGCTGATGCAGATGCTGTGGGATCGTTCCGAGAACAACGGCTACGCCGCGCACCTGACCGACAACCGCGCGTTCGGCGGGGCGCCGAAGATCGCCAAGCTCGATCCGCAGTTCGGCGATCAGCAGGTGACGACCTGGTCGGCCGAGGCCATGGCACGCACGATGGGCCTGCCGGCCGATTTTTCGATGAACGATCGCGTCGCGCGTAACCTCGGCGAGACGGCGCGCAATCCGGACGTCGAGCGCAGCCTCGGCATGCCGCCGCTGGACTACCGAAACGCCGCGCAGACCGCCGGCGGTGCCCTGGTGCTGTGGGACGACGCGCGCAGTGCGGTCCCCCCGATCACCAATATTCCGCCGCGTCCCGAGCCGCCGCTGGAGCGCGATCCGCACGACGACTCGGCCAAGAAGTTCTCCGGTCGCTGCCAGAAAGCGCACTTCCTGCGCGAGGGCGGGCGCCTGATCGACGTTCTCAGCGTCGAGTTCGACGGGGCCGAATGTCCGCCGATTCCGTCGCCCGCACCGACGCAGGCCGTGGGCCGGTGATCGCAGCGGCGCCGCGCGTGCGCGGTGCGCCGGGTGGATTCCGGCACTGGCGCGCGCTGTGCGCGGGTCTGTTGGTGGTCGCGCTGGCAGCTTGTGGCGACTCGGCGGCACCCGATGCCGGTGGGCGCGAGCCGCCGCCGACCGAATCTCCGTTGACGGTGCGGTCGCGGCAGATGCTGGGCGAGCGCCTGGAGGAATGGGTGCTGCGCAGCCCGGCGCTGGCGGAAGAAACGCGCGTGCGCGTGCTGCTGCCGAGCGGCTACGACGCCAGCGGCGCCACGCGTTATCCGGTGCTGTACCTCTACCACGGCAGCCTCGACGACGAGAAAGCCTGGACCGACAAGGGGGATGTCGAGCGTCTCACCGCGGACTATCCACTGATCGTGGTGATGCCCTACGCCGGTTCCGGCGGCTATTACACGGACTGGTACAACTTCGGCGCGGGCGGTCCGCCGATGTGGGAGACCTACCACGTCGGGCAGCTGATCCCGTGGATCGACGCGACCTACCCGACGCGCGACGCGCGCGAGGGGCGTGCGACGACGGGGTTGTCGATGGGCGGTTTCGGCGCGTTCGCGTATGCCGCCAAGCATCCGGATCTGTTCGTCGCCGCTGCGAGCTTCTCCGGCGCACTCAACATCAATCAGCCGGCCGACACCGGTCAGCCCGACCAGTCCGTCTTCGACGGCGGCCTGCCATTCGCGACCTGGGGTCTGCGCACGACCGACGAAGTGCGCTGGCGGGGGCAGAATCCCTGGGATCTGGCCGAGAATCTGCGCGGCTTGAACCTGATGATGCGTACCGGCACCGGCCTGCCGGGGCCGGGCTACAACAGCTTCGATCCGATCGAGGCGCTGCTGTATCTCGGCAACGTCGATCTGCACGAGAAGCTCGAGGCCCTGGGCATTGCGCATCGATGGGAAGACTACGGCCCCGGCGGCCACGAGTGGCAGCACTGGCAGCGCGGCCTCGAACGGGCGCTGCCGTTGCTGATGCAAAGCTTCGCGCAACCGCCGCCGCCGCCCGACCCCTTCAGCTACGTCTCGATCCAGCCGGCGTACGCGGTTTACGGCTGGCAGCTGCGCTGGCAGCGCCCGGCGCTGGAGTTCAGCCGGTTGGCGGTGGACGGACGCCGCGTCGAACTCTCCGGCAGCGGCGAGGCGCAACTGGTCACGCCGCCGCGTTACGTGCCGGGCCGTGTCTATGCGGTGACGCGCGAGATCGAGGGCGCGACGGAGACGCTGTCGCTCACCGCCGACCGCGACGGGCGGCTATCGATCGAACTGCCGCTGGGGCCGGCCAACCCGTTCCAGCAGTTCACGCCGCAGGCGCGGCTGACCGGCACGCGCGTTTATCGCGCGCGTGTCGATCTGCCGGGTTGAGGGGTTGTTCGCGGTGCGTGACGCGGCGGGCGCTCAGCCCGCCGCGAGCAGATGGTTGCCGTGCTCGTCGCGCAGCTTGTTCTTCTGCACCTTGCCGGTCGCGCCCAGCGGCAGCGCGTCGACGAACAGCACGTCGTCCGGCGTCCACCACTTGGCGATCTTGCCCTCGTAGAACTTCAGCAGCTCGTCGCGCGTGACCTGCGCATCCGGCTTCTTGACGACGATCAGCAGCGGACGCTCGTCCCACTTCGCATGCTTGGCGGCGATGACCGCGGCCATCGCCACGGCCGGATGCGCCATCGCGATGTTCTCCAGGTCGATGGAGCCGATCCACTCACCGCCGGACTTGATCACATCCTTGCTGCGATCGGTGATGGTCAGGTAACCGTCCGCATCGAGCGTGCCGCGGTCGCCGGTGGGGAACCAGCCGTCCTGCAGCGGGCTGCCTTCTCCCTTGAAATAGTTGTCGATGATCCAGTAGCCGCGCACCAGCAGATCGCCCGAAGTCTTGCCGTCGCGCGGCAGCTCTTTGCCATCTTCGTCCACGATCTTCAGATCGACGCCGAACGGCGGCCGGCCCTGCTTGAGTTCGACCTGGAACTGCTGGTCCTTCGGCATTTCCAGGTGGCGGTTCTTCAGCGTGCAGACCGTGCCCAGCGGCGACATCTCGGTCATGCCCCAGGCATGCACCAGCTTGACGCCGTAGTCGCGCTCGTAGGTTTCCATCAGCGCCGGCGGGCAGGCCGAGCCGCCAACCACCATGCGCTTGACCGTGGAGAGCTTCTTGCCCGTCTTCTGCAGATGTTGAAGTGCGCCCAGCCACACGGTCGGCACGCCGGCGGAGAAGGTGACCTTCTCGTTCTCGAACAGCTCGCAGACGCTGGCGCCGTCGAGCGCTGCGCCGGGAAACACGAGCTTGGCGCCGATCATCGCGCAGACGTAGGGCAGCGACCAGGCGTTGACGTGGAACATCGGGACGACCGGCAGCACGACGTCGCGCGCCGACAGGTTCATCACATCCGGCATCGGCACCGCGAAGGTGTGCAGCAGCGTCGAGCGGTGCGAGTACAGCACGCCCTTGGGATTGCCGGTGGTGCCGGAGGTGTAGCAGAGGCAGGCGGCGCTGTTCTCGTCGAGCTGCGGCCATTCGTAGCGATCGTCCTGCGCGTCGATCCAGTCCTCGTAGGCGATCGGCTTGACGTTCTTCATCTCTGGCAGGTGTGCGCGGTCGGTCAGCGCCACCCAGTGTTTGACGGTCGGGCACTTGGCGGCGACCGCATCCACCAGTGGTGCGAAGGTCAGGTCGAAGAACAGCACGCGGTCTTCCGCGTGGTTGACGATCCAGGCGACCTGCTCCGGGAACAGGCGTGGATTGATCGTGTGCATGACCGCGCCGACGCCGGAGATCGCGTAGTACAGCTCGAAGTGGCGATAGCCGTTCCAGGCCAGCGTCGCGGCGCGCTCACCCGGCTGCAGACCGTTGGCCAGCAGCGCCTTGGCGGCGCGGCGCGCGCGCTGGGCTGCGTCCGCGTAGGTGTAGCGATGGATCGGCCCCTCGATCGTGCGCGACACGATTTCGGTGTCGCCGTGGAAGCGCTCGGCATGCGCGAGCAACGACGAGACGATCAGCGGCTGATCCATCATCTGACCCATCAGCGGCGTGGACATGACGTTCTCCTTGGACGTTTCTTTATGTGGACGCCGCGAGCCCATCGCCCACGGCAACTGCGCAGAAAAATGCGCACAAAAATACAGGTACGAACCCTAGCAAAAAAAAGAGGCGCGGCAGCAAGCCGCGCCTCTGGATGCAGCGGAGCGAGATCAGCGCGTGCCCTTGCTGCGCAGCGCGTCCGGCGTGAAGTCGGCCGGCGTGCGCTTGATCGGCTGATAGACCTTGCTTTCCTCGTTGCGCAGCGACAGTGCGATGTAGCGGCCCGACTGCAGGTCGTGGTGCATCTCCACGCCCGGCGCCAGGAACGGCACGTCGTAGTAGGTGTAGCTGTGCAGCTCGTCAACGCGCCACAGCTGGTCGCGATTGTCGTACTTGTCCTGCACGTGAATGATGAAGCTGTCCTCGTCGAGGAAGAACGTGCGGCGCTTGTAAACGTGCGAGGTGCCCTTCTTCAGCATCGCCTCGACCACCCAGACGCGATGCAGCTCGTAGCGCGTGACGTCCGGATTGAGATGGCCCGGCCGCAGCACGTCCTTGATCTTGTGCTTGTTGCCGTTGACCTCGTAGGCGTTGTATGGGATGTAAATCTCCTTCTTGCCGACCAGCTGGTACTCGTAGCGGTCGGTGGCGCCGTTGTACATGAAGAAGTCGTCGTTGGTGCGCAAGCCGTCGGCCGCCGTGCCCGGGTTGTCATAGGCGACGTTCGGTGCCAGGCGCACGCGGCGCTGGCCGGGGTTGTAGGTCCAGGCCTTGCGCGGCTGCTTCACCTGATCCGCGTAGTCGTGCACCAGCAGCAGCGAGCCGGCCAGACGCGGCGGGTCCTTGATGATCTGCAGGAAATAGAACAGCAGGTTGTCCTGGCGCTGTTCCGGCTTCTTCTGCTGGTTGCCGTAGACGAAGTCGTACTCGTAGTCGAAGCGCACGAGGTTGTAGTCGCCGCTGGCGGTGACCGGTGCCTGCGCCCACGAGGTGGCGTAGGTATCGCCCTTGTAGACCGTCAGGTGGTTCCAGATCGCTTCCAGGCCGTTCTGCGGAATCGGGAACGGGAAGCCGCCGGTGGTGCCCTCGATGCCGTTGCCGCCCGAGATCAGCTTGACCCTGGTGGCGTTGGCCTTGGTTTCGTCGTAAATGCCCTGCGGGTAGAGCGCGCTGCGATGGCTGGGGAACACGCGCATGCGCCAGCTCGGATAGCGCTTGAGGAGCGCGATCTGGCCCGGCGTCAGGTTGTCCTTGTACTGGTCGACGTTCTTGCCGTCGATCGTGAACAGCGGCTTTTCGCTTTCGTACGGATCAGGATAGTGCCCGCCCGACTTGAAGCCGGCGGGAATCTTGGTGATGCCGCCGGTCCAGGCCGGGATGGTGCCGGCCTTGTTGCCGGCCTTTTCGGCGCCGACCGGCGTCAGCGAGTTGCCGAGCTTGTTGGCCTCCTCCTGAGAGACGGCGGCGGCGACCGGGCCGGCCGCGAGGGCCAGACAGCCGGCGATGATGAGCTTGCGAATATGCATAAGGTTCTCCGGGCGTCCGTCTTAGAACGCGTAGGAAAGGCTGATCGCGAGGAAGTCGCGATCCTTGTTGGGATTGGCGCTGGTGGCGAAGTCGGCGCTCTGCGTGCTGTCGCCCGGCGTCAACGTGACGACGTTCGGATCGGGGTTGATGTCCGTGCCCGGCGGGACCGGATCGGTGCCCGAGTAGGTGCGGCCGCCGAAGAACGTCGTGTAGCCGATGTCGGCCTGCCAGCGCTGCAGGTAGTTGAAGGCCACGCCGACCGTGATCGCCTTGGCATCCTGGTTGAAGTTCGGGCCGACGCCGTTGACGTCGTGCGCGAACACCAGGCGCGGCGAGATGCCCATCGGACCGATTGCGTTCTCGAAGTCGAGACGGCTGACCAGTCGATAGCCCCAGGAGCTGGACGTGCCGTAGCCGCCGCCGACTTCTTCCTGGCAGGAGCCGTTGGAGACCGCGGCCTGGTTGCCGGCGGGTAGCGCGCGGAACGGGCCGCAGGACGGCAGGCCGGCGCCGGGGCCGTTGAAGCGCAGGTTCTCCGGCAGGTCGAAGTGGTTGTAGCCGACTTCGCCCAGCATCAGGAACTGCTGCGCGCCGAACGTCGGGCCGAAGGCCTTGGTCAGCGTCACCTGTGCCTGATGCGCCTCGACCTCGCGATAGCCCTGCACGTAGGTGCCGGCGGCCACCGGTGCGGCGCTGATGGTGCTCGGCACGCCGAGCGCGGTCAGCAGCACCTCGGTGCCGGCCAGCTGCAGCGGCAGTTCCGGGCGGTAGGAGTACTCGCCCTGCACGGCGATGCCCCAGGGACCGTCGGTGTTGAAGCTGATGCCGTACAGGTCGATGTTGCTGGGGAACTCGGCGAAGTACGACGCGCGGCAGGTCGCCGGATCGGACGCGTCGGACGAGCAGGTCGGCGCCGCCAGGTTGGCGGGATTGGTGGCTGCGCCGCGCACGCCGGAGACCAGCGGCACCCGGCTGTGCAGCGTCAGGTAGTACAGGCCGAACTCGGTGTTGCCGAAGTTCTCCGCGAAGTAGCGCAGGGCGACGCCGTACTGCTTCTCCGCATCCTCGACCGAGGGGCCGGATTCGCGGCCGACCCAGGCGCTCACCGAACCCGGCGCGTTGACCGGATCGATGGTGCGATTGTCGTCGCGACGACGACCGAAGCTGACGATCGCCTTGTTGCCGTCGTCGGAGGCGAAATCGTTGGTCGAGAAGAAGCTGCCGCGCGGATCGATGCGGGTCTTCTCGTACTCGGTCAGCCACACCGCCTCGAGGCTGGCGTTGTCGGCGATCTGGAACGAGGCCCAGGCCATCGCCGTCGGGATCAGCGCTTCCTTGAGCTCGGCGCCGGGCGAGCGGATGCGTGCGACATCGATCGGGTTGATCGAGTTGATGCTGTTGCCGATGAAGGTGCTCTCGCCCCAGCTCACCACCTGCTTGCCGAAGCGCGCCGACAGCGCGCGGCCGCCGACATCGAAACGTCCGTAGACGAACAGGTCGAGCAGGTCGCCTTCCTTCTCCAGGCGTTCACGGCCACGGCGGCCCAGCTCGTACTGGCCCAGCTCGCGATCGCGCGCCGCCAGATTGCCGCCGCCAGCGGTCAATCGGTTTTCCAGGCGATCGGCATCCGCTGCCGCCTGGTCGTAGAAGTAGCTGAAGCGCGTGAACAGGCCGTAGTTGCCGTGCTTGAACTCGAGATCGTGCGTGGCCTTGGCCACCGCCGAGACGACGTCGCCCTTGTCGAAGCCGTAGTTGCCGTCATCATCATTGACGCTGCGGGCGGTACCGCCGTTGGCGATGCCCATCAGCGCCGCATCGCGATCCTGCATGCGCAGCGTGACGCCCGCGGAGACGGTGGTGTCCAGTCGCCCCTCGAAGGGCCCAAGTTCAAACGGGAAAGCGCTGGCGTGAGCGGCGATCAGCGACAGAATGCCGCCGGCTCCCACGCGCAGCGCGGCCATCTTGTATGGACGCATCTGCAGTCTCCTCTGCTAGTGATGGTTATTGAACGCAGAACGTAGTGACGTGTTTAGACGCCACGGTCACAGAGTAGTCAGCAATACGCTTTAAATCTAGGTGCCGCGCGCTGGAACAACAGTCTGGCCGTGCGGCATCGACTTCATCTGAAAGTCGGTGGAATACGTACGCTGCGGTTTGCTGCACTGCGGCATCCAACCCCTCAGGGCATGCGCTCGCTTTGCTGCAGCCGCCACAGTCGGGCATAAGCGCTCTGTAGCGTCATGAGCTGCGCATGCGTGCCGCGCTCGATCACGCGACCGCGGTCCAGATAGACGATCTCGTCGGCATCGGTCACCGTCGACAGGCGGTGCGCGATGATCAGCGTCGTGCGCTGTGCCGCGACCTCGCGCAGCGCGTCGAGGATCGCGCGCTCCGAGGCCGAGTCCAGCGATGACGTGGCCTCGTCGAAGATCATGATCGGCGGATTCTTCAGCAGCGCGCGGGCGATGGCGATCCGCTGCTTCTCGCCGCCCGACAGCTTCAATCCGCGTTCGCCGACCTTGGTCGCGTAGCCCTCCGGCAGTTGCGCGATGAAACCGTCCAGATGGGCCAGCTGCGCCGCGTGTTCGATCTCGCGCTGGCTCGCGCCGGGCCGGCCATAGCCGATGTTGTAGGCGATGCTGTCGTTGAACAGCACGGTGTCCTGGGGCACCACGCCGACCTGCGCACGCAAGCTGTCCTGCGTGGCGTCGCGCAGATCCTGGCCGTCGATCGTGATGCGGCCCGCGTCGGGGTCGTAGTAGCGGAACAGCAGCCGCGCCAGCGTCGACTTGCCGGCGCCGCTGGGGCCGACCACGGCGAGCTTGCGGCCGGGCGCGATGAACAGATCGACCCCGTCGAGGATGCGGCGATTTTCCTGGTACCCGAAAACAACGTTCTCGAAGCGGACCTCGGCCCCGCGCATCTGCAGAGGCGTGGCGTCGTCGGCGTCCGCGACCTTGGGCCGCGCCCGTAACAGGCCGAACATGCGTTCCATGTCCGACAGTGCGCGGCGGATTTCGCGATAGACGAAACCCAGCACGTTGAGCGGCATGAACAGCTGGATCATGTAAGCGTTGATGGCGACGAAGTCGCCGAGGCTCATCGTGCCGTCGGTCACGCGTGCCGCCGCCAGCACCATCATGCCGGTCAGCGCCGCCGCGATGATCAACGCCTGGCCGGCGTTGAGTGCAGCCAGCGACAGGCGGTTGCGCTGCTGGGCCTGCTCCCAGTCGGCGAGCGAGCGGTCGTACTCGGCGGCCTCGAAGCGCTCGTTGCCGAACAGCTTCACTGTCTCGTAGTTGAGCAGGCTGTCGATCGCGCGCGTGTTGGCCTGCGAGTCGAGCCGGTTGGCCTCGCGCACGAAGCGTGTGCGCCACTCGGTGACGACGATCGAGTACAGCACGTAGATCACCACCGCGGCGGCGGTGATCGCGGCGAACGCAGTGCCGTAGGCGACCAGCAGGATGCCCGCGACCAGGGCGATCTCCAGCAGCGTCGGCAGGATGTTGAACAGCATGAAGCGCAGCAGGAAGCTGATGCCGGCCACGCCGCGCTCGATGTCGCGCGACAGGCCGCCGGTGCGGCGCGACAGATGGAAATCCAGATCGAGCCGATGCAGATGCTCGAACACGCGCAGCGCGGCGCGTCGCTGTGCGCGCTCGGCGACACGGCCGAAGATCACGTCGCGCAATTCGCCGGACAGCACGCTGACCAGGCGCAGCGCGCCGTAGGCCAGCAGCAGGCCCAGCGGCAGCGCGATCAGCGCGTGACGACCGCCGTCGAGTGCGTCGACGATCTGCTTCAGCAGCAGCGGCAGCGCGACGGTGGCGAGCTTGGCGACGACCAGCAGTGACAGCGCCAGTGCGACGCGGCCGGGAAAGTCGCTCAGATACGGCAACAGCTGGCGCAGCACGCGCCAGTCGGTGCGGGCGGGGGTATCCGATTCCGGCAATCGGCTGGGGCGGCGCGCCATGGCTCAGCGGCGCCGGCTGGCGCGGGTGCGGCGTGAGGCGCTCAAACGGGCGCTCAGCTGCGGACCAGGCTCAGCAATCGCGCCGTGCTGGCCGAGACCGTGACGATCTCGATGCGTATCGGCCCGGTGCGCGGCACGACCAGCGTGGCCAGCCCGGTGGTGCGGAGGTTACTGGCGCCACACTGCTCGGTCAGGTTGACCCGGTACAGGTTGTAGTGAAGGTCGATCAGCGCAAAGTTGCCGCTGAAATTGCAGTTGTCCTCAGTCTGACCGAACAGCTGGCCGCCCTGGCTGATCGAGAAGCTGGCGGTGGCGGCGCCGAACGCGTCCTCGACCACCCACACGCCCTCCAGCAGGGGCAGGTCGGAACGGCGCTCGTAGCGCAGTGCCTGATAGGCCAGGTTGTAGGCGCCGGCATCGTCGTCCGAGGTGCTGTAGTTGAGCAGCAGCTGGGTCTCCGGCTCGAAGCTGCCGATGGCTTCCATCGTCGAGACGACGGTGGTTTCCACTTCCTCGGGCTCGCCCGGCGCTTCACCTTCTGCGGGCGGTTCCGGCTCGACGCTCTCGATCACGCGCCGGAACTGGCGCGCCAGCCAGGACAGCGAGCGCGAATTGATCTGGTACAGGCCCGAGGCGATGACCGTGCCGTCCTCGTTGTAGGCCAGCATGCGGCCGTCACCGTCGGCCAGCACCGTGACCGGTATGCGCGCGCCGGTGCGGCTGGAGACCTGCTCGCCTTCGTAAATGCCCGCCGGCGCATTGCTGGGCGGTCGCACCACGGGGGTGTCGATGTCGTCCATCTGCGAACTGCAGGCCCCCAGCAGCAGGATCAGGACGCCCAGAAGGGCGGGGCGGAAGGGAAGGCGGGACATGGCATTCGTTCAGGCTGGCGCGGCCAGACTGTAGCAGGCTTGTTGCGGCCGGTAGGGCCGCGCGTCGCCCCCAGTAGCTTTTATTGGTTGTCCGGATGCACCGCTGTCGCCAGAATAGTCGGTAGCAAGAAGAATTCAGGCTCTCATGGACGAAGCAAGCCGCCAGTACCTGCAATCCCGCCCGCGTGTCGCCGGGGTGCCCGTCGTGCTGCGCCTGCTCGCCGTCGAGTTGTCGCGCCAGGTGCCGGCCGCGCAACTGCGCGCCCTGATGTACCTGGCCGGACGCCAGCTCGCCCTCGAAAACCCGATTCAGGATGCGCGCACTCTCGCCGACTTCGAAGGCTTTGCCGGCCGCGTGTTCGGTCAGCTCGATCTGGGCTGGTGCCGGATCGAGGAGGAAGCGGGGGCTGTCGATTTCGTTCACGGCTGTGCGCCGGGCGCGTCGTGGTTCGGGGCGGCCGGCATGGAATGCATGCCGGGCCTGCTGGAAGGCATGTATGCGGAATGGATGCGCCAGTTGGGGGCGGGCGACCGTCTGGATGTCCGTGAGCTGGCGACGGCGGAGGCTGGTGGCGACATGCTGCGCTTCCGTCTGGCACATGAATCGAGTTTCGGGGAGCGCGCTTGATGTCGAACGACAAGGACAGTGACGACGTCAGCAAGCTGGTGTCGGAGTTGCACCTCGACGGGTTGCACTATCGCGAGTTCGGCACGCACAAGCCGGCATCGGCGATGCGCGTGGTCGCCGGGCTCGACCACGCAGGACCTGCGGCGGTCGCGACGGCGACCAAGCCGGTGGCGGCGCCGGTCGTGGCGCCGCGCGCGGCCGCACCGGCAGTGCCGGCCCGCACCGAACCCAAGCCCCCG
>DASWWX010000027.1:0-1860 GCA_036405815.1 Solimonas sp. | reverse complement strand
GGCCGTTCGCATAACAACTCACACGCATCCACGCCCGTACTGCCGGGCACATACCACAAGCGCCGGCCGCACTGCCCGTTCGCTGCTCTCTACCCCACGGCGCACACCCGGCCTCGCCAGCGGGCGATGACGCGCGCCTGCATTCCGCAGCGGCCAGCATCCTGCCGGATCAGACCTTGGCGTCGGCGGGTGTCTGTCCTCTTGCAATGTCTTCTGCCCATTGCAGGCACCATTCGACCGCTTCACGCGCGGCTTCGGCGTCATCGAGCGCATCCTGAGAGGAGCCGCCGGAACGCAGTTCCGAGATACGCCTCTCGACCGACGCTTGCTCGGCGGCGACCCGCCCGCCGTAGGCTTCGAGGGAGATATCCTGCGCCTGATAGAGCTCGAACGCCTCTTCCAGCTTCGCCATCACGGCCGTTGCGAATGATGCGCCTGGTTCTTGGTCATCCGCCGGGGCGGGTGCGTCCACTGCCTGAAGTTCCGCTTCGGACGGGGAGGGCTGTTCCTCTATCTGGTCTTTCTCCATCTGGCTTGCCGGGACCAGTTTCCGCCGCCGCTCGGTCTTCGCTTCCGTCTGCGGAGGCGTTGCGCTGCGCGGTGTCTCTTTCGCCTTGGCGGCACGTCCGGGCGTTGCCCGCGACTGCCGCAGGGAACGAAAGGCCAATACGACGACCATGACCAGCGCGGCGGCGATCACCGTCACGATCAGGACCATCTGATAGAGTTGCATTGCGCCTCTCCGAACTGCGTGGAACGCATTGTTAGCATAAAGCGCTTAACGCTTTTTAAAGCCTGTCTGGTGATATTTGGTTCATGACGATGCGTGCTTTCCGGCGCGTCGAGCCAAAGGGACGTACGATGGGCGACACGCAGGAAAAGGGTACGCGCCGGATTGAGCAGCGTGCCGCGAAGCGATCGTCGCTGATGCTGCGGGCGGCCAAGCTGCTTGCGGAAAGCGGCGAATATGTCTGCATCGTGCGCGACGTATCGGCGACCGGCGCGAAGCTGCGCCTGTTTCATGCGCCGCCGCCCGATCTCCATCTCTTCCTCGAACTCGCCGATGGCGAGCGTCACGCGATGGAGCGCGTCTGGCACCGGGAGGATCACGCCGGCTTCCGCTTTTCCTGCGAAATCGATGTCGGGCGTTTCATCCGCGAATCCGGTGAGTTCCCCCGCCGTCCCTTGCGGCTCAATCTCCAGCATCCGGCGCTTGTAGGGGTGGGCGCGGAAACCTGCGATGCGACCCTGGCCGACTTGTCGCAGCACGGCGCCTGCGTCGATGCCGCCGCCCGCCTGGCCATCGGCCAGCCGGTTCGCCTGGAAGTGCCGGGCTTGCCCGTTCGCGACGGCCGGGTGCGCTGGCGGCGTGGAGGCCGCCATGGCCTCGTCTTCCAGCAGGCTTTCCGCCTCGACGAGCTGGCGGGACATGCGCTGTCGCTTCAGCCGTTCGGACGGGATGCCGCGGATGACGTGCTGGCCGTGCCGGGAGTGGCGCGCTGCGCGTGAAGCGTTGCGGGGCTACCGCATGGATGAGTAGCATCCTGTATTCCCAACGGTTTAGGTATTTTTAAGGTTGCCCCTGTAACCTCACGATCGGATTTTTCCGTAGGGGCGGAACGCCGATCACAGGTTGGAATATGAACGGGGCAAACACATCATATAACGCGCTGGCGCGTGATGTCCGCGGCAACGTTCTGCCGCTTGCGGCGATCGGCATGGTGCTGTCGGCGGCGTTGATCGGCGGCGGCATCGACATGGGCCGCGCCTATCGCGCGGAAAACCGCCTGCAAGCCGCCTGCGATGCCGGCGTTCTGGCGGGACGGCGCGCCGTGGAAAGCAATGGCTATACCGCGGCCG
>DASWWX010000026.1:0-1560 GCA_036405815.1 Solimonas sp. | reverse complement strand
TTTCAAGATCGACCTGGCTCGGCGCGCCATCGTGCGTGCACTGACCGAAGCCGCCGGAGGAACCGTCCGATGAACAGCGCCAACTCTCCACTGGGCAAGCCGCTGGACCGTGTCGACGGTCCGCTCAAGGTCACCGGCAAGGCGTGTTACGCCGCTGAGGCCGAGGTGCCGGGGTTGCTCTACGGCGCCGTGGTCTCCAGCAGCATCGCCCGCGGCCGGATCACGCGTATCGATGCCTCCGCAGCCGAAGCGTTGCCCGGCGTGCGGCTGGTGCTGACCCACCAGAACCGCCCGCCTGTCGCCAGCTACGACGAGCCCTACGAAGACGACGATGCCGCCGACGGCTCGCCGTTCCGACCGCTGTACAACGACCGCGTGCTCTACAGTGGCCAGCCACTGGCGCTGGTCGTCGCCGAGACCCAGGCGCTGGCGCGCCACGCCGCGAGCCTGGTGCGCATCGAATACGACGTCGAGGCGCACCAGACCGATCTGCAGGCCGTGCGCGACCAGGCCCACGATGCGCCTGCCGAGCTGCCCGAGCCGCGCGGTGATTTCGACTCGGCGTTCGCGGCGGCGGCAAATAGCATCGACCGCGAATACGAAACCCCGGTGGAACACCACAACCCCATGGAGCCGCATGCTTCCATCGTCCAGTACCTGCCGGGCGGGGAGCTGCTGATCCACGACAAGACCCAGGGCGTGCAGAACTGCCAACGCTACCTGGAGCAGGTGTTCGACATGGAGGGCAAGATCCGCGTGCTGGCGCCCTTCGTCGGCGGTGCCTTCGGCTCCGGCCTGCGCCCGCAGTACCAGCTGCCGCTGGCGGTGATGGCCGCGCTCAAGCTCAAGGCCGCGGTGCGCGTCGAGCTGACCCGCCAGCAGATGTTCACCTTCGGCTATCGCCCGCGGACCGTCCAGCAGCTCAAGCTCGCGGCCGATGGCGAGGGGCGGTTGCGGGCGATCGAGCACAGGGCCATCGGCCAGACCTCGCGTTTCGAGGACTTCACCGAGCACGAGGTGGAGTGGTCCGGCATGCTCTACGCCTGCGACAACGTGCGCCTCGGCTACCGTCTGGCACCGCTGGACGTCTATACCCCGCTGGACATGCGCGCTCCGGGGGCGACCATCGGCGTCTATGCGCTGGAGTGCGCGATGGACGAACTGGCGTATGAAGTCGGTATCGATCCGCTGGAGCTACGCCTGCGCAACTACACCGACATCAACGGCAACGAGGGCAAGCGCTATTCCAGCAAGGAGCTGCGTGCCTGCTACCAGCAGGGCGCCGAGCGCTTCGGCTGGTCGCGGCGCCCGGCGCAGCCACGCAGCCTGCGCGACGGTCATCAGCTGGTCGGCATGGGCATGGCCACTGGCGTCTGGGAGGCGATGCAGATGCCGGCCAGTGCGCGCGCCTGCCTCGATGCCGACGGCCGGCTGCTGGTGACCAGCGCCACCGCCGATATCGGCACCGGCACCTACACCGCGATGACCCAGATCGCCGCCGATGCGATGGGCCTGTCGATGGCCGAGGTGGAGTTCCGCCTCGGCGATTCCAGCCTGCCG
>DASWWX010000025.1:0-133774 GCA_036405815.1 Solimonas sp. | reverse complement strand
GCACCTGCCGCCTTGCGCGGGGCGGCCGCTCGCGCGGCGCGCGGCTTGCGGGCCGGGGCCTCGATGCCGGTCTCGGGTGCCGCTTCTTCGTCGCCCACGCGGATGCGCGCCACGATCTTCTGCCAGGCCGGCGTCTTGCGCAGCGTGTCGAGATTGCTCTTCACGAAGCCGCTGGCGTCGAACTCGCTGGCGGCGCCGACCTTGTCGCGTAGGAAGGCGACGATGTCCTCCTGCAAGCCGGAGACATCGGGCAGGCCGAGGAAGCGGCGCAGCTCATCGGGTTTGACGTCGATCTCGATGCGGATTTGCATGGCACTCTCCGAGGCGATGGGCGCTCAGGCCGCGCGAGCGGCGACGACGAACAGGCCGATCGTGCAGGCCACGGCGCCGACCCAAACCAGTGAACGCAGCGTGGCCTTGTCGGCCAGGTAGCACAGGCCGAACGCGATGCGCAGCGCGATGAAGCCGATCGCCAGCTGGTCGGCGGCGGCATTCGGGCCGGCGACGACATGCGCGACCAGCACCGCAGCGGCGAAGAACGGGAAGGCTTCGAGCGAGTTCTGCTGCGTCCAGTTGGCGCGCTGGCGCCAGCCCGACAGTTGCTGCAGGTAATCGCGAGGACGCGCGTTGTCGAAACGCGAGCTCCACTTGGCGGCGGCAGCGAACGGCATGTGCAGTAGCGCGGCGACGAGGATGCACCACAGGGCGATGGTCATGCGAAGTCTCCAGGCGGAAAAGGAACTGCCGCGAGGATAGCAGCCTGCCGTCGCGGTGCCTTCAGCGGTGCGCGGCCCACCACTGGGCAATGCCGCCGAGCAGCATCTCCACCGCGATCGTGACCAGGATCAGGCCCATCAGGCGTTCGATCGCGGTCAGCCCGCGGTCGCCGAGCGCGCGCTTGAGGCGTGGCGACAGCAGCATGACCGGCAGGCACAGCGCCCAGGCCAGCAGCACGGCGCCGGTCCATTCCATCCAGCGTGCCGGCTCGCGGCTCATCAGCAGCAGCACGGTCGCCATCGCCGACGGGCCGGCCATGTACGGGATCGCCAGCGGCACGATGAAGGGCTCGGTGGTGACCGGCTCGGCGAGCGAGTGCTCGCGCGACGGGAACACCATGCGCAGCGCGATGATCATCAGGATGATGCCGCCGGCTGCCGACAGCGCGGGCTCGGACAGCCCCAGCAGGCGCAGCATCTGGCCACCGAGGAACAGGAACAGCAGCAGCACGAGCAGGGCGATGCACATCTCGCGCAGGATCACCGCGCGCTGGCGTTCCGGCGGCACGGATTTGAGCGCTGACAGGAACAGCGGCACGTTGCCCAGCGGGTCCATGACCAGGAACAACAGTACGGCGGCCGAGATGAAGGTCATGGCGTCAGCGCGTTACGCGCCGGTGAGCAAGCGCTGCGCCTCGCGGTACTTGGCGGCGCTTTTCTCGATGACGTCGGCCGGCAGCGTTGGGCCCGGGGCCTTCTTGTCCCAGTCCAGCGTTTCCAGGTAATCACGCACGAACTGCTTGTCGAAGCTCGGCGGGCTGATGCCCGGCTGGTAGGTTTCGGCCGGCCAGAAGCGCGAGGAGTCCGGCGTCAGCGCCTCGTCGATCAGGTGCAGCGTGCCGGCCTCGTCGACGCCGAATTCGAACTTGGTGTCGGCGATGATGATGCCGCGCGTGCGCGCGTAGTCGCTGGCCTCGCGGTAGATGCGCAGCGTGGTGTCGCGCACCTGGTTCGCCAGGTCCTTGCCGATGCGCTGCACCACGTCGGCAAAGGAAATGTTCTCGTCGTGCTGGCCGACCGGCGCCTTGTCGGCCGGCGTGAAGATCGGCTCCGGCAGCTGGCCGGCCAGCGGCAGGCCGGGGGGCAGGGTGATGCCGCAGACGGCGCCGGTTTTCTGGTAGTCCTTCCAGCCGCTGCCGATGAGGTAGCCGCGGGCCACGGCCTCGATCGGCAGCGCCCTGAGCTTGCGCACGACATTGCTGCGGCCCTTGACCTGTTCCAGCTCGGCCGGCGTCAGGTACGTCGACAGATCCACGTCCGGCGCCAGGTGATTGGGCAGCAGGGACGAAAAACGGTCCATCCAGAAGTTGCTGACCGCGGTCAGCACCGCGCCCTTGCCGGGGATCGGCTGCGGCAGGATCACGTCGAACGCCGACAGGCGATCGCTGGTGACGATCAGCATGTGGCGCTCGCCCAGCGCGTAGATGTCGCGCACCTTGCCCTTGTGCAGGCGCGGGATGCTGGTGAGCGTGGATTCGTAGAGCGCGGTCATGTCTGAGGCGGCAGCGGGAAAGCGCGCATTGTAAGGAACCGGCCCGCGCGCCGCCGTCGGGGGCGCCGTTGCCGGGGCACGGGCGGAATCTGGAATAATGCGCGCCCGTTCCCCGAGCGTTTCTCCGGATCGCCCCATGGCCAAGCTCGCCCCGCTGATCGCCCCCAGCATCCTGTCCGCCGACCTCGCGCGGCTGGGCGAGGACGTGACGCGCGTGCTGACGGCCGGTGCCGACATCGTCCACTTCGACGTGATGGACAACCATTACGTGCCGAATCTGACCTTCGGCCCGACGCTGTGCGAGGCGCTGCGCAAGTACGGCGTCACCGCGCCGATCGACGTGCACCTGATGGTGGAACCGGTGGACGCGCTAGCGCAGCTGTTCGCCAAGGCCGGCGCTACCTACATCACCTTCCACCCGGAAGCCACACGCCACGTCGACCGCAGCCTGCAGGCGATCCGCGACGCCGGCTGCAAGTCCGGCCTGGTGTTCAATCCGGCGACGCCGCTGGACGTGCTTCGTTACGTGATCGACAAGGTCGACATGGTGCTGCTGATGTCGGTCAACCCCGGCTTCGGCGGCCAGTCGTTCATCCCGACGGCGCTGGACAAGCTGCGCGAGGCGCGCCAGCTGATCGACGCCTCGGGACGGGAAATCCGCCTGGAGATCGACGGCGGGGTCAAGGTCGACAACATCCGCGATATCGCCGCCGCCGGCGCCGACACCTTCGTCGCCGGCTCGGCGATTTTCGGTGCGAAGGACTATGCGGCTACAATCGCCGCCATGCGCGACGAAATTGCCAAGGCGGCCTGAACCATGAAGATCATGGCAGTGACTGCTGCGCGTCTCGGCTGGCGATGGTGACCCGGAACGTCTGATCCCGTTCCGTTGTGCACCCGCGCGCCGTGAAGGCGCGTCTTATTTCGCAGCCGTACCCCGAACATGAATTCTGCCTACAACCGCATCGCGCTCACGCGCGAACTCCCCGGCGACCTCGACACACCGGTCGGCGCCTATCTGAAACTCGCCGACAAGCCGTACTCGTTCCTGCTCGAATCGATGCAGGGCGGCGAGCAGTGGGGCCGTTACTCCTTCATCGGCCTGCCGTCTCGCGAAGTGCTGCGCGTCAGCGGCCGCACCGCGACCGTCTCGCGTGATGGCGCCGTGATCCACACCGAACAGATCGACGACCCGCTGGTCTGGGTGCGGACGCAGGCCGCGCGCTATCGCGTGCAGCCCGATCCGAAACTGCCGCGCTTCTCCGGCGGCCTGGTTGGCTACTTCGGCTACGACTGCGTGCGCTACTTCGAGCCGCGCCTGCAAGCGACGCAGCCGCAGGACGAGACCGGCACGCCGGACATCCTGCTGATGGTGGCCGACGAACTGGTCGTGTTCGACAGCCTGCGCGCGACCTTGACCATCGTCACCCACGCCGACCCGTCGGACGAGGTCGGCATGGCGCGCGCGCGTCACCGACTGGACGAGATCCAGGCCGCACTGGCGCAGCCGACGCCGGTACGTCCGGCGCCGCTGGTATCGAATCCGCAGCCGCTGGACTTCGTCTCCTCCTTCGGCGAGGTGCCGTTCAAGCAGTCGGTGCAAAAAATCCAGGACTACATCGCCGCCGGCGACTGCATGCAGGTCGTGCCGTCGCAGCGCCTGAGCGCGCCCTTCACGGCCGACCCGTCGCAGCTGTACCGCGCGATCCGCCGCCTGAACCCGTCGCCGTACCTGTACTGCATGGACCTCGGCGACCATCACGTCGTCGGTTCCTCGCCGGAAATCCTGGTGCGCGTGCAGGACGGGCAGGTGACGGTGCGTCCGATCGCCGGCACGCGTCCGCGCGGCGCGACGCCGGAACAGGACCATGCCTATGAGCAGGACCTGCTGGCCGACCCCAAGGAGGTTGCCGAGCACCTGATGCTGATCGACCTCGGCCGCAACGATGTCGGCCGCGTGTCGGAAACCGGCAGCGTGCGCCTCAGCGAGAAGATGGTGATCGAGCGCTACAGCCATGTCATGCACATCGTCTCCAACGTCGACGGCCGCCTGAAGCCGGGCCTCGACGCGCTCGACGCGCTGGCGGCGACGTTCCCGGCCGGCACGCTGTCGGGTGCGCCGAAGGTGCGCGCGATGGAGATCATCGACGAGGTCGAGCCGGTCAAGCGTGGCATCTACGGCGGCGCGGTCGGCTATCTCGGCTGGGACGGCAACATGGACACCGCGATCGCGATCCGCACTGCCGTGATCAAGGACGGCCAGGTCCACGTGCAGGCCGGCTGCGGCGTCGTCGCCGACTCCGTGCCGCAATCCGAATGGGACGAAACCATGAACAAGGCGCGCGCGATGATGACGGCGGCGGCTCAAGCACAACGCGCCGGATCGGGAGTCTGACGCTATGCTCCTGATGATCGACAACTACGACTCGTTCACCTACAACCTTGTGCAGTACTTCGGCGAGCTGGGGGCGGACGTGCGTGTGGTGCGCAACGACCAGATCAGCGTCGACGAGGTCGCGGCGCTCAAGCCACGGCACATCGTGCTGTCGCCGGGGCCGTGCACGCCGAACGAGGCGGGCATCTGCCTGGAGCTGATCGACAAGCTCAAGGGCCAGTTCCCGATCCTGGGCGTGTGCCTCGGCCACCAGTCCATCGGCCAGGCGTTCGGCGGTGTGGTCAAGCGCGCGCGCGAGGTCATGCACGGCAAGGTGAGCCTGATGCACCACAACGACCACGGCGTATTCCGCGGCCTGCCGTCGCCGTACACGGCGACGCGCTATCACTCGCTGATCGTCGAGAAGGAAACGCTGCCGGACTGCTTCGAGGTCACGGCCTGGACGCAGCATGCCGACGGCCAGGTCGACGAGATCATGGGCCTGCGGCACAAGACGCTGCCGATCGAGGGCGTGCAGTTCCATCCGGAATCGATCCTGACCGAGCACGGCCACGCGCTGCTGAAGAACTTCATGGAGAGCTACTGATGGCGATCACTCCGCAGGAAGCATTGCAACGGACCATCGAGCACCGCGAGATCTTCCACGACGAGATGGTTGAGCTGATGCGCAGCATCATGCGCGGCGAGGTCTCGCCGGTGATGACGGCGGCGATCCTCACCGGCCTGCGGGTGAAGAAGGAGACCGTCGGCGAGATCGCGGCAGCCGCGCAGGTGATGCGCGAGCTGTCGCGCAAGGTCGTCACCAAGCCCGATCCGCATTTCGTCGACGTGGTCGGCACCGGCGGTGACGGTGCGCACAGCTTCAACATCTCGACGGCGTCCTGCTTCGTGGTCGCGGCGGCCGGCGGCAAGGTCGCCAAGCACGGCAACCGCAGCGTGTCGTCCAAGTCCGGCAGCGCCGACGTGCTCGAAGCGCTCGGCGCGGTCATCGACCTGCAGCCGGAACAGGTGGCGAGCTGCATCGAGGCCTGCGGCATCGGCTTCATGTTCGCGCCCAACCATCATCCGGCGATGAAGGCGGTCGCGCCGGTGCGCAAGGAAATGGGCGTGCGCACGATCTTCAACATCCTCGGCCCACTGACCAACCCGGCCAATGCGCCGAACATCCTGATGGGCGTGTTCCATCCGGACCTCGTCGGCATCCAGATCCGCGTGCTCGAACGCCTGGGCGTGAAGAACGCGATGGTGGTCTGGGGTCGCGACAACATGGACGAGATCACGCTGGGCGCTTCGACGATGGTCGGCGAGTTGCGCGGCGGCACGCTACGCGAATACGACGTCCATCCCGAGGATTTCGGTCTGCGCATGGCCGGCAGCCAGAACCTGCGCGTTGCCGACGCACAGGAATCGAAGGCGCGCGTGCTCGAGGCGCTGGAAAATCGTCCGGGTGTCGGCCGCGACATCGTCGCGCTGAATGCCGGCGCGGCGCTGTACGTCGCCGGCGTCGCCGACAGCATCGAGGCCGGTATCGCCAAGGCGCGCGAAGCGATGCAGAGCGGCGCGGCGCGCGTGAAGCTCGATGAGTTCGTCAGCGCCACGCGTCGCGTGAAGGAGAGCGGCTGATGGCCGATATCCTTGACACGATCCTGGCGCGCAAGCGCGAGGAGATCGCGCTGCTCAATCAGCGCTATTCGCGCAGCGCGCTGGAAGACCTGGCGCGCGCCGCCGACGCGCCGCGCGGCTTCATCCGCGCGCTCGACGAAAAGGTCGCGGTCGGTCAGGCCGGCGTCATCGCCGAGATCAAGCGCGCCTCGCCGAGCAAGGGCCTGATCCGCGAGGACTTTGATCCGGCGTGGATTGCGCGCGAGTACGCGCAGGGTGGCGCGGCCTGCCTGTCGGTGCTGACCGATGAGAAATTCTTCCAGGGCCACAACGCCTTTCTGGTGCAGGCACGCGCCGCGTGCGCGTTGCCGGCGATCCGCAAGGACTTCCTGATCGACGAGGCGCAGATCGTCGAAGCGCGCGCGATCGGTGCCGACTGCGTGCTGCTGATCGCGGCCGCATTGGAACCAGCGCGGCTCAAGGCCCTGCACGCCTGCGCGCGCGCCTGGAACCTGGACGTGCTGGTGGAAGTGCACGACGCGGCCGAGCTGGACGCCGTGCTGGCCGTGGACCTGGGCCGGGACTGGCTACTGGGTGTCAACAACCGAAACCTGCGCACCTTCGAGACGCGCCTGGAGACGACGCTGGATTTGCTGGCGCGGCTGCCGACGGGGCTGCAGGTCGTCACCGAGAGCGGCATCGGCGTGCCGGCGGATGTCGCGCGCATGCGCGGTGCGCACGTGCACCGTTTCCTGATCGGCGAGTCGTTGATGCGTCAGCCGCGGCCCGGCGAGGCGCTGCGCCGCCTCGTCGCCTGAAACCCACTGAAAAGATCGCGCCGGGCATGATGAGCCCGGTGCGCGCTCAGGCGTGTTGGTCGCCGAACACCAGGATGCTGCGGCCGGTGCACTGCACGATGCCGTCCTCTTCCAGCTTCTTCAGCACGCGGCCCGCCATTTCGCGCGAGCAGCCGACCAGCCGCGCCAGCTCCTGGCGGCTGGTGCGGATGACGGTGCCGCGTGGATGCGGTTGCGCGTCCGGATTGCGCACCAGTTCGAGCAGGATGTGGGCCATGCGGCCGGCGACGTCGAGAAACGCCAGGCCACCCAGGCGCCGCGTGGTGTCGCGCAGGCGCTCGGCGAGCTGGCCGGCGATATGGAACATGATGCGCGGGTACTGGCGCTCGAACTCGATCAGGCTCTGATAGGCGACTTCGGCGATCAACGTGGCGGCGCGTGTGCGCACGATCGCGGTGCGTTGCTTCTGCTCGGGGAACAGACACATCTCGCCGAAGAAATCGCCGGGGCCGAGATAGGCCAGCACCATTTCGCGACCGTCGTCGCCTTGCAGCATGATGCTGACCGAACCTTCGAGGATCAGGTACAGCGAAGAGGGTTCGTCGCCGGCATGGATGATCGTGTGCTTCGGCGGGAAGCTGCGCTTGTGCCCCCAGTCGGCAAACGCCCTGATCACCGGTTCTTGCAGCATCCCTGAACTCCCCGCTCCCGTTTGGCCCAACGCACTGATTGGCCGCAAAATAGCATTAACTCGCAGTCAGCAGCCGGAGGCGGTTTTGAAAGCACGCGTGAAATGGACCGAAGGTGCCACCTTCATCGCCGAAAGCGGCAGCGGTCACGCCATCGTCGCCGATGGTCCGCCGGAGATCGGCGGTCGCAACCTCGGCCCGCGACCGATGGAACTGCTGCTGATGGGCGTGGGCGCCTGCTCGGCGGTCGATGTGGTGCTGATCCTGCGTAAGTCGCGTCAGGCGGTGGTCGATTGTTGGGTGGAACTCGAGGCCGACCGTGCCGAGACCGAGCCCAAGGTGTTCACCGAAATCCGCATGAAGTTCGTCGTCGTCGGTCGCGATCTGGCCGAGAACCACGTCAAGCGCGCAGTGGAGCTCTCGGCGGAAAAATACTGCTCGGCGTCGATCATGCTCGGTCGCGGCGGCGTGGCGATCCGGCACAGCTACGAGCTGCGCGAGCTGGCCTGACCGTCGATCGGGCGTTCACACGACTGTCGTCGAATTGCCGCATAATCCGCGCCCAAAACAGCGGGTCCCGGGGTGGGGCTCGCATCCGGGATCTGTTGCGGCCCGGCGCAAGGCCTCTACCGGAGCACCGCATTGGCCAAAGCCAAGCCGAAACGGACCGATAATCCCAAGCTCAAGCTGCTGGGTTTCAACAACCTGACGAAGTCGCTGTCGTTCAACATCTACGACATCTGCTACGCGCGCTCCAAGCAGCATCAGCAGGAATACATCGAGTACATCGACGAGGCCTACAACGCCGAGCGCCTGACCGACATCCTCACGGAAGTCGCGCACATCATCGGCGCCAACATCCTCAACGTCGCGCGCCAGGACTACGATCCGCAGGGTGCCTCGGTGACGATGCTGATCTCCGAAGGCCATCTCGACGGCCTGCCGACGCCCGGCAAGAAGAAGGGCGACAAGGAATCGGTGGTCGCGCACCTCGACAAGTCGCACATCACCGTGCACACCTATCCGGAAACGCATCCGGACAACGGCATCTCGACGTTCCGTGCCGATATCGACGTTTCGACCTGCGGCAAGATCTCGCCGCTGAAGGCCTTGAACTACCTGATCAAGTCCTTCGAGTCGGACATCGTCGTGATGGACTACCGAGTGCGCGGCTTCACCCGCAACGTGCGCGGTGCCAAGCACTTCATCGACCACAGCGTCGAGTCGATCCAGGACTTCCTGAATGCGGACATCCGGAACCGCTATCAGATGATCGACGTCAACGTGTATCAGGAATTCATCTTCCACACGAAGATGCGACTGAAGGAACTGGATCTCGACACCTACCTGTTCGGCGAGGGTGTCTCCGAGCTGCCGCCGCGCGATGCCAAGAAGATCCGCGAGAACGTCAACCACGAGATCAGCGAGATCTTCTACGGCATGAACATCTCGCGCTGACATCCGGGCGCGGAAGCAAAACAAAAGCGGCCCTCGGGCCGCTTTTTTCATGGGGTCGCCGGCACGCGAGGATTCAGATCCGGTAGGCCCCGAACTTCATGATCCTGGCGACCTGCCGCATCAGGCCGCGCACCGGCTCGGGCAGTGGGCGACCGCCGGCCTCGCGGGCTTCGCGGCCGTGACGGTCCTCATCGGCGCGCATCGCTTCGACGATGGCGCGCGAGCGGCGATCCGTTTCCGGCAATTGCTGGAGATGTTCGCCGAGATGTTCGGAGACCTGGCGCTCGGTTTCGTCGATGAAGCCGAGGCTCCAGCGATCGCCGGCCATGCCGGCAGCCGCGCCGATCGCGAAGGAGCCGGCGTACCACAACGGCTGAAGTTTGCTGGGCGTATCGCCCAGTTCCTTGAGCCGTTCCTCGCACCAGCGCAGATGGTCCTGCTCCTCGCGCGCCGCGGCCAGCAACTGCTCGCGCGTACGCGGGTTACGCGCTACCAGCGCCTGGCCCTGGTACAGCGCCTGCGCAGCGATTTCGCCGGCGTGATTGACGCGCATCAGCCCGGCGGCGTGTCGGCGCTGTTCCTGGGCCAGCTCGGTTTCCGGCGTGCGTTCGGCCGGATTGGGGCGGCCAGCCGCGGACGGGTGCTCGCCAGCCAGGCGGCTGAGACCGCGGGCAAAGCCGGAGATCAGGCGGTCGGCGGGACTGTAATCGCGTTCCATGACACCTATTCTAGAATGCCGAGCCTGTTTCCGGACGCCTGAAGCCTTGCAAGTCAAACCTCAGCAGATCGCCAGCCAGCTCGCGCGAGGTCTGGCCTCCATCTACGTCGTTGCCGGCGAGGAGCCGTTGCTGATCCAGGAGACCCTGGATGCGGTTCGTGCACATGCGCGCAAGCAGGGCTATTCCGAGCGCGAGGTGCTGGATGTGGAGCGCGGCTTCGACTGGCAGCGCCTCGCGGACAGTTGCGCCAGCCTGTCGCTGTTCGCCAGCCATCGCATCGTCGAGGTGCGCATGGCGTCCGTGCCGGATGAATCCGGCAAGAAGATGCTGCAGGCGCTGGCCTCGCACCCGCCGCAGGGTGTCTTGCTGCTGGTGGTCTGTGGCGAACTCGACAAGCGTCAGCGCGAATCCGCCTGGTTCAAGGCGCTGGATGTGGCCGGCGTCTCGGTCTATGCGTGGCCGGTGAAGGGCGCCGACCTGCCGGCATGGATCGAGGAACGGCTGCGCGTCGCCGGGGTGAAGGCCGAGCCGGAGGCCGTGAGGCTGCTGGCCGAGCGCACCGAGGGCAATCTGCTGGCCGCGCAGCAGGATATCGACAAGCTGGCACTGTTATTTCCGGGCCAGACGGTGGACGCCGAGGCGCTGGCGCAGGCGGTGGCCGATAGCGCGCGCTTCGAGGCCTTTGATCTCAACGACCGCGTGCTCGACGGCGACGCGGTCGGCGCGGTGCGCAGTCTCGACCGGCTGCGCGAGGAAGGGCTGAATCCGCTGGAGGTGCTGGGTGCGCTGGCCTGGAGCTTGCGTCAACTGGCCAAGGCGGCGGTGCAGTACGCGCGGCTGCGCGATGCCACCGCCGCCTGCGAGGCGGCCGGCATCTTCCGGGCGCAGCAGGCGCGCTATGCGCGGGCGCTGCCGCGCATCCGTGCGGGCGAGGCGCTGGGCTGGTTCCGCCGCGCCGCGCGCGTCGATCAGCTGGTCAAGACCGGGCAGGAGGCTGCCGCCTGGGAAGAATTGTTAACATTGATCCTTGCCGCCAGTGGGGCGGCCCGACGTCCCTCCCGATGAGCGCCAGCGCGTCAAAAGCCGTCCGCAGCAAGACCGAAAACGTCGCCGCCTACATGCGTGCGCGCGGCGAACGCGCGCGTGCCGCGTCGCGGCAGATGGCGCGCGCTGACAGCGGCACCAAGAACGCCGCGCTGTTCGCGCTGGCCCAGCTGCTGATCGACGATACCCGCGCGATTCTCGAGGCCAATGCGCTGGATCTGCGCGAAGGCCGCGCCGCGAAGCTCGACGACGCACTGCTGGATCGCCTGGAACTGAATCCCAGCCGCATCGAGGCGATGGCCGACGGCGTGCGTCAGATCGCGAGCCTGGCCGATCCGGTCGGCGAAATCTCCGAACTCAAGCAGCGTCCTTCCGGCATCCAGGTCGGTCGCATGCGCGTGCCGCTGGGCGTGGTCGGCATCATCTACGAGTCGCGTCCCAATGTGACCGCGGATGCGGCGGCGCTGTGCCTGAAGTCCGGCAACGCCGCGATCCTGCGTGGCGGCTCCGAGGCGTTGCGCTCCAATCTGGCGATTGCGCGCTGCATCGAGCGCGCACTGCAGGATGCCGGCTTGCCGAAGGACGCGATCCAGGTGCTCGACATCACCGACCGCAAGACCGTCGGCGAGCTGGTGGCGATGCCGGAGTTCGTCGACGTGGTGATTCCGCGCGGTGGCAAGGGCCTGGTCGCTGCCGTATCCGAGGCAGCGCGCGTGCCGGTCATCAAGCATCTGGACGGCATCTGCCACGTCTACATCGACAGCGACGCCGACGTGGAGAAGGCGATTGCGGTCGCGGTCAATGCCAAGACCCAGCGCTACGGCACCTGCAACACGATGGAGACCCTGCTGGTCGATGCCGCCATGGCGCCGCGCGTACTGCCGCAGCTGGCCGAGGTCTACAAGGAGGCCGGTGTCGAACTGCGTGGCTGCGAGCGCACCCGCAAGCTGATCGACGATGTGAAGGTGGCGACCGAGGAAGACTGGCGCACCGAGTACCTGGCGCCGATCCTGTCGATCCGCGTCGTCGACGGCCTGGATCAGGCCATCGATCACATCGAGACCTACGGCTCGCGTCATACCGACAGCATCGTCACCGAGAACCTGAGCAAGACGCGGCGCTTCCTGCGCGAGGTCGATTCGGCCTCGGTGATGGTCAACGCCTCGACGCGCTTTGCCGACGGGTACGAGTACGGGCTGGGCGCCGAGATCGGCATCAGCACCGACAAGTTTCACGCCCGCGGTCCGGTCGGCCTCGAAGGCCTGACCAGCGTGAAGTGGGTGGTGCTGGGCGACGGCAGCGTCCGTTGATGCACCGCTCCGCATCGTGCGAGCGTCCAGCGCCTTTCCGTGAGCGGTTCGCCGCGTCCGCATGAAGGCGATCGGTATTCTCGGCGGCGCGTTCTCTCCTTTTCACAACGGCCATCTGCGCGTCGCGCTCGAAGCGCGCGAGAAGCTGGGCCTGTCGCAGGTGCGGCTGATTCCGACGGCGCATGCGCCGCACCGGCCCGACTCGCGCATCTCGCCGCAGCGTCGACTGGAGTGGGTGCGGCTCGCCGTGCGTCGCGAAAAGGGCCTGGTCGCCGACGATTGCGAGATCCGGCGCGACGGACCGTCCTTCACCGTCGATACGCTGGCCGCGCTGCGCGAGACTTATCCGCAGGCGGCGCTGGTGCTGCTGATGGGCGCGGATGCCTTCGCGCATCTGCACACCTGGAACCGCTGGCAGCAGTTGTTCGAGTACGGACATGTCGCCGTGGTCACGCGACCCGGCACGCGCCTGCGCGCGCCGGCGGAAACCGCGTCGTTTCTCGAAGGACGTCGCGCCACGCACGCGGACGAACTGCATGAGACCGCCGCCGGTCTGTGGCTGACGCTGGAACTGCCGCAGCTCGACATTTCCTCGACCCGGATTCGGCGCCTGCTGCGCCGTCAGCAGTCGGTGCGCGGGCTGGTACCGGATGCCATACTCAACGCCATGACCGCCGCGGACCTCGCGGCACTGACGCAGGACGACAATGCCACGAAACACTAAGCCGCTGTCCCCGCTGGCGAAGCTCGCCATCACCGCGATCGAGGATCTGAAAGGTCAGGATGTGACGATCCTCGATGTGCAGCCGCTGACCACGGTCACCGACACGATGATCGTCTGCACCGGGACCTCGACGCGCCACGCCAAGTCGCTGGCGCAGAGCGTGGTGGAGAAGGCGAAGGAAGCCGGGCATCGTCCGCTGGGCGTGGAGGGCATGGACCAGGGCGATTGGGTGCTGGTGGACCTGGGCGGCGTGGTCGTGCACGCGATGCAAGCGCAGGCGCGCGCGTTCTACCAGCTCGAGAAGCTGTGGGCGCTGGCCGAGCCGGTCGAGGCCGAAGCCAAGCCGAAGAAGGCCGCGGGGGCCAAGAAGACGGACAAAGCCAAGGCGGGCAAGTCCAAGCCCTCCAAGTCCAAGCCCGGCAAATCCGCAAAGCCGGCGGCAAAGAAAATGGTCGGCAAATCCGGTGCCGGCAAGCCGGCCCGCAAGCCCGCCGGCAAGAAAATGGCGCCGAAGGCAGGTGCCAAGCCGGCTGCTCGCGCGACGGGCAAGCCCGCTGCCAAGAAGAAGCCGACGCGCGCCAAGCGCTGAGGCGGCGCCGGCATGCGCATCCGGCTGATCGCGGTCGGCACGCGCATGCCGGACTGGGTGGAAACCGCGTTCCGCGATTACGCCGGGCGCCTGCCGCATGAGTGTCGGCTGGAACTCACCGAGATCGTGCCGGCGCAGCGCGGCAAGAACGCCGATATCGCGCGCGCCAAGCAGCAGGAAGGCGAGAAAATCCTGAGGGCCTTGCCGCGCGACGCGCTGGTGATCGCGCTCGACGAGCGCGGCGAGCCACTCAGCAGCCCGCAGTGGTCGGGCGAACTCCAGCAGTGGATGCAGTCCGGCCGTGACACCTGTCTGCTGATCGGCGGTCCGGACGGCCACGCCCCCGAGGTACTGGCGCGCGCGGATCGCCAGTGGTCGCTATCGAAGCTGGTGCTGCCGCACGCGCTAGTGCGCGTCTTCGTCGCCGAGCAGTTGTTCCGTGCCTGGAGCCTGCTCTCGAATCACCCCTATCACCGCGCCTGAGCCGGGGCGGTCACTGTCCGCAGACTGTCCGCCGGTGTTGCGCGGACACCGACCGCGCACGGCGGAAGATTAAAATAGCCAATTTATACATGAACTTGCATGCATGGCGGGGTTGGCATGCGCTTCGCAATATAGCGGGTGTGCCCACCCCTGATCCGGAGCCCGCCATGAAGACCTTCAAGACGCTGTCGACCGCCGCCCTGCTGATGTCGGCCCTATTCACCGCCGGTGCCCAGGCGGCGGCGCCGGCCGAGATTTCGGAGATCGCCGTCCAGGGCAACCGCGCTCTGCAGCAGATCCGTCTGGAAGCGGCCCAGGCGCTGCCGCAGCGTCTGCGCGGTGAGATTGCGCTGCCATCGCGCGCGCAGGCGGCCGCCGCACAGCCGGCGCCGCTGGCGTGCGCAGATGACGAGGCGTCGGTGCGCCAGGCGCTGGCCGTCACCGGCGTGCCGTGCCGGGCCCTGGCCGATTCCTGAATCCGGTTGGTGCGGAGGACGCGCGTCAGGCGAGGTCGCCGCGCAAGGCGCGCACGCGCTGCTCCAGGTCGGCGGCCGAGACGTGGGCCGCGGGCACCGCCGGCCCCGCGACCATCTCGACCCGTGACCAGAACCGACGCGGCAGCCGCGCGCGCTTCACCCAGTTGTCGCGGCGGCTGAAGATGCTGCCCCAAAGTCCGCGCAGCGCCATCGGGATCACCGGCGCCGGTGTCGCCGCGATGATGCGCTCGATCCCCGGGCGGAATTTCTGAATTTCGCCATCCGGTGTCAGGCCGCCTTCCGGAAAGATGCCGATGAGATCGCCGTTCTTCAGCGCGGCTTCGACTTCCGCGAAGGCCTTCTCCATCAGCGCCGGATCTTCCTTGGCCCCCGCAATCGGGATCGCGCGGGCAGTGCGGAAGATGAAGTTCAGCACCGGGATCTTGAAGATCTTGTAGTACATGACGAAGCGCACCGGCCGGCGGATGTTGCCGCCGAGAATCAGCGCGTCGACGAAGCTGACGTGGTTGCAGACGATGACGGCCGGCCCCTCGTCGGGGATGTGCTCCAGTCCGGTCTTGCGGATGCGATACAGCGTGTTGATCAGCACCCAGACCAGGAAGCGCATCAGGAACTCGGGCACCAGCGAGTAGATGAACACCGCCACTGCCGCGTTCATCAGTGCCGTGGTCAGCAGCAGCTGGGGGATCGTCAGCCCCGCCTTGAGCAGCGTGATCGCCAGGCCGGCGGCCACCACCATGAACAGTGCGTTGAGGATGTTGTTGCCGGCGATGATGCGCGACCGGTGGCTGGGCTCCGAGCGCGTCTGGATCAGTGCGTACAGCGGCACGATGTAGAGCCCGCCGAAGATGCCGGTCAGCAGCAGGTCCCACAGCACACGATGATGGGCGGCACTGCCGAGAAACTCCTTGGCGCCGATGCCGACGACGGTCGTGACGTCCGGCACCGCGAAATACAGATCGATGCCGAACAGCGTCAGGCCAAGCGAACCCAGCGGGACCAATCCGATTTCCACCTTGTGGCCGGACAGACGTTCGCACAGCAGCGAGCCGACGCCGATGCCGAGCGAAAACACCGTCAGCAATAGCGTGACGACGGTCTCGTCGCCGCCGAGATAGAGCTTGGTGTAGTTCGGCAGCTGCGACAGGAATGTCGCGCCGTAGAACCAGAACCAGGAGATCCCCAGCACCGACAGGAACACGACGCGGTTGCCGCGCATGAACTGCAGGTTGCGCCAGGTCTCGGTGGCCGGGTTCCAGTTGATCTTCAGGTCCGGCGCCGTGGCGGGCGCCAGCGGCACGCCGCGTGCGGTGAGATAGCCGAGCACGGCAACGACGACGATCACGCCCGATACCCAATGGGCGCCGCCGTGCTGCGCGATCAGCCAGCCGCCCAGCATCGTGCCGAGCAGGATGGCCAGGAACGTCGCGGCCTCGACCAGCGCGTTGCCACCGACCAGCTCTTCTTCGCGCAGGTGCTGCGGCAGGATCGAGTACTTCACCGGCCCGAATAGCGCCGATTGCGTGCCCATCAGGAACAGCACCGCCATCAGAAACGGCACGTGCTGCAGCACGAAGCCGATCGCCGCCAGCCCCATGATCACGATCTCCATGATCTTGGTCAGTCGGATCAGCAGGGACTTTTCGTACTTCTCGGCGATCTGGCCGGCCGTGGCCGAGAACAGGAAGAAGGGCAGGATGAACAGGCCGGCGGCGAGATTGACGTAGAGGTCGATCTGTCCGGCCGACAGGCCGGCGACCCCGAAGGTCACCATGATGACCAGCGCGTTCTTGTAGACGTTGTCGTTGAATGCGCCCAGCGCCTGGGTCAGGAAGAAGAAGCCGAAGCGGCGTTCGCCGAGTAGGCCGAACTGACTCTTTTCGCTCATGTCGTCCGATTCGCGGTGCAGTGACACGGCCTCGCGGGCCGGATGCGCCAAGCATAGCGGGTCCGGTGCGCCGGCAAGACTGGGTTCCGGTTCCGGCGCTAAGCTGCGGTCTCCACCCGACGAAAGCCGCTGATGTCCAAGGGTCCTGCCTGGTTGCTGGAGCAGTTGCCGGCGCTGGTGCGCGATGGCGTGCTGGACGACGCCAGCGCCGCACGGCTGCGCGCGCATTACGCACCGCTGGCCGCGGACGCCGGCGCGATGTCGCGGGTGCTGTTCGCAACGCTGGGCGCCTTGCTGGTGGGTTTGGGTCTGATCCTGCTGGCGGCGCACAACTGGGATCAGTGGGGTCGCGGCACGCGGCTGTTCGTCAGCCTGTTGCCGCTGGCGCTGTCGCAGGGTCTGCTGGCCTGGGTGTTGCGGCGTGATGCCGACGGCGGGTGGCGCGAGGCGGCCGCCGTGTTCTCGGCGCTGGCGTTCGCCTTGGCCCTGGCGATGGTCGGCCAGGTGTTCCACTTCCCCGGCGATCTGGGGCGCTACCTCGCAGTGTGTGCCGCGTTGACCCTGCCGCTGGTCTACGTGCCGGGTTCGGCGCTGGCGGCAGCCGTGTATGGCGGGGCGGTGCTCGGCAGCGTGCTGTCGATGCACGGCAACGCGGGGGCCCCGCTGCTGGTCGTCGCCGCGTTTGCCGTGCTGGTGCCTTACCTGTGGCTCCTCTACCGGCGTGAAGGTGCGACGGGCACGCGGCTGCCCCTGTTGCTGTGGGCGCTGGCGCCGCTGCTGTTCTTCGCCGTGCTGGCCAGCCTGCCCGACGTGCCGCGCCTGGGGTTGTGGTGGCTTGCCGGCTTCGGCGCATTGCTGGCGCTCGGCGACTCGGCTGCGGATGCTGCCACCGCCGGACCGTTGTGGCGTCGGCCGTTGGCCGCCTACGGCAGCCTGGCGGTCGCGGCCGCCGCATTGATCGGCAGCTTCGCCGATGCGTGGAGAGGCTGGCCGGACGCGCTGGGCGCGGTGTGGCAGGCCTGGGTGCTGTTGTTCGCGGTGCTCGGTGTCGTGTTGTGGCAGGCGATCCAGGCCGTCCGTGCGCGCCGCTGGGTGGCGGCGCTGCACGGGGTGCCGGCGCTGCTGATGGCCCTGGTCGTGGCCTTCGATACGCGTGCCTGGGCGGTCGCGCTGGCGGCCATGCTGAGCGGGTTCGTGCTGTTGCTTGGTGTCGCGATGCTGCGCGACGGTCTGCAGACGCGGCATTGGGCCAGCGCCAGCCGTGGCCTGTTCCTGCTGACGCTGCTGGTGCTGCTGCGCTTTCTCGATACCGACTGGTCGTTCACGGTGCGCGGCCTGGTGTTTGTCGGCACCGGGATCGCCTTCATCGTCGCCAGTCTGTGGCTGCGGCGGCGGATGGCGCCGCCATGAAGAGGCGCCTGCCGTGGGTCTTGTTTGCGGCGTTCTGCCTGCTGCAATGGGCGCTGCCCTTGTCGTTGATCCAGCGCGCGCAGGCGACGCTGGAACAGGGCACGGCGTATCGCTTCCGTACCGCGCCGGTCGATCCGGTCGATCCATTCCGCGGGCGCTACGTCGCCCTCGATTTCGAGGCGGCGCAGATCGAGGTGCCGGCGCCGACGCGCTTTGCCAGCGGTGCGAGGCTGTGGGCGCCGATCGCAGTGGATGCCGACGGCTACGCGCGGCTCGGTGTTCCGTCCGATCGAATACCCGCGACGGGCGATCGCCTCGCGGTGCGCGTGCAGTGGCAGGACGAAGGCCGCTTGCGCGTGGCGCTGCCGTTCGACCGCTACTATCTCGACGAGCATCGGGCGCCGGAGGCCGAGCGCCTCTATCGCGAGCGTGCTGCGCCGCCGCGCGCGGGCGACGAAGAAGACCCGCGCCGGCCAGCCTATGCGGTGGTGCGCGTTCGCGGCGGCGATGCGTTGATCGAAACGCTGGTGATCGACGGCATGCCGGTGCACGAGCGCCTGCGGGCGCCCGCGTCAGGCACGCCGTCCGTCGATCTCAGCCCTGCTGCGCCTTGATCCAGACGTCGACGTTGCGTTCCAGCAGATCCAGCGGAATCGCGCCGCTGCCGAGCACGATGTCGTGGAAGCCGCGCACGTCGAAGCGCTCGCCCAATACCTTCTCGGCGCGCGTGCGCAGTTCGCGGATCTTGAGCTGGCCGATCTTGTAGGCCAGCGCCTGGCCCGGCCAGGCGATGTAGCGGTCGACCTCGTTGACGATGTCCAGCTCGCTCTTGGCGGCGTTGGCCTTGAAGAAGTCGATCGCCTGCTGGCGCGACCAGCGCTTGTGGTGCATGCCGGTATCGACGACCAGTCGCACCGCACGCCACATCTCGTAGATCAGCGCGCCGAACTTCGAGTACGGGTCCTGGTACAGACCCAGTTCCTCGCCCAGCGATTCGGCGTACAGGCCCCAGCCCTCGACATAAGCGGTGAAGCCGAAGCCGTGCTTGCGGAAGTTCGGCAGCTCGCCCAGTTCCTGCGCCAGCGCGATCTGGAAATGATGACCAGGCACCGCCTCGTGCAGTGTCAGTGCTTCCATCTCGTACTTGGGCCGCGCTTCCGGCTGGTAGAGATTGACGTAGTAGTAGCCGGCGCGTGTGCCGTCGGCGGCGCCGGGCATGTAGTAGGCAGTGGTGGTGTCCGGCGCGATGTTGTCGGGAATCGCCCGCACGCCGTAGGGCAGGCGCGGCATCAGGCGGAACAGCCGCGTCATCTCCGGATCGATGCGCTTGGACAGCGCCAGGTAGGCCGCGAACAGTTCGTCGCCGGTCTTGAAGTAGAACTGCGGATCGGTGCGCAGGTGTGCCATGAACTGCGCCAGCGTGCCCTTGAAGCCGACCTGGTCCTTGATCGCCTCCATCTCGGCGCGGATGCGCTTGACCTCGCGCTGGCCGATGTCGTGGATCTGGTCCGGTGTCAGCGTCGTGGTCGTGAAGCTGCGAGCGAGAAAGGCGTACAGGCGCTTGCCGTCCGGCTGCGCCCAGGCGCCGACCGCCTCGGGACAGGCGGGCAGGTATTCCTTCTGGAAGAAGGTGTGGAAACGGCGGAAGGCGGGCACCACGGCCTCGGCGATCAGGCGCCGTGCCTCGGCCTCATGCCGGATCTTGTCGGCTTCCGGCACGCCGGCCGGTACGGCCTGGAACGGCTTGTACCAGGGGCTTTGCGTTGGATCGTCGACAAGCTGCTTTTCGATCTGCGCCGGAATGCGCTGCATGACGATGCGCGGATTCAGGCGCTTTTCTTTGATGCCCTGGCGCATCAGCGCCTCGACCTGCGCGATCAGCGCCGGCAGCGATTCCAGACGCTTCAGCCAGTCCGCGTAATCGCGCGTCGATTCGAAGCGCATCAGGTCCAGGATCTCATCCGCGGTCTGGATGCCGCCGCGCTGGTTGATCGGAATCAGGAACTGGCGAAAGCCGTATTCCTCGATCGACTCTTCGAGCTGATGCCGGAACAGATCGTAGTTGAGCTGGTCGGCGACGGACAGATCCGCGCGCGGAATCTGTCGCAGGCGCTGCAGCGCCGCGCGGTCGGCGGCGTGGCTGGCGGCGATGGCCTCGAGGCTCACGTCCGACCAGCGGTCGTTGTAGCGCTTGTCGCCCAGATAGGTCGCAGTTTCCGGGCTTTCGCGCAGCACGCGTTCCCATTCGTCGTCGAGGAAGCGCTGCAGCTGCGCGCCGGCGTCGCCAGGGGCTGTGTCTGCAGCAGCGGGTGCGGCCGAAACCGCGGCAGCGAACAGCCACAGCATGGCGACGAGTGGTGCGTGAATCGAGCGGCGGGAGGTCATGTGTCGGACTCCGGGTGGTGCTCGTCGCCGCCGATGCGCAGCGCGAGGGCATACAAATCCTTGCGACGCCGGCCGGTCAGCTCGGCGGCGACGCGGGCGGCGCCGGAGGCGGGCAGGGCGCCGAGTAGCACACGCAGCACGCGCTCGGCTTCGGCCTCACCGGGGTCGGCGGTCTGCGCCGCGCCGGCGACGACCAGCACGAACTCGCCTTTCTCGCGATAAGGGTTCTCGCGCAGCCATTCGACCAGCGCGGCCGCAGGCGCGCGATGACTTTCCTCGTGCAGCTTGGTCAGCTCGCGGGCCAAGCAGACCTCGCGGTCGCCGCCGAGTACGGCGGCCAGATCGGCGACCGTGTCGGCGATGCGATGGCTGGATTCGTAGAAGATCAGTGTGCGCGTTTCCGCGGCCAGGGCTTCCAGCCGCTGACGCCGCGCGCCGGCCTTGGCCGGCAGAAAACCCTCGAAGACGAAGCGGTCGCTGGGCAGGCCGGCGATCGAGAGCGCCGCGACCGCCGCGCAAGGGCCGGGAATGACCATCACCGGCAGGTTCGCATCGCGCGCCGCGCGCACCAGCACGAAGCCGGGGTCGGAGATCAGCGGCGTGCCGGCGTCGGAGATCAGCGCCAGGCTGTCGCCGGCGCGCAGGCGCGCGACCAGGCGTTCGCAGAGATCGGATTCGTTGTGTTCGTGCACCGCCAGCAGCGGCCGCTGGATGCCGAAGTGCGCCAGCAGACCGCCGCTGTTGCGGGTGTCCTCGGCGCAGACCGCATCCACCGCCGCCAGCACCTGCTGCGCGCGCGGACTCAGGTCGCCGAGATTGCCCAACGGCGTTGGCACGACATAGAGATGGCCCGGCGAGATGGGCGCGCGGTCGTTCACGTCGTCGGCGTGGGGCTGCATGTCATACTTCGGATTATGCCGAAGACCCCGTTCGCACCGTTCCGATACGCGTTGCCGGCGGTCGCGCTGGCCGCGGCCGTTGCCGGCTGCGCGACCGCGCAGCCGCTGCCCGAGCGCCCCCCGCCGCCCTCGTCGGCGACCGCGCCGGGGCCGACCGCGCCGACCCATACCGCGCAGACCGATCCTGCCTACGGCTACTGGCCGTCCGCGCCGGTGGAGCCGGCTCCGGCACCGGTGCGCCGCGAGGGCAACATTGCCTTGCTGCTGCCGCTATCGGGCAATTTCTCCGCGACTGGCGAGGCGGTGCGTGACGGCTTCCTGTCCGCGCATTTCAACGACGGTGCGCGCGGCAACGTGCGTGTCTATGACGTCGGCAGCGGCGACGAAGCGCTGATGGCGGTGTTCCAGCGTGCGCTCAACGAGGGCGCCGATTTCGTCGTCGGCCCGCTGCGCAAGGAAAGCGTGGCGATGCTGGCAGCGCTGAATCCGCCGGTGCCGGTGCTGGGTCTGAACTTCCTCGACGCCGGTACTCCGCTGCCGTTCAACTTCTTCCAGATGGGTCTGGCGCCAGAGGACGAGGCCCGCGCCGCCGCCGACCACGCCGCCGCGCAGGGCCTGCGCCGCGCCGTCGCGCTGGTGCCGGAAACCGACTGGGGCGAGCGTGCGCTGGCGGCATTCTCCGAGCGCCTGCGCCAGAACGGCGGGTCTGTGATGCGTGCCGAACGCTACCCGCTGGGGCGTGCCACCGAGCAGTCCAAGGCCATCGAAGGCCTGATGGGGGTCGCTGCCAGCCAGGAGCGTCACCGCGCCCTGACCTCGATCCTGGGCGTGAAAACCGAGTTCGAGGCCAAGCGCCGTAGCGACCTCGATCTGATTTTCATGGTCGCGCGCGCGCAGGATGCGCGCCTGCTCGGCCCGCAGTTCCGCTTCCACCGCGCCACCGGCTTGCCGATCTATGCCACCGCGCTGGTCTACGACGGGCGCAGCGATGCCGACCGCGCTGGCATGCGTTTCTGCGATACCCCTTGGACCGTCGGCGACAGTGCGATCTGGGCGCCGTCGCGCGCCGAAGTCGAGAGCCTGCCGACGACGGTTGCGCAGCCGCGTTTGTATGCGCTGGGTCGTGACGCGCAGCGCGTGAGTGCGGGCTTGCTGCGCGGCGAGTTGCGGGTCGGCGAGGCGGTGGACGGCGCCTCCGGCCGGTTGCGCTGGCGCGGCCATCAGATCGAGCGCGGCCTGGACTGCGTGCAGATCGAAACCGGCGGGCTGCGTCCGCTGTCGGGCACGGGCCTGCTGACGCCGTGACCGGTGCCGAGGCGGAGGACCTCGCGCTGCGGCATCTGCAGCGCCAGGGCCTGCGCCTCGTCGATCGCAACGTCCGCTACCGCGGCGGCGAACTCGATCTGGTGATGCTGGACGGTACCGTGCTGGTCGTCGTCGAGGTGCGCCTGCGCAGTCACGGTGCCTTCGGCGGGGCCGCCGCCTCGGTCGACGCCCGCAAGCAGCGTCGCATCATCCTCGCCACGCAGTTGTATCTGGCCGAGCACGCCGCACACGCACAGCGCGTCGTGCGATTCGACGTCGTGGCGCTGGACGGCGGCGGCAAGCTGGACTGGATTCTCGCCGCCTTCGACGGCTTCTGAGCGGCCCACCGATCAGGATTCGGCCGCCCGCCCGCGACGCCTGCGGCGCGACTGGCCCGTCCGCCGCCACCGGTTCACAATGACGCGCATGGATCTCCAAGCTCGTCTGCGGTCCCATTTCGAAGCCAGCATCCGCGCCAAGCAGGACACGCTCGCCGCTGCGGTGCCGGCGCTGGAACGCGCGTCGCGCCTGCTCGCCGAACGGCTCCAGGCTGGCGGCAAGGTGCTGGCCTGCGGCAACGGCGGATCGGCCGGCGACGCGCAGCATTTTGCGGCCGAACTCACCGGCCGTTACGAGCGCGAGCGCCCCGGGCTGCCGGGCATCGCGCTGACCGTCGATACCTCGGCCTTGACGGCGATTGCCAACGACTACGCCTTCGACCAGATTTTTGCCAAGCAGGTGCAGGCGCTCGGCCGCAAGGGCGACGTGCTGCTGGCGATCTCCACGTCCGGTAACTCACCGAACGTGGTCAAGGCCATCGAGGCTGCGCAGGCGCTGGGCATGAGCGTGATCGCGCTGACCGGCAAGGACGGTGGCAGGATGGCCAGGTTGCTGCGCGGTGACGATATCGAGTTGCGCTCGGCGTCCAGCGTTACCGCGCGCGTGCAGGAAGTGCACATCCTGTTCCTGCACTGTCTCTGCGACGCGATCGACGAACAGCTCTACCCCGGCGCCGCATGAACACGAACGGCCCGCTGATCCAGTCCGCGGCGCCGTTGCCCGAAGATGCCGCGCGCCGCCTGCGCGCGCAGATTCCCGCCGAGCGCCTGTACACCGACGCGGCGGATTGCCTGGCCTACGGTTACGACAACTCCAAGCGCATGGCGATGCCGCAGGCCGTGGTGCTGGCCGCCAGTCACGACGACGTGCTGGCCGTGGTGTCGATCTGCAACGAATACCGCCTGCCGCTGATCGCGCGCGGTCGCGGCACCAACACCACCGGTGCCACGGTGCCGATCCATGGCGGCGTGGTGCTGAGCCTGGAGCGCATGAATCGCATCCTGCGCCTGTCCCCCGGCGACCGTTTGCTCGAATGCGAGGCCGGCGCGCTCAACGGCGATGTGCAGGCCGAAGCCGCCAGGCACGGCCTGTTCTGGGCGCCGGACCCGACCAGCCTCGGCTACTCCACGGTGGGCGGCAACCTCGCCTGCTGCGCCGGCGGTCCACGCGCCGTGAAGTACGGCACCGCACGGGACAACATCCTCGGCCTGCGCGCGGTCAGCGGCGCCGGCAAGACGCTGAAGACCGGCTGCACCACGACCAAGGGCGTGGTCGGCTACGACCTCACGCGGCTGCTGGTGGGCAGCGAAGGCACGCTTGCGGTCATCACCGAAGCCACGCTCAAGCTGTTGCCCAAGCCGCAGCAGATCCGCACCTTGCGCGCCTGCTATGCGGACGTGAAAGCGGCGGCCGAGGCGGTGGCGCGCATCATGGCCCAGCCGGAAACGCCAAGCGCACTGGAATTCATGGATGGCGACGCGGTGCAGCTCGCCGAGCACTATCAGCCTACCGGCGTGCCGGCCGGCACGGGTGCGCTGCTGATGATCGAGGTCGACGGCAGCGCCGAGACGCTGGCCAACGCCGAGCGCGCGGTGGCCGAAGCCGCGCGCGGGCCGGGGCTGGTCGAACTCAAGACCGCCGCCAGTGCCGCCGAAGCCGATGCGCTGTGGGCCTGCCGCAAGGCGCTGTCGCCCTGCCTGCGCAAGATCGCGCCCAAGAAGGTCAATGAAGACGTCTGCGTGCCGGTGACGCGCATTCCGGAGCTGGTCACCGGTTTGCAGCGCCTGTCGCAGAAGCACGACATCCGCATCGTCAACTTCGGCCATGCCGGCAACGGCAACATGCACACCAACCTGCTGGTGGACCCCGAAGACCCCGCGCAGATGCAGGCCGTCCACGCCTGCCTGACCGATGTCTTTCGACTCGTGCTCGACCTGGAGGGCACGCTCTCCGGCGAGCACGGCGTCGGTATCGAGAAGCGCGACTTCGTCGGCTGGGAAATTGCCGAGGACACGCTGGACGCCATGCGCACAATCAAGCGCGCGCTGGACCCGAACGGCATTCTCAATCCAGGCAAGGCGCTGCCAGGGATCTGAGTCGTGATCGAACGGTATGAGTGTGGCGATCTGCCTGACGCGGCGGGCACTCGCGACAGAGCCCCGATCACGCCATGACGGGGTCGGACCGTCGATCAACTTGGAGTAACGGGATGTCCGAGCATCGAGTTTTCGCCATGGCCTTCTCCAAGGTGTATCCGCTCTACGTTCAGAAGGCGGCGCGCAAGGGGCGCACCAAGGACGAGGTCGATCGGATCATCTGCTGGCTGACGGGGTACAGCCCATCAGGTCTGGAGCGGCAGCTCCAGCAGCATAATGATTTCAAGACGTTCTTCGCGCAGGCGCCTGCTTTGCATCCGAATGTGTCGCTCATCAAGGGCGTCGTCTGCGGCGTTCGGGTGGAAGAGGTTGAAGACCCATTGATGCGGAAGATCCGCTACCTGGACAAGCTGGTTGACGAATTGGCGAAAGGAAAGACGATGGAGAGGATCCTGCGTTGATCGGCACGCCTCGACTGTTGCGGGTTGGCTCCGCACGCGATCCGCGAGATTCGGGTCCCGTATAAGAACTGAGGATTTCCGTAGCTTCATGCGCATTGACTCGATATCCGTCATCGCCGATCTCGCCGAGGCCTTCGCGCTGGAAGGCGATGCCGACGCCTTGGCCCAGGCGGTGAAGCGAGTGGGCGAGGCCGGGCCGCTCGATATCGCCGCGCTGCTGGAAGCGCTGGAGCGGATCAAGGGTGAGCCGCACCTGAAGATGCGGGCCATCGCCGCGATTCGCGCGGCATTGGGCTTGCCGGTGATCCCGGGGCCGGTCTGTCGTCCACAGCCGCTGCGCTAGGCGTGATCGGGAGAGATGAGTTTATGGATTCTTCGGACGAGAAGACCATGCACACCGGCGGTTGCTTGTGCGGCGGGGTGCGATTCCGGATTCGGGGCGCGCTGGCGCCGATCCAGATTTGCCATTGCTCGCAGTGCCGCAAGGCGCAGGGCACGCCGTTTGCTTCGAACCTGCCGGTGACGGCGTCTGCGTTCGAACTGCTGGCGGGTGCGGAGCTGCTGAAGCATTTCGAGTCGTCACCGGGCAAGCAACGCGTGTTCTGCAGCCACTGCGGTTCGCCGGTCTACAGCCGCAAGGACGCGCTGCCGGATGTGTTGCGCATTCGCGTCGGTCTGCTCGATGAGCCCGTGATGGCGCAGCCGGCAGCGCATTTCTATACGGGCTCCAAGGCCGGGTGGTGGTCGATCCGCGACGATCTGCCGCGGTTCGACGGGGCCTACGCGCCGACGAGCAAAAAGAGTTGAGGCGGTTTTGAGATCGGGAGCACCAGCGTGACCACATCGGATCGAACGACTATCGCTTTTGGGATTCCCAAGCTGCCGGCGCGTTATGGCGCGTTGGTATTGCCGATGCTGCTGTCGATCTTCATGACGTGCATCGTGTCGCTGATCAGCACGATCAAGACCATAGGCTTGTCGCCGCAGCTGCTGACCACGTGGCTGGGCGCCTGGGGCCTGTCCTGGGTGATCGCGTTCCCGGTACTGATGCTGATGCTGCCGGCGGTGCGCCGACTCACGGCCGCGCTGGTGCGGTCCGCCTGAACGGTGCCGGTGAAACGAGGCCAGTGAAGGGCGCGTGGTGACGCGCGCGGGATAGCGGCACCGATCCGGGCGTTCGCCCGGATGCCCTATTTGACGACGCGCAGTTGCGGCCGGCCCGGTCTGGGTGGCTTCGGCGGTTCCGGCTCACGCGGGCCGTCGGCATCGCTGCCAGTGCCGGCGCCTTCGGGCAGCGGCTCGGGCTCGCCGAACAGCACGCCTTCCCCGTTTTCGCGCGCAAAGACGCCCAGCACCGCGCCGCTGGGGACTTGTACGTCGAAGGGGCGGCCACCGAAGCGCGCGGAGAACCAGATCGGATCCTGCTGCAGATCCAGGTTACGCACCGCGGACGGGCTGATGTTGAGCGTGATCTTGCCGTCCTGCACGAACTCGCGCGGCACCACGACACCGGCGTAGTCGGCGGCGACCAGCAGGTGCGGCGTGAAGCCGCTGTCGCAGGCCCAGTCGAAGATCGCGCGGATCAGATAGGGGCGGCGGGAGCGAAGTGGAGCGGTCGGCGGCATGGGGGCTGTCGTCGAAAGGCGAGAGGCAGTCCGTCAGGACTGCCGGGAGCTTAGCGGATTGCGGCCTGAACGCCGGGCCGCGTCAGCAGGCGTTCGGCGTAGCGCACGATGGCCGGGTCGCTGGCCAGCAGCGCCTTGAGGTCCATGCGCAGCATCTGCGTGAACAGTGCGGCGAAGGCGCAGTCGGCGAGGTTGTAGTCCAGGCCCATGCACCAGCCGCGCGCGGAGAACAGCGGGCTGGCACCCACCAGCTGCTCGCCGAGCTTCTTGCGCAGCGCCTTGGCTTCCGTGGCCTTGGCGCCGGCGGCGAGCGCGGTCAGGGCCGGGAACAGCTCGTGTTCGATGCGCAGCAGCATCATGCGAATGCGGCCGCGCAGCGCCGGATCGGCCGGCAGCAGGCGCGGGTGCGGGTAACGCTCATCCAGGTACTCGGCGACGACCGAGGCGGGATACAGCACGGTATCGCGATCCACCAGTGTCGGCAGCGTGCCGGCGGGGTTGAGCACCAGCAGATCGTGATGCGGCTTGCCCGGCACGATCCATTCGATACGCGCGCTGTCCACGTCCTTCTCGGCGAGCACGATACGCGCCCATAGACTGGCGACATCGTCGCGCGCGCAGAACAACGTCAGCCCCGCGCGCGGCGCCGGGCGCGCGTCCATCACGTACTTGCTCTTGGCCGGAATCGCCATGGGCTCAGAGTGCCAGAAACGAAACGGCGCCGTTCATGGTGCTGCTGTCATGAACGGCGCCGTATTCATCGAACGGGAAATTCGTGCGGAAGGCCGCGAGGCCTTTAGTGCACGTCTCTCCAGTACTCGCGCTTGAGCAGATATGCCAGCGCGGTGAACAGCAGCAGGAACAGCATGACCTTCATGCCCAGCGAGATGCGGCCGGCGCGACCCGGCTCCGCGGCGTAGGCCATGAAGTTGACGGTGTCGGCAACGAACTTCTGGAATTCCTTCTCCGACAGCTTGCCGTCGGTGAGCTGCACGAACTTCGGCTTGGCATGGGCGCCGTGGGCGTCCTCACCCTCGGCCTGCGGCGCGAGACCGCGCCAGCCCTGCAGTTCCCACAGCACGTGCGGCATCGACGCGCCGGCCAGCACCAGATTGTTGGTGCCCAGCGGACGTGTGGTGTCGACGTAGAAGGTCATGAGGTAGTTGTACACCCAGGCCGGACCGCGCAGGCGCGTTTCCACCGACAGGTCCGGCGGCTGCTGGCCGAACCATTTGGCGGCTTGCGCCGGCATGGCGGCATGGATCGAGTCGCCCGGCTTTTCGCTGGTGAACATCAGGTTGGCCTTGAGCAGCTCCTCGGGAATGCCGAGGTCCTGGCCGAGGCGGCCGTAGCGCAGCAGGCGCATCGAGTGGCAGCCCGCGCAGTAGTTCATGTAATTGGCGGCGCCGCGCTGCAGCGAGGACTCGTTGCCGAGATCCGGCTCGTACTTGTACGGCAGCGCGACATGGCCGCCGGCCGCGAAAACCGAACCGCCGACCGCGAGCAGCGCACCGGCCAGCAGCTTCGCCAGCAAAGAAGACTTAGTGCGCTTCATAGGTCACGCGCTCCGGTTCGGGCTTGGTCTTGTCGAGCTTGGTGTACCAAGGCATCAGGATGAAGAAAGCGAAGTAGATGATCGTGCCGGCGCGCGAGATGAACGTGCCCAGCTCGCTCGGCGGCTGCATGCCGTAGTAGCTCAGCAGCACGAACGCGACCGTGAACAGACCCAGCGCGACCTTCGAGTAGATGCCCTTGTAGCGGATGGATTTGACCGGCGAGCGGTCCAGCCACGGCAGTGCGAACAGCACGAGCACGGCCGAGAACATGCCGATGACGCCGAGCAGCTTGTCCGGGATCGCACGCAGGATCGCGTAGAAGGCACCGAAGTACCACGCCGGCGTGATGTGTTCCGGCGTCACCAGCGGGTTGGCCGGCTGGAAATTCGGCTTCTCGAGCACCCAGCCCCCACCGTCCGGCGCAAAGAACACGACGCCGAGGAAGATGATCAGGAACACGCCGACACCGAACAGATCCTTGACCGTGTAGTACGGGTGGAAGCCGATGCCGTCGAGCGGCTTGCCGTTGGCGTCCTTGAACTTCTTGATCTCGACGCCGTCCGGGTTGTTCGAGCCGACTTCATGCAGCGCGATCAGATGCGCGACGACCAGGCCGACGAGCACGAACGGCAGCGCGATGACGTGCAGCGAGAACAGGCGGTTCAGCGTGGCGTCCGACGGAATGTAGTCGCCCTGCACCCAGATCACGAGATCGGGGCCGACGACGGGAATCGCGCCGAACAGCGAGATGATCACCTGCGCACCCCAGTAGGACATCTGGCCCCAGGGCAGCACGTAGCCGGCGAAGGCTTCCGCCATCAGCACGAAGAAGATCAGCGCGCCGAACAGCCAGATCAGTTCGCGGGGCTTGCGGTACGAGCCGTACAGCAGGCCGCGGTACATGTGCAGGTAGACGATCAGGAAGAACGCACTGGCGCCGGTCGAGTGCAGGTAGCGGATGACATTGCCCCAGGGCACGTCGCGCATGATGTACTCGACGCTGTCCCAGGCCAGCGCAGCGTCCGGCTTGTAGTGCATCGTCAGGAAGATGCCGGTCAGCAGCTGGTTGACCAGCACCAGCAGCGCCAGCGAGCCGAAGTAGTACCAGAAGTTGAAGTTCTTCGGTGCGTAGTATTCGGCGAGGTGATCCTTCCACAGCTTGGTCAGCGGGAAGCGGTCGTCGATCCAGCCGAGCAGGCCGGTGGTCTTGTAGGGATTCGGGACGATGGCCATTACGCGGCTCCGGTCTGGTCTTCGCCGATGACGATCGTGTTGTCGCCCTCATAGCGGTGCGGCGGCACGATCAGGTTGGTCGGCGCGGGCACGCCCTTGTAGACGCGACCGGCGAGGTCGAACATCGAGCCGTGGCACGGGCAGAAGAAGCCGCCCTGCCAGTTGCTGTGGATTTCCGGCGCCGGATGGTCCGGGCGGAACGTCGGCGAGCAGCCGAGATGGGTGCAGGAGCCGACCATGACCAGGACGTCCTGCTTGATGGAGCGCGCCTCGTTCTGGGCGTACGCCGGCTGCTGCGGCTCCTTGGACTCCGGATCACGCAGGTCGCCGGTCACCTTGTCGAGGGTCGCCACCATTTCGGGCGTGCGGCGCACGATCCAGACCGGCTTGCCGCGCCAGGCCACGGTCACACGCTGGCCGGCCTCGGTCTTGCTGATGTCCACCGTCACCGGCGCGCCCAGCGCCTTGGCGCGTTCGCTGGGGGCCATCGATGCCAGAAATGGCCAGGCGGCTGCCGCCACGCCTGCGCCGCCGACCACCGAGGTCGTCAGCGTCAGGAACCGGCGCCGGCCGGGATCCACGCCCTGATTGCTCATTGAACTAAAGCCCCTTCAAGAGATGATTCGACACGAATTGGGTTCGACGGGCGCCTGCCGGACCGGCATTAGGTAACGCGCAGCCGTCGAAACCGCGCAAGTATAACGGGGCCGGGCGCGCTGGCGTAAGGCGCGGGCCGCGTTTTGGTGTCCGGTCGCGGGACCGGCCGGGTCAAGTCAGCAGGCCGCGCAGTGCGGCGAAGCGCACGACTTCCGCGGTATTGCGCAGCGCCAGCTTTTCCATCATGCGGGCGCGGTGGTTCTCCGCGGTTTTGACGCCGATATCGAGGATCTGGGCGATTTCCTTGGTGGTCTTGCCCTGGATCACCAGGTGAAAGGTCTCGCGCTCGCGCGCGGTCAGGCTGGCGTAGGGGTCAGTGCCCAGCGAGCGGCCGCGTTGCTGGCGCTCGGCCAGGGCCTTGGCCGCGCGCGGGCCGAAATAGGGCGTGCCGCCGTGGATCGACTTGATCGCCGTCATCAACTCGGAGACCGAGGTGTCCTTGTTGAGAAAGCCGTTGGCGCCGGCGCGCAGGATCGGCAGGATGTACTCGTCTTCCTCGTGCACGGTCAGCACCAGCGTGCGGGTGCCGGGCAGTTCGGCGCGCACGCGCTTGACCACCTCCAGGCCGGAGATGCGCGGCATCGAAATGTCGGTGACCACGATGTCGGGCTGCGTCTTCAGTGCCAGGTCCATGGCCTGCATGCCGTCGGCGGCCTGGGCCACGACCTGACATTCGCCGGTTTCCTCCAGCATCGAGACGAGTCCTTCACGGACGATGGTGTGGTCGTCGGCGACCAGCAGGCGGATCGGGGTCATGGGCGTAGTTGGGGGTCTTCGGTATCGGCTGCGTCCAGTGCAAGCATCAACTGGACCACGGTGCCCTCGCCCGGGGCGGAGCGCAATTCGACGCGACCACCGAACAGCTCGGCGCGGTCGCGCATGCCGCGCAGGCCGCCGCTGACGCGGCCCGGTGCGGCGATCTGGGCGGCGTCGAAGCCGCGCCCTTTGTCCTCGATGCGCAGCGTCAGCGTGTGGCCCTGGCACTCGAGCACGATGCGCGCACTGCGTGCCTCGCTGTGGCGGATCACATTGGTCAGTGCTTCCTGGGTAATGCGGAACACCAGGGTTTCGACATCCGGATGCAGGCGGCGTTCGTCGAGGCCGGATTGCACGTCGATGGCCAGCCCCGTGCGCTCGGACAGCGTGCGGGCGAGCCAGGCCAGGGCGGCGTCGAGGCCCAGATCGTCGAGCAGGGTGGGGCGGAGCAGGCGCGACAGCTCCCGCGTGTCGTGCAGCGCGCCGCGGGTGATGTCGAGCGCGTCGGCGAGGCGGTGCAGCAGGCCGAGATTGCCGGCGCCGCGGGCGTCGTCGAGGATGCGCTGCACCTGATTGGCGAGCGCGGTCAGGGTCTGGCCGAGGCCATCGTGCAGCTCGCGCGCCAGACGGCGCCGCTCCTCTTCCTGGACATGCCAGACGGACTTGGCGAGCGTGCGGAAGCGCTTCTCGCTGCGCACCACCGACTGCAGCAGGCGCTGATTGTCTGCGGTGAGTTCCTGGACCTGGCGCAGGACGGCCTGGCGGAAATCTTCCGTGTCCTTGGCCCGCGTTTCGCCGATCGGGAACGCCGTCGCGTCGCGCGAGGGTTCCATGGCGCGACTCAGCGCGTCGACGTCGGCGCCGAGGCGACGGCTTGGAGGCTGGCTTCCAGGCGGCTCAGGGCGCGACGCTGGCTGGCCGAGGCCAGGGCCAGTTCAGCTTGCCCGGCGAGCGCCGCCAGGATTTCGAAATCGAGTTCGGACAGCGTGCGTGGTTCTGCCGTGCGCAGCAGGCACAGGGCGCCCCGCTGGCGGGAGCCGAGATCCAGCGGCAGGCTGACGACGGCCGGTGCGCAATGCTCGGGGATCGTGCCGGTTTCGCTCAGCAGGACGCCCTCGGCGTCGCCGAGCCCCTTGCTGGACTTGGCCAGTGCGCTGTGCAGCGCGCGCGCGGCCACACCGAACAGCAGATCCAGCAGCTCCTGCGATGGCAGGCCACGGGTGCAGGCGACTTCCAGCGTGGTTTCTTCGCGCAGTACCAGCACAAAGCCGCGCTCCGCGCCGATCAGATCGCAGGCCGAGCACAGCGTGTTGGCGAGCAGTTCGCGCGCGGGCTCATCGCGCGCGGCGTCATGCCAGGCCAGCGGCGCGTTCGCGCTGCGACCCGGTGCCGGGCGGCGCGCGCCTTGGCGGGAATACGACACCGCACCCCGCAGCGGCGCAGGGCCGATATGAAAGTTGGCTGTCACAGCATCCTCCGACTCGGGGCCCTGGTCATGCAGCAAGCTCCATGCCATGGGCGTCGACGCAATCCGTGCTCGCGACGATCCATTTCGGGGCAGTGTAGCAAGACGAGGCCGACCCGCAAGCAAGTCGGCCAGGGCACAAGTGCCTATACGGTTCGTTCAGCTTCGCGGTTGCGTTGGGCGCTTCATTCCGTGTCGTCCAGGCCCAGTTTCTTGATGCGATAGCGCAAGGAGCGGAACGACATGCCCAGCAATTCGGCAGCCCGCGTCTTGTTGTAGCGGGTCTTCTGCAGCGCCTCGAGGATGGCGCGCTTCTCGATCGCTTCCATCTGGTCCTCGAGGCCACCGGCCATCGCGTCGGCTGCCGCCGTACTGCGCAGTTGCAGGTCGCGGGTTTGAATGCGGCCGTCCTCGCAGAGCGTGACCGCGCGTTCCAGCACGTTTTCGAGTTCGCGGACGTTGCCGGGAAAAGGATGCGCGCACAGGGCCTGCAGCGCCGCGTCGTCGAGTTGTGGGGCGTGATCGAGTCCGAACTCCCGGCACAGGCGCTCGAGGATATGCTGCGCCAGCAACGGGATGTCGTTGGCGCGTTCGCGCAGTGCCGGTGTGCGCACTTCGATGACGTTCAGGCGGTAGTAGAGGTCCTGCCGGAACGCGCCGGCCGAGACCAGCGCCGCCAGACTGCGGTGCGTGGCGGAGATCACGCGCACGTTGACCGCGACCTCGCTCTCCGCGCCGACGGGCCGCACGGCGCGTTCCTGCAACGCGCGCAACAGCTTGACCTGCATGTGCGCCGGCAGATCCGCGACCTCGTCGAGGAACAAGGTGCCATTCTCGGCCGCCTGGAACAGTCCGGCCTTGTCGCGGTGTGCGCCGGTGAAGCTGCCTTTCAGATGACCGAAGAATTCGCTTTCCATCAGTTCCGACGGAATCGCGCCGCAGTTGACCGGCACGAACGGGCCCGAAGCGCGTGGCCCGCGCGCGTGAATCAGACGCGCGACCAGTTCCTTGCCGGTGCCGGATTCGCCCGAGATATGTACCGGCGCCTGGCTGCGTGCCAGGCGTTCGATCATGCCGCGCAGCTGACGGATGCTCTCGTGCTGGCCGAGCAGGCCGCCGTGATCTTCCTCGGCGGGGCGCCCGTCGCGCGAACGCAGTTGCAGCGCCGTGTCGACCAGCTTGCGCAGCGCGGCGATGTCGACCGGCTTTGAAACGAAATCGAAGGCCCCGGCCTTGAGGCTTTCCACAGCGGCTTCGGCGTTGCCGTAGGCGGTGATGACGGCGACCGGCGTCTGCGGGTATTGCTTCTGGATCTCGCCGACCAGTGTGACGCCGTTGCCGTCAGGCAGACGCATGTCGGTGATGCATAGATCGAAGCGCTGTGCCGCCAGGCGTTCGCGTGCCTCGGCGAGCGAGGCGGCGGAATCGGTACGCAGGCCCATCCGCGACAGTGCGATCTCTACCAGTTCGCGGATGTCGGGCTCGTCGTCGACGATCAGGATGTGCGCTTTGCTCATGCTGCGGCGTTCTCCGCGGTACTGCCCGCAAACAGGATGCGGAAGCAGGCGCCGCCATCCTGCGGTCGATAGGTGAGGCGCGCCTGATTGTATTCGCAGAGTTCACGCGCCAGATAAAGCCCGAGGCCGGTGCCGGCGTGGTGCGTGGTGAAGAACGGTTCGAAGATGCGCTCGCGCAGCGGCGGTGGTATGCCCGGGCCGTTGTCGGCGATTTCCAGCCAGGCCGGTTCGCCGTCGCGCGGTGCACGGGCCTGCATCAGCACCGTGATGGCGTCGGCACCGCCTTTGACGTGCTCGAAGCTGTTGTCCCACAGGTTGAACAGCGCCTGCTGCAGATGATCGGGATCGAAGCGCACGATCAGCTCGGCGGGCACATCGACCAGCTCGATCGGGCGCGGATGCTGCGCATGGCTCTCCTGGTAGGTCGCCATCGTCTGCACCAGCCATTCACGCAGCCGAAAGTTGGACTGCCGCGACGGATCGCGGCGCGACAGGTCCAGCACCTCGCGCACGATGCGTTCGATACGCGCGGCATGGCGCTGCACCATGTCGAGCAGGCGTCGGTTCTCGCCGCCCAGGTTCGACGACTCGGCCAGCAACTGGCCGGCCTGGGTGATTGCCGCCAGCGGATTGCGGATCTCGTGCGCGATGCTGGCCGACAGGCGTCCCAGCGCCGCCAGCTTCATCTGCTGCGCTTGTTCCCGCAGCTGGGCGGCGTCTTCGAGCAGCACCAGCACCGCGGCGTCGGGGCCCCAGCCCAGATGCGTGAAGCGCGGCACCAGTTCGCGTCCGCCGGCGGGCTCGGTGTAAGGCGCGGTGGCCTCGATGACGCCGGCGCGCCACTGGCGCAAGCGCCCGCTCAGCGCCGGCAGGGTCTCGTCGAGGACGCGGCCGGGTGTGGCGCCGGCGCCGATCAGCCGCTTGGCGGCAGCGTTGACGGTGCGGATGCGGCCGCCAGCGTTGACCACCACGACGCCGGTCAGCATCGACTCGATGATGTTCTCGTTGAGGCGCGACAGGCTGACGAACTCGGTGCCGACCCGTTCGGCGACCGCCTCGCTGCGACGCGCACGCAGGGCCATCGTGTTGGTGGCCAGCGCGGTGGCGAAGAAGGCGAGGCCCAGCAGGCCGGCCTGGGAAAAGTCGCCGGTGTTAACGAACAGCGACTGCAATTGCCGCAGCCCCTCCTCGGCGAAGATCGCCAGCGTGGCGATCGCCGCATGCACGATCGCCATGCGCGACGACAGTACCAGGGCGCCGCCGACCAAGGGCGTCAGCATGAGCACGCCAAGACCGCTGGAGACGCCGCCGGTGAGATACACCAGGAACGTCAGCGTGACGACGTCGATCGCGAACTGCAGATGGGCTTGCGCCACCACGCCCGGCCGTCGCAGCACGACCAGCACCAGCAGCAGCAGCGCCGCGATGGTGTAGGCGAGGCACCCCCAGGTGAACAGCGTCGCGGGAACCAGATCGAAGAAATCCGGTGCGAAGCCGGAGCGATACAGCGAGTACAGGGTCGCGACCAGCAGCAGCCGGTAGGGGCCCAGGATCGACAGGATGCGCCAATCCTCGGTCCGGGTCGGCAGGGACACCAGGCCGACCATCAGCGCGATCCGGTGAGCGTCACTCGGCGCAACGGCCGCAGAGGCCGGCCTTGGACAGGGCGTGTGCCGGCGCGTGCACGCCGCATCGCGCGCAACGCGCCATCGGCTCATAAGACGAGGTCGCTTCCGGCGGCGGCGTGGGTTCTTCCGGCGGTGGCTGTGCAGTCAGCTGCGCGCGCAACAGGCGCCAGGCGCGCCACAACAGCCAAGCGACGACCAGCAGAATCAGCAGGCGGATCACATTCATTGGAGCACGGGATCGGACGGAGCGCATTCTACGCGGAGCCTCGCCGGTTCGAGGGCCTCGTCCGTTTGCGCTTTTGCGTCTGCCCCGTTGCTGCGCGAGAATGCCGCGCTTCCAGATCGCAGTGTCCTTCGGGGTATCCGCATGAATCTTCACGAGTATCAAGCCAAGGAATTGTTTGCGCGCTACGGCATCCCGGTGCCGCAGGGTGTGTTGGCGTCGAGCCCGGAGGGCGCGCGTGCCGCGGCCAAGCAGCTCGGCACCGAGAAGGTCGTCGTCAAGGCGCAGATTCACGCCGGTGCGCGCGGCAAGGCCGGCGGCGTCAAGCTGGTCAGTGGCCCCGACGCTGCGGAAGAAGCCGCCAAGGCGATGCTCGGCAAGAACCTGGTGACGATCCAGACCGACGCCAAGGGCCTGCCGGTGAACTCGGTGTACGTCGAGAAGCCGTCGAACATCGCGCGCGAGCTGTACCTGTCGGCACTGGTCGACCGCACGCAGGAAAAGATCGTGTTCATGGCCTCGCCGGACGGCGGCATGGACATCGAGAAGGTCGCGCACGAGACGCCGGAGCGCATCAAGCACGTATTCGTCTCTCCGGCCGCGGGCCTGCAGCCCTACCAGGCGCGCGAGCTGGCCTTCTTCATGGACCTGAACAAAGAACAGGCCGATCAGTTCACCAAGGTGCTGATGGGCCTGTACCGCATCTTCACCGAGTGCGACGCCTCGCTGGTCGAGATCAACCCGCTGATCGTCACCGCCGAAGGCAATGTCATGGCGCTCGACGGCAAGCTCAACTTCGACGACAACGCGTTGTTCCGTCAGAAGGCGATCGCCGAGCAGCGCGATCCGACGCAGGAAGACGAGCGCGAGCGCCTGGCCTCCAAGTACGACCTCAACTACGTGACGCTGGAAGGCAACATCGGCTGCATGGTCAACGGCGCCGGCCTGGCGATGGCGACGATGGACATCGTCAAGCTGCATGGCGGCCAGCCGGCCAACTTCCTCGACGTCGGCGGCGGCACCACGGCGGAGAAGGTGACGGAAGCCTTCAAGCTGATCACCGCCAGCCCCGAGGTCAAGGCGATCTTCATCAACATCTTCGGCGGCATCGTGCGCTGCGACCTGATCGCCGAGGGCATCATCGCCGCGGTCAAGCAGGTCGGTCTCAAGATTCCGGTCGTCGCGCGTCTGCAGGGCACCAACATGGAGAAGGGCCAGGCGATGCTGCGCGAATCCGGGCTCGCCGTGACGCCCGTCTCCGATCTCACCGAAGCCGCGCAGACCGTCGTGCGTCTGGCGCAGGGGAAGTAATCCATGTCCATCCTGATCGACAAGAACACCAAGGTCATCTGCCAGGGCTTCACCGGCAAGCAGGGCACCTTCCATTCCGAACAGGCGATCGCCTACGGCACCAAGATGGTCGGCGGCGTCTCGCCGGGCAAGGGCGGGGGCAAGCATCTGGATCTGCCGGTGTTCAACACGGCGCATGACGCGGTGAAGGCCACGGGTGCCAATGCGACGATGATCTACGTCCCGGCGCCCGGTGCGGCCGACGCGATCCTCGAAGCGGCCGACGCCGGCATCAAGGTCATCATCTGCATCACCGAGGGCATTCCGGTGATCGACATGATCAAGGTCAAGGCGACGCTGCGTGCGCAGTATCCGGACAGCGTGCTGGTCGGCCCCAACTGCCCGGGTGTCATCACGCCGGGCCAGTGCAAGATCGGCATCATGCCGGGCCACATCCACAAGCCGGGCAAGATCGGCATCGTGTCGCGCTCCGGCACGCTGACGTACGAAACCGTGCACCAGACCACGCAGAACGGTCTCGGCCAGTCGACCTGCGTCGGCATCGGCGGCGACCCGGTGCGCGGCCTGGGCTTCATCGACGTCATCTCGCTGTTCGAGAAGGACCCGGCGACCGAAGGCATCATCATGGTCGGCGAGATCGGCGGCTCCTCCGAAGAAGAGGCGGCCGAGTACATCAAGGGCAACGTCAAGAAGCCGGTCGTCGCCTACATCGCCGGCGTCACCGCGCCGCCGGGCAAGCGCATGGGCCATGCCGGCGCGATCATCGCCGGCGGCAAGGGCACGGCCGACGAAAAGTTTGCGGCGCTGGAAGCCGCTGGCGTCAAGACGGTGCGTTCGCCGGCCGATCTCGGCGCGGCGATGAAGTCGCTGCTCAAGTAAGCGGTCTTCTCGCAACATCCAGCGACGGCGGCCACGGCCGCCGTCGCTGTTTCCGGGCTAAGTTTCTGGGCTAAGCTTTTCGCATGTCGCAACCGTTCACGCTCGCGCTGGCCCAGCTCAATCTCTGGGTCGGCGATGTCGAAGGCAATGTCCAGAAGATCATCGACGCCGCACGGCACGCGCGCGATGCGCTCGGCGCCGATCTGGTTGCCTGCCCCGAACTCTCGTTGATCGGCTATCCGCCGGACGATCTTCTGCTGCGTACGGCGATGCCGGCGCAGATCGAATCGGGCGTGCGCCGGCTGCTCGACGAGGTGCGCGACGTCACGGTGATCGTCGGCCTCCCCGAGTTTGCGACCGACAACGGCGAGCGTGTGATCTACAACGCTGCCTATGTGATCCGCGATGGCGCCGTGCTGGCGCGTACCCGCAAGCAGCGGCTACCCAATTACGGCGTGTTCGATGAGCGCCGCCACTTCCGGCCCGGCCGCGAAACGCTGGTGTTCGAACACGGCGGACGGCGCATCGGCCTGTGCATCTGCGAGGACCTCTGGGGGGCGGCGCCGGCCGCCGCCGCCAAGGCCGCAGGCGCCGAGCTGCTGATCGCGCTCAATGCCTCACCCTTCGATCGCCACAAGTCGGCAGAGCGTCGTCGCGTGTTCGATTCGCGAATCGCCGAGACGGGGCTGCCGATCGCCTACGTCAATTGCGTCGGCGGTCAGGACGATGTGCTGTTCGATGGCGATTCCACCGCGGTCGATGCCGATGGCCGCATCGGATTCGCCGCACCGCTGTTCGAGGAAGGCGTGCACGCGCTGCATTTCGATGGTGGCCGGTGGCGCGGCAGCCTGCGGGCGGAGACTTCCGAGGAGGCCGTGGTCTACCGTGGCCTCGTCCAATCGGTGCGCGACTACGTCAACCGCAATGGCTTCCCCGGTGCGCTGATCGGGTTGTCCGGCGGGATCGATTCGGCACTGGTCGCGGCGATCGCAGCCGATGCGCTGGGGCCTGAACGGGTCTGGGGCGTGTCGCTGCCGTCGCGGTATACCGCCGACATGTCCAACGACGACGCGCGGCTTGAAGCCGAGGCGTTGGGCATCCGCTATTCCAGCTTGCCGATCGAGCCGGCGTTCGAGGCGTTTTCCGCGACGCTGGCGCCGCTGTTCGAGAATCGCGCGCCGGACCTGGCCGAAGAGAATCTACAGTCGCGCTGCCGCGGCGTGTTGTTGATGGCCCTGTCCAACAAGTTCGGGCCGGTGGTGCTGACCACCGGCAACAAGAGCGAGATGGCCGTCGGTTACGCGACGCTGTACGGCGACATGTGCGGCGGTTTTGCGCCGATCAAGGACGTCTACAAAACGCTGGTGTATCGCCTGGCGCGTTACCGCAACACGCTGGGCCCTGCGATTCCGGAGCGCGTCATCGTGCGCCCGCCCAGCGCCGAGTTGCGGCCCGACCAGAAGGATTCGGATTCGCTGCCGCCTTACGAGGTGCTGGATCCCGTACTGGAGCTGTACGTCGAGCAGCAACGCTCGATTCCGGAGATTGTGCAGCGTGGGTATGACGAGGCGATCGTGCGTCGTGTGGCGTCGCTGGTGCGGCGTTCGGAGTACAAGCGCCGCCAGGCGCCGCCGGGGCCGAAGATCACACGCTGTGCGTTCGGGCGCGAGCGGCGTTATCCGATCACCGCGCAGTACGGCGATCTTTAAAAGCTGCAGATCGAGATCGGCCCGAGGGCCGGCGCGTCGGAATCAGGGCGTGGCGGGCGCCGCGGCCGGATCGGCGGATGCCGTGTCTGCTTTCGGTGCCGGAGCGTCGTCGTAGGGTTCCATGTAAACGCGCAACTGGCCGGCGCGGTACTCGCCGGCGGACGTGTCGGCTGTGTCGTTGTTGTTGGCGCCGGCTGCCGCCGTTTCCGGCGATGTCTGGCGGTCGTCCTGCGCAGGCGGCAGCGTCAGCGTGTAACCCTCGACCTCGTCGCTGCCCGGCGTGAACAGTCGGCGGAAGAAGCCGGGTTTGTCGTCTTTCGCAGGCGGTGCGGGAGCCGCGCCTGACGGGCTGATGGCCGCGAGCTGGGCCGTTCGCAGGCGGCGCGCGTCGTCGGCCTGCTCCTTCATGCCCAAAGCGTCGTAGCTATCGCCGAGCAACTCCAGCGCTCGCAGTGCTGCGGGCGCGCCCGGATACTGCGAGACGATCTGTTCGGCGCGCTTGGCTGCGGCGACCATCGCGCCACGGCGCACGTAGTACTCGACGACGGTCAGCTCGTGTTCGGCGATGCGGTTGCGCAGGTCGATCATGCGCTGGCGACCGTCACCGGCGTAGCGGCTGTTCGGGTATTTCTGCACCAGCAGCGCGAAATCGTCGAAGGCGCGGCGCAGGTTGGAAACGTCGCGGGCGCGCGTATCGAAGCCCAGGCTTGCGGTGAAGCCCTGGTCGCGTTGCGCGTTGATCAGACCCTTGAGGTACTGCACGTAGTCGGCGTGCGCATGCCGCGGGTAGTCGCGCAGGAAGCGATCGGCGTCGGTCAGCGCTTCGTCATACTGGTAGTTGCGATACAAGGCGTAGACGCGCTCCATCTGCGACTGCACGGCGTAGTCGGTGAAGGGGAAGCGCAGCGAGATCTGCCCATACCGCGTGATCGCGCCGGTAAAATCGCTCGAATCCAGGGCGCTGCGCGCAAGCCGGTACAATTCGCCGGCTTGCAGCCGCTGTTCGCGCGACGACACCTGCTCCGGTTTGAACGGGTTGTTGGGAGCCGGCCGGTCCGGATTGGAGCTGCACGCGCAGAGGCCGGCGACCAGGGTCGCAGCGGCGAGAAATCTGAGAGTCATTTGATGCCAGCTTTGACGGAAGCGCCGAGTATAGCCGATGGCCATTGAGGTTCCCGAGGATGACCTGCAGTTGAGTGCGGAGGTTCCCGACGCGCTGGCCGGTCAGCGGTTGGATGTGGTCTGCGCCAAGCTGTTCGATGCCTATTCGCGCGCACGCCTGCAGACCTGGATCGAGGCAGGCCGGCTGCTGCTGAACGACCGGCCGCAGACCCGCACGCGCCACCCGGTCGAGGCCGGCGACCGGCTGATGCTGGATGCCGAGCCCGAGGAAGAGTCGCGGATGGAGGCGCAGGATCTGCCGCTCAAGATCGTGCACGCCGACAAAGACCTGGCGATCATCGACAAGCCGGCCGGCCTCACCGTGCACCCGGGGGCTGGCCAGCGTGCCAGCACCTTGCAGAATGCGTTGCTGTTCCATTTTCCGGCCACGGCGGCGGTGCCGCGCGCGGGCATCGTCCATCGCCTGGACAAGGACACATCCGGCCTGCTGGTCGTGGCACTGAACCTGAAGGCGCATGCGCATCTGGTCGCGGAGCTGGCCGAGCGCGAGATTCGCCGCGAGTACGACGCATGGGTCCAGGGCGCGTTGATCGCCGGCGCGACCGTCGATGCGCCGATCGGTCGGCACCCGCGCGATCGCCTGAAAATGGCGGTGGTGGCCGATGGCCGCGAGTCGGTAACGCACTATCGTGTCCAGGAGCGCTACGTTCAGCACAGCTGGTTGCGGGTCAAGCTCGAAACCGGCCGCACGCACCAGATTCGTGTGCACATGGCCCATATCCGCCACCCGATCATCGGTGACGCTGTCTACGGCGGCGCCGCGCGCTGCGCCGGCATGCCGGCTGACCTGCGTGACCTGCTCAAGACCTTCCCTCGTCAGGCGCTGCACGCGCGCGAACTGGAACTCACGCATCCGCGCAGCGGCAAGCGGGTCGCCTGGACGTCGGAGCCGCCGGCCGACATGCAGGCGCTGGCGGCCGCCTTGCGCGCGCACGCGCGCAGCGTCAACGGGTGAGTTCGGTGACGGGGGTGGCGCTGGCGCTGGCCGCCGCTTGGCCGAGCCCCCCCGGTGTGCGGGCCTGGCAGACGCTGCGTCATGGCGGCGTCAGTGTGTCGCCCTACGATCAGCTCAATCTCGCCGATCACTGCGGCGACGATCCGGTCGCCGTTGCCGAAAACCGCCGTCGTTTGCGGGCGGCGCTGGAGCTGCCGTCGGAGCCGGGTTGGTTGCGGCAGGTGCATGGCGTTGCGGTCGCGGCGCTCCCCGCAATGGGCACGGTGACGGCGGATGCCAGCTGGACCGCGCAGCCGGGCGTGGTCTGCGCGGTACTCACCGCCGATTGTCTGCCGGTCCTGTTTGCGGCGGTCGATGGCAGCGTCGTGGCGGCTGCGCACGCCGGCTGGCGCGGACTGGCCGCCGGCGTGCTGGAAGCGACGCTGGCCGCAATGCCGATTGCGCCGGGCCGGGTGCAGGCCTGGCTGGGTGCGGCGATCGGGCCGGCGGCATTCGAGGTCGGACCGGAGGTGCGGGCGGCTTTTGTGTCGGCCCAGCCGGAGGCGGAGGCCGCGTTCCGGCCGGGGCAGGGGGATCGCTGGATGGCGGACATCTACGCTTTGGCACGCCTGCGCCTGACCGCCGCGGGGGTCGCGGCGGTCCATGGCGGCAATGCCTGCACGATGACCGAGGCGCGGGGTTACTACTCGTTTCGGCGTGAACCCCGGTGCGGGCGCATGGCGACGCTGATTTGGCGCGATGCGACGGCCGATGCGCGCTGAAGTTCGGGGTTCATGCCCTACGTAATGCGCGATTTTCCTTGCGCCGCAGGGACGCGTCTGTTAAAAAATTCAGATGTTTGCTTGCAGTCGAGCGCTTGATGCGCGGACGGCGGGCGCTGGCAATCGAAGAAGGGTGATCAAGCCCCATGCCGTGGTGGAGGAAGCTTGCGCACAGGTCGAACTGGGGTAGGTTCGCCTGAATCAGCCGTCGGTTTTTTCTTCTGCGGTGTCGGGCCCGGTCGCGATGCGACCGTAACGAAACTGGAGGGAGAGGGGATGAAACTTTTGAAAGGGCGGCATGCGCAGAGCCTGAAGCTGAGCGCGATTGCGGCCGCGGTGCTGGCCTACAGCGGCGGTGCAGCGGCGCTTGAATTCAGCTTCGGCGACACCAGCGTGCGCCTCGACAACCTGATCACGATCGGTGGGACCTGGCGTATGCAGGGCCGCGACGACTCGCTGATCGGCAAGTCCAATCTCAATCCCGGCATCTGCTTGCAACGCGTCGGTGACGACGGCGTATCCGGCCCCAATCCGGACCGCGATGCCAACAGCTTCACTGGCAACACCTGCAACCCCAACGAAGACGACACCAGCGGCGGCGGTTTTGCCAACGCCAATGCCTACTATGTCGCGCAGCCGGGTTCCTTCAGCCCGAACGGCGACAACGGCAACCTGAACTTCGACAAGCACGATCTGGTGCAGGCGACCGCCAAGGTCACGACCGACATCAATACCGAGTTGTTCGGCTGGAACGTGTTCGCACGTTCGCTGTATTTCTTCGACGACGTTTACGTCAATCTCGACGAAACCCACCCGGATACCACGCTGCAGGCGCGTCATTCGCGGTATCCCGGCAAGAACAAGTCGCAGAACGGCACGGACTTCCGATTCCTCGACTATTTCATCAGCCGGACCTTCGAAGTGGGTGAGCGGCCGGTCAGCATCAAGATCGGCGACCACGTCGTGAACTGGGGCGAGAGCGCGTTCCTGGCGCTGAACAGTCTCAATTCGATCAATCCGCCGAACCAGATCCTGCTGCGCTTCCCGGGATCGGACATCAAGGAAGTGTTCCAGCCGCAGGGCATGGTCACGCTCAATGCCGACATCTTCGATGGCGTCGGCCTCGAAGTGTTCTATCAATACGAGTGGAAGCCGATCATCGTCGATCCGGTTGGCAGCTTCTTCTCGATTTCCGACACGCTGGGTGCCGGCGGCCAGTACGCGATGGCGTCCTTCGGCAAGGCGCCGGAAGATCCGGACGAGCTGTATCAGCCGTGGCGCAATCCGGACGATCCGGCGGCGATCCTCGGATCGCGTTCGGACCGCACGTTCTCGCGCAATTTCGAGGAAGAGGCCAAGCGCCGTCCCGATGATGGCGGTCAGTACGGCGCGGCGCTGAAGTTCTTCCTGGAAGACCTGAACAACGGCACCGAAGTCGGCCTGTACTTCGCCAACTACCACTCGCGTGTGCCGAGCGTGTCGGCGCTGGCCGCCTCGCAGTCGTGCATTCCCGATCTGCCGCTCGATACGCCGGTCACCAACCTGCTCGCGCTGGTTGCCTCGTGCGGTGTGCCGCTGAGCAACCTCACGGCAGCAGTGGGCCTGAACGACTTCAGCCCGGCCACGGCTGAGCGCGATGGCCTGCCGGTCGGCAGCCTGGAGCTGGTGGTGGAGTATCCGGAAGACATCCGGATGTACGGCATCTCGTTCAACACGACCCTGGGCGATATCGCCTGGTCCGGTGAGTATGCCTATCGTCCGAATCTGCCGATCCAGATTCACACCACCGACGTGATCTTCGCGGGTCTGCAGCCGGCGTTCCCGCTCAACGACTTCAACGTCGGCGTGGCGACGCTGCCGGGCCGTCGTACGGCCGTGCCGGACTTCATCTCGCAGTATCGCGGTATTGATATCGGCCCCGGCGACTACGTGCGTGGCTATGAGCGCATGAAGGTGGGTCAGCTCGGCACCACGTTCCTGAAGACGATCGGTGGCGACAACCCGTTGGGTGCGAGCCAGATCACGCTGTTGCTGGAGCTGGGCCTGACGCATGTGATCGACATGCCAGGGCTCGATGAGCTGCAGTTCAACGGCGCGGGTACGGACACTCACATATCGGGTGGTGCCGACGGCAGCATCGGGATCAATCCGCGCGACATCCGCAGCAATCCTGCGGATCCCACCAGCATCGATACCGAGGCGACGCTGCGCCAGAATCCGACGGCGCACCGGGATCGTGGCGGCTTCGGCACGGACATCTCGTATGGTTATCGCTTTGTCACGCTGACGCGGTACGACAGTGCTTTTCTCGGACTCAATATCGAGTTGCTGAACGCGTTGTTTCATGACGTCGAGGGCGTTGCGCCGGGCCTGGGCCAGAATTTCGTCGAGGGCCGCAAGCAGATTCTCTCGGGCATCCGCTGGGACTATCTGTCGAAGTACACCGGCGAGATTCGCTATACCTGGTTCACCGGCGGCATGGATCGCGATGCGGCGCGTGATCGCGACAATATCCTGGTGTTCCTCGGCTATACGTTCTGATGCGAGCCGGCGCCGATGCGGCTTGATCATGCGCGTTCGGCGCTGGCTTTCGCGGCGCTGTTACTGACGGCGACGGCAACCGTCGCCAAGGTCGCACCCGGCGAGGCCGAGCGCCTCGCCGGGGATTTGACGCCGATCGGTGCCGAGCGCGCCGGCAATACCGATGGTCGTATTCCCGAGTGGCGCGGCGGGCTGACGCAGCCGCCGCCCTGCTTCAAGGGCGCGGGTCAGCGCTACTGCGATCCTTATGCGGACGACGAGCCTCTTTACACCGTCACCGCCGAGAACCTGGAGGCCTACAGCGCGTTGCTGACACCGGGGCAGGTCGCGCTGTTCGAGCGCCACCCGCAGACCTACCGCATGCGGGTCTATCCGACGCGCCGCAGCTTTGCCAACCCGGCGTTCGTCTACGAGGCGACCCGTCAGAACGCGGTGAGTGCGGAACTGGGCGGCAATGGTGAGGCGCTCATCGGTGCGGTCACCGGAATCCCCTTTCCGATTCCCGGCAACGCGCAGGAAGTCATCTGGAACCACAAGGTCCGTTATCGCGACACCGCCGTGCAGCGCTGGAACAACCAGTTCTCGGTCACGACTGCAGGCGATTTCAATCACGTGAAGATGCGCGAGGACGTGCGCTATGGCTACAGCATGCCGGGGGCCACGCCGGCCTCACTGGAGAACGTGCTCTACCAGTTCGTGCAGTTGACCACGCAGCCGCCGCGGCTGGCCGGCTCCACGCTGCTGATTCACGAGACGATGGATCAGGTGCGCGAAGCGCGGCGCGCCTGGCAGTACAGCCCCGGTGGGCAGCAGCGCCTGCGGCGCGCGCCCGGTATCGGCTACGACACGCCTGCGACCGGCGCTGATGGTCTGCGGACCGTCGACCAGACCGACAGCTTCAATGGCGCGATGGACCGTTACGACTGGAAGCTGATCGGCAAGCGCGAGCTGCTGGTGCCGGCCAACAGCTATCGGCTGCACAGCGATGCCCTGCGCTACGCCGAGATCATCCGCAAAGGTCATATCAATCCGGAGTATCCGCGGTACGAGCTGCGTCGGGTCTGGGTGGTCGAAGCGTTGCTGCGCAAGAATACGGTCCACCAGTTCCGGCGGCGGACGTTCTACCTCGACGAGGATGGTTGGCAGATTCGCGTGGTTGACCTGCACGACAGTCGCGACCAGCTCTGGCGGGTTCAGGAGACCCATAGCGTCGTTGCTTACGACAAACCTTATGAACTGCCGATCTGCGAAACGGTGTACGATTTGGCGACAGGCCGTTATCTGGCACAGGGCCTGAACAACGAGGATCCGGAGACCGCCACCATCGCTTTCACCCCCGAGCACTTCTCGCCCGGGAACGTCTCCAAAATGGCGCGCCAGTAACGCGTTGTCACGATACGAATTCAACAGATCGCGCCGCCATCGTTGAGCGGCCGTTGCGAAGAGGGGAGCATCAGATGAGCATCGAATTCAAGACCGTTCGGGGCCTGCTGGCGGCTGCGCTGTTGGCGTTCGGCGGCGGCCTCGCGGCCCAGGGCGACGACGCTGCCGACGCGGGCGCCGAGGACCTGGAAGCCGGCGCCACCGAATTGACCGATGCGATGGCCGAAGCCGAGGCGGGTGGCGAACCCGCTGCCGCCGCGGTGCGGCCGTTGCCCTCCGAGATCAAGCCGCTGACGTCGCGCTCGCTGCTGCTGGACGTGGTCACGACCGGCAAGCGCCTGTTCGCAGTCGGCGACCGCGGCGCGATTCTGGCCTCCGCAGACGGCAAGGAGTGGGCGCAGGTCCAGGTGCCGGTGCGTGCGCCGCTGACGGCGGTTTCATTCGCTGATGCGGACAACGGCTGGGCCGTCGGTCACGATGCGGCGATCCTGCACACCGTTGACGGTGGCCGTACCTGGGCGCTGCAGAATTTCGAACCGGAGCTGGAGCGTCCGTTCCTGTCGGTGCTGGCGCTGGATGCGCAGCGTGCGATCGCCGTCGGCGCCTACGCGCTGATGTACCAGACCAGCGACGGCGGCGAGACCTGGAACGAGGTCAGCGCCTCCATCCGCGACGACGAGCTGCACTTCAACAGCATCGTGCGACTGGCCAACGGCGATCTGATGATCGCGGGTGAGCAGGCGACGCTGGCGATCTCGCAGGATCAGGGTGCAAGCTGGACCAAGCTGGAATCGCCCTACGAGGGATCGCTGTTCGGCGCCGTCGCGCTGGGCGAGAAGGGTGCGGCGATTTTCGGCCTGCGCGGCAACGCGTTCATCGCCACCGATGCCCGCGCCGGCAACTGGGTCGAGATCAAGACGGATACGGTCGCCTCGATGTTCGGCGGCACCGCGCTGCCGGATGGCGGGCTGGCGATGGTGGGCCTCAACGGCAACATCATCGTGGTGAATGCCAGCGGCGCGAATGCGCGCCTGCTGAAGGCGCCTGCCGGCACGCCGCTGTCGGCCGCTGTGCCGTTCGGCGGGGGGCTGCTGGCCGTCGGCGAATCCGGCGTGCAACACATCGCGCTGCAATAAGCGCGGCTCGTACAAGAAAGCAGCTCAACGAGGGGAGCGCTCATGGCTGGCAAACCAATGTTCTCGCAGGAAGCGATTCTTGCGGTCGTCGAACCGATCATCTACGGCAAGCGCATGCTGATGCTCGGCATCCTGGGCTTCCTGACGGTTATGTTCGCGGTGTTCGCGGCCGGCACGCACGTCGACGCCGGTTTCGACAAGTCGGTGCCGCTCAATCACCCTTACATGCAGGTGTTGAAGCAGTACGAAGATGAGTTCGGCGGCGCCAACACGGTGCTGGTCGCGCTGATCCAGAAGGACAAGACCAAGGACATCTACAACGAGCATTTCCTCAGCAAGCTGAAGCAGGTCACCGACGAGGTGTTCTTCCTGCCCGGCATCGATCGCTCGCGGGTGTCCTCGCTGTTTACCCCGGACGTGCGCTATGTGGAAGTGGTGGAGGGCGGCTTTGCCGGTGGCAATGTCATTCCCGCCGAGTACCAGCCCACCGACGAGATGTTCGCGCTGGTGCGCGCCAACGTCGGCAAGGGCGGCCATGTCGGTCGCTATGTGTCGAAGGATCAGACCGGCGCCATGGTGTTCTCGGAGCTGCTGGAAATCGATCCGGTGACCGGCAAGAAGCTGGACTACCGCGAAGCCGCCTCGAAGCTCGAGAACGAGATCCGCGGCAAGTTCCAAGACGATCAGATCGACATCCACATCGTCGGCTTTGCCAAGGTCATCGGCGACGTCACCGACGCGGCGAACGAAGTCATCATGTACTTCTTCGTCGCGCTGGCGATGACTTTCGTGCTGCTGATCCTCTACCTCGGCAGCTTCAAGCTCGCGGTGCTGCCGCTGGTGTGCTCGTTCATCGCCGTGATCTGGGAGTTCGGCCTGCTGGCCGGCACCGGCTACGGCCTGGATCCGTTCGCGATCCTGGTGCCGTTCCTGATTCTGGCGGTGTCGGTGTCGCACGGCGTGCAATACACCAGCTCCTGGGTCTCCGAGCTGGCCACCGGCAAGAACGGCTACGACGCCTCGGTGGAGACGTTCCGCCGCCTGGCGATTCCCGGCACGACCGCGCTGATCACCGACCTCGTCGGCTTCCTGACGATCCTGCTGATCCCGATCGACATCATCCGCGAGATGGCGATCAACGCCTCGTACGGCATGCTGGCGATCATCGTCACCAACAAGATCCTGATGCCGATCTGGCTGACGTACATGAACGTCAAGGACGTCGACGCCTTTGTCCAGAAGCAGGAGAAGCGCGAGGCGGTGTTCAACCCGTTCTTCCGCTGGCTGTCGGGCATCACCAAGCCGGTTCCGGCGGCGATTGCGATCCTCTGCCTGGCGCTGATCTACGGCTGGGCCTCGTGGCAGGCCAGGGGCATGCTCTATGGCGATGCGCAGGAAGGCGTGCCGGAGCTGCGGCCGGATTCGCGCTACAACCAGGACTCGCACGCGATCACCGAGAACTTCACGATCGGCACCGACATCATCAAGGTCATCGCCGAGACCGATGCTGAGGCCTGCATCAAGTACGACGTGATGGAGCAGATCGATCGCTTCGGCTGGCATATGGAGAACGATCCGGGCGTGGCGTCGATCCTGTCGCTGCCGTGGGCCGGGCGTCAGGTGAACATGGCCTTCTCGGAAGGCACGCCGAAGTTCCGCGTGCTGCCGCGTAACCAGTACACGATGGTGCAGGCGATCACGCCGATCCCGACCTCGTCCGGCCTGCTGAGCCCGAACTGTTCGGCGATGGCCGTGTTCGTTTTCACCAAGGATCACAAGGCCGAGACGCTGGATCGCCTGACCAATCTCACCAAGAGCTTCAACGAGGCCAACGCCAAGGAGTGGTTCGAGGCCAACAAGGGCACCGACACGGCCTACTGCGCCGACAAGATTGCGGCGCGCCGGGCCTGGGGCGACCAGAAGGTCGCGCTCAAGCGTGAGGTCACGTCGCTCAAGGCTAGGGAGTTCACCGATACGCAGGTGGATGAGGACGCTGGCATCGTCCAGCGTCGCGCCCAGGTCGAGGAAGCCAAGGCCAAGTTCGACGGCTTCGACAAGCCCTGCCCGGTGAACTTCGCACTGGCGTCCGCCCAGGGCGGCGTCATGGCGGCCTCCAACGAGGTCGTGAAGGAGAAGGAAAAGCCGATCGTCTATTACGTCTACATCGTCATCATCATCTTCCTGTGGCTGTCGTTCCGTACTGCCGCGGGCGTGTTCTCGATCCTGCTGCCGCTGTACGTGGTATCGGCGCTGATCTCGGCGCTGATGGCGATCAAGGGCATCGGCATGAAGGTGGCGACGCTGCCGGTGGCGGCGCTGGCGGTCGGTATCGGCGTCGACTACGGCATCTACATCTACTCCACGATCGAAGAGTTCGTGAAGAAGGGTAAGAGCCTGCAGGAGGCGTTCTACGAGACCTTGCGCATGACCGGCAAGCCGGTGATCTTCACCGGCCTGGTGCTGTCCGGCTCGGTGGCGACCTGGCTCTGGTCGGGCCTGCAGTTCCAGGCCGACATGGGTCTGCTGCTGACCTTCGCGTTCTTCGCCAACATGGTCGGCGCGATCCTGATGTGCCCGGCGATCTGCCGTTACCTGATGAAGCTGCCGAACGGCTGATCGTCGGCGGTTGCGGTACAACAGAAGCCCCGCTCATGCGGGGCTTCTGCATCTGCGGCATCGGCTGACAGCGCGTCGGGAGCGGCCATGATGGTCAGCGGTGGCCGGGTCTGGCAGGCTGGGCGCCGCTGCGGGACGCGCAGAGGGCGCGCCGCGTCGATCGGCGGGGCCAGCAGGCGCGGTTGGTAGAGAGGGCGGGGCGCAGATTTGCGGGTGCCGCCGAGTCTGGAGGGAGTACCGATGTTGCAAAGATCTGCGTGGCCGCGTCGTTGGGCCGTCCTGCTGTTGGTCGCCGGCTGCGCCAGCGGCGCCGCGCGCGCGTCCGAGCCGGTCGATCTGCTGACGATCTGCAACGACGCCCTGAGTCTGAACCCGCGTTACGCGGCGGCACGTGCGGAGTACCTGGCGGCCAAGCAGCTGGTGCCGCTTGCCAAGAGCCGGCTTCGGCCGCAGGTTGGATTGGGCGCCGCAGCGTACTACGTCGATCACAGCGTCGAGGGCGATTACTACGGCCTCATCGACATCGATCGGTCCGACGAGTTTTCCAGTATCCAGTACGGCGTGAGCGTCAATCAGGCGCTGTTCCGCGCCGATCTGTTCCTCGGCAAGACCCACGCCGAACTGCGGGTACGTGCAGCGGGTTACACGCTGGAGGCGGCGCAGGATCTGTTGCTGCTGGAGGTGGCAGAGGCCTACTTCGCGGTGCTGGCGGCGCAGGATGCCCTGGCCTCGACCGAGGCGGCGGAACGCGCGTTCGGCGAACAAGCCGAGTTGCTGCGGCTGCGTACCGAGGCCGGCCTGGTCACGGAGGCGGACCACAAGGGCGCGCAGGCGCTGCACGCACTGGCCGAAGCCAATCGCCTGGATGCGGCCAATGCGCTGCTGACCACGACTGCGCGGCTGGAGTCGTTGACCGGCAAGCACTATCCGCAGATCAAGCGCCTGCCGCACGATCTGCGGCCGCAACCGCCGGAACCGTACGACGAGCAGGTGTGGATTCGGCGCGCGCAGGACGGCAACGCGGTCGTGCTCGCGCAGCGTGCTGCGGCCGAAGTGGCCAAGATCGACAACGAACGGGTGCAGAAAGCGGCGTGGCCGCGACTGGACCTTGAAGGTCGCCTGACCTACCTGGACAACGGCGGCGGGGTCAGCGGCGAGCGCGAGGATCACTACAACCGCATCGGCGTCACGCTGCGGCTGCCGATCTACACCGGTGGCCAGATCAGTGCCGGTCTGCGCCTGACCGAGGAACTGCAGCGCCGCGCCGAGGCCACGGTCGAGGACGTGACCGCCAAGGCGGTGCGCGATACGCGCGTCGCGTACCTCAACAGCCTCGCTGGCCAGAAGCGGGTCGATGCGCTGCAGCGCGCGGTCGAGGCCTCGCAGGCGTACGAGCGTTCGGCGCGCGTCGGCTATGACGCCGGCACGCAGAGCAGCACGGATCTGCTGCAGGCGCTGGAGCAGCGCTACCGCGCCGAACGCGATTATTCCTTGGCCCGCTACATGGCGCTGATGAGCAGCCTGCGCCTGAAGGCGCAGGTCGGACAGTTGCTGACCGCCGATATCGCGCAGATCAACCGCCTGCTGCAGGCACCGCCGGCGACACCCTGATTCGCGCATGACCGCTCCGCGTTCGCGCTACCGTCGCTTCGTCTGTGCCCGCGTCGAACCGTGTGTGGATGGGTTCGACGTCTGGGCCGAAGGTGCGGCGATACCCGTGCGCCTGAGTGCAGCGGACTACGCGCTGGCGCAGTTGCACGACGGCCAGCGCGATCTGCGACAGGTTCATGCCGCGGCCCAGGCAGACGGCCATGCGCTGTCGATAACGGCGATCGAGGGCTTCGCCGCCGAGCTGGCGCAACAGCGTCTGCTGCAGCGCGGCACGCATGAGCCGTTACCGCCGCCGGCGCACAGCGATGAGGAGCGCCGCGCGCTCGGCTGGATCGGGGGCGCGCCGAGCCTGGCCTTGCAGTCGGCGTATGCGCTGCCGCCGTCGTCGATGCCGGGCTCGCGCGTCAATCCAGGCCTGGTCGGCGGGCTGACCGGGCTCGTCACGGGCCGGCGTGGACAGGCCAACCAGTTCGACGTGACGCTGAATTCGGCGCCGTTTGCGGCGTTCGGCCAACTGCTGATCTGGCCGGTGCGCTCGCGCTGGCATCTGCTGGCGTTCCTGGCGATGTGCGCGTTTGCCGGTGCCTTGCTGTTCTCGCACTTTCATGACTGGCAGGCGATGTCGACCGGCCTGCTCGGCAGCTACCGAGCGATCGCCACGGCGGTTGTCAGCGCATTCCTGGTCAATCTGTTTTCGATGTCGGCGCGCGCGGCGGCGATCGAGCGCTATACGCCGGAGGCGCCGCGCATCGGCCTGGTCTATGGCGTGTTTGGCGTGCCGCGTCTGCTGGTCGATACCGCCGGCGCGGCCGAGCGCGCGGCGCGAGCCGATCGCATGCGCATCGTCGGCAGCGGTCTGGTCGGCACGGCGGCGCCGATGGCGCTGGCGATCCTGATCTGGTTTCTCTATGTGGATACGCAGGTATCGCTGGCGCGCTTTTGCGTGGGTCTGACCATCGTCACCGGCATCTCGCTGCTACTGCGACTGAACCCGCTGCTCAAGTACGACGGATACTTTCTGCTGAGCACGGCGGTGGATGTGCCGGACATTCGCGAGCGTTCGATCGCCGCGATTCTCGGCCTGCGCCAGCGCGCGTGGTCGGTGGCGATGCGGCGCATTCCGTATCGCCTGCTGCTGCTGTACGGCGCATCGATGCTGACGTTCATTTTCCTGTTGATCGCGCTGGTGATCTGGCTGGTGGGTGGCTGGCTCAGCGAGCGCTTTCACGGTGTGGGTTTCTTTGGTCTTCTGAGCGTGATGGGGGTTTACATGGTTAATCAGTACACGCGCGTGGCGACGGATCGCAGCACGATGGGGCGCGTGAAAAAGCCGTGGCGGCCGACGCGGCGGCAGAAGATCATCGCCGGCATCGTGGCCGCGGTCTGCCTGATGCCGTATCCGTACGCGGCCAGCGGCGACTTCGAGGTGCTGCCGCGCGATCGCGCCGAGCTGCGCGCCCTGGCGGCCGGCGACGTACGCGAGGTGCTGGTCAAGGAAGGCGATCTCGTCAAGGCCGGGCAGGTGATCGCGCGCCTCGACGATGCCGCGCAGCGCGCCCAGCTGGCGACCGCGGAAGCCGACTTCACGCGGCTCAGCGCCGATCTGGCGCTGGTGCAGAAGGGCGCGAGCACCGAGGAACTGGAAGTGGCGCGCAGTCGCGTCGCCACCGCGCAGGCGGCTCTCGAAGTGGCCGAGAGCACCGCGCGCCGCGTCGCGATCGCGTATCGCGGCAAGTCGGTGACGCCGCAGGAGTACGAACGTGCCAAGGGCGCGGCCGAAGTCGCCCGGCAGCAGCTCGCCGAGGCGCAGCGACATCTGGATCTGGTGGGCAGCCCGGCGCGCGACGAGCGCCTGCAGGCGCAGGAGGCCGACGTCGCGCGTGCCAAGGCGCAGCTCGAGTTCGCCAAGCAGGAGCTGGCCTACACTCGCATCACCGCGCCGATCGAGGGTCGCGTGGTGTCGGCCGAGCTGCAGTTCGCGCGCGGGCGTTATCTGGCGCGCGGCGACCAGATCGGCACGATCGTCGATACCGGCGAACTGCTCGCCGACATCCGCGTGCCGGAATCCTCGATCGCCGATATCGAGATCGATGCCGACGCCTCGCTGAAGCCGTGGGCTTATGCGGCATCCACCTTCGACGGTCACGTGCGCGCCATCGCGCCGGAGGCCGAAGAAGGTACCTACGGCAAGGTCGTGCGTGTGCAGGTCGTGCTCGACGATCCGGACAATCGCCTCAAGACCGGCATGACGGGTAACGCCAAAATCGATGCCGGCTGGAGCGTCGTCATCGTGGTGTTCACGCGCGCGTTGGTGCGCTTCCTGTTCGTCGAGCTGTGGTCCTGGATTCCGTGATCGACGAGGTTGCCGGCGCGCTGACCGAGGCGGATTTCCGTCTCACCTGCGATAGCGGGTTCGGCGACGGCTGGAATCACTATGCGCACAGCATGGCGTGGTTCCGCGGCAAGCTGTACGTGGGCACCTCGCGTGCATCGATGGCGGCGCTGCGCCTGTCGACGCCGACGCCGCGCATGTTCCCCTGGCCGATCCTGGCGCCGGACGATCTCTACGACATCGATCGGCGCGCGCAAATCTGGGCGTACACGCCGGAGACCGACACCTGGGAGCGCGTGTTCCGTGCGCCGACCGTGGCTGGCACCAACAACCGCGACGTGCCGAGCTACATCGGCCTGCGCGGCATGGCGGTCTACCAGGACGCCGGCGATCGTGCGCCCTGCCTGTACGTGACCACCTGGTCGCCGCATACCGCGCATTCGCCGGATCTGTTGCGCAGCGAAGACGGCCTGCATTTCGCGCCGGTGCCACGGCCGCCGTTTGCGCCGACCGTGCGTGCGTTCCGCACGCTGCAACCGTTCCAGCAACGCGTGCACATCAGCCCGACGGCGTCCGGTACCGCGCAAGGCTTCCAGCAGGACATCAGCTCCGAGGCGGTGGTCTACGCCAACGCCGATCTGCGTACCGATCAGTGGGTTGCGGTCAGCGAGGAAGGCTTCGGCAATCCGGACAACGTCACCGTGTTCGAGATGGCCGAGTACGACGGCCACCTGTACGGCGGCACGATCAACCCGGTCACCGGCGGTGAGCTGTGGAAGACGCGCGGCGGCGACATGCCGTATCGCTGGGAGCCGGTCATTACCCATGGCGCCGGACGCGGTCCGCTGAACGAGGCGGCGGCGACGATCTGTGCGTTCAAGGGCGCACTCTACGTCGCCTTCGGCATCATCAACGGCGGGTACCATCGCGGCGCCAAGGTCGGCCCGGCCGCTGCCGAGATCACCCGCGTCTGGCCGGATGGGCAGTGGGACCTGCTGGTGGGCGATGCGCGCACCACGGATCAGGGTCTGAAGGTGCCGCTGTCCGGCTACGGGCCGGGCTTCGACAGCATGTTCAACGGCTACGTCTGGCGCATGTGCGTGCACGATGGCTGGCTGTACGCCGGCACGTTGAACTGGACCAATACCATGCCGTACCTGCCCATCGGCTTCTGGCCGGAGGACGTGCTGGCGCTGGTGCAGCGCTGGGGCTCGGACCATCTGCTGGCGCGTTACGGCGGTGCCGAGCTGTGGCGTACGCATGACGGCGTGCACTGGGAGCCGGTGACGCGCTCCGGGTTCGGCAACAAGTTCAACTGGGGTTTCCGCACGCTGGCGTCGACGCCGCATGGGCTGTTCGTCGGTAGCGCCAATCCGTTCGCGCCCAACGTTGCGGTCAAGCGCGATGGCCGCTGGTGCTACGTCGACAATCCGCGCGGCGGTTGCGAGGTCTGGCTTGGCAGCACGGCGGATCGCGTCGACGGTCGGAGCGCAGCGTGAGCCCGGCCACCGCAGCGGCAGCGGTATCGGCTCCAGCTTCAGCTCCAACGCCGGCACCGGTGTTCGTGCTGGCCGCACCGTTCAGCGGTGCGTCGCGCCTGACGGCGCGGCTCGCCGGGCATCCGGCGCTGTATGCGCTGCCGGAGCTGTGCCTGTTCATGGCCGACACGGTCGGTGAATTGCTCGACATCTTCCGGCTCAGCCAGGGACCGCATGCGGATGGCCTGCTGCGCGCCGTCGCGCAACTGGAATTCGGCGTGCAGGCCGATCCGGAAATCGAGGCGGCGACGCAGTGGCTGGCACAGCGCCGCGAGTGGACCGTCGGTGCGCTGCTGGACGAACTGGCGCGCCGCGTCGCGCCGCGTCGGCTGGTGATTCCGGATACGGAAACGCCGCTGCGGCCGAACGATCTGCGGCGTCTGCGTCGCCATGCGCCGACGGCCGTGGCGGTGCAGGTGGTGCGCCATCCCTGGACGCAGGCGCAGCGCCTCGTGCGTTGGGGCCACGACCGGCTGTTCATCCCGCCGGACTTCAAGGATCACGCCTGGGACCCGCCGCTGATCGAACCGCAGGTGCCGTGGTTGCGCGCCAACCGCAATATCGAGCAGCGCTACGCTGATGCCCCGCAGCGACTCCACCGGGTCAGTGACGAGTCGCTGGATGACGCGCCATCGGCGACGCTGACGGCGCTGTGCCGCTGGCTGGAGCTGCCAGACGATGCCGCGACGCTGGATGCGATGCACGCCGACGAAGCGGCCTGGGCCTATGGCGGTCATGGACCGCGTCGTGCCCCTTACGGGCTGGAGGCCGAGGTGCTGGAGATGCCGCCGGCGCGGGAACGCGGCGAGCCGGCAGCCGAAGCGAGTCTGGAAGCGGTGCTGCCGTGGCGCCCGGACGGTGCCGGCTTCGATGCTGGCGTAATCGCGCTGGCGCGCCGCTACGGTTATCGCTGACGCGCTGACGCGCTGACGCGCTGACGCGCTGACGCGCTGACGCGCTGACGCCGCGACCGTGCGGCGACGACGAGCGCCGATGGCTGACCTGCGCTCAGCGTGCGCGGTAGCCGCCGTCGATGGGCAGCAGATGGCCGTGGATGTAGCGCGCCTCGTCCGAGCACAACCAGATCACCGCATCCGCGACTTCCTCGGGCGTGCCGCTGCGTCCCGCGGGATGCAGCGCCAGCGTGGCCTCGATCTCGGCGCTGGAGGCGCGTTCCAGGAAGCGCGCGCCCATGCCGGCGTCGATCAGGCCCGGACACACCGCGTTGATGCGCAGACCGCGACCGGCGTAGCTGATCGCGGCCGAGCGCGTCAGGCCGGCAATGCCGTGCTTGCTCGCGGTATAGGCGGCGCTGACGCTGCCGCCGAGTCCGAACACCGAGCCGTTGTTGACGATGCAGCCGCGGCCCTGTTCCAGCATCCAGCGGATCTCCTGCTTCATGCACAGGAAGGTGCCGGTCAGATTGGTGTTGAGCACGCGCATCCAGTCGGCGTCGTCGGTATCGGCCAGCGGCGCGCGCAGGCTGCTGGCGCCGGCGTTGTTGAAGGCGGCGTCGAGCCGGCCGTAGTGCGTGCGCAGTTGCTGCATCACCGTCTCGACCTGGGTGCTGTTGCCGACATCCAGCGCATACGCACGGGCGTCGTGGCCCTCGTCGCGCAGCGTCTGCGCGGTCTGCTCGGCGGTTGCGGCGTCGAGATCCGCCAGCGCCACACGGTAGCCGGCCTGCGCGAAACGCCGCGCCGCCGCGCGGCCGATACCGCCGCCGGCGCCGGTGACCAGCGCAACGGCGCCGGTGTTCGAGGCGCCGCTGTTGTTCGATGTGCTCATGCCGCTCCCCCTGGCGTTCCGCTCTGGGGCGGAATCGGGTCCTGGTGCTGATGTTCCACCGCGTCGCGGTCGGCGATGCGGGACCTGAGCGGCACTGTATCGCGCGTGCGCGACGCTGTCGTCGGCGTTCAGGCCCGGTCGTGGCGGCTGAGTTGACGCGCGAACGCCGGAAAGTCCAGCCCGCAGGCCAGCTGCAGCTCGGCGGCGCGTGCCTGCAGCGCAGCCCAGTCCAGCGTGGGCCGTGGCGACTTGAACGCGAACAGGATGCGGTTGCCGTCGGCGTCGACGCTCAGTTCCATCGGGCGTGCATCGAAGCGTTCGGCCAGCAGGCGGCGCAGTCGACGCCGCGCCGGGCCGCCGCCGATCAGGTTGACGACCAGCATGCCACCCGGTGCCAGATGGCGGTCGAGGTCGCGGTAGAACGCCGGCTCGCAGAATACGTCGGCGATGCCGTGGCGGTCGCAGCCGTCGATCAGCACCGCGTCGGCGAGGCGCGGACGGCCGGCGAAATAGTCGCGCGCGTCGGCATGTTCGATGCGCATGCGCGCGTTCGGCGGCGGCACCTGGAACAGCTCGGCGCAGCCGATCACGCGCGCATCCAGCTCGATCGTGGTGATGCGGGTGCGGGGCAGATGGCGATAGCAGAACTTGCTCAGCGAACCGCCGCCCATGCCGACCACGACGACGTGTCGCGGCTGCGGCTGAAACAGCAGGAAGGCCATCATCTTGCGCGTGTAGGCCAGCGCCAGTGCATCCGGATCGTCGCGGCGCATCGCGCTCTGCACGTAGCGCAGGCTGAAATGCAGGCGCAGCATCTCGCCGTCGTCGAACACGAAAGGATGCGGATAGCGGCCGGCACGCAACTGCTGCCGGACCCGGCTCAGATCGGCACGTGCCGGTTCGCGCAGATGCACGGTGCCGGCCTCCGAACGGAAGACATCGCGCAGGCGATACCAGCGCAGCGCGCCGTGCGGGCGCGGATCGGGCGCGGCCAAGAGGCGGCTCAGCCCGGGTGCTTGAGGAAGAAGTCGACGATCTTGGCCGAGGCGTTGTAGCGATCGGTGTTCTTGCCGAGCAAGCCCGGCAGCAGCGTCTTGCCGCCCGCCCACTGATGGCCGACCCCGGCCAGGCCGCACCACTGCACATCCTGCCCGGACTTGCAGCCCTTCAGCGCGGTGCAGGTGGCGACGTCATTCTGTTCGACCACGGTTTCCTCGGCGCTGCAGCCGTTGCGCACGCGCAGGTTGGCAACGATCTCCTTGATCGACGGCCGGTAGTTGCCCTCGAACTCGCCGCCGTCCCAGGGGATGCGCGGATCGGCGCGGCCCTGGATCAGCAGGGCCGGCGTCGGCGTCTTGGTGCTGCAATCCTTGAGCATGATGCCGCCGGCGACCGCGGCGATCGCGGTGAAGGTGCCCGGTGCTTCGCAGGCAACGCGGTGAACCATCATCGCGCCGTTGGAGAAGCCGGCGCCGTAGACGCGCTTGGCGTCGACCGCGACCTTGGTCTTCACGTCCGCGATCAGGTTCTGGATGAACATCACGTCGCGCACGCCATTCTCCATCGGCTTGGCGCAGCAGGTGCCGGCATTCCAGGCGCGGCTGACGCCGTCCGGATACACCACGATCAGGCCGCGTGCGTCGGCCACACGATCGAAGCCGCTGACGTCTTCCATGTTCTTGCCGGTGCCGAAGCCGCCATGCAGCGCGACCAGCAACGGCACCGGCTTGCCGGCCTGGTAGTTCGACGGCACGTACAGCCGGTAGCTGCGCATCAGCAGGCCGGAGCGAAACTCGTATTCGCTGGTGCTGCCTGGCTTCTGCGCCTGCACGGACGTGGCCGGCATCAGGCAGCCGGCGACCATGATGGCCAGCGCGGAGAGGGTCAGGGACAGATAGCGCGGAAAGCGGGGCGACGCGTTCATGGGCAGGCTCGGCAGGTGGGCGCAGGGTGCGGCGCCAGCGATGAATGAAACATGAAGGCCGTCGGCGTTCAAGCGGCGGGGCGTTGGCTTGCGACTCAGGCCAGCGCGTAGGCCGTGCCGATCCGGTCCGGTGACAGCTCCGGCACGGCGTCGCCGTGTCCGGCGGCGGTGAACCAGCGCGCGTTGTCGGCGCCCAGCGCGGGCCCGCGGGCGGCAACGGCGCCGCCGCCACGTGCGAAGCGGAAGGGCAGGCCGGGAAAGCGGTCGATGCCGGCATCCAGGAACCAGGCGCGCGCGGCGAGCTGGGCGTCATCGACCAGGTCGGCGGTGCGCATCACGACGGCGGCAGCCAGGCCGGCAGCCTGCAGCTGCGCTTCTGCCGCGAAGCCATCCTGCGCGCGCAGCCAGTCGCCGATCAGGCCGTCGAGCGCATCGTGGGCGGCGCGTCGCTGCGTGGCGGTGGCGTAGCGCGCGTCGGTGGCCAGCGTTTCGCCGCCGATCAGCCGCGCCAGCGTTGTCCATTCGGCGTCGCTGCGCACACACAGCGTCAGCCAGCGGTCTTCCCCCCCCGCAGTGGCATAGCAGCCTTGCGGCGCATGCTGCCGATGGCGATTGCCGAGCGCGGCGGGTTGCGCGTTCTCGCGCGCACAGCGCAGGAAGTGTTCGCCGATGAACCAGCCGGTGGTTTCGTTCTCGGACAGATCGATCCATTGGCCGGCGCCGGTCTCATTACCGTCGCGATCGCGTTGCCACAGCGCGGTCATCGCCGCGCACAGGCCCATGATGCCGTTCATCACGTCCATCTCGCGCACACGGTGGCGTGCGCTGCCGCTGCCGTAGGCGGTCAGCGATTGCAGGCCGCTGACGGCCTCCAGCGTGCCGCCGTAGCCGCAGTAATCGGCGTAGGGGCCGGTGGCGCCGAAGGCCGACATCGACAGCAGCACGATGCGCGGGTTGAGCGTCTTGAGCCGCTCGTAGCCGTAGCCCTTGCGTTCCATGACGCCCGCGCGCGAGTTCTCGATGATGAGGTCGGTGCCGCGTACCAGTTCGTCGAGCACGGCGCGATGCGCGTCGAGCTTGAGATCCAGCGTCAGCGACTGCTTGCCGCGGTGCAGCTGCCAGAAGCGAGGGTGCCCGTTGATCTTCTCGACGTAGCCGCCGCGCATGCCGTCGAGCCGTTTCGGATACTCGATCTTGATGACCTCGGCGCCGTAGTCGGCGAACACGCGCGCCGTATGCGGGCCGGCCCAGTCGTGCGTGAAGTCGAGTACGCGGATGCCGGCGAAGGGTGCGGCCGTCGCGGCGTTGCGCGCCGCGGACGTGTTGCGGGGTGTCCAGTCCAGGGCTTCGGGCGGCGTCGCGCCGGCCGGGGCCGGTGCGTCGCGCCAGGACGCGCGCGCCAGGCGGAACGGCGCACCCGGCATGCGGCCGCCACCGGCGGTCTCGACGAAGTAAGCGCGCGCCGCATGTTGCGGATCGGCCAGCGATTCCGGCAGCGTGTACAGCGGCGCCCAGGCCAGGCCCGCGCGCTGACCGGCGGCGAACAACGCCTGCCGCGTCTGCGTCGCCAGCCAGGGTTTCATCAGTGCCTCGGTCTCGGCGCGATGCTGGATGCGGCCGCCCATCGCTTCGAGTTTCGGCTGCAGCAATTCCGGCGTCTCGAACATCGGCGCCGCCTTTAGCCAGTGACGGATCGGCCCGCCGATGATCGCGGCCTCGCCGTCGGCGCAGGGATAGGTGCGCCACGGCACCATCGCATGCTGGTCGCCGTTGCGACGCGCGGTCTTGCCCAGCGCGAGCTGTTCCATCAGCGCGACTTCGTAGTTCTCCATCGCCGCTTCGACGATGGACAGGTCGATCGTGTCGCCGCCACCTTCGCGGGCGCAGCGTCGCAGCGCCATCAGGCAGGCGACGTAGGCGTTCATGCCCGCGGTCAGTTCGGCGATGCGCGGTGCAGCGTTCAGCGGTTCGCGCGCGCCGTCGCCGGTGGATTGCATCAGGCCGGCGGCGGCGTACAGCGTGATGTCGTCGGTTTTCCACGCGCGCTTCGGGCCGGTGAGGCCGTAGGGCGTGATGCGGCAGATCACCGCGCCCGGATTCAGCGCGCGCAACCGCGTCGCGTCGAAGCCCGCCGCATCCAGCACGCCACAGCCCCAGGCATCGACGATCACATCGGCGCGGGCCAGCAGAGTTTCCAGGGCCGCGCCGTGCGTATCCTCAGACAGGCGGCGCTTGCCGGTGTGGAACCAGGCCTCGTCCGCATCGTCCAGCGCCGCGTCGTGTCCGCCGGGCAGGTGCACGACGTCGGCGCCGAAGCCGGCCATCAGCTTGCCGCAGTAGGCACCGGCGACGTGACCGCTGAGTTCGAGAATCTGCAGGCCTTGGAGACTCGACATGGCAGGCTCAGGGCGCGGTTGTGGCCATCAGCGTGCGGATTTCATCCTGCACCCGCTGCGGCTGATTCATGGGGAAGAAGTGGCCGGCATCCGCCAGTTCCACGTAACGTGCCTGCGGCAGCAGCGCGCGCAGCGCATGGCCGGTATGCACGCAGCGCGACAGCGCGCCGTACATCAGCAGCGCCGGCATGCGCAGCGCGGCGATGCGCTCGGCGCTCATGCCGGGTTCGTCGAGCTCGGCGCGCGCGCTGGTGTGGTCCAGCAGGTCCAGCCAGGCCTTGGCGGCGCGCGCCGCGCCGCGGCCTTCGCCAAACGGCGTGAAGTCGTCGCGCGCGACCGGCAGCTTGCCGGCCAGGCGCATGCGGGCGGCGGCCTCGAGAAACAGATAGCCGACCTGCGGCAGGTGGGCCCAATCGGCGTCATGGGTCGCGGCGACTTCCTTCTCGGCCTCGGTGATGTGCGGCGTATCGTGCAGGCGCAGCAGCGGCTGCAGCCGGGCGACGCGGGTATCGATCAGTCCCAGATGCGTCACGCGTTCCGGGGCCAAACCGGCGACTTCCAGCGCCGCCGCACCGCCGTAGCTATGTCCGACAAGCGCTGCGGTTTTCACGGACAGCGAGTCCATCAGCCGTAGGGTATCCTGCGCAAAATCGCGGGCGCGGTAGCCCGAGGCCGGGCGCTCGCTATAGCCGTGTCCGCGCAGGTCGAAGATCGTCACGCGGTAGCGGTCCTGCAGCGCCACTGCGGTGGCGAACCAGAACGCGCGGTTGGTGGCCAGGCCGTGCAGCAGGATCAGGTCCGGGCCTTCGCCGAGTTGCTGGGCCGCGAGTTTCGGCGGCGCGCTCATGCGTGGCACTCCGGCGCCGTCGTTGTCACACACAGGAAATGCAGATGCTGTCGGCTCACAGTCAGGACGTCGTCACCCACTACACGCGCCGTCACGACGGCCGCGACGGCCTGTTCGGCGACCAGCCCTTCGCCAACTACGGTTACTGGACGCGCGAGGGTTTGACCCTGGCGCAGGCCGCCGAGGCGCTGACCGAGGTCGTCGCCACCAGCGCCGGCCTGCGGCCGGGCGACCGCGTGCTCGACGTCGGCGCGGGTTACGGCGCCGGCGCGGTAATCTACGCGCAGCGCTGCAAGCCTGCGGCGATCGTCGGCATCGACATCACGCCGGTGCGCATCGAGGAAGGACGCAAGTACGTGGCCGGCCACGGCCTGTCCGACGTCATCACGCTGCAGCTCGGCAGCGCGACCGCGATGGACTTCGCCGACGCCAGCTTCGACAAGGTGGTTTCGGTCGAGTGCGCGTTCCACTTCGACACGCGCGTCGATTTCTTGCGCGAGGCCGCGCGCGTGCTCAAGCCCGGCGGCACGCTGGCGCTGACCGACATGATTCCGCGTCGCGGTATCGATCCGCAGGCCTACCAGCGCGGCGAGAAGACGCTGAACAGCGGCGTCTGCCTGGACAATCTTGCCAACGCCTACGATGCCGACGTCTACGCCGGTCATCTGAAGTCGCTGGGCTTCGAGGCGATCCGCATCGAGTCGATCGTCGAATGGACGCGCCTGCCGTTTGCCCGCACGCTGGAGGCGATGGGCATGCGCGAGGGCGGCGAGCGCGGCGCGGCCTGGTGTCGCTCGGCGGCGCGGCTGCGCCAGTTCGTCGAGCTGGGCGAAGACTACGTGCTGGTTATAGCGCGCCGCGCGCACTGATGCGCCCATGCGCATCGCATCGTCCGCAATCGCAGGAAACGAGGAGTCAGCAGGAATGACGTCGGAGCACACGCAGGGCATCGTCAAATACTACACGCGCCGTCACACGCAGCGGCGGGATGCCTTCGATCGCCCCTACGCCAACTACGGCTATTGGACGCGTCCGGGCCTGTCGATGGCCGATGCCGCCGAGGCGATGGCGGGGCTGGTCGCCGGTGCCGCCGGCCTGGGACCGCAGGACGAGGTGCTGGAAGTGGGCTGCGGCTACGGCGCTTGCGCGGTGCGCTACGCCAGCTGCTTCGGGCCGAAGCAGATCATCGGCATCGACATCACGCCGACGCGCATCGAGCACGGCCGCGAGTACGTGGCGCAGTGCGGGCTGTCGCAGACCATCGACCTGCGCCTGGGCGACGCCACCAACCTCGACTTCCCCGACGCCAGCTTCGACAAGCTGATCGCCGTGGAATGCGCCTTCCACTTCGATACGCGCCGCGACTTCCTGCGCGAAGCCGGCCGTGTGCTCAAGCCCGGCGGCACGCTGGTCGTCACCGATCTGATCCCGAAGCGCGGTACCGACTTGGCTGCTTACGTGAAGGCCGAGAACGATCTGGCGGCCGATATCGACATGTACAACGAGAAGAACGCCTACGACGCCGACGTCTACGAAGGCTATCTGCGCGAGTCGGGTTTCGCGCAGGTGCGCATCGAGTCGATCCTGGAATTCGCGCTCGCGCGCTTCGTCACGGCCTGCCGCGATTACGGCCAGCGTCCGACGACGGTAGACGGCGACAAGGTGATCCGCCACGCCGACAAGCTGCAGGCCGTCATCGACGCCGGCGAGGACTATGTCCTGGTGGTTGCGCGCAAGGCGGAAAACGCCGGCTAAGCTGCTGCGCTCGGCATCTGGGCTGTCGGCGGTGCTCGGAATGCTCACGTACTTTTGTACGCTGCGCTTCCTGCGCTTCCTGCGCTTCCTGCGCTTCCTGCGCGCCGGCGTCGGCCAACCTGCCGTCGCTCACAACGCTTATCCGGCGTTTTCAGCGACGATGGTTGCCGCTTCCACTTAGGCCGGCGCGTTGGCGGCGAGGTAGTCGGCAATCTGGCCGATCGACAGGTCGTCGACGTAGCGCCCGTTCTTCATCAGCAGCTGGTCGAACGACAGCTTGCGCTTGACGATGTCTTCCTGGATCGCGACGACCAGCTGGATGATGTCGATCGATTCGAAACCCAGATCGGCGAGCAGCTGGGTGTCGCGGCTCATCTCGCCATCGAAGTCGAGATCCCAGTCCTGCGTGAAATCCTGGAGGAGCGTGACGAGGCGGGCGAGATACGTGCTGCTGGCGGACATGGCGAATCGGGGTAGTACAACGGTTGCGGCAGCGGCTCCAGATCGAAGCCGCTGCGGGTGCGCACGACACGGTAGGTGTCGGGTCTCAGGGGTCGCAGTTTACCCGCTTTCAGCGCCGCCTCCAGGACATCCAGCGTCGCCTCGACCTGGGCGAAATCGATCGCGCGCTTGTGCGGGGCGAGGTCGTAGCGCCACCACTCCAACGCCAGCAGGCGCTCGATCTGCGCCTCCGGCAGCCGCAGCCGCAGCACCCGTGCCGGTGAGCCGGCGACGATCGCATAGGGCGGCACGTCCCTGGTCACGACCGCGCGCGCGGCGACGACCGCGCCGGTGCCGATCGTGACGCCGCGCTTGATGAAGGCGCCGGCGCCGATGTAAGCGTCATGACCGATGACGGTTTTCGGCGGCAGCGTGAACGGCGTCGGGATCGGCCCTTCCGGCGCCAGGCGCACCGCATCCGGCAGCTCGTAGAAACGCGGCAGATGCTCGGGCTGCGTGAACGCGAACATGTGCGTGCTGAACCAGTCCATCGGATGTTCCGGCGGGCCGATCACGCAAGATTCGCCGATCTGGCCGTAACGACCGACCTCGGTCGCATACATGCTCGAGGTCGTGTGGCCGTTGAAGTAGGTGAACGCGCCGACCTTGCAGTTCTTGATGCGGCGTGGATCGAGAATGAAGGCGGGACGCTCGTAGACGAGGCAGCCGGCGATCGACTTGCCTTCGTAGACTTTCAATCCGTAGTCGAGCAACTGCTTGGCGGTGAGGCCGGTCAACTGGCGCATACGCGGGGGGCGGCGTGATGGCGAGGAACGTGTCGCCATCGTGCCGTTCTGCTTGCGGGCTGCCTGCCGGGAGAAGGCTGACGTGCGAGTCAGCCGGCGGCGCCGGCGGCGTAGGGAGTTTTTCCGGAGCCGGATCAGCGGTTGCGAGGCGCGGACCGGCGGTTGTTCCCTCTGGCGCCGTCGGTCGCGCCCGCTGCCACCGTTACTCCATGTACCCCAGCATCTGCAGCTGCTCGATGATCTGCTTCTGCTCGCCGGCGTCCATCTCCTGCTCCAGCTCGCGGCGCTGCGGCGCCTTGGTGCGTGCGCCCTTCTTGACCGGGTTGGCGGCAAGCCATTCCTCGGTGAAGAAGGTCGGCGGCACCTGGCCTTCGAAATCGGCGGGCACCGGCAGGCCGAGGCTGTGCAGCAGCGTCGGCGCGACGTCCACGATCTGCCGCAGGTCGACCATGCCCGCCGCGGCGATGCCGGGGCCGACGGCCATGAAGATGCCGTCCGGATGATGCGTGCCGGCGGCGTGCGGGCGATCGGCGACGCAGGGCTTCAGGTTCTTGATCGACACGAAGCCGTTGTCCGACAGCACCAGCGTCAGGTCGCAGGCGCGCGCCATGTGCTTGCCGGGGAACCACTCCTCGCGCTTGAGCACGTCGGTGATGATCTGCTCGCCGGTTTTCGGGTGCTTCAGCGACTTCAGATCGGCGATCAGCTGGTCGCGGAACGTCTCGTAGTCCTCGGGCTTGATGCCGGGCGCGCCCGGCTTGTCGGCGACGCGGATGTGGATGCCGTTGCTCGACGGCGTGCGGCAGTAGGCGGTGGTCTTCGACCAGTCGAGGTTGGCGAAGTCGGCGGCCTCGCGGCGGATCGCCATGTCGCTGCCGTCGCTGTTGGCCCAGGCCAGATAGCCCTTCTCTTCGAGGAAGGCGTTGATGCGCAGCACGTAGGTTGACGCGGTGAAGCCGTGGTCGGAGGCGAAGAACACCTGCGTGTCCGGGCCCGCCGCGGTCACCAGCTGCTCGATGTAGCCGTCGAGATTGCGGAAGTACTCGAGGCAGACCTCGCGCATCTCCTGGTCGTGACCCTGCGGGCTCGAAGGCAGCAGGTCGAGGTCCAGCCACGGCCAGGCCTGGTGCTGGATCTTGTCGGTGCCGTCGAACATCACCGCCATGAAGTCCGGCTTGTCGTTGTTTAGGAGGAACTCGGCGACCTTGAACCACTGCTCCTCGCGCGGCAGGTGGTAGCGCACCCACTTCGCGGTCTCGTCCGCGGAGAGGGATTCCATCGCCTGCTTTTCCTTGTCGAAGTCCCAGGCCAGTTCCTTGGGATCGAAGCCGGGGATCTGCGTCTTGATGCGCTCGAACAGCTCGCGCGGATGCGTGTTGCGGCGCAGGTGCTTGGCGGGAATGAAGCCCGGCACGATCGCACCCTTCAGATCCTCGGCGGCCGGCGCGGTCAGCGGGAAGTTCAGCGCGGCGACCGAGACGTTCTTGCGCGAGCAGATCGACCAGATCGTCTCGCAGTCGATGTCGCGCGCGTCGTACAGGGTCCAGTAGACCTCGCCGCCACGGTCCTCGGCGCGGATGAAGTCGAACACGCCGTGCTCGCCGGGATTGCGGCCGGTCATGATCGAGCACCAGGCCGGCGGCGTCAGCGGATTCGGCGTCGAGCGCAATTTCGCGCGCACGCCGCGTTCCATCAGCGACTTCATGAACGGCATCGTCAGGCCTTCGCCCGGCAGCTCGCGCGTCATTTGGTCGAGAACGGTGAAGGTGCAGCCGTCGAGGCCGATGAAGAGCGTTCGGGTGCGGGGAGTCTGGGTTCGGGGAGCGGCGTCGGTCATGCGCGAAGGGTAAGGGAAAAGCGCTGAAAAATCGGTCAGGAAATGCGGTGGGGTGCGTCGGCGTTTACCGCGGTCAGGCACAGCGCGCTGATGGCATGGCGATCCTCGAACTGCAGGGCCACGTCGTAGGTCAGCTCGCCGCGCACGATCTGCGCCGAGCCGAAGGCGACGGTACGCGGGTCGAGCTGACAGGCGGTCACGACCCAGTCCAGCGGGCGGCCTTCGAGGCCGGTGCCGGCGGCTTTGGACGCAGCTTCCTTGGCGCACCACAGCGCGGCGGCAACCAGACCTTGATCGACCTCGGACAGCTTCGCGAACCAGTGCTGTTCGCGGTCGCCGAAGGCGCCGCGGATCAGGTCGCCAGCGCGCAGATGCTGCAGGCGCTGGTAGTCGAAACCCACCGAGAGTCCCGGGTCGGCGACGACAGCTGCGGCCCAGCCGCGGCTGTGCGAGATCGACAGTGCCGGCATCGGCGCCTGCGGCAGCGCCGCGACGACGATGTGCGGCCGGCCGCGGTCGTCGCCGGCGATCTCGATGTCGGCACTGGACAGTTCCAGCTGGTGGCGTGTTCGGAACCAGTCGCGCGCCGCTTCCTTCGCGGCGATGCGGCCCAGCAGCCATTCCTCGCGGCGCGGGCCGGCGGCGGGCAGCGCGTACCAACGCGCGCGCTCGGTGCGGTTCAGCACCATGTGCGCGAGCCCGCGGCCCCAGATGCCGCCGCCCTGCGACAGCAGGTCGTGGTCGAACGGCGCGACGCGGCGCGCGTGCAGGCCCGGTGGCAATAGGCCGTCCATCCACACCTCGCCGAGGAAACCGCGTACCGGTGCGAGGCGGAAGTCGTAGAAGCGTTCCGCGACCTCGAAGGTGCGGTCTTCCCAGTGCTCCGCGCGCATCAGCACGCGGCCTTTCAGGTCGGTGGCCTCGACGTCGCCGGCGAGCCGGTCCGGCGCCGGGAGGCGCACGGTGGCGCGGCTCAGCACGCGCGTGCCGGCCGCCTGCGGCGGTGCATGCAGGGTCAGCCGGCCGATCGAGTAGGGGAAGCAGTTGATCAGGCCGCCGTGCTGTTCCTGCAGCCAGTAGTAGAAGGTCTGGCCGAGCACGTCGGCGAGCGCGGCGTCGAGTTGCAGGCGCGGCGCCTGCGTGAACCCGAAGTAATCCTGCGTCGGCAGGATCGCCAGCTCCATGTCGATCGCCTCGGCATTCCAGCGGCGCAGCGCCTGCGCACCCTGCAGGCGCGGGCCGTGGAACATGCCGCGCTCGTAGAGCCGGCCGTCGGCGTTGAAGCGCGGCGCACGTTCCTCACCTGGCCACGTCAGCGCGGCCGGTGCGGACGGATACGCCGTCGCAAGAATCACCTGCGCCTCGAACACGACGAGGCCGCCGGCCGGGCCGCCCTGGTCGAGCAGGAACAGGCGCACGTGCGCGCGCGCGTCCTCGCCCGGCTGCGCGGGCGCGCGTTCCGCCGCGATGCGCAGCCGGACCGAGCCTTCGTCCAGCGACAGCCAGCGGCTGCCGCGCGCCTGTTCGATCGCGACGACCTTCAGTTCGCTGCGGCCGATCAGCCTGGCTGCGGCTTCGGCGCAGATCTCGACGCTGAACGTGAACGGGATGACCGGAATCGCGAGCAGCGAGGGATCGCGCGCGCTCGGCGTGCCGCCGATGCAGTGGTCGCGCAGGAACAGGTCCGTTTCGAGCTCGTAGCGGCGCTCCATCACCAGGCGCTGGCCGTCCTGCTCGGTGACCGGCCCGAGCAGCGGGTAGGCGGGGTCGTGCGCGCCGCCGGCTTGCGGCGCCGCTGCGATGGCCGTCGCTGCCGTCGCCGGCGCACTACCGGTGACCAGACCCAGCACGCGGGCCTGGCTGTCGAGGAATGCCTGCATCAGCGAGAAGTGCTGGTGCAGGGCCGTGAGACGCGCGTCGTCCGGCGCCGCTGCGGCGGTTGCCGGCGGCGTGCTCGCGGGTGCAACGGCCACGACGTTCGCGGGCGCCGTCGCGGCGGAGGCGGCCACGGCCGGCAAGGGACGCTTCCACTGTTCCGGCAGCTTGACCTGCGGCATCTGCAGCGGCTGTCTGGCCGCGGCCTTCTTCGCCGCGCGCGGCGGCGCCAGCAGGTCGAACGCGTCGATGTCGCGGCGTGCGTACAGCTTGCGCGGATCGAACACGACGCCGGCGGCGAACAGCGCGGCGAGCGCGGCGTGCAACTGCGCGAGGCTGCCGCGGCGGCGGTTGTCGCTGGCGATCGCCAGTACGTCCGGTTGGTTGCGCAGCGTGTCCGACACGAACGAGGTCAGGTTGCCACTGGGACCGACTTCGAGGAACACGCGGTAGCCGTCGGCGTACAGACGCTCGACGGTCTCGGTGAAACGCACCGGGTTTTCCCACTGTTGCGCGGTCAGTTCGCGGATCGCGTCGGCGTCGTCCGGGAACGGTGCGGCGCTGCGCGCGCTGTACAGCGGCACGCGGCCGGGACCGAATTCCAGATCGCGGAAGTAGTCGCGGAAGGCGTCCGCCATCGGCTTGAACAGCGGCGTGTGATACGCACGGCCGAAGGGCAAGGCCTGGCAGATCGCGCCCTGCGCGCTCAGCGACTCGCGCAGCTTCTCCGCGGCTTCCGGTGCGCCGAACAAGACCAATTGGTTCGGGCAGTTGTCCATCGCGATCTGCATGCCGTCGGCGCCGGCGAGCAGTTGCGCGCGCATCGCAGTGTCGAGGCCGCCGACCGACAGCAACGTGCCCTGCACGATCTGGCCCTCGGCGTCGAGACGGCGGTAGAGCCCGTGCACGATCTGCACGGCGTCGGCGAGTTCTGCTTCCGAGGCATAGCGGCGCACGCCGCAGGCGGTCAGCGCCGTGTTCTCGCCGGTGGAATGGCCGAGCATCGCGTCGAACTTGAGGCCCAGGTCGTCGTACAGGCGCTGCAGTGCGAGGCTGGCGGCGAACACGCTTTCGGCGCCGACGTCCATCGAGTGCAGCGCGTCTTCCAGTTCCGCGCGCTGCGCGTCGTCGTATCCAGTCGGCGCCGGGTACAGCAGTGCGGCGCGTGAGCGGCTGCCGCGGCGACGCGCGCCGTCCTCGATGAAGTCGAAGCCCTCGCGCACCTGCGGGAAGCGCAACGCGAGGTCGCGCAGCATGTCCGGGTACTGCGAGCCTTCGCCCGGGAACAGCAGGCAGACCTTGCCGGGCGCGGTGCCGGTGCCGTATTGCACGCCGCTACGCGTCTTGAACGGCTTCGCGTCCGGCGCGGCGAGTTTCTCCAGGGCGGCGTCGAGCTTCTTCAGCAGGTCGGCGCTGCCATCGCAGGGAATCGCCAGACGGTGCGCACCGGCCGCATGTGCGCTGGCCGCATAGGCGACTTCGGCGACCGTCAGCGGCTGTGGTGCGCGCAGCTGTGCGGCGGCGGCCTGGGCCAGTTCGACCAGGCGCTCGCGCGTGTCGGCGGCAAGCAGCACGACCTCGCCGTTTTCCGGTGCGTTGAGCACGGACACCTGCGTGCGCGTGGCGGCCGGCACGTACTCTTCCAGTACGACGTGCGCGTTGATGCCGCCGAAGCCGAAGGCGTTGACGCCGGCGCGGCGCGGCGTCGCGCCACCATGCACCCAGGGGCGCGTCTCGTTGTTGATGTAGAACGGCGTGCGTTCCAGGTGCAGCGCCGGGTCCGGCTCGTCGCAGAGCATCGGCGGCAGCGTCTTGTGGTGCAGCGCCAGCGCGGTCTTGATCATCGACGCCGTACCGGTCGCCGGCAGGCAGTGGCCGATCATCGACTTCACCGCCGAGATCGCGATCTTCGGACCGGCGCCGCGCGCGCCGTACACCGTGTTCAGCGCCTCGATCTCGGTCTTGTCGCCGACCGTGGTGCCGGTGCCGTGCGCTTCGATCAGGTCCACGGTCATCGGGTCGATGCCGCAGCTGTCGTAGGCGCGGCGCAACGCCAGCACTTCGCCTTCGAGGCGCGGTGCGAGCAGGCCCTTGGCCTTGCCGTCGGAGGCGGTGCCGACGCCCTTGATGACGGCATAGATGCCGTCGCCGTCGCGCTCGGCGTCGGCGAGGCGCTTCAAGACCAGCATGCCGCTGCCCTCGCCGATCAGCGTGCCGTCCGAGCCCTTCTGGAACGGACGCAGGCGATCGCGCGACAGCGCCTGGATCTGGCAGAACTGGATGAACAGCTGCGGCGGCGTCTGCGCCTGCGTGCCGCCGCAGAGCATCAGGTCGCAGCGGCCGCTCGCGAGCTCCTGCACTGCCTGGTCGAGCGCGATCAGGCCGGAGGCGCAGGCGGCGTCGACGATGTAGCTCGGCCCCATCAGGTCGAGGCGGTTGGCGATCAGGCCGGCGATGACGTTCGGCGTCAGCACGCCGACGAAGTCGCCGCCGTAGGGCGGCAGCTGTTTCTTGAGATCCGTCTGCAGCGCGCGGATGTCGGACTCGGAGAAATCCGGGCGCAGGCCGCGGATCACGTCCATCATCTGGTCCATGAAGAAACCGCGCGCGAGCATGCTCGCCAGGCCGCGGTTGCCGTAGGTGCCGCGTGCGACGACGACGCCGGCGCGCGCGCCGTCGAAGGTCTTGCCGCCGGCGCTCGTCAGATACCCTGCGTCGGCGAGCGCGTCGCGCGCCATCTTCAGCGCGAGCAGATGATCCGGGTCGCTGCCGACCGCGACGCTGGGCATGACGCCCACCTCGATCGGATCGACGTGCGCCAGCTCGTGCAGGAAGCCGCCCTTGGTCGTGTAGATGCGGTCGTCGGCGCGGGTGCCGGCCTCGAAGTACGGGCCGACCCAGTCCGCCGGCGCCTCGCTGATCGCGTCGACCTTGGCGCAGATGTTCTGCCAGAACGCGCGCGCGTCCTTCGCGCCGGGATAGACCCCGGCGAGCCCGATCACCGCGATGTCGAGCGGCTGGCTCACGCGCGCAGGCCGCCGTTCAGTGCTTGCCGCCGACGGCGGGCTGCACGTAGTCCGGCGAACTCGGCGCGAGACGGTTGAGCGCGGCGTTCATCGTGCTCTCGATCTCGTCGACGACGTAGCGCAGCGCGCCGGTCGAGTCGACCAGCTCCGCCGCGGCGACGAGCAACTCGTCCTTGCGGCCCGGCACGAAGTGCTGCACCAGGGTCAGCGGACCCTGCGGTGCGGCGCTGCCGTAGCGGCGCACGCGGCCGAGGCGCTGCGGCAGCACGCCCTGGCGGTGATGCTGCTGCGCCCAGACGAAGGCGAGCTGCGTCAGCGCGTCGAGCAGCGCCGGGTCGAACAGCCAGTCGGCATCGCTACCGGCGACGAACTGTGCCGGCGACGAGGGCTTCAGGGTCGCGACCGCGCCGTTGGCGGCGAGGGCGCCGACGCGTTGCACCGCGCGCAGGCGTTCGCCGCGGCACAGGTGCTTGGCGTACGCCTCGGTGGCGTCCATCGGGTCGAGTTCGGACAGACCGGCGAGCTGCGCGGCGACCGGCGCCGGCAGTGCCGGCAGCAGCACGATCGTCGCGCGGAACCATGGCTCCTCGCCGCGCCTGGCGCTGCCGAACTGCACGGTGACGCTCTGGCTGCCCGGTTCGGAATGCGTCGCGGCCTTGGCGCGCAGCTGGATGTCGGTTCCCGCCTCCGGATCGACGGCGAGGGTCGCCAGCATGCGCAGGTCGCGCACCTCGGCAACCTGCCAGCCCGGCCAGTTCTGCGCGACGAACTGCGCCATCGTTTCCAGCGCGACGGCGAGCGGCACGACCGGCTGGCCGTCGATGACGTGATCGCGCAGCCAGGGATCGTCGGCCAGGGTCAGGCGGTGGTCGAGCGTGATCGCGCCGCCGACGCCGACGCGCGCCGGCTTGCGTACGAAGGCATGACGCACGCCACCGCTCGTGACGGGAGCGACGGTTTCGGATGCTGCAATGGCGAGATCGCCCCACGGACCCTTGCCGGCGACGAGTTCGACGTCGTGACGCGGGCCGTTGAGCAGTTCGTCGAGGAAGAAGTGGCAGCCGGCCGGCACCGGGATCGGCTCCATGCCGCGCTCGCGCAGCTGGCGCTTGATGCCTTCGCTGGCCATGCCGCCGTCCCACGGACCCCAGTTGATCGCCATCACGCGCGTGTGCGTCCAGCGGCGATGCAGATCCCAGGCGAGACGGTTCAGCGCCTCGTTGGCGGCGGCGTAGTCGGTCTGGCCGCGGTTGCCGTAGCGACCGGCGACCGAGGTGAATAAGGCGAGCAGCTTCAGCGATTCGGGCTTGAGCTTCTGCGTCAGCACGAAGGCCGGGTCGAGCTTGGTGCCGAGCACGCGCTCGAAGGAGTCCGCCGCCTTGTCGGCGAGCAGCTTGTCCTCGATGACGCCGGCACCGTGAATCACGGCGTCGATGCGGCCGTGCTGTGCGTACAGCTCGTCGATCAGCGCGCCGAACGCGATCTCGTCGCGCGCGTCGACCGCGCGGTAGTCGACGACGGCGCCGGCCGCGCGCAGGCGCGCGAGGTTGGCGCGCAGCTCGCGGTCGACCTGGATGCGCGAGACCTCGCGGTCGATCTCGACCGGCTTCGGCCGTTCGCCGCGCGCGAGCCGTGCCGACAGCAGCGCCTTCTTCAGCGCGTCATTGTCGGTGTGGCGTGCAGTCGCTTCGTCTTCCGCAGCGGGCTCCGCGGTGCGGCCGAGCAGCACCAGGCGCATGCCGGGCTTCACCAGCGTCTCGATGATCTGCGCGGTGATGCCGCGCGCGCCGCCGGTGGCCAGCAGCACCCAGCTGCCGTCCGGCGTCAGCTGCGAACCGAATGGTGAGGCGGCGAGCGACTGTTCCAGGGTCGCCGCACCGTAGCGTTCCAGGCCGATGTAGCCGGCCTCGGTTTCGCGGTCGTACGCGAACAGTTCCGCGGCGAGCAGGGCGACGACCTGCTGGTCGCTGTGACCGTCGAAGTCGACGGCGCGCGCGACGCAGGCCGGCGCTTCGATGCGCAGGCAGTTGAGGATGCCGTTGACGCCGCCGGCCAGCGGACCGCCTTCACCGACCGCGTCGCGGCCGAAGGTGCCGCCGAGGCGGCAGGCCGCGATGACGCGCGCGCCGGCTTCGATGTCGGTAAGGCAGGCCTGTGTCGCGTGGAACAGGCTCATCAGGTCGCGACGGTAAATCGCCCGCCAGGCGGCGAGGTCGCTCGCGTCCGCGGTTTCGAGGCCGTGCAGGTGAATCAGCGCGCGCACCGGGCCGTGTTGATCTCGTGCGGTGGCGAGCTGCGCGCGCAGCGCGTCGGATTCGGTCGCGGTGATCAGCACCGGCGTCAGGCCGCGGGCGCTCAGTACCTGCGTCAGTGCGCTGGAGATGACGCCTTCCGGCGCCAGCACCGCGGCGAGGCCTTGCAGTTCCACCGACGCGCCGGGCAACGGCGCGGGGCGCGATTTGATCACGTAGCGCGGCAGCGCAGTCGTGGACGCAGCCGGGGCTTCGACAACCGTCACCGCTTCGGCCGCGACTACGGACGCAGCTTGTGCCGGCGCCAGCGTCTGCAGTTCGGCGAGGATCGCATTGAGCGTCTTGGCCTTGGTGTAGCGCTCCATGCGCTGCTTCACGCCGTCGGCGAGCGCATCGGGCAGCGCCTTGCGCAGGCCGCCGATGATCTCGACGCGCTTGATCGAATCGATGCCGAGGTCAGCTTCGAGATCGGCGTCCAGGCCGAGCATGTCGGTCGGATAGCCGGTGCGGTCGGCGACGATGTGCAGCAGCAACTCGCGATAGTCGATCGCCGCAGCGGCGACCGGCGCGGCGCTGACCGTCGCGGTCACGACGGCCGGCGCGGCTGGTGCCGGCGCCAATGTCTGCAGCTCGGCGAGGATCGTGTTGAGCGTCTTGGCCTTGGTGTAGCGCTCCATGCGCTGCTTCACGCCATCGGCCAGTGCATCCGGCAGCGCCTTGCGCAAACCGCCGATGATCTCGACGCGCTTGATCGAGTCGATGCCCAGATCGGCTTCGAGATCGGCGTCCAGGCCCAGCATGTCGGTCGGATAACCGGTGCGATCGGCGACGATGCCGAGCAGCAGCGCCTTGAAGTCCAGCGCCGGCGTCGCAGCGACCGCGACTTCAACGGTTACGTTCGGCGTGGCGACGGTGACGTTCGCAACCGCCGGCGCCAGCGTCTGTAGCTCGGCGAGGATCGCGTTGAGCGTCTTGGCCTTGGTGTAGCGCTCCATGCGCTGCTTCACGCCATCGGCGATGGCATCGGGCAGCGCCTTGCGCAGGCCGCCGATGATCTCGACGCGCTTGATCGAATCGATGCCGAGGTCAGCTTCGAGATCGGCGTCCAGACCGAGCATGTCGGTCGGATAACCGGTGCGGTCGGCGACGATGCCGAGCAGCAGCGACTTGAAGTCGAGTGTTGCTGCGGGCGCCCTCGCGACGGCAGCGGTCACCGTGACCGGTGCGGGCGGCGCAATCGTGACGGCAGGCGAGGATGCGACGGCGGGTGCGACCGGCGACGGCATCGCCGGCAGCATGGGCATCGCGACGCCAGCGGGCATCACCGGAACGGCGCCACCACCGATGAACTGCTGCACCACGCGTTCCTGCAGCGCGAGGAACTGGCGCATCGTCTGCTGGTAGGCGATCAGCGCTTCGCTGCTCAGCGCCGTGTTCGCGGGCAGTGCGGCGGTGCCCGGGGTCGCAGCCGGCGCACCGGCCGGCAGTCGCGCACGGATCGCGGCTTCCATCTGCGCTTCGAGCTTGGCGCGTGCGGCGTCGCGCGCGTCCTTGGTCAGCGCCGGCAGCTTGCCGGTGCGGCGTTCGGTTTCGTCCTGCGCGCGCGCGCAGCCGCCGCTGAGCATCCAGACGTGCTTCGGCAGCACTGGCAGCGCGGCGCGCTCGCGCAGGCGCGCGAGGTCGAGCAGCGGCAGTTCGCGGCCGGCGTACAGCGCGCTGGCGTCGAAGTTCACGCCATTGACGAACAGCTCAGCGAGGCCCAGCTGCAGGCTCTTCAAACCCTGCATGCCGGTGTCGAGCGACACGGCTTTCGCGTCAGGCTTGTCGGCGAGGATCTGGCGCACCAGCGCGGCGCAGATGCCGCGCGGGCCGAGTTCCAGGAATACGCGGGCGCCGGCGGCGTAGAGCGCCTCGATATCGGCGACGAACTCGACGCTGCTGAGCAGGTGCTCGTCGAGCTGTGCCTGCATCGCGCCGGCGTCGGCCGGGTAGGGCTGACCGGTGGCGTTGGAGAACACGGCGAACTGCGCAGGCGCGAAGCGCGTGGCGTGAATTGCCTGCGACAGCGCGGTCTTCGCCGGTGCGACCAGTTCGGTATGGAAGGCGCCGGAGACCGGCAGTGTCACCGCGCGCAGGCCGGCGGCGGACAGCTTCTCCACCGCGCGTTCGAGTTCGGCACGCGGGCCGGAGATGACGCTCTGTTCCGGCGCGTTGTGGTTGGCGATGCGCACGCCGGCGAACTCGGCAATCAGCGGCGTCACCGCGTCGCGCGCGGCCTGCACCGCGGCCATGCCACCGGGCTGCGAGACCTGCGCGGCTTCCGCCATCGCGCGGCCGCGCACGGCGGACAGGCGCAGGAAGTCGGCCGGCGCAAGCACACCGGCGGCCATCAGTGCGCTGTATTCGCCGTAGCTGTGACCGGCGGCGGCGATGGCGCTCAGGCCCATGCGCTGTGCGAAGCGCAGATAGCCCAGCGACAGCGCGCCGATTGCCGGCTGCGCATAGCGCGTGTCGGTGATCGCGGCGGTCTGCTGCGCTTCGGTTTCGGCATCGAAGGCGGCCGGCGGGTAGATGCGCGCGGACAGGCGCTCCGGCAGGTCCGTCTTCAGCGTCGCCTCGGCGAGTTCCAGTGCGCTGCGCAGTTCGTCGACATGCAGCGCGGTTTCGCGGCCCATGTTGACGTGCTGTGCGCCCTGGCCCGGGAACAGGAAGGCGACGGCGGGGCTGTCCTTCGGCAGCGCGCGATTCAGGCGCATCTGCGGCGGCAGCTTGGTGTTCTCGCCCTCGCGCAGCTGCGCGAGGGCGGTGTTCAGGTCTTTCTTCAATGCCGCCAGATCGGCGGCGACGATCGCCAGCGCAACCGGCTGGCCGCGCTTCAGGTCGGCTTCGCGCGCCAGGGCCTGTGCGAGTTCGCCGGCCTGCAATGGACTGCCGTCGGGCAGGGCGTCGCGCACGCGTTCGAGTTCGCGCGTGAGCGCATCGGTGTCGGCGGCGCGGAACAGGAACAGCTCGCAGGGCCAGCGCTTGCCGCCCGCCGAACCGGTGTTGCCGCGGTACTCCTCGAGCACCGCGTGGAAATTCGTGCCGCCGAAACCAAAGGCCGAGGCTGCGCCGCGGCGTGGATGGTCTTCCACGGGCGCGAGCCACGGGCGCGCGTCCTTCAGCAGGTAGATCGGCGCGTTGGGATCGGCGACCACGTCGATCGGCCGGTCGACGCCGTGATGGCCCGGCAGCGTGCGGTGATACAGCGACAGCGCGACCTTGATCAGGCCGGAGGCGCCGGCCGCAGCCTTGGTGTGGCCGAGGATGGTCTTCACCGAGCCGATCGCGGCGCTCTTGGGCGCAGCGCCGGCGTCGCTGAGCGCGCGCGAGACGGTCTGCGCCTCGGTGCGGTCGCCGACCGGCGTGCCGGTGCCGTGCGCTTCGACGAGATCCAGCGTCGCCGGCGAGAAGCTGGCCTTGGCGTAGGCGCGCTTGAGCGCGCGCACCTGGCCTTCGACGCGCGGCGCGGTCAGGCCCAGGGCCTTGCCGTCGCTGGAGCCGGCCGTGGCCTTGATCACGGCGTAGATGCGGTCGCCGTCGCGCTCGGCGTCGGCCAAGCGCTTCAACGCCACCATTGCCACGCCTTCGGAGATCGCGATGCCGTCGGCGGCCTGGTCGAAGGTGCGCGGCTTGCCGGTGGCCGACAGCGCCTGCGTCTTGGCGAAGGCCATGAACGCGAACGCGGACTGCGTCGTGTCGAAACCGCCGGCGAGCACGAGGTTGCTGCGGCGCGTTTCCAGCTCGTGCACGGCGAGGCCGATCGCGGCGAGCGAGGAGCCGCAGGCGGCGTCGACGGTGTAGTTCACGCCGCCGAAGTCGAGGCGGTTGGCGACGCGGCCCGCGGCGACGTTGAGCAGGGTGCCGGCGAAGGACTCCTCGGTCCACTCGGGCAGGCGTTCCCAGACCTCGGGCGACAGGTGTTCGACGAAGCGCGGCAGTTCCGCGCGCATCGCGTACTGCTGGCCGAGATCGCCGGCGCCGCCGCCGGCGCCCAGGATCACCGACGCGGTTTCGCGATCGAAGCCGCCGTCGGCATAGCCGGCGTCGCTGAGCGTGCGCGCCGCGGTTTCCAGCGTGAGCAGCTGCAGCGGGTCGATGGACTTCATCGACTTCGGCGGGATGCCGAACTTCAGCGGGTCGAAGGCGATCTCGTCGAGGAAGCCGCCCCACTTCGAGTAGACCTTGTCGCGCGCCTTCGGGTCCGGGTCGTACATCAGCGCCGGGTCCCAGCGGTCGTGCGGCGCCTCGCGCAGCACGGAGGTCTGCTTGAGGATCAGTTCCCAGTAGTCGTCCGGCGTATTGGCGCGCGGCAGCGTGACGCCGATGCCGACGATGGCGATATCGGAAGGATCGGCGTGCTGTGCGTGCTCGGTGCGTGCGTCGGCCAGGGTGTCGAGCAGGCGCTGCGCGCCCACCGTCACGTCCTCGTGCAGTTCGGCGACCGGTTGCACGCGATCGCGCAGGGTCGCGACCTGGCCGATCATGTACATGCCGTCGGTGCGTTGCTTGTCTTCGGGTACGACGACGACCTTGCCGCTCGTGTCACGGTCCAGGCCCTTGGAGGCGATGCGCAGGCGGCCGAGGTTCAGGTCTTCCAGTGCGTCGCGGATCTCGTCGACGCTGCGGTTGTCGCGGATCAGGCGGCGGCGCTCTTCGTAGAAGTCGCGCGCGAATTGGGTGTCGACACAGCGCGAGGCGTGGCCGGGGCCGGATTCCAGGTTCAGCGTGTGCGTGCAGCGCAGCGCCTCGTCCTGGAAGGTCGGCACGATCGCGCCGCTGCCGACGATCTCCTGCGTGAACAGGTAGGCCGTGCCCATCAGGCAGCCGACCTTCATGCCGCGCTCGGCCAGCGGTGCGGTCATCGCCGCGACCATCGCGCCGGACAGCGCGTCGTGGATACCGCCGGCGAACAGCACGTGCACGCTCTTGGCGTCGGCTGCGGATACCTGCTCCAGCAGCACGTCGATCATCTGCTCCCACAGCGGGAAGCTGGCGATCGGGCCGACGTGGCCGCCGCATTCGCGGCCCTCGAACACGAAGCGGCGCGCGCCCTGTTCGAGGTACAGCTTCAGCAGCGCGGGTGCCGGCGCGTGGATGTAGGTCGGGATGCCGCGCGACTCGAATTCCGCGGCCTGGTCCGGCCGACCGCCGGCGATCAGTGCGAACGACGGCTTGCAGGCCCAGACTTCCGCGCACTGTTCTTCGCGCAGCGCCTGCGGCACGAAGCCGAGCAGGCCCACGCCCCAGGGCTGACCGTCCGGGACCTTGGTGCGCGTCTGCTCCAGCATCTCGCGCACCTGCGGGCCGCGCATCAGTGCCAGCGCCAGGAACGGCAGCGCGCCGGCCTTGGCGACCTCGGCGGCGAAGGCCGGCGAGTCGGACACGCGCGTCATCGGACCCTGTGCCAGCGGATAGCGCGTGCCGTGCGACTGTGCGAGTGGACCATTCTCGTCCAGCGCGTGCAGTTCCGCGGCGCGTTCGACCTGCTGTTGCGTGGCGCGGCGCACCGCCTGCACCAGGCGGCCGGCGCTGCGGTAGCGGGCGCGGTAGCCGGCGGCCAGGCCGATGCCTTGGCCCAGCGGCAGCAGGCGTTCTGCATGCCAGCCGATGCGTGCCTGCATCTGTTGCACCCAGGTCGACACGTGCAGCGCGCCGCCTTCGGCCAGACGCGTTTCGTCGTCGCTAAGCTTCAGCGCGGCGCTGCCCGGCCGTGCGTACACGCGGCAGCTGTGGTTGAGCAGTTCACCCAGCGGTTTGCATTCGGCGCCGTTGAGGCGTGCGAGTTCGTTCTGCAGCGCGGCGGGCAGCGGCGACTCGGCCATCAGCAGCAGGGCGTCGTCGAGCACGACACCGGCAGCGCCGGCGGCACGGCAGGCGGCGGCGGCACGCAGGCCGATGCCGCCCTGCACGAACAGCGGCTTGTGAATTTGACGGATCAGCTTCTGTAGCAGGATGTAGCTGCTGTCGCTGCCGACCCAGCCGCCGGCTTCGTGGCCGCGGGCGACGAGGCCGTCGAAATGGGCATCGAGCCGCGGGGCGTCGGCAGGGTCGGTGAGTTCGGCAAGGCAGCGGTCCTGTGGGCGCGCGCCGGCGGCGCTGCGCAAGGCCGGCAGCGTCTCGGCCGGTCCCGCGAGGATCAGGGTCAGCGCGCGGTCGCCCGCGCCGTCGAGCAGGCGTCGCGCGAGGTCGGCACGCGTCGCGGTGACCCGCAGGCCGCAGGGCGCGGAGGTGGCGTCGAGCAGTTGCGCGAAGTTGCGCTCGGCCGCCGCAGCGTCCGCGGCGAACTCGAGGTCGAGCAGCCCCGCGGCGCCGTTGCGACTCAGCGCAACGGCGAGGCCGGGATGGGCGAGGTCCGCCGGCGTCAGGCCCAGAATGTCGAATTGCTTCACGTCACCGCTCCCTCCGCCGCATCGGGCCCCACCCCGGTGCCGCCTGTGTTACCGCTTGCGTCCTTCTAGAAACGGGACTTCAAGTACCTTGTCGTGAACGATCGGGCCGTGCCCGAAATAGCCGCCTTCGCCGAAGCATTCGCCGTGGTCGGCGGTGATCAGGAAGTGCGTGTTGGCCGGTGCCTTGGAGATCAAGGCGTCGAGCACGCTGTCGACGTGTTCCACGCACTTGATCTGCTGCTGGTGCAGGGCCTTCATCTGGTCGTCGTCGAAGAACCGGTCGTCGGTCTGGCGGCCGAGTTCGTCGTCCATGCGTTTGAATACGCCATGCACGCCGGAAATATGCGGCAGGCTGCCGGGTTCGAGCATGTACGGGTAATGCGTTTCGCCCAGGTTCAGGAAGAAGAACTGCGGTTCGTCCTCGTAGAACTCGATCTCGTCGACCATGCCGGCGAAATCGCTGTGGTTCTGCATCAGCTTGTAGTCGTCGAAATGCTTGTTCAGATGCGAGGTCGGGTTCAGCACCGGCATCGAGACGCGGGCGACGGTGCGATAGCCGTTGTCCTGCAGCACCTTGGGCAGCGACAGCTGCGGCACGAAGCTCTTGAATGCCAGGCCCTCGATGCCGAGGCGATCCACCCACTTCACGAAGTCCTTTTTGTAGACCTCGGAGGCGAACACACCCTGCGGACTGTCGTGCGGCACCATGCCCATCAGGTAGGTGTAATGCGAAGGCGAGGTCCACGACGCGTACGCGTAGCGGCGCTCGCCCGCACCGATACGGTCCATGTGCGGACGCTTGGCCGCCAGGTAGCTGTCGAAGCGACAGCTATCCATGACGATGTAAACCAGGTTGTTGCTCATAAACATTCAGGTGGCGGTTTCCCCGTCGCGTGGACGCAACACGTCAGGAAACTGCGGAGGAGGACCCATCCGGGAGCGCATCCATCGGTGGGCTTCGGGGCCAGCGGGTAGGGCCGGTGACGCTAGCTAACACTAAATTGGTAGTGAAAACAATCGGATTCCTTAGGCTTCTGACGCCGGAATGGCATGCCGGAGCCGTCGCCGCCGCCGACGGCCTGTCGGGGTTTGGCTCACCGCGGCGCGGCGACCGCGTGCAGCCGGCCATTCTCCAGGCACAGGGCGGTCAGCCGGCCGCCCCAGACGTAGCCCGTGTCCAGCCCGTGGACGCCCGCTTCCGGCCAGGCGACCCGACCCAGCGTGGACCAGTGGCCGAAGGCGATGCGCGAGCGCCGGCTGCGCCGGTCCGGAGCCAGGAACCAGGGCTGCCAGCCGGGCCCTTGAGTGCCGGGCGCGCCCTTTTGCGAGAACTCGAAACGGCCCTCGGCGGTGCAGTATCGGGCCCGGGTCAGGATGTTGACGATGCAGCGCAGGCGGTCGGCACCGCGCAGCGACTCGCGCCAGATGGCCGGCTCGTTGCCGTACATGCGCGGCAGGAAGGCATCGAGCCGGCGATCGTCGCGCAGCACGGTCTGTACCTCGGCGGCCAGGCGCAATGCGTCGCGCTGAGTCCACTGCGGTGCCAGCCCGGCGTGGATCAGCAGCGTGCCGCTGGCCGCGTCGCGCAGCGCCAGCGGCTGGCGGCGCAGCCAGTCGAGCAGGCGCTCGCCGTCGGGGGCCGTCAGGATCGGTGCGAGATCCGGGCCTGCCGGCTTGCGGGCGTGGCCGCGCCACAGCGCCAGCAGATGCAGATCGTGATTGCCCAGCACCGTGCGCGCCGCCGGGCCCAGTGCTTGCACCATCCGCAGGGTTTCCAGCGAGTCCGGGCCGCGGGCCACCAGATCGCCGGTCAGCAGCAGCCGGTCGTGGCGGCGGTCGAAACGCAGGGTTTTGAGCAGCCGCGCCAGACCACTGGCGCAGCCCTGCAGATCGCCGACGACATAGGTGGACATGGCGCGAATCGGGATGAACGGAAGGCCGGACGGGACGACCGGAAGCGCAGCGGACGAACGGTATCAAAGTGCGGGTTCGCGAGCTTTGACGCTCCCCAGGGCCGCGCACATAGTAGCGCCACGGTTCATATGGACCGATCCAAAGGAAGGAGTCTCGCCATGATGCAATCCCTGAAACAGTTTCTCCGCGATGAAGAAGGCGCCAGCGCGGTTGAATACGGCCTCATCGTGGGCCTGATCGCGGTCGCCGCCGTGGTGGTACTGCTCATCATCGGTCCGCAGCTGACCTCGCTGTTCCAGAGCACCAGCGACAGCCTGACCCAGGCCGGCGCGGCGCCGGGTGGCGGTAACTAACGCGCGCTGAAGGGAGCGCGCCGTGTGTCCACTGGAGGTGGACCCGGTTCTCCCTGTCGCGCTCGGCATTTGGGCCCTGGTGTTGGCGGTTGACGATATCCGCCATCACCGGGTGCTCAATGTCGCGCTGGTGCCGGTCGCGGCGTTCGCACTGGCCGCGCGGGTGTCCGGGGGCTGGCCGGGATGCGATCTGTCGCTGTGGTCCGGCCTGGCCGGTGCCGCGATCGGTCTGGCGTTCTGGCTGCCCGGTTATCTGCTGAAGCGCTCCGGCGCGGGCGACGTCAAGTGCGCCATGGTCATGGGTCTGGTGCTCGGCGGCACGCGAGCGCTGGAGGCTAACCTGATAGGCTTCATTGCCTTGGGCCTGTTGGCGTTGATCGCCATGCTGGCCGGGCGCCGGAACTCCCGTATCGCAGCGGTGCCGGCGCTGGCGACCGGTTTCATCGCCGCGCTGGCGGGAGGCCCCTGGTTGCTGGGTGCATGACGAGGCAGACATAAGGACGTGAAGAACAGCGAACGAGGTGGTCGAACCCCCGGGTGGTCGCGCCGACAGGCCGGTGCCGCCGCGGTGGAGTTCGCGTTCGTGTTTCCGATCCTGTTCCTGCTGATGTACGGCACCGTCGTCTATTCCTATGTTTTCGTCGTGCAGCAGGCGCTGCATTACGCCGCCCAGGAGGCGGCCGAGGCCGCGGTCAAGGTCGATCCCAAGGTCGCCGGCGCCGATGCGCTGCGCACCAGCAACGCCCGCGCCGCCGCGGTGCGCGCGCTGGACTGGATGCCGGTTGGTCAGCGTGGCCGCGTCGTCGGCAATTCCGGCGAGCTGGTCCAGGTGGCGCTCTGCACGGCCGGCAGCGCCAATTGCGCGCCGGACAGCGACGCGGTCACCGTCACCCTTCGGTTCGAGATGTTCCAGCCCAGCCCGCTGTTTCCGGTGCTGAGCATTTTCATGGTCGGCAGCGTGCCGCCGTTGCCGGAGCGCCTGGTCGCGTCCGCAACGGCGCGGGTCTGAACGCGCCAGCCTCGCGTCATTCGCAGGGAGAGAGTCGATGAGCAGTACAGCGCTCAAGGTCGTAGCGGTCATTGCGGTACTGCTGGCCATCGCGCTGGCGGTGATCGGCTTCCAGATCAGCAAGAGCTACGCGACCAAAGCCGATCAGGCCCAGGAGCAGGTGCGCCAGCAGCAGGTGGAACAGTTCCTGGCGGTGGTCGCGGTCAAGCCGCTGTCGGCCTACAAGCCGATCGCGCGCGACACGGTGGCGCTGGTGCCGGTGTCGGTGCGCCCGGCCGATCCCTATACCAATCTTGAAGACGTGGTCGGCAAGGTGCCGCTGGTCGATGTGGATGCCGGCGCGCCGGTGACGCAGCGCTACTTCAAGGAAGGCAACGTGCTGGCGCGCATCATCCCGCCGGGCTTCCAGGCGGTGTCGGTGGAGATCAACGACGTGGTGGCGGTCGGCGGCTTCGTGCGGCCGGGCGACGTAGTCGATCTGCTGCTGTTCCTGCGCGGCGGCGCCGGGCTCGAGCAGCCGCAGTCGCGTGTGCTGCTGGAAGGCGTGCGCGTGCTCGCCTACGAGGAACGCATCATCGATCGCCCCGAGGGACTGAAGGGCGACGACGAGGCCAGCCGCCGCTCGTCGCGTGTGCGCACCGCGGTGCTGGCGGTGCGTGAAACCGATACGACCAAGCTGATGCTCGGTGCGAGCCTTGGCGACCTGCGCCTGGCCCTGCACAGCCAGAACACGGCTGCCGTGGCCGAAGACGGCGCGGCTGGTGCCGATGCCGGCGCGACGGCCAAGGCCGATGCCACCCGCAGCGAGAAGGCGATCAGCCTCGACGAACTGGCGCGTCTCAAGCCGTTGCCGACGCGACAGGGCGATGCCCCGCCGCCGCAGGCGCGCATCGAAGTCATCCGCGGCGCGCAGCGCGAAACCGTCACCACGAAATAAGCAGGTCAGCCCATGAATACCGTGCTGCTCCGTGTCCTTCAGTGCTGTCTCGTCGCGCTGCTGTGCGCGACCTCCCCCGCGTTCGCGTCCAGCCAGGCGCCCGTGCTGCTGATCGAGCAGGGCACGCACAAGCTGCATCGCTCCAAATCCGAGGTCGCGCGCGTCGCGGTCGGCAGTCCGGAGATCGCCGACGTCAACGTGATCAACCGTCGCGACCTGCTGATCAGCGGTCGCCAGCTCGGCGTCACCAGCCTGATGATCTGGACCAAGGGCGCCGACCGGCCGCTGGAGTTCCGCCTGCGCGTTGTCGCCGCAGTGGATCCGCTGAAGTCCTCGGTGCCCGACAAGGAACTGTCCGGCGCGCAGATCGACGCCGGGCGCAGCCTCGAGGGACGGCTGCCGAATCTGATGGCGCATCGCCGCGCGCAGCAGGCGGCGCAGGCCGCCAAGGAAGGCCAGATCGTGGATCGCAGCGGGGTCGATCTGGAGTCGCAGGTCATGACCCAGGTCAAGATCGCCGAGGTCACGCGCAGCACGCTGCAGCGCTACGGTCTCAACGTGCTGGTCAATCGCGGCACCACGGGCGGCATCGTCGGCCCGGGCGGGCTCGGCGGCGTGTCGCAGAACACCGACGGCAGCTACACGATCTCGGGCGCCTCCGGCTTCGTGCCGCTGCGCGATGCCTTCAATCTCGTGGTCGGCGATACCTCCAAGAACATCCTCGGCATCCTCAGCTTGCTCGAAGGCCAGGGTCTGGCGCGCACGCTCGCCGAACCGAGCCTGGTGGCGACCAGCGGCCAGACCGCGACCTATCTGGCCGGCGGCGAATTTCCGGTGCCGGTCAGCCAGGGCGGCGCGACGTCCGGCGGCATCTCCATCGAGTACAAGGAGTTCGGCGTGCGCCTGTCGCTGTCGCCGACCGTGCTGTCGCGCAACCGCATTGCGCTCAAGGTCGCGCCCGAGGTCAGCGATCTGGACTTCTCCGCCGGCATCCAGGTTGGTGGTGTTTCCGTGCCGGCGCTGACCGTGCGCCGCACCGACACGACGATCGAACTCGGCGACGGCGAGAGCTTCCTGATCTCCGGCCTGGTCAGCTCGACGATGGCCAACAACGTCAACAAGGTGCCCTGGCTCGGCGACATTCCGGTGCTGGGCGCGTTCTTCAAGTCGCTCAATGTGCAGCGCGAGGACAAGGAACTGATCATGGTGGTGACGCCGAACCTGGTGCGGCCGCTGGCGCGCGGTGCGCGACAACCCAAGCTGCCGGGCTCGGAGTACGACCGCAATCGTCCGAGCATCGGCTACAACGTGTTCCTGGAGAACGGCGAGTTCGACGCCGGGTTCAGCCGCTAGAATCCGCCGGTTCACCTACGCAGACCGACCCATGAAAACCCAGGCCGTAGTCGTCGCCGACGATCCCGTCTACCTGAGCTGGCTGGAAAACGCCGCCGGATCGACAGCCGAGTTCTCGCTGATCCGACCGCTGGATGCGGAGGATTTGGTCGAGCGCGTGCAGATGATGGGTCGGGTCGACGTCGTCTTCTTCCAGTTCGAGGCCGCCAACCTCGACATGCGCCTGAGCATGATGGAGCGTCTGGCCGAACGCATGCCGGAAATGCCGGTGGCGGGGCTGGGCGCCGACAGCAACCCGGACATCGTGCTGGCGGCGATGCGTGCGGGCGCGCGCGATTTCTTCGTGCTGCGCCGCGACGAGGGCGACGTGGCCGCGCTGCTGTCCAAACTGCTGCGCCGCAGCGCGCCGGCGACGCGCGCGCAGCAGAAGCAGGGCCAGATGTTCGGCGTGTTCTCCAGCCATCCGCACGACAGCATTGCTTTCGTCGCGCAGCACCTGGCGCTGGCGCTGGCCGAGAACCTGCCCAAGTCCGAGCCGGTGCTGTTGCTCGATGTCGCCACGCCGTCCGGTGCCGGCGCGATCTTCCTCAACATCAATCAGGCCTACAGCGTCCTGGACGCGATCAACGACGTCTACCGCTGCGACCAGACGCTGGTCGACACCGCGTTCGCCAAGCACGCCAGCGGCTTGTACCTGCTGAGCTTGCCCGAGGATCTGGTGGGCCGTCCATCGATCAACTTCGACGAATTCCTCAAGCTGCTGCAGGTGCTGCGCAGCCTGTTCTCCTGTGTCGTCGTCGCCTTCGACGGCCATATGCCACTGGAGGGACTGGCCGGCATCGTCACCCAGTGCGAGCGTTCGTTGCTGCTCTCCGACCAGTCGATCATCAAGTCGCGTCACAGCAAGTACCTGCTGCGCGCGCTGCGCCTGGAGGACTGCCCGCTGGATCGCACCGCGCTGGTGGTCGACAACTACCGTCGCCGTATCGGCCTGGAGCCGGACAATCTCGCCGAGATCCTGGATCTGCCTCTGCTCGGCGTGCTGGCCGCCAGCAACGGCAATGGTCGCGTGCAGGCGATGAATGCCGGCGAGGCGCTGTTCACGATCGCGCCCAAGGATCCGTTCTGCGTCGACATGCGGCGTATGGCGGCCGCGCTGCTGTCCGGCCAGAGCAAGGTGCAGGCGGCCTCGCAGGGCGTGCTGTCGCGCTGGCTGAGCTGATTGCGTCGTGACCGCCGCGCCCGCCATCGATCCGCAGATCACCCGGTTCCGGCTGTCGGACCAGTACCAGCAGCTCAAGAACAATTTTCACCGGCATCTGATCCAGCAGTTGGAGGAGCGCAACCTCCAGATCGACCAGTGGGACGCCGCCAAGATCGAGCGCTTCGTCGCCGAGCAGATGCGGCGCTACGTGGTCGAGCAGCGTCTGCCGGTCAGTCAGCGCGAGGCCGAGACGCTGGCGCGCGACGTTCGAGACGAACTGATGGGCTTCGGCCCGATCCAGTCGCTGGTTGAAGACGACAGTGTCAACGACATCGTCGTCAACGGCCCCAACAATATCTTCATCGAGCGCGAGGGCAAGCTCTACAGCGCGCCGGTGCGTTTCCTCAACGATGCGCATGTGATCCGCGTGATCCAGCGCATCCTGGCGCCGATCGGCCGTCGCGTCGACGAGTCCACGCCGATGGTGGACGCACGCCTGCCGGACGGCTCGCGCGTCAACGCCATCGTGCCGCCGATCGCGCTCGATGGGCCTTGCCTGTCGATCCGCAAGTTCCGCAAGCAGGCGCTGACCGCCGAGGATCTGCTGCGTTACGGCAGCGTCAGCCGCGAGGCGCTGGAGTATCTGCGTCGCCGCATCGTCGAGCGCACCAACCTGATCGTGGTCGGTGGTACCGGCTCGGGCAAGACCACGTTCCTGAACCTGCTGTCGCAGTGGATTCCGGAAGGCGAGCGCATCGTCACCGTCGAGGATGCTGCCGAACTGCGCCTGCAGCACAACCACGTCGTGCGTCTGGAAACGCGCCCGCCGAATCTCGATGGCGAACGCGCCGTCACCGCGCGCGATCTGGTACGCAACGCGCTGCGCATGCGCCCGGACCGCATCATCGTCGGCGAGGTGCGCGGCAACGAAGTGCTGGACATGCTGCAGGCGATGAACACCGGGCACGACGGCTCGATGACGACGATTCACGCCAACTCCACCCGCGATGCGATCCATCGCCTGGAACTCCTCGCCGGCTTTGCCGGCTACACCGGCAGCGAGGTGAACTTCCGTGCGCAGGTGGCCTCGGCGGTACAGCTGCTGGTGCAGGTCAGCCGTCTGAAGGGCGGTGAGCGTCGCCTGATGTCCGTCACCGAAGTGCAGGGTCTGCGCGACGGCGAGCTGCAGCTGCGCGAAGTGTTCCGCTACGACGCCGAGGCGCAGCAGCATCTGGATCTGCGGGGTAATGCCTGATGGCGATGATGATCGCCTTCGTATTGGCCTTGCTGCTCGGCGCGGGCGCGATCGCGATGTTCGTGCGCGCCGGCCAGCGCGAGAGCCAGGAAGAAGTGCTGCTGCGCCTGCGGGCGATGGGGGGCGACGAGAATGCCGCGCTCGCCTATCCGGCGCGTCAGCGGCAGATTCGCAATCCGATCCTGCGCTGGGCCTGTTTCCTGATCTGGCGCACCGGCGCCGAGCTGGAACCGGATGCGGTGGCACGCAGCCTGATCGTGCTGGCGTTGCTGGTGCCGGTGGCGATCCTTTTGCTCGGCACTTTTGGCGGCTTGTCGACCGTCGCGATCCTGCTGGCGTTTGCCTGGGCCTGGCTGGCGCGCAAGGCGGCGCAGCGGCGGGCGCGCATCATCGAGCAATTCCCCGCGTTCCTGGAAAGCGTGATCCGTGTGCTGGCCGCGGGCAACACGCTGGAAGAATCCATTTCTGCCGCGGCGCGCGAGAGCGCGGAGCCGATCCAGCCGCTGTTTCTCAGCGTCGGTCGCCAGGTGCGCCTCGGTGCACCGATCGAGAGCGTGCTGATGGAAATGGCGGAGATCCATCAGTTGCGCGATCTCAAGGTCATGGCGCTGGCGGCGGCGATCAACCGCAAGTACGGCGGCAGCCTGCGCAACGTCCTGCGCAGCCTGATCCAGGCGCTGCGTTCGCGCGATGCCGCGGCACGCGAGCTGCGCGCGCTGACCGCGGAAACGCGTTTCTCGGCGCTGGTGCTGTCGCTGATTCCGGTCAGCCTGATGCTCTACATCTTTGCGCAGAACCCGGACTACTACCGCAACATGTGGGCGGACGCGACCGGCCGCACGCTGCTGATCGCCTCGGTGGTGATGCAGGTCGTTGGCGTCGTCGTCATCTACCGGATGATGCGTTCGACCGAGGACGCCTCGTGAACGCACCCCTTGATGCGGTCGCGGCGATGTCGGAGGCACGCCGATGAGTCCGACGCTGTTTGCCTCGCTGGTGGCAGTGGCGATCCTGATGGTGGTGGGCGCGATGCTGGCGGTCGCCGCGCTGGTGTTGCGCGCGCGCGGCGAGACGCAGCTGCGGCGGCGCGTTCAGGCTGACGGCAGCGTCGGCACCACCGAGTTCCAGGAAGCGGCGCCGCGCGGGCCGCTGCTGCAGACGATGGCACGCGGTGGCCGTCGCATCGAGAGCTGGGTCGATAGCGAAGGCGAGAGCGGACGTCTGCTGGTACAGGCGGGATGGCGTTCGCCCGAGGCGCGGCTGATGTGGTACGTGTTCCAGGCCGTGATGCCGCTGCTGCTGGCGCTGGCGGTGATCGCTTACTGGCTGTGGGGCGAGTCGCCGAACAAGGCCTTGCTGATGCTGCTGGCGGTGTTCACCGCCGCTGCGCTGTCGTTCCTTTTGCCGCGCTGGGTGTTGCGGGGGGCCGCGGCGGATCGCCGCAACCGCATCCAGGGCGAAGTGCCGCTGTTCATTCACTTGCTGGTGCTGCTGTTCGAAGCTGGCCTGTCGACGCGACAGGCGCTGGCCAGCCTGGTCCGTGAGGGCCAGGGCGTGCTGCCCGAGCTGGGGCGCGAGTTCGAGCTGCTGATCCGCCAGCTCGAAGCCGGCGCCGATACCGGCGAGATGCTGAAGAACATGGGCGATGTGCTGCAGGTCGACGATCTCGGCGCGGTGCTGTCGGTGCTGCGCCAGGTCGACCGCTACGGCGGCGAGGTGCGCGAACCGCTGCTGGAGGCATTGAAGGTCATTGAGGAGCGCCGCAGTCTCGATCTGCGCGAGAAGGTGAACCTGCTGTCGGGCCGCATGACGGTGGTCATGGTCGGGTTCTTCTTCCCGGCACTGCTGATCTTCGTCGCAGGTCCGGCCTTTCTGTCGATCATTCGCGCGCTGGCCGAGGTGAACCAGTGAAGGCGCGGGTGCTGATGCTGTGCCTGCTGCTCGGGGGCTGCGCCAGCGGTGGCTCGTCAACCGACCCCGGGCGCGTGCCGGCGGCCTCTTCGCGCGAGGTCGATGTTGCGGTTCATGCCGATCTGATCCGCGGCATGCTCGCGCAGAACAACAACTATGCGGCGCTGGCGCATATCCAGGATCAGCAGCGCCGCACCGGCAATACCGCGGAGCTGCGTTATCTGGAAGCCGAGGCGCGTCGCCGTCTGGGCCAGATCGCCGAAGCCGAGGCGCTGTATCGCGGCCTGCTGCGCTCGGACTTGTCCGCCCAGGCCTATCACGGGCTGGGTCTGTTGTACGCCACCGGCAATCTCGGCCAGTCCATCGTGTACCTGCGCGAGGCGGCCAAGCGCCGGCCGACAGACGCCGACGTGCGCAGCGACCTCGGGTTCGCGCTGTTGCGCGCCGGCCAGTACGACGCATCGCTGGCGGAGCTGGCGACGGCGGTCGAACTCGACGCGGCCAATACCAAGGCGCGAAACAATCTGCTGCTGTTGCTGATGACGACCGGCGATGAGGCGGGCGTCAAGCGCGTCGCCGCCGATACCGGCATCGACAATCCAACCCTGACGCGTCTGCGCAAGCAGGCGCAGAGTCTACGCGGCGCCAAGGCCGCCGGAGGTGTGCCATGAAAACCCGTCGAGTGTTTGCAAGCGTTGCGGCCGCGCTGGGCGCTGGCCTGTTGATGACGTCGGCCCCGCTGTCCGCCAACCCAGGCGAACAGCCGTCGTTCGGCGCCGACACGCGCGCCTGGGTCGAATTGCAGCGCAGCGGCGCCGCGGCCAGCCCCGAAGTGCAGCCGGTGCCCGGCGAGGTTGCGGACAAGGTCTATCAGCGTTACCTCAAGAGCTTCGATCAGCCGATTCCGGCCGAGTTCGATCGCGAGCGCTTCGTCAGCGGCAGCAGCGGCGGTCCGTAAGGCGCCCTTCATTTCATGACGTGTGACCGGCCCCGGGCGTCGCGGGCGCGCCAGCGTGGCGCGGCGGCAGTCTTTGCCGCGGTCGGGCTGGTTGCCGGTCTGGCGGCGGCGGCGCTGGCGATCGATATCGGACGGCTTTACTACGCCCAGCGCGATCTGCAGCGGGTCGCCAACATGGCGGCGCTGGATGCGGCGCGCGTCGCTGGCGGTTGTTACGGCCAGCCCACCAATGCCGAAGCCGTCGCGCTCGCCGAGGTGTTGGGCAGTATCGGCCGCAATGGCGGCCGCAGGTCGGACATCACGCCGCAGCGCGTCGAGGTCGGTCAGCGAGTGCGCGGTGCCGACGGCAATCGTCGCTTCGTGTCGATCCCGGACGAGCGCAATCGCGCGGTGCGCGTGGTGTTGCGGCGTCCGGCGCCCTCACGTCTGATGCAGGTCAGCCGCCGCGAGGGCGAGCCGCCGATGCTGGCTGCCGCTGCGTCCGCGCATTCGCGGCCGGCGGCCTGGGTCGAGGTCGGCAGCCGGCTGGTGCAGTTGCGGCCGGACATCCTCGACGATTTCTTCAAGCAGGCGTTCGGTGAAACGCCGCGCCTGGATCTGGTGAGCTATCAGAACCTGTTCGGGGCCGACGTGCCGATCGCGGGTCTGCTCGACGAGATCGGCATCGGCTCGCCCGACGAGGTCTTCGAGTTCGAGCTGCCGCCGCGCGATCTGTTGCGTGCGCTGGTTGCCGTGCTCGGCGATACCGGCAATCGCGCGGCGCAGAGCGCCGCCGAGCAGCTCGCCGCCGTGGCCGTGCTGCCGTCCACCGTGACGCCGGCGGAGGTGCTGGCCATCGAACGTGGCACGTTCGAGTCGCTGGGGAACGCCACCATCGGCGCCGGTTCGCTGGTACTGGCGCTGGCCCAGGCCGCGAACGGCTCGGCCCTGTTCGACCTGCCGTTGTCACTGCCGCCGCCGTTGGGCGGCGGCGGCGGGCGTTTCCGATTCATCGTGCCCGGCCGGCCTGCCGAATTGACGCCGGGCACGCCGGCCAGTGCCGGCACCGAGACCTTCGCCGCCAACGGCCAGGCCGTGCTCGAGGCCAATCTCAATGTGACGCTGCCCTACGTCGGCGCGATCGTGCTGCCGCTGTACGTGGAAGGCGCGCAGGCGACGGCGACCATCGACCAGATCGAATGCGCGCGACGCGGCGATCCGGTGGACCGTGTCGTCGTGCATGCGCGCTCCAGCATCTCGCGCCTGGGGATCGGTCGCTTCGACGACATCCAGTTGCCGCGTCCGGTTGCGCGCCCAGCGACGCTGGTCGACATCAGCAACGCGCGCATTCCGGTGCTGGGCGTGGGGGGGGGCGAGATTCCGGTGCCGGTGCGGATTCGAATCGATGCCTACTCATCGGTCGACATTCCCAGCGAGGCGGCCGATCTGCCGTTCGAATCGCCATTTCCGCGCACGGATTCAATCGGCCGGCCGCAGGCCACGGCGCTGGCCCGGGCGATCTCGGAAGTGCCGGCCAACCTGGCCATCGACGTGCGTATCGACGTGCTGAACAACAACCTGCCGCTGGTGCCGGGCGTGCTCAATGCCACGCTGGAGACCGCGCGACAGGCGATTCGCGCGGCACTGCTCAACCAGATCAGCGGCGCGCTGACCGTGTTCGCCGACGGCGTGCTCGATCCGATGTTCCAGAACCTCGGTCTGTCGATTGGCGGTGCCGACGTCACGGTGCGTTCGGTGGTTGCCGACCAACCCGAACTGTTCGAGCGCTAATCATGAGGCCGAGCACGGATGCGCCCGAACCCCGGGCGTGGCGGATCAAGGCGGTCGCCACTGCTGCCGGTGCGCTCGGCCTGCTGCTGCTGGCGCTGTCCGCCTATTGCCTGACACACGCCGCGACACTGCAGTCGCGTCTCGCGCACGCCGATGCCGGCGATCGCATCATCGCTGCGTTGCGCGGCGAACTGCTGTCCGGCGCGGGTTCCGGTGCGTTGCGACCGCTGGTGCAGCGCCTGCTGCACGAGGGGGCGCTGCCGCTGCGCTATCTCGCGGTATTCAATGCCGAGGGCGTGCTGCTGACCCAGGCCGGTTCGTTCCAGGGGGTGGCCGTGCCGCTGCTGCCGACGGCGGTGTCGAACCGACTGCGTGAAGGCCTTTACGCTCTCAGCGGCAGCCGCGGCGAGCGGCGCGTGCTGGATGCGCGGGGTCGCCTGCTCGGCAGCGTCGAGTACCGCCTGGGTCCCTCGGTGGGGGCTGCAGTACGCGAGGAGGCGGTCGAGCATCTGCGTGTGACGGGCTGGATTGCGCTGGCGCTGGCGATGCCGATCCTGCTGGTTCCAGCGGCGCTGTGGTGGCGCACGCGACGGTTGGCGCCGGACTGGGCGCGTCGCGCTGATCCGCGCACTGCGCGCCTGCCCGTCGCCGAGCCCGCCGCGAGCACACCCGCGGCGCTGGCGATGGAGGAGTTCCGCGCGCGTGCCGGTCATGTCATGGATGCGCTGGCCTACGGCATCATCGCCACTGATCGCGAAGGTCGCGTTCGTTATCTCAACGTCACCGCCGAACGCTTGACCGGCTGGACGCTGCTCGACGCGCGCGGGCGCCTGGTCTGGTCGATCTGCCATGTGGTCGGCGCCGACGATACGCCGCAGACCTGCGCCGCCGAGCGCGCATTGCAGTTGCTGGCCGATGTGCCGGCATCCGCGGCGCGGCTGCGCGCGCGGCACGGTGAGGTGCGCGCCGTCGAAACGATGGCCTGTCTGCTGCGGGCCCGCGACGGTGCGGTCGATGGCGTGACGATGGTGTTGCGCGACAACTCGCGCCAGGCCGGCGAGATGGATGCGCTCAAGCGCGAGGCGCGGCTGTCGCAGGCAGTGGTCGATCATCTCGACGAAGGGCTGCTGATGACCGATCCGGCCGGTGTCGTGCGCTTCGCCAATGCGCGTGCCGAACGCATGTTCGGCTACTCGCGCCACGAACTCGAAGGCTTCACCGTCACCAAGCTGATGCCGGTGCCGTTCCTCAACACGCCCGGCGTGCGCATCACCGATTACGTTGCTACGCGCGCCGGTCAGCGGCTGCCCAAGGTCGTCGGCTGGCGCAAGGACGCCACCACGTTCCCGGTGGAGCTGTGGGTGCAGACGATGAACTTCGACGATACCGCCGGTCTCGTCGTCATCGTGCGCGACATCAGCGAGCGCCTGCGTGGCGAGAACCTCGCGACCCGCCTCGGCCGCCTGCTCGACAGCGCGCTGGAGGAGGTCTATATCTTCGACGCGCAGACCTTGTACTTCCTCGAGGTCAACCGCGGCGCGCGCCGTAACCTAGCCTACAGTGCCGAGGCGCTGGCGCGGATGTCGCCGCTGGAGATCAGTGCGGGATTGGATCCGGAAACCTTCCAGAACTATCTGGCGCGCCTGCGCGGCGGCGAGCAGGAGCATCTGGTCTATCGCTGTACGCACAAGCGTCAGGATGGCAGCACCTACCCGGTCGAGGTGCGGCTCAACTTCTCGCGCGAGGAGGAGCCGCCGGTGTTCATGGCGATCGCCGTGGACATCAGCGAGCGACTCGTGGCCGAAGAGAAGCTGCAGCATCTGGCACACCACGATTCGCTGACCGGCCTGCCGAACCGCGTGATGCTGTACGACCGTATCGAGCAGGCGCGCCTGTCGATCCAGCGCAGCACGCGGCTGATGGGCATCTTTTTCCTCGATCTCGATCGCTTCAAGCAGATCAACGATCTGCACGGTCACGAGATCGGCGACCGCGTGCTCAAGGCCGTGGCCGAGCGGCTTAAGGCGTCGGTGCGACCCACCGATACGGTCGCACGCCTGGCCGGCGACGAGTTCGTGGTGGTGGCGCCAGGGCTGCGTACGCCAGAGGACGCCACGTTCCTGGCGCAGAAGCTGCTCGATCGTTTCTCGCAGCCGCTCGATATTCCGGGGATCGAGATCGTCAGCCGCCCCAGCATCGGCATCACGATGTACCCGCTGGATGAATCCGATGTCGAAGGCCTGCTGCGCCATGCCGACTCGGCGATGTATGAGGCCAAGCAGGCCGGGCGCGGCTGCTATCGCATGTTCAGCACCGAGGTGGATCCGGACAAGCGCCGTCGCCTGGAACTGGAACGCGAGATCCACTCGGCGGTGGCGCTCAACCAGTTCCACCTGCAGATGACGCCGGTGCTCGACGTCGATCACGGCAACGTGCGGGCGGCGCTGTCCAATCTGTACTGGATGCACCCGCGCTACGGGCGCATCGAGCACGACGAGCTGATGCGCGCCGCCGGCCGTGCCGGTCTGCTCGGCGATCTCGAGTTGTGGCAGGTCTGCCATGCCTGCGAACACCACCTGAGCGCGCGTCAGCGCGGTCTGCCGCTGCTGCCGTTCGTGATCGGCATCTCCGGCTGGCAGCTGCGCGACCCGCAGTTCACCGGCCATGTGCTGGAACTGCTGGATCGCTACAAGGCGCCGGGCGACCGCATGCTGCTGGCGATGACGCCGGATGGCATGGCCGAGGCGGCCAGCATGCATCCAGAAACCGAGCGCCTGCTGGCGCGCGGCGTGCGGCTGGCACTGCGCGATTTCAGCGCCGCGCCGGCGCTGGACAGCGCGGTATCGGTGGCCTTGCTGATCGCCGGCGAGCGTATCGCCGGCGATGAGTCGGCGGCGCGGGCGATGCTCGCCGCTGCGCAGGCGCGCGGCGTCGCGGTGGTGGCACATGGCGTGGCGCATCCGCAGCAGCGCGCCCGTTGGGCGGCGCTGGGTTGTCGTCTGCAAGCCGGCGCTGCGGTGCAGCCGGCAATGGAGGCGCGTCAGGCGATCAGCTGGCTCGAGGGGCGTACCGTCGAGCCGTTGTGAGGCGGGAGTGACGCCAGGGCCGGCGACGGCCTTGGGCAACGCGCCGCGGAGGCTTCAGTCGTTGCCGTTGGCCAGCGCCACGACCAGCACGTCGCAGGGCGCCTTCTGCACCACGTCCTGATCGGTGTGACTGAACAGGCGGGCGAGCAGGCCGCGCCGCGGGTGATGGCCGACCACAATCAGGTCCGCGCTCAGTTCCTCGACGCAGCGCGCGATCTCGCGCGAGACGGCACCGTTGGCGACGTGCGCCGCATCCGCGCCAAGCCCCTGCTGCGCGCACAGGCTCTGCAGCTGATCGCGCGCCTGCTGCGTGAGCTGCTGGGTCAGATCCGCCGGCATCGCGATCAGTGCCTCGCCGGTCTCCATCGGCACGTATTCGACGACATGGATCGCGCTGAGACGGGCGTTCTGTTGACGCGCGAACGCGGCAGCCTTGGCGAGCACGATGGGGCCGTGCTCATCCAGCGATAGCGCGGCGAGGATGTGGCGATAGCTCATGACCGGCTCCGTCGTGGAGGTCTGAAATCCAGTATCCACGCGAGCCGGACCGCGTCAACCGCGGTCCGGATTCCGGTTCAGGCGGCGGCCAGTTTCGCGAAATCGCGCGGGTGCAGGCGTTCGGCGCGGATGCCCGGATCGATGCCTGCGGCGCGGATGCGCTCGGCGTCGAGCAGGCTCTTGAGGGCGTTGGACAGCGTCTTGCGTCGCTGCGAGAACGCGGCGGTGACGACCGCGTCGAAGCGTGCCCAGTCGCGCACCTCGAAATCCGGCGCGCGCGGCACCACGCGCACGATCGCTGACCAGACTTGGGGCGCGGGCTTGAACGCGCCGGGGCCGACATCGAACAGATGCTCGACGCGCGCGCGCGCCGCCAGCGCCACCGACAGCCGGCCATAGGCCTCGTCGCCGGCGCCGGCACACATACGATCGACGACTTCCTTTTGCAGCATGAAGTGCATGTCGGCGATCGCGTCGGCGTGTGTCAGCAGATGGAACAGCAGCGGTGTGGAGATGTTGTAGGGCAGGTTGCCGATCAGGCGCAGCGGCTGGCCGTCGACAGCAAAACGACGGTAGTCGACCTGGAGTGCGTCGGCCTGTGTAATACGCAGGCCCGGCGCGTCGCCGCAAGCCTGACGCAGATGCGGAATCACGTCGCGATCGATCTCGACCACGTCCAGTTCGCCGGTGCGCGCCAGCAGCGGCGCGGTCAGCGCGCCCAGGCCCGGTCCGATCTCGACCAGGCGCTGGCCGGGTTGCGGCGCGATCGCGCGCAGGATGCGCTCGATCACGTAGGGATCGTGCAGGAAGTTCTGCCCGAATCGCTTCTTGGCGGCGTGTGAGGCACTCATGGGATGTCCGGAGTGACAGCAGCGCGCTGACGAGCCAGGTCGATCGCCAGCTGCAGCGCTGCGCGCAGGCTGCCGGCGTCGGCACCGCCGCGCCCGGCCCGATCCAGCGCGGTGCCGTGATCGACGGACGTGCGCAGGATCGGCAAGCCCAGCGTGACGTTCACGGCGTTGCCGAAGCCGGCGTACTTGAGCACCGGCAACCCCTGGTCGTGATACATCGCCAGCACCGCGTCGGCGTCCTGCAGCACGCCGGGCGTGAACAGCGTATCCGCCGGCAGCGGCCCGCGCAGATCGAGACCCTCGGTGCGCAGCGCATCCAGCACCGGACCGATGACGTCGATTTCCTCGCGGCCCAGGTGCCCGCCTTCGCCGGCATGGGGGTTGAGCCCGCACACCACTATGCGCGGGTTGGCGATCGCGAACTTGGAGCGCAGGTCGGCGTCGAGGATGCGCAGCACCTGTGTCAGCGTCTGTCGTGTGATCGCGGCCGGCACCGCCTGCAGCGGCAGGTGTGTCGTCGCCAGCGCCACGCGCAGCGGCCGGGTCGCGGTGTCGGTGGCCAGCATCATCACGGGCATCGCGGCGCCGGTGCGCTCGGCAAGAAATTCAGTATGGCCGCTGACAGGACTACCGGCATCGTTGATGACGCTCTTCTGCACCGGCGCCGTGACCAGGGCCTGGGCGCGGCCGTCGAGGCAGGCATCGGTGGCCAGTGCCAGCGTGCGCAGCACGTAAGCGGCGTTGTGCGCGTCGAGCACGCCGGCACGCTCCGGCGCGGCGAGGTCGACCGGCCAGACTTTCAGGTAGCCGGCCCGGTGCGTCTGCGCCGGTGTGTCCGCATGGAACGGCTCGAGCTGCAGTGCGAGATTCAGCGCGCGTGCGCGGCGCGACAGCAGCCCGGGATCAGCGACCGCGACGAGTTCCGCCGCCCAGTCTTGCTGGGCGATGGCGCAGACCAGATCGGGACCGATCCCGGCCGGTTCGCCGGGCGTGAGCAGGATGCGCGGCGGCGCGGCGGGTACGGTCGTCTCAGGACTTGTCGGGCTTTGCCGGCGCATCGCTCGGCGTCCGGTACTCGACATAGGCTTCGTTGCGCAGGCGGCGCAGCCAGATGTCGTATTCCTCGGCGGCTTTGCGGTTGCCGAGGATCGCGCGTGCACGCGCGCGACGCGTTTCGACCGTGGTGTCGCGTGTGCGGCGCTCGATCAGGCCGGCGACGTGCCAGCCGAACTGGGTGCGGAACGGCGGCGACAGCTCGCCGGGCTTGAGCTGGTCGAGGCGCACCTGGAACTCGGGCACGAACACGCCCGGCGGCTGGAAGCCGAGGTCGCCGCCGCTGCTCTTGGAGCCCGGATCGTCCGAGTACTCCTTGGCGAGCTTGGCGAAATCCTCGCCGGCTTCGAGACGGTTGTAGAGATCGCGCGCCAGCAGGCGCGCCTGCTCGTCATTCCGCACGGCGTTGGTCTGCACCAGGATGTGACGCGCACGCGTCTCGGTGGTGGTCTTGCGCGATTCGCCGCCACGCTGATCGGCGAGCTTGATGATGTGGAAGCCGCCGCCGGCCTCGATGACGTTGCTGACCTGGCCCGGCGCCAGTTTGGCGGCGGCGTTGGCGAACAGGCTCGGCAGGTCGCCGGCCTTGCGCCAGTCCAGATCGCCGCCCTGCAGGGCCTGCTGGCCGTCGGAGCTGGCAATGGCGATCTGTGCGAAGTCCTCGCCGGCATTGATGCGCTTGAGCAGGCCGTCGGCCTTGGCGCGTGCCGCGTCGCGCACGTCTGCCGAGGCGCCTTCGGGCAGCGACACCAGAATGTGCGAGAGACGGTACTCGACGTTCTCGTCCACGCCGGTGCTGGCCAGCAGCAGATCGACGTCCTGGTCGGTAATGGTGACCCGGCTTTCGACCTCCTTGGCGCGCAGGCGCTGGATCAGCACTTCCTCGCGGATCTGCTCGCGCACGGCCAGATAGTCGAGCCCATCCTGGCGCACGGCGTCGGCGAACTGCGCCAGATTCATGTTGTTCTGACGCGCGATGTCGGTCAGCACTTCGTTGAGTTCGCGGTCGTCGACGCGGATGCCGGCCTGCTGCGCGCGCTGGGTCTGCACGCGGGTCAGGATCAGGCGTTCCAGCACCTGGGCACGCAGCACGCCTTCGGGCGGCGCGCTGATGCCGCGTTCACTGATCTGGCGGCGCGCGTCCTCCATGGAGCGATCGAGTTCGCTCTGCAGGATCACACCGTCGTTGACCACAACCAGGATGCGGTCGAGGGGTTGCGGTGCCGCGAGCGCGGTGCCGACGGAGACGGTGGCGACGAAGGCCAGGGCAGACAGCAGAAGCTTGAACGGGTTCATCGGGATTCCGGAAGCGAAGCGGCGTGTAAGCGGGCGGCATTATCGCCCAGCCGGGGTGCCGGCGGGACCGGCCAGGACGGCCAGGACGGCCAGGACGGCCAGGACGGCCTAGTAGACCTCTTCCCGGGGAAAGAGGTTCTGCAGCCCCGAACCGAGCCGGGCCAGGCCCTTGAGCTCGAGCTGCATGTAGATGGCGTTGTTGAAGTCGCCGTTGGTGCTGGCGATGTAGCGACGGAACGAGGTGCGCAGCGCCCAGCAGCAGGTTTCGTACTCGACCCCCGCATAGGCATCCAGCGACTGCTGGTCGCGCAGCGAGTATCGCCAGCGGCCGGTCAGGCTGAAGCCACCGCCCAGTGGCGTGATCGCGATCAGGTCGGTCTGTTCCAGCAGGCCGCGACGGTAGCGGTAGGCCAGCTCGAAGCGCTGGCGCTCGTGCAGGTAGCGCAGTGCCGCGCTGGTGCGGCTGAACTCGGCTTCTTCCGGCGACCATTGAGTGATCACGCGTGCGCCCCAGCGCTGGTTGAGAAAGTAATCGACGCTCCCGATGAAATCGGTGGCGCCGCGGTCCGGCGAAGGTTCGTCCGGCAGCTGTACGCGCGGTGATTCGATGCGGTAGAGCTGGCCGACGCTGACCGCCGCCTTCACCGCGCCGGTATCGGCATCGAGCTGGCGGCCGGTCAGCGCCAGCGCGAACTGGTTGGCGTCGCTGATGCGGTCGTCGCCGGAAAAGCGGTTGCGTGCGAACAACTGCGTGAAGTCGAAGTCCGGTTCGCCGCTGTCGAAGACCGGAATGTCGTCCTGCGCTTCGTGGGGCACGTACAGATAGAACAGTCGCGGTTCCAGCAGCTGCGGGGCGCCGCTTGCGGTCAGGCGTTCGAAGCGCAGCCCGTATTCGGCGCTGAACATCGGCAGCGCGCGGTCGATCTGCGACGGACGGCCCGCATCGGTGCCGGTCAGTTCGTACGTGGTGTAGCGGAAGTCGAGCTGGCTCTGCGCGAACCAGGACACACGGTCGCGTTCCATGCGCAGGTAAGGGTGCAGATCGACGCGCTGACCCTCGACCGAGTTGCTGCGCACGAAGTTGACGTATTCGCCGGTCATACCGGCGCGCGTGTACCACAGCGCCTCGCGCGTCAGCGCGTCAATGCGGATCTGGGGCAGGCGTCGATAGGGATCATCGACCGCTTCCACGGTGCTGGTGATCGTCTGATAGTCCTGCAGCAGGCCCTGGATCGTGTAAGCGTTGGGCGAGACGTAGGTCAGACGGGCACTGCGCTCCAGGTGCGTGATCGAACTCAGGTCGATGTCGCCGCCCAGGTCCTCAAAGTACGCGGGGTCGCTGACTTCGCTGTAACGCAGGTCCAGCGCCAGTCGACGGTTGATCAGGCCCTCGTGGCGCACCTGGAGGTCGTCGCGCTTTTCACCGACGCGCTGGTCCTCGTCGAGATACTCGTAGGACAGCGCGCCCTCGGCGCGCGGCATCAGGTAGCGCCCATCGAGCCGCGCCTGCAGACCGCGTTCGGACATGTAGCGCGGCGTCAGCGTCGCATCGTAGTTCGGTCCCAGATTCAGATAGATCGGCAGGCGCAGATCCCAGCCGGTCTTGTCGGACTCGCCGATCACCGGGAACAGCACGCCGCTACGGCGGCGGTCGTCGATCGGGAACTGCAACCATGGCGAGTACAGGATCGGCACGCCGAAGAAGCGCAGGCGCGCGTGCCGCGCCGTGCCCATGCCCTCTTCGTAATCCAGCTTGATGTCGCTGGATTCCAGATACCAGGCGTCGGTGCCGGGCGAGCAGGTCGTGTAGCGCACGTCGGCCAGACGCGCAGTGCCGTCGGCGTTCAAGGTAACGGCCGAGGATTCGCCGCGCGCGGCGCGCGAGGGCAGCGTGAACTCGGTGCCGTGAAAAGTGCCGCTTTCGTCGTCCAGATCGAAGGTGGCGCGCTCGGAGCGGATCGACAGGTCGGCGTTGTTGAATTCGGAGGCGCTATCGACCTCGACCCGGCGCTCGGCCTCGTCGTAATTGAGCTGATCCGCCGAGAACTCCTTGTCGCCCTGGCGCAGCTTCACCGAACCGAGGAACTGCGACAGGCCGTTCTGATCCAGATCCACCTGGTCGGCGGACAGGAACAGGCGCGAATCGGGCGTCGCCGGTTTGTCCCGCTGCGAGCGTGGTGGCACCAGCTGGCCGCAGGTCGAGGCGGACGCAACCTGCCCCCACGACGGAGTCGTCACCGACAGCAGAGTCGCCAGGGCAGCGAGCAGGGGCAGGCGCGTGGAGTACAAGGTCTTTCCTTTTCGCGGAAGTATCGGTGGCGCGGGCGTGTGCCGCAATCGCTTGAGCCGGCTCTGGCGTCGGCACTCCAGCCAACGCCCTGGCGAACAGCCCGGCGAGTGCCCCTGGGAGACAGCGATGTTTTATGCTGCGCGCCCGTTCCCGACCTCGCGTAACGCACCCGCCCGTGACCGATCCTTCTTCGCCGCTCGACACCCGCGCGCAAGCGGCTCGCGATTGGGCGCTGACGCAGCTAGGCCGTGCGCAAGCCGACTTTGCGCCCGCCTCTGCGGATGCCAGCTTCCGCCGTTACTTCCGCATCCGCGACGGTGCCGAGAGCTGGGTCGTCATGGACGCCCCGCCGGCGCAGGAAGACTGCCGGCCCTTCATCAAGGTCGCTGAGCTGATGACGGACGCGGGATTACACGCGCCGCGGGTGCTTGCACAGGACCTGCTGCGGGGCTTTCTGCTGTTGACCGATCTGGGCCGCGACACCTATCTGCAAGCGTTCAAGGCCGGGCTCGACGACGCGCAGCAGCAGGATTTGATGGATCAAGCCGTGGCGGCGCTGGTGCGCTGGCAGTCGGCGAGCCGCCCCGGCGTATTGCCGCCCTACGATGCGGCGCTGCTGCAGCGCGAGCTGTCGCTGTTCCCGGACTGGTATGTCGCGCGCGAGCTGGGGCGCAGCCTGACGACGACGCAGCGCGCGACACTCGATGCGATCGACGCGCGCCTGATCGCCTCGGCGCTGGCACAGCCGCGGGTCTACGTGCATCGCGACTACATGCCACGCAATCTGATGTTGACCGAGCCGGCACCGGGCATCCTCGATTTTCAGGACGCGGTCGAAGGGCCGATCACCTACGATCTGGCGTCGCTGATGCGCGACGCCTTCTGGTCATGGCCGCAGGCGCGCATCGACGCCTGGACGCAGCTTTACTGGCAACGCGCCCGCGACGCCGGCCTGCCGGTGACGGCCGACGTTGCGTCGTTCCGCCGTGACCTGGACTGGATGGGCGTGCAGCGTCACCTGAAGGTCATCGGTATCTTCGCGCGCATCTGTCATCGCGACGGCAAGCCGCACTATCTGGCGGACGTGCCGCGTTTCGTGGGCTACGTGCGCAACGTCGCCGGTGCCTACGCCGAATTGCAGCCGCTGGTGGCGCTGTTCGACGAGCTGGGCATGACGGCCTGAACGGTTTGCCGCGCATGTCCGAAATGCCCCGCGCCTTTATTCTCGCCGCCGGTCGCGGCGAGCGCATGCGGCCGCTGACCGACCGGCTGCCCAAACCACTGATCGATGTCGGCGGGCGGCCTCTGATCGAGCGCCATCTGTTGCAGCTGGCGGCGGCTGGCGTGGCGCGCGTGGTCGTCAATCTCGGCTGGCTGGGATCGGTACTGCGCGAGGCGCTCGGCGACGGTGCACGCTTCGGCCTGCGCATCGACTACTCCGAGGAAGGCTGGCCAGCGCTGGAAACCGGCGGGGGTATCCATCGCGCGCTGCCGCTGCTGGGCGACGCGCCGTTCGTCGTCGTCAATGGCGACGTTTTCACCGACTACCCGATGGCCGCGCTGATCGCACAGGCGCGAGAGCTACCGGCGCACGATCTGGGACATCTGATCCTGGTGCCGAATCCGGCGCATCACCCGCGTGGTGATTTCGTGCTCGACGGCACGCGTGTGCGCGAGGCGCCGGGCCCGCGGCACACCTTCAGCGGCTTGTCGGTGCTGCGGCCGGCGCTGTTCGCCGCTTGCGCGCCCGGCGCTTTCGGGCTGGCGCCGCTGCTGCGCGCCGCCGCGGCACAGGATCGGCTGGGCGCGACGCTATACGAAGGTCTGTGGTCGGACGTCGGCACGCCGCAGCGCCTCGCCGATCTCGAATCGATCCTGTCTGCGAGCCCCGCGGATCGCAGCGCTTAAACTCCCGACACTATGAACGCGCCTGCCGAACTTTTACCGACTGCCGATCACCTGGAATCGCGGGTGTCGCTCGCGCTCGATGCGGCGCGCGCCGGTGGGGCGAGCCAGGCCGAGGCCAGCCTGTCCGCGAGCCGCGGGCTCAGCGTCGGCGTGCGCAACGGCGAGGTCGAGAGCCTGGAGTTCCAGCAGGACCGTGAACTGGGCGTCACGGTCTACCTGGGCCACAGCAAGGGCAACGCGACCACCGGCGATCTGTCCGAGGCCGGTATCCGCGGCGCGGTGGAGGCGGCGCTGGCGATCGCGCGCGCCACCGGCGAAGACCCCTGCAACGGCCTGGCCGACGCCGCGATGATGGCAACGGCGCGACCGGATCTCAATCTGGATCATCCCTGGGATGTGAGCGCGGAAACGGCGATCGAATTGGCGCGGCGCTGCGAAGCGGCGGCGTTCGCCGTTGACGCCCGCATCACCGGTAGCGAAGGGGCTGGCGTCAGCAGCCATCGCGGCCGCTCGGTGTACGCCAATAGCCACGGTTTCGTGGGACATCGTTGCGGCACGCAGCACAGCCTGAGCTGCGCGGTGATCGCCAGCAGCGGCGACGACATGCAGCGCGATTACTGGTACAGCAACGCTCGTGCGCATGGCGATCTGATGGACGCGGACGTGATCGGTGCGCGTGCCGGTCGCCGCGCGCTGGCGCGGCTCGGTGCACAGCCGCTGGGCACGCGTGTGGCACCCGTGCTGTTCCCGCCCGAGCTGGCGCGTGGCCTGTGGGGACATTTCATCGGCGCGATCTCCGGCGGCGCGCTGTATCGCAAGGCCAGTTTCCTGCTCGATCGTTTGCATCAGCCGGTGTTCTCGCCGATCGTGCAGCTCGAACAGCAGCCGCACCTGCCGCGTGCGGCCGCCAGCGCCGCCTGGGACGGCGAGGGCGTGGCGACGCAGCCGCGCGTGCTGGTGCGCGACGGCGTACTCGAAGGCTGGCTGCTCGGCAGCTACTCGGCGCGCAAGCTCGGTCTGCAGAGCACCGGCAACGCTGGCGGCGTCTACAACCTCATGGTGCGGCCGGGGGACGAGGATTTCGAGGCGCTGGTGCGGCGCATGGGCACCGGGCTGATCGTCGCCGAGCTGCTGGGGCACGGCATCAACCTGGTCACCGGCGACTATTCGCGCGGCGCGGCGGGCTTCTGGGTCGAGAATGGCGAGATCGTGCACGCGGTCGATGAACTGACCATCGCCGGCAACCTGGCGGCGATGTTCAAGGACATCGTTGCGATCGGCGCCGACGTCGATCCGCTGGCCGGCGTGCGCACGGGGTCGGTGCTGATCGAGAAGATGACGATCGCCGGCGCCTGATAGCGCCAGCGCGTTGGACGCGTCACAGCAGGATCAGCGTCCCCAGGCCCAGGAACAGGAAGAAACCCATCACGTCGGTGAACGTGGTGACGACGACGCTGCCGGCCAGCGCCGGGTCCAGACCGAAGCGGCGCAACAGCACCGGGACCAGCACGCCAGCGGCGGCGGCGAAGCCGAGGTTGAGCAGCAGCGCCGAGCCGATCACCAGCGACAGCAGCAGGTTGTCGAACCACAGCAGCGTGATCAGCGCGATCGTCAGACCCCACAGCACGCCGTTGATCAGCGCCACCGCCAGCTCCTTTCGAAACAGCACGGTGGTATTGCTGCCGCCGACCTGGCCGAGCGCAAGGCCACGCACCATCAGCGCGACGATTTGATTGGCGGTGATGCCGCCCATGCTGGCGACGATCGGCATCAGCACCGCCAGCGCAACGAACTGGCTGATCGTGGCTTCGAACAGGCCGACCACGCGCGCGGCGATGCAGGCCGTGAACAGATTGATGCCGAGCCATAGCGCGCGCCGCCGCGCCGCGGTGCGCACCGGCGCGAACAGATCCTCTTCCTCGTTGAGGCCGGCCATCGCCATGAGGTTGTGCTCGGCTTCGGCGCGGATGATATCGACGACGTCGTCGATCGTGATGCGGCCGATCAGCACGCCCTTGTCGCTAATGACCGGCGCCGAGACCAGGTCGGCGTTTTCGAATCGTCGCGCGACTTCTTCCTCCGGCATCGTCGCCGGGATCGCATTCAGGTCGCGCGCCATGATGCTCGACACCAGCGCATCCGGCGCCCGCGTCAGGATCTTGTCCAGCGGCAGCGCACCCAGGTAGCTGCCGTAGCGGTCGACGACGAACAGCGCATCGGTGTGCGCCGGCAGCTCACCCCGCAGGCGGAGGTAGCGCTGCACCACGTCGAGCGTGACGTCCGGGCGTACCGTGACCGTATCGGTGTTCATCAGGCCGCCGGCGGTATCCGGCTCATGCGCCAGCACCTTCTCCAGACGTGCGCGGTCGTCGGCGTCCAGCGCCTTGAGAACCTGCTGGGTGACGGTTTCCGGCAAATGCTCGATGAAGTCGGCGAGGTCGTCGATCTCGAGTTCCTCGGCGGCGGCCACCAGCTCGGCGGTGTCCATCTGACGCATCAGGCCGTCGCGCACGTCGTCGGCCAGATGCAGCAGCACCTCGCCGTCGTCCTCGGCGCTGACCATCTCCCAGACGATGTTGCGCTCGCGCGGCGGCAGCGATTCGAGCAAGTCGGCGATTTCGCCCGGGTTCAGCGCATGCAGCGTGCGGCGCGCGCGCAGCAGGCCGCCACTGGCCAGCCGCTCGCGCAACTCGGCCAGCGCGGACGTGCTCGTCTGCTCGCGCTCGGGGCTCATGGCCTTCCTCCGGAATCCGGAAAGGATAGCACCGCGCGCTGAACCGTCGTCGTATGTGACGGGATTGTTGCAGCCGTGCCCGGCGCGGCGATCAGTTGGGGTCGAGCGCGGCGATGCGCTCGCGCAGCTGCTGCGTGTCGGTTAGCGTGAGCAGCTCGGCCGCCGCGACGCGCAATCGCGCCACGTCCGACTCCATGATGATGCGCTTGATCTCCAGCACGCTGGCCGGATGCATCGAGAAATCGGTCAGGCCCAGGCCGAGCAGCAGGCGTGTGTACTTCGGGTCACCGGCCATCTCACCGCACATCGCCACCGGGATGCCGGCCTGACGCCCGGCTTCGATCGTGCGGTGGATCAGGTACAGCACCGCCGGATGCAGCGGGTCGTAGAGATAGTTGACCTCGTCGTCGACGCGGTCGATCGCCAGCGTGTACTGGATCAGGTCGTTGGTGCCGATCGAGAAGAACTGCGCGTGCCGCGCCAGCATCGGTGCAGCGATGGCCGCGGCCGGCACTTCGATCATTGCCCCCACCGGCACGTTCTCGGCCATTGCGTGGCCTTCCTGATGCAATTCGGCGCGGGCGACATCGATCACGGCCAGCGCCTGCCGGAACTCCGGCACGCTGGAGATCATCGGCAGCATGATCTGCATCGGGCCATGCGCCGAGGCGCGCAGCAGCGCGCGGACCTGCGCACGGAACAGCTCGGGCTCCTTGAGGCACAGGCGGATCGCACGCAGGCCCAGCGCCGGGTTGTTCGGCGTGGGGCCATGACGATTGCCGCTGTCGACCTGCTTGTCGGCGCCCAGATCCAGGGTGCGGATCGTGATGCGGCCGCTGGCGGCCTGCACGATGCGCGTGTACGCCGCGTACTGCTCCTCCTCGCTGGGCAGCCCCTTGCGGTTCATGTAGAGGAACTCGGTGCGGTAGAGGCCCACACCCTCGGCGCCGTTCTCGGCGGCCACCGCCGCGTCTTCCGGCAGCTCGATGTTGGCCAGCAGTCGAATGGCGACGCCGTCCCTGGAGACCGCGGCGCGATTCTTGAGCTTGACCAGATCCGCGCGGTACTGCGCCTGCGCCGCCTGCTTGTCGCGATAGAACGCCAGTGCCTGCGCGTCCGGCCCGGCCAGCACATGGCCTGCCTCGCCGTCGACGACGACGGTTTCGCCGTCGCGCAGCAGCCGGCGCGCGTCGCGCAGGCCGACGACGGCGGCGATGCCGAGACTGCGCGCCAGGATCGCCGTGTGCGACAGCGGGCCGCCGTATTCGGTGACAAAAGCGGCGACCTGCTGTTGCGACAGCAGGATGATGTCGGCCGGCGTGATGTCGTCGGCGACCATCACGAAGGTCTCGCCGCTGTCACTGCGTGGTGGCAGCTGGCGCTCGGACTTGGTCAGGATGCGCAGGATGCGCGCACAGACGTGCTCGACGTCATCGCGGCGCGTGCGCAGGTACGGATCGTCCATCTGCTCGAACACCGCGATCAGCGCGTCGCGCGTGCGTCGGAGCGCGGCCTCGGCGTTGACCGCGTGCGTGCGGATGTGGGCGATGGTCGCGTCGGTGACCGAGCGGTCGTCCATCATCAGCAGATGGGTGTCGATGAACGCGGCGATGTCGTCCGGCGTGCCGGCCGGAATCTGCTTGCGGACCTCGTTGAGCTGTTCCTTGGCGCGGCGCTGCGCGCCGCTGAAGCGCTTGACCTCGTCCTCGATGTCGGCGGCGGCCAGTGCGTACTCGGGGATATCGAGATCGCCGGCCTGCAGCCGCTGCACGCGCGCGATCGCGATGCCGCGCGAGACGCCGATGCCGGATAGCCACAGGCTCATGCGAGGCTCCGCCGACGGGCGCGCGTGCTGCGCATTACGCGTCTTCTCCGAAGCGCTCGGCCACCAGCTGCGCCAGCTCGTCGAGCGCCTGCTGCGCATCGGTGCCTTCGGCGATCAGTGTGATCTGCGCGCCCTTGGCGGCCGCCAGCATCATTACGCCCATGATCGACTTGCCGCTGACCTCCCGCCCGTCCTTGCGAATGCGGATGTCAGCTTCAAACTTGCTCGCCAGCGTCACCAGTTTGGCGGCGGCGCGCGCGTGCAGGCCGAGTAGATTGACGATATCGACGGTGCGTTCCACGACAGCTCCTGTTTTTCTTAGTTCGCGCGAGGGCAGACGATGATGCCGCGGCTGCCGCCTTCAACAGCGTTCTGCGTCATGCCGGCCAGATCCAGGCGCGGGTAATTGAAGACGCGCACCAACATCGGCAGGTTAACGCCGGCGATCACCGCGGTGCGCGTGTCGCGCGACAGCTTGTTGGCGATATTGCTGGGTGTGGAGCCGAAGGCGTCGGTCAGGATCAAGACGCCATCGCCGCTGTCGAGGCGTTCGAGCATTCGCAGGCCCTGGCTGATCAGTGCCTCGTGCGAGGAGACGCGCCGCACTTCCAGTACATCGCTGGCCAGTGGCAGGTCGCCGATCATCTCCCGCATCGTGTCGAGCAGGTGATGGCCGAGCTTGCCGTGGGTGACGAGAAGAACGCCGATGCCCATGTCGATCTCAGAAAGGCCCGCTCAGGAGTGGCGGGAGGTGCCGCCCGCCGCGCGTTCGCGATGGCGTACGGACAGGTTGTCGAAACGGCCGCGGAACGCCTCGGCGAGGCGCTCCACGACATAGACGCTGCGGTGCTGACCGCCGGTGCAGCCGATCGCCACCGTCAGGTATGCGCGATCCTGCTTCTGGTATTCCGGCAGCCAGTGGTCCAGAAACTGACGCAGGTCGCGGATCATGCGGTCCACGGCAGGGTGGCGCTCCAGCCAGGTGGCGACGGCGCCGTCACGACCGGTCAGTTTGCGCAGCGTCGGTTCCCAGTGAGGATTGGGCAAGCACCGCACGTCGAAGACGAAGTCGGCGTCTTCCGGCACGCCGTTCTTGTAACCGAACGACATCAGCAGCACCGACAGCTTGCCGTTGCCGCCGCCGGGAACCTGGCCGAGGATCTCCTCGCGCAGTTCATGCAAGTTCTTGTGCGTGGTATCGATGGTTGCGTCTGCCAGATTGGCGATCGGCGCGAGCAGGCTGCGCTCCAGGCGAATCGCTTCGGTCAGCGGCACGCCGTTCTGCGCCAGTGGGTGCTTGCGCCGGGTCTCCGAGTAGCGATGCACCAGCACGGAATCGTCGGCGCGCAGGAACAGCACGCGCGTCTCCACGCCACGTGACTGCAGGCGTTCGAGATACTTCGGGAACTTGCCGATCTCCGAGGGGCTCTCGCGTGCGTCGATCCCGATCGCGAGTTTCTCGTAGCGGCTGCCGGCGGCGCGGTAGGCGCGGGCGACGATCGGCCCCACGAGCTGCAGGGGCAGGTTGTCGATGCAGTAGTAGCCCAGATCCTCGTATTGCTTCAGTGCCACGGTCTTGCCGGCGCCGGACAGTCCGCTGACGATGACGAGCTTCATGACCGGGGCTTGGAGCGTTGGATGGCGGCGAGTTGGCGGCGGCTTAAATCGTCGTCGGCGCGATAGCCACGGCGGCGCATTTCCAGATCGCGGCACGCGGCTTCGACCAGCACTGCCAGATTATGCCCGAGGCGGATCGGGATCGAGACTTCGGGAATCGGCAGGCCCAGCACCATGCGCAGCTCGCGCCGCCCGCTGAGCCGCTCCAGGCCGCTGGCATCGCCGGGCGCGGGCGCGTCGAGCCGCACGATCAGATCCAAGGGGGCCTGATTCGCAAGTGCCTTGCGGCCGTACAGGCGTTCCACGTTGAGGATGCCGAGGCTGCGCGCTTCCAGAAAGCCGCGCAGCAGAGGCGGGCAGCGACCGACCACACGACGGCGTTCGATCCGGAAGTCGGCTGCGTCGTCGGCGATCAGCCGATGGCCGCGGGCGATCAGTTCCAGTGCCAGTTCGCTTTTGCCAACACCGCTGGCACCCGACAGCAGCACCCCCAGCCCACGTACGCGCACGAAGACGCCATGCAGGGTCAGTGCGCCCTGGCCACCGGTGACGGAGTCTGCGGACGCCTTGGGGCGTCGGCTCGTGGCGGGGCGGAGCGTGCGGCGCGTCATCGCAGCGCCGTCGCCGGGCTCAGGCGCCGGGCGTGTAGCCCTGCAGGAGGGCGTTGAGCGCCGTCTCGTTGTCGGCGGCGCGCAGTTTCCGGCAGAACGCCTCGTCGGAGAACATCTCGGCGATGGCGGCCAGGTGCTTGAGGTGCGCCTCGGTGGCGCCCTGCGGCACCAGCAGGCCGAACACCAGATCGACCGGCTGGCCGTCATGGGCGTCGTAGTCCAGCGGGTGCTTCAGGCGCATGAAGGCGCCCACGCTCTGCGAGACGCCGGCCATGCGGCCGTGCGGAATCGCCACGCCATGACCCAGCCCGGTGCTGCCGAGCTTTTCGCGCGCGCTGAGGCTGTTGAGGATGTCGCCGGTATCCACGCCCGTCACGCCGCGGCCCAGCAGCAGGGCCAGCTCCTCGAGCGCCTTCTTCTTGCTGGTGAAGGTGTGCCCGTGGCTGACGCGGTCAGCGGACAGGATTTCGGCGATCTTCATGATGAGGTCCTGAGTAGGAAGCAAAAGGCCCGGCCGCGAGACGCGGCCGGGCCTCGGAGACTGTCGATTTTACTGAAGGTCCATGCGCTTGTGTGCCTCGCGCTGGTGATGGTCGCGCAGCTTCTCCTTGTACTTGCGCGTCTGCTGGTCGAGCTTGTCGGCCAGCAGGTCGATGGCGGCGTACATGTCGCCATTGCTGGCCTGTGCGTGCAGGTTGGCGCCGCTGGCGTGAACGGTGGCTTCCGCCTTCTGTTCGAGCTTCTCGACCGTGAGAATCACCTCGGCGCTGATCAGATGGTCGAAGTGTCGTTCGAGTCGCTTGAGCTTGGAGGCGACGTACTCGCGCAGCGGCGGCGTGAGTTCCACATGATGGCCAGAGATGTTTACGTTCATCGTCAAGCTCCTTCGGTTATGGCCGGCTAAGCCGGCGGTTTGCGTTCATGCGAGGGGGGAATCCCCAAGCCTTCGCGATACTTGGCCACGGTACGCCGCGCGACCTGAATGCCCTCTTTCAGCAGCAGATCGGAGAGCGTGGCGTCGGACAAGGGACGGGCCGGATTCTCGGCGGCAATCAGGCGTTTGAGCATGGCCTGGATTGCGGTCGCCGAGCAGATGCCGCCGCCCGTGGTCTGGACGTGGCTGGAAAAGAAAAACTTGAGTTCGTACAGCCCACGGGGTGTGAGCATGAATTTGTTGGCAGTGGCGCGTGATACGGTCGATTCGTGTATCCCCAGCTGCTCGGCGATATCCCTTAACACCAGCGGTCGCATCGCCTCGGGTCCATATTCCAGGAAAGCTCGTTGCTCTTCAACTATGGACTGCGCCACCCGCAAAAGAGTTTCGTTGCGGGCTTCCAGACTGTTGATGAAGTAGCGGGCTTCCTGCAGGTGCTGCTTGAGGACCTGCTGATCGCGGGAGCTGTCGGCGCGCCGGATCATGCCCTGGTAATGGCTGTTGATGCGCAGCCGCGGCATGTGTTCCGGGTTCAGCGCCACCTGCCAGCGGCCGTTCTTTTTCTGTACGAAAACATCCGGCGTGACGTAGTCCGACTCATGCGACTGAAACGGCAGGCCCGGTCTTGGCTGCAGGCTGCGCAGCAGGGCCAGGGCAACCTCGATTTCCGGCAGCGGCTGGCCGGTCGTCTTGGCCAATAGCAGCGCGTCGCGGCGTGCCAGCAATGCAAGGTGTCGTTCGATCAGGAGCAGCGCAGTGCGGATGCCCGGCGTGCGGATCGACATCGGTTCGAGCTGCAGGCGCAGGCACTCGCCGAGATCGCGGGCGCCGACGCCGGTCGGGTCCAGATCCTGGACCTTGCGCAGCACGGTCTCGATCTCGTCGATGTCGGTGTCCAGCGCCTCGGCCAGCCGTACCTGAAGTTCGGCCCAGCCTTCGAGATAGCCGTCCTCGTTGATCGCGTCGATCAGGTGTTCGGCGATGTCGGCTTCGCGCGTCGTCAGCGGCGCCAGCCGTGCCTGGTCGACCAGATGATCGTGCAGGCTGGTGCGGCCGCGCTGGTTGGCTTCGAGATAGTCGCGCAACTCGCTGTCGTCACCGCTGCGTGGTGCCGCTGGCAGGTCGTCGAAGACATCGCCCCAGTCGGCATCCACCGGCAGCTCGCCGGGCACGTCGCCGTCCTCGCGCAGCTCCACGGGCGCGACCTCGCCCGTATCTGTCGTCGCGGCAGTCGTTGCCGCGTCAGCGGGCGCCTCCGGGGTTTCGGCCGCGGCCTCGTCCTCGTCGCGTTCCAGCAGGATGTTGGAATCCAGCGCCTGCTCAATTTCTTGTTGCAGGTCGAGCGTCGACAGCTGCAGCAGGCGGATGGCCTGTTGCAGTGCCGGCGTCATGGTCAGGGACTGGCCGAGGCGCAGTCCCAGCGCGGATTTCATAAGAAGAAGATCGGCAGCGTTTCAGGAAACTTCAGCGGTTCCTCACTTCGGCGCCATGCGCAGCGCACCGTCGAGGCGGATCGTCTCACCGTTGACCATCGGGTTTTCGATGATCGACTGCACCAGGTGGGCGAACTCGGCCGGCTTTCCGAGGCGGGACGGGAACGGCACGCTGCGACCCAGCGATTCCTGCGCCTCCGGCGGCAGCGACAGCAGCAGCGGTGTCTCGAACAGCCCGGGCGCGATCGTCACGCAACGGATGCCGAAGCGGGCCAGCTCGCGGGCGATCGGCAGCGTCATGCCGACGACGCCGGCCTTGGACGCCGCATAAGCCGGCTGGCCGATCTGACCGTCGTAGGCGGCGACCGAGGCGGTATTGATCAGCACGCCGCGTTCGCCGCCGGCGTTGGGTTCCTGCTTCGACATGGCCTCCGCCGCGAGGCGGATCATGTTGAAGCTGCCGACCAGGTTGATCTGGATGATCTGGTTGAACTTGGCCAGCGGCAGCGCGCCTTCCTTGCCGAGCACCTTGCCCGGAGGGCCGATGCCGGCGCAGTTGACGAGGCCATGCAGGCCGCCGAAGGCATCCAGCGCGAGCTTCACGGCCGCCTGCGCGTCGGATTCGCTGGTGACGTCGCAGCGCAGGAAGCGCGCCTTGGCGCCGAGTGTTGCGGCCAGCGCCTGGCCGAGCGTGTCGTTGAGGTCGACGATGACGACGTTCGCGCCCTGCTGGGCGAGGCGTTCGACGGTGCTGCCGCCGAGCCCCGACGCGCCGCCGGTGACGATGAAGGTCTGGCCTTCGATCTGCATGTGGTGTTGCCCCCTGTTGAGCCGCGGCTTACTGGCCGGCGGCCTTGACCGTGATCTTGATCTTCTCCGACACGATGGCCGGGTTGTGCGGCTGATGCTTCCAGTCGCCGAGCAGCAGCTGCAGCGTGTGCGTGCCGGGCTTGAGTTCCACCGTGGTTTCGGTCTGCCCGCCGCCGAAGTGCTTGACCTGATCGGTCGCCGGCAGCGGCTTGCTGAGGTCGATGGTCGGTTCGTCGATCAGCAGATGGTGGTGGCCGGTATTGACCTGGTTCACGCCGGCCGGTGCGACGCCCATGTTGGCCAGGCCAAACACGATCCTGACCGGGCTGGTGACGGCGGCGCCGTCCTTGGGCTCGATGAAGTAGACCTTGGCGCCCTGCGGTGCGGCCTGCGGCAGGTTGAACTGGGTTTCGGCCTTCTCGCCCGCCTGCTTCTTCGCCGCATCCTTGAGCTGCGACCAGTTGTCCGCCGAGGCCGGGAGGGCGGTCAGGATCAGGCCCAGGGCGGCCAGAGTCAGGGTCGGCGTGGCAAAGAATGGACGGGTCATCGCAGGGGTCTCGGGTGAGGTGGGCTGTCTTTAGGCACGCGATTTGCTTATCGCTCTTGACCCAAAGAGTAGGCGAATCGGCGTCCAGCCGCTATACTGCGCGCCGTTTGTGCGGCGTCTTCCGGTTGGCGCCAAAAGAATTCGTCAGTCTTCTCAAAAGTTTGGCGCTGCTTTTCGCAAACCCATGTCCTCGTGAGCGGCGGTTCGCCCCACGCATGAATTCACTGCTGCCTGAACCGGCCTGAGCACCGCTAGCGGTGCCGGCAGGCGTCTTCAGGAGCTGTTCCGATGTCGTTTGAACCCCTGGGCCTTGCGCCCGATCTGCTCCGCGCGGTCGCCGTGCAGGGCTATAGCACGCCCACGCCGATTCAGGCGCGCGCCATTCCCGAGATCATCGCCGGCCGCGATCTGCTGGCTGCCGCGCAGACCGGCACCGGCAAGACGGCGGCGTTTACCTTGCCGATGCTGCATCGTCTGCAGGCCTTGCCGGCCGCGGAGGGGCGCCGCCCGGTGCGCGTGCTGGTGCTGGTGCCGACCCGCGAACTCGCAGCGCAGGTCGAGGAAAGCGTGCGGACCTATGGCCAGTACCTGCCGGCGGTGCGCACGACGCTGATCTTCGGCGGCGTCAGCATCAATCCGCAGATCGACGCCCTGCGCCGCGGCACCGACATCGTGGTCGCGACGCCCGGCCGGCTGCTCGATCATGTCGGCCAGCGCACGATCGATCTGTCGAAGGTCGAGTTCCTGGTGCTGGATGAAGCCGACCGCATGCTGGACATGGGCTTCATCCGCGACATCCGCAAGGTCATCGAGCGGCTGCCGGCCAAGCGCCAGAACCTATTGTTCTCGGCGACGTTCTCGCCGGATATCCGCAAGCTCGCCGAAGGCCTGCTGCACAATCCGGCAACAATCGACATCGCGCCGCGCAACAGCGCCGCCGAAGCGGTGATGCAGCGCGCGATCTTCATCGACAAGGGCAACAAGGCGGGCCTGCTCGCCTACATGATCAGCCGCTTCAACTGGAAGCAGGTGCTGGTTTTCACGCGCACCAAGCACGGCGCCAACCGCCTGGCCGAGCGCCTGGAGAAGGACGGCATCACCACCGCGGCGCTGCACGGCAACAAGAGCCAGAACGCGCGCACCAAGGCGCTGGCGCAGTTCAAGTCCGGTGAGGTGCGCACGCTGGTGGCCACGGATATCGCCGCACGCGGCCTGGATATCGACCAGCTGCCGCATGTGATCAATTACGAGCTGCCGGCAGTGCCGGAGGATTACGTGCACCGCATCGGCCGCACCGGCCGTGCCGGCGAAACCGGCGAGGCGATCTCGCTGGTCTGCCGTGAGGAATACGACGAGTGGCGCGGCATCGAGAAGCTGCTTCGCCGTAGCATTCCGGCGTTCGAGGTCGAAGGCTTTACGCCGCGGCCGAAGTCCGAGCAGACCGCTGCCGACGACGAGCGTCCGCGCGGTCCGCGCGACGGTCGGCATCACCGTGGCGGCGGCCGGCCGGAGCAGCGCACGCAGAACCAGGGACGCCGCCATTCGGGCAATGGCCAGGCCCGCAGCGACGGCGGTCGTTCCAACGGGCAGTCTCAGCAGCAACCGCGCCATCCGGGTGCCGCGCGCAGCGGTCATGGCGCCGGTCGTCCGCAACAGCGCAGCAGCGGCGGCGGTCGTGGCCGTCGCTAACTCAATTCGATGAACCGCAACAGGAGAGCGACATGAAGCGTCTATTCGCCGGCAATCTTCCCGCCGACACCACCGAGCGCGAGCTCAGCGAGATGTTCGCGGCTTTCGGCAAGGTGTTTTCGATCAAGCTGATGTACGACGTGTTCAGCGGCCAGTGCAAGGGCTTCGGCTTCGTCGAGATGGAAGGCCATGAGGCGCGCGCCGCTATCGCCGGTCTCAATGGCAAGGAGTTGCGTGGCAAGCCGCTCAAGGTCAACGAAGAGCAGCCGCGCGACAAGTTCGGCAAGGGCGGTCCACGCCGCCGTTGAGACTGTGCCCGCCTAGGCGGGCTGGTCGATGAAAAACCCGCCGCGCCTCACGGCCCGGCGGGTTTTCTTTTGGCTGGTCTCTTGTGATCAGGGCGCCTGTAGTGTGCGCGTGCCTTGGGCGGAACCGAGAACTAGGACGTCGGCGGGGCGGCGCGCGAACAAGCCGACGCAGACCACGCCGGTGATCAGATTGATCTGCGCCTCCAGTGCGGTGGCGTCGGTGATCTTCAGGCCATGCACGTCGAGAATGACGTTGCCGTTGTCGGTGGTGAAACCGTTGCGCAGCTGCGGCTGGCCGCCGAACTGCGTCAGCTCGCGCGCCACATAGGCCCGCGCCATCGGAATCACCTCCACCGGTAGCGGGAACGCGCCGAGCACGTCGACGAGCTTGGATTCGTCGGCGATGCAGATAAAGCGCTGGCTGGCCGCGGCCACGATCTTCTCGCGCGTCAGCGCACCGCCGCCGCCCTTGATCAGATGCAGGCGGTGATTCGATTCGTCGGCGCCATCGACATAGATCGACAACGTGCCGGCCTCGTTCAGATCCAGCACCGGGATGCCGGCGCGTTGCAGGCGCTCGGTGCTGGCATTGGACGAGGACACGGCACCCCGCAGCGGGATGCGCCGCTCGGCGAGCAGGTCGATGAAATGGTTGACCGTGGAGCCGGTGCCGACGCCCAGCACCTCATTGGGAACGACGTAGGCGAGTGCGGCTTCGGCGGCGAGGCGTTTGGCGAGATCCTGGCTCATGGCGGCGTGACGGAGGAAAGCGGATTGCAGAATGGGTCGCCAGCTTAGCCGATGGGGGTATCCGGTTTGCCGCGCGCGCCAAAGATCGCGCTGCCGACGCGGACCAGGGTGGAGCCTTCGGCGATGGCGGCCTCCAGATCGTCGGACATGCCGGCGGACAGGGTGTCAAAATGCGGTGGCTGCGTTGCGCGGATGGATTCGAACAACTGCCGCAGCGCGCGGAATGGTGCGCGCGGATCGGTATCGGCGGTGGCGGGCGCCGGGATCGCCATCAGTCCGCGCAGGCGCAAGTGCGGTAGCGCCGCCACAGCGGCGCACAGATTCGCCGCCTCGGCCGGCGCGCAGCCGGACTTGCTGGTTTCACCGGAAACGTTGACCTGCACGCAGACCTGCAACGGCGGCAATGCGTCCGGCCGTTGTTCCGACAGGCGCTGTGCGATCTTGAGCCGGTCTATGCCGTGCACCCATTCGAAGTGGGCGGCCAGTTCACGCGTCTTGTTGGACTGGATCGGCCCGATGAAATGCCATTCCAGGTCCAGATCGCGCAGCAGCGCCTGCTTGGCCAGGGCTTCCTGCAGGTAGTTCTCGCCGAAAGCCCGCTGGTGCGCATCATGCGCGCCGCGTACGGCCTCCGCCGAAAACGTCTTGCTCACCGCGAGCAAGTCGACACTCGCCGGATCGCGGCCGGCGGCGGCGGCGGCGGCGCGGATTCGCGTGCGGACCGTGGACAAATTGCACGACAGATCGTCGATGTTGCCTTGCCCGAGCATTGCTTATAACGTGCGGAAAACGACATTAAACACAATCGCGGGAGCGTCGGACACCTATGGATATCGCGCAGCTGCTGACTTTCAGCGTCAAGCAGGGGGCCTCGGACTTGCATTTGTCGGCCGGCGTCGAGCCGATGATCCGTGTCGATGGCGACGTCAAGCGCATCAACCTGCCGCCGCTGGAGCACAAGCAGGTGCACGACATGGTGTACGACATCATGAATGACAAGCAGCGCAAGGCCTGGGACGAGTTCCTGGAGACCGACTTCTCGTTCGAGATTCCGGGCCTGGCGCGTTTCCGCGTCAATGCGTTCACGCATTCGCGCGGCTCGGGCGCCGTGTTCCGTACGATTCCGTCAAAGATTCTGACGCTGGAAGACCTGAAGTGTCCGTCGATCTTCAAGGAGATCTCCGAGATCCCGCGCGGCATCGTGCTGGTGACGGGCCCGACCGGTTCGGGCAAATCGACGACGCTGGCGGCGATGATCAATCACATCAACGACAACGAGTACGGCCACATCCTTACGGTCGAGGATCCAATCGAATTCGTGCATCCCGCCAAGAAGTGCCTGATCAACCAGCGCGAGGTGCATCGCGACACGCTGGGCTTCAACGAGGCGTTGCGATCGGCCCTGCGTGAGGATCCGGACGTGATCCTGGTCGGCGAAATGCGCGACCTCGAAACCATCCGCCTGGCGTTGTCCGCCGCCGAAACCGGTCACTTGGTGTTCGGTACGCTGCATACGTCGTCGGCGGCCAAGACGGTCGACCGCATCGTCGACGTGTTTCCGGCGGCGGAAAAGGAAATGGTGCGTGCGATGCTGTCCGAATCGCTGCGCGCGGTGATTTCGCAGACGCTGCTCAAGAAGAAGGGCGGCGGCCGCGTCGCGGCGCACGAGATCATGATCGGCAACCCGGCGATCCGTAACCTGATCCGCGAGAACAAGGTGGCGCAGATGTACAGCGCGATCCAGACCGGTCAGAAGGAAGGCATGCAGACGCTGGACCAATGCCTGAAGGATCTGGTCAAGAAGGGCATGACCACGCTGGAGGAAGCCCGCATGAAATCCGCCGATCCGCGCAATTTCTCCCTCAACTGACCCGGTAGCCGACGATGGACCGCGAACAAAGCGTCAAGCTGGTCCAGCAGCTCCTGTCGCTGATGAAGCAGAAAGGAGCCTCGGACCTGTTCATCACCGCTGGCTTTCCGCCGGCGATCAAGCTCGATGGCCAGATGACGCCGGTGATGGAAAAGCCGCTGCCACCCGAGGCTTCGGCGATCATCATGCGGTCGCTGATGAATGATCGCCAGATCAAGGATTTCGAAGCCACCAACGAGTGCAACTTCGCAATCTCGCCGCCGGGCATCGGCCGCTTCCGCGTCAACGCTTTCGTGCAGCAGGGTCGTGTCGGCGGCGTGCTGCGTACGATCAATACCGAGATCCCGACCCTCGAACAGCTGGGCCTGCCCGACCAGCTGAAGAACATCGTCATGGAAAAGCGCGGCCTGGTGCTGATGGTCGGCGCCACCGGTTCGGGCAAGTCGACGTCGCTGGCGGCGATGGTGGGGTTTCGCAACAACAACTCGCGCGGCCACATCGTCACGATCGAGGATCCGATCGAGTACGTGCATCCACACATCGGCTGTGTGATCACCCAGCGTGAGGTCGGTACCGATACGCAATCCTGGGAAAACGCGCTGAAGAACACGCTGCGCCAGGCGCCGGACGTGATCCTGATCGGCGAAATCCGCACCCGCGAGGGCATGGAGTACGCGGTCAACTTCGCCGAAACCGGTCACTTGGTACTCGGCACCCTGCACGCCAACAGTTCCAACCAGGCGCTGGACCGCATCATCAACTTCTTCCCCGAGGAGAAGCGCGAACAGCTGTTGATGGACCTGTCGCTGAACCTCAAGGGCATCATCTCGCAGCGCCTGATCCGCAAGGAAGGCGGCGGCCGCGTGCCGGCGATCGAGATCATGATCAACTCGCCGCTGATCGCGGACATGGTGTTCAAGGGCGAGGTCGCTGGTATCAAGGAGGTCATGGCCCGCTCCAAGGAGCAGGGCATGCAGACGTTCGATCAGGCCCTGTTCGACCTGTTCGAGTCCGGTCTGATCAACTATGACGAGGCGGTGCGCAATGCCGACTCGCAGAACGAAATCCGCCTGCGCATCAAGCTCGAATCCAAGCGCGCACGCCAGAACCTGATGGACGACGAGATGGTGAAGAAGATGCAGATGAAGGAGGACGAGAAGGCCAACGTGATGTTCCGCCGCTGAGGCGACACGCTCCCGACTTGGAAAACTGCCGTGCTCAAGATCCTTCCCTATCTCAAGCTTTGCGTGGAAAAGAACGGTTCCGACCTGTTCTTCACCGCCAATGCGCCGGCGCAGCTCAAGGTCGAGGGCGAGCTGCTGCCCATCGGCAAAAATGTACTGACGCGCGAACTGATCAAGGAGCTGGCCTACAGCATCCTGACGCCGGAACAGCAGCAGCATCTGGAACAGCATTTCGAAATCGATCTGGCCACCGAGGCAGGCGGCCTGGGGCGCTTCCGCGTCAACATCTTCAATCAGCGCGGCACGGTGGCGATGGTGCTGCGTTACGTGCGTTCGCAGGTGCCGCGACTCGACGAGATGCCCGGCATGCCGGACTCGTTGAAGGCGCTGATCCAGCAGAAGCGCGGCATGATCCTGATGGTGGGTGCGACCGGCTCCGGCAAGTCGACGACGCTGGCGGCGATGATCAACCATCGCAACGAGACGCAGACCGGCCATATTCTGACGATCGAAGATCCGATCGAGTTCATCCACCCGAACCGTCGCTCGATCATCAACCAGCGCGAGGTGGGGACCGATACGGCCAGCTACGAGCGCGCGCTGAAGAGTTCGTTGCGCGAAGCCCCGGACGTGATCCTGATCGGCGAGATCCGCACGCGCGAGACCATGGATGCCTGCCTGCAGCTGGCCAACACGGGCCATCTGGCGATCTCGACGTTGCACGCCAACAACGCCTATCAGGCGCTGCAGCGCATCGTGAACCTCTACCCGGAGGAGCTGCGCGAGCAACTCTACATGGACCTGTCGCTGACCTTGCGCGCGATCATTTCGCAGCGCCTGGTGCGGCGGCCGGACGGCAAGCGCTGCGCGGCGATGGAGGTCATGATCAACACGCCGTACATCCAGGAACTGATCCTCAATCAGCGCATCGATGAGATCAAGGAAGCGATGAACCAGTCCTCGGACAGCGCGATGCTGACCTTCGACAATTCGCTGTACGGACTCTACAAGTCCGGGACGATTGCGCTGGAAGAGGCGCTGACCAACGCCGACTCGCGCACCAATCTCGAGGCGAAGATCAATTTCGGGGGCTGAAACCCGCCACTGGACCCCGATTGGCGGCCCTGGGCCCGGGATCGGCCGGACCTCGCCCCTTGAGATGGGGCGGCCGCCTCCTTACAATTCGCCCCCTTGCCCCTGCCTCGTCCGGCGGATTGCCGCGTGCGCAGGGGTTTTGATTGGTCCTGCTGGAACTTTCGGCTTGAATCAGGAGAGGTCGCATCGCTGCAGAACGTGAAGACCGGCGCAACCACCAGATAACGGTGCCGCGCGTCCGTGTGATTGGTGACGATGGCGAGCAGGTCGGCGTGATGCTGACGCGCGACGCCATCGCCCGTGCCGAAGAAGCCGGCCTGGATCTGGTCGAAGTCTCGCCCAATGCGGACCCGCCGGTCTGCAAGATCATGGATTACGGCAAGTACCTGTATCAGAAGGACAAAGCCGCACACGCTGCGAAGAAGAAGCAGAAGCAGATCCAGGTCAAGGAGATCAAGTTCCGCCCGACCACCGAAGACGGCGACTACCAGCACAAGCTGCGTCAGATCAAGACGTTCTTCGAGGAAGGCGACAAGGTGAAGATCGTGGTCCGCTTCCGCGGCCGCGAGATGGCGCACCAGGAGCTGGGCATGCAGGTGATCGATCGCCTGAAGGCCGAGCTCAATGAAATCGCGGTGATCGAGCAGTACCCGCGCATGGAAGGGCGTCAGTCGGTGATGGTGATGTCGCCGAAGAAGCGGTAAGCGTCCTTCGGGACGACGGATCGCTAGAGGTTCTGCTGTAAGGTTTTGCTGCAAACAGGCGCATCGAGGTTGGCGCGCTTGCATCAAAAGGAAGTCCCGCCGCATGGCGACGGGCCCGGCCAGCTCCCCCGGCAGGGATGCGACACCGGCAATATCGACCTGTTTTAGGAGTAATTCATGCCGAAGTTGAAAACCGTGAAAAGCGCGGCCAAGCGCTTTGCCAAGACTGGCAAAGGCGGCTTCAAGCGCTCCCATTCGCACAAGCGCCACATCCTGACCAAGAAGTCGGGCAAGCGCATCCGTCAGCTCCGTGGCGAGGCGCAGGTGCACGCGTCCGACGTCCGCGAAGTCAAGCAGATGCTGCCCTACGCCTAACGAATCGGAGAACTGAAACATGGCACGCGTCAAACGTGGTGTTACCGCCCGCGCCAAGCACAAGAAGGTCCTGAAGAAGGCCAAGGGCTATTACGGCGCCAAATCGCGCCAATTCCGCTCCGCCAAGGAGCAGGTCATCAAGTCCGGCCAGTACGCCTACCGCGACCGTCGGGTGAAGAAGCGCGAGTTCCGCTCGCTGTGGATCATCCGCATCGGCGCCGCGGCCAAGGAACTGGGCCTGTCCTACAACCGATTTATCAACGGCCTCAACAAGGCTGGCGTGGCCCTGGACCGCAAGGTCCTCGCGGATCTCGCGATGAACGACAAGGCCGCCTTCGGCGCCCTGGTGGTTCAGGCCAAGGCCCAGCTCGGCGCCGCCTGAAGTCGGAACAGTCGTAAGTTGGCTGTACGAAAAGGGGAGCGGCGCCCGCCGCTCCCCTTTTGTTTTGCGTCAAGAGTTTTTGCGTCAGGGAATCCGTGATGAGCGAATCGCTTGAAGATCTGCTGCACAAGGCGCAGGCCGACGTGGCCGCGGCCACCGCCCCGCGCGCGCTCGATGCGCTGCGCGTCGACCTCCTCGGCAAGAAGGGCAAGATCACCGAGCTGCTGAAGCAGCTGGCGACGTTGCAGGGCTACGAGCGCAAGGCCTTCGGCGAGAAGGTCAACAAGGTCAAGGAAGCCGTGGCGGGTGCGATCGAGGCCCGCGCGCAGGCGCTGGCAGCCGTCGAACTGCAGCAGCGGCTCGCGGCCGAAGCGATCGACGTGACGCTGCCAGGGCGGGGCGATGTGCTCGGCGGACTGCATCCGATCACGCGCACGATCCAGCGCATCAGCCGCCTGTTCGGCGATCTCGGCTTCGAGACGGTCGAAGGCCCGGAGATCGAGGACGATTTCCACAATTTCGCAGCATTGAATATTCCCGAAGCGCATCCGGCGCGCGCGATGCAGGATACGTTCTACGTGCTCAACGGCGCGCGCCTGCTGCGCACGCACACGTCGCCGGTGCAGATCCGCACGATGCAGAAGCGCCAGCCGCCGATCCGCATCATCTGCCCGGGCCGCGTCTATCGCGTCGACTCCGATCGCACGCACAGTCCGATGTTCCACCAGATCGAGGGCCTGTACGTCGCCGAGAAGGTCGCGTTCACCGATCTGAAGTACGACCTGCAGACTTTCCTGTCGCGCTTCTTCGAGCGCGACGTCGAGAGCCTGTTCCGGCCCTCGTACTTCCCGTTCGTCGAGCCGGGCGCCGACGTGCACATCAAGTGGAAGCAGGCCGACGGCAGCTCGCGCTGGCTGGAGGTGCTGGGCTGCGGCATCGTGCATCCGAAGGTGTTTGAGGCGGTCGGCATCGACCCCGAGCGCTACACCGGCTACGCCTTCGGCATGGGCGTGGAGCGCATGGCGATGCTGCGCTACGGCGTCGACGATCTGCGTCTGTTCTTCAACAACGATGTCCGCTTCCTGGAGCAATTCAAGTGAAGCTCAGCGAAAACTGGCTGCGGGAATGGGCCAATCCCGCGGCGACCATCCAGGAGATCGGCGATCGCCTGGTCATGGGCGGCCTCGAACTGGAAATCGAGCCGGCCGTGGCGGAAGCCGCGACCGGCGTCGTCGTCGGCCGCATCCTGAAAGCCGAAAAGCATCCGCAGGCCGATCGCCTGCAGGTGTGCGAAGTCGATGCCGGGCAGGGTGCGCCGCTGCAGATCGTGTGCGGCGCGGCCAACGCGCGGCCGGGCATCAACGTGCCTTGCGCGCTGGTGGGTGCCAAGTTGCCGGGCGGCCTCGATATCACCGCCGCCAAGCTGCGCGGCGTCGAGTCCTTCGGCATGCTGTGTTCGGCGAAGGAATTGGCGCTGGCCGAGAAATCGGAAGGGCTGCTGGAGCTGGACGCCGACGCCAAGCCGGGCGCGCCGATCGACCAGTACCTGGACCTCAAGGATCATGTGCTGCATCTGGAGATCACCCCCAACCGCGGCGACTGCCTGTCGGTGCTGGGCCTGGCGCGTGATGTCTCGGCGCTGTACGGCGTCAATCTGAAGCGCGCCAACATCCAGCCGGCCGTCGTCGTCGGCCACGAGCAGCTCAAGGTCGAGGTCGAGGATCTCAACGATTGCCCGACCTACTGTGGCCGCGTCATCTCCAAGATCAATCCCAAGGCGCGTACGCCGGACTGGATGCGCGAGCGCCTGCGCCGCTCCGGCATCCGCTGTATCCATCCGATCGTCGACATCAGCAACTACGTAATGCTCGAACTCGGCCAGCCGCTGCATGCTTTCGATGCCGACAAGCTGCGCGGTGCCGTGCAGATCCGCCGCGCGCGCGACGGCGAAACCGCCAAGCTGCTCAACGAGCAGGTGGTGGAATGCCGACACCGCGAACTGTTGATCGCCGACGACAGCGGCGCCATCGCGCTGGCCGGCGTCATGGGCGGGCTGGATTCCGGCGTCACCGAGACGACGACGCGCGTGTTCTTCGAGTCGGCGACGTTTGCGCCGGCCACGATCGCCGGCAGCGGCCGTCGACACAAGCTGTTCTCGGACGCGTCCTATCGCTTCGAGCGTGGCGTCGATCCGGGGCTGCAGCGTCTGGCGCTGGAACGTGCCACACAACTCGTTACGCAGATCTGCGGCGGCGAAGTGCATCCCATTACCCAGATCGGTCGCGGCGCCGCCGAGCCGACCACGATCCGTCTGCGCCGCGCGCGCCTGAACCAGATCCTCGGCCATGAGATCAGCGCCAAGGACATCGAAGCGCTGCTGGCGCGACTCAACATCACGCTGCGCGCCGAGGTCGGCGACAGCTGGATCGCCAAGGTGCCCAGCTATCGCTGCGACCTGCGACTGGAAGTGGACCTGATCGAAGAGGTTGCGCGCCTGTACGGCTACGACCGTATCCCGGCCAAGCCCTACCAGGCATCGCTGCCGCCGTCGCGGCCGCAGGAGACCCAGCGCAGCGTCGATCGCGTTAAGGATCATCTGGTCGCGCGTGGCTGGCAGGAGACGGTGACGCTGGCATTCGTCGAGCCACGCATCCAGTCCCTGCTTGATCCGCAGACACCGGCGATCGCGGTCGACAATCCGATCGCCGACCCGCTGGCGGTGATGCGTACCACGCTATGGTCCGGCCTGATCCCGGCCTGGCTGCACAATCGCCAGCGCCAGCAGACGCGCCTGCGTCTGTTCGAGCTGGGCGTCTGCTTCGAGCAGGCCGACGGCGATGTGCGCGAGACGCAGCGCCTGGCGGGCCTGGCGGTCGGCAGTGCGCTGCCGGAGCAATGGGGCAAGGCGGCCCGCCCGGTGGATTTCTACGATCTCAAGGCCGATGTTGCGGCGCTGCTGGGCGCGCCGGCGGCCGAGTACCGCTTCGAGGCGGCTGCCCATCCGGCGCTGCACCCAGGCCGCAGCGCGCGCATCACCCGCAACGGTGGCACGGTCGGCTGGATCGGCCAGTTGCATCCGGGACCGGTGCAAGCGCTGGATCTGCCGGAAGCACCGCTGGTGTTCGAACTGGATTGGGCCGCGATTCGCGACGTGGCGGTGCCGCGTCCGCAGCCGCTGTCCGAGTTCCCGTCCTCTCGTCGTGACCTCGCTGTCGTGGTGCCGGAATCGGTGCCGGTGCAGGCCCTGCTGGACTGCGCCACGGCCGCCGGTGGCAATTTGTTGAATCAAATTCGGGTGTTCGACATCTATCGCGGCGCAGCCTTAGGCGATGCCTGCAAAAGCGTGGCTTTGGGCTTGATTTTCAATGACTATTCGCGCACGCTAACTCTCGAAGAGATCGACGCAGCGGTGGCCAAAGTCACGCAGGCATTGGCCGACGAGCTGGGCGCAACGATCCGACAATAACAAGGGCGGCGGGAAACAAGGGACTGCGCGTGGCATTGACCAAGGCCGAGCTGGCGGAAGCGCTGTTTGAGGAATTGGGCCTCAACAAGCGTGAAGCCAAGGAGTTCGTGGACCTCTTCTTCGAGGAGATTCGCGGTCGTCTGGAGTCCGGCGAAGAGGTCAAACTGTCCGGCTTCGGCAACTTCGAGCTGCGCTCCAAGAACCAGCGCCCCGGCCGCAATCCCAAAACCGGCGAAGAGATTCCCATCTCGGCGCGTCGCGTCGTCACGTTCCGTCCGGGTCAGAAGCTGCGCTTGAGGGTCGAGGCCGATGCGACCCGCCGATAACAAGCTCGCCGTACTGCCGGAGATTCCGCGCAAGCGCTACTTCGCCATCGGCGAAGTCAGCGAGCTGTGCGACGTTAAGCCGCATGTCCTGCGCTACTGGGAGCAGGAGTTCCCGCAGCTCAAGCCGGTCAAGCGTCGCGGCAACCGCCGCTACTATCAGCACGACGATGTCATGGTCGTGCGCCGCATCCGCAGCCTGCTCTACGAACAGGGGTTCACGATCGGTGGCGCGCGCCAGCGGCTGAAGGAAGCGCCGCGGGCTGCCAACGAATCCCTGGTGTCACCGCGGGTGCTGCCGGTTGCGGCTGCCCCCACGGTTGCTGGCGCCCGCCAGCCCCGCCGCACGCAGGAAATCGAGAGCCTGCGCAACGATCTGGAATCGCTGCTCAAGCTGTTTCCCGAATAAGCGGCTTCTGCGTTCGGCTTCAATTCGAGGGGCCGGTCCGCTACACTGCCGGCCCCTTTTTCGTTGGTCTTTCGTGTCGGGGCGTAGCGCAGCCTGGTAGCGCACTTCCTTGGGGTGGAAGTGGTCGGAGGTTCAAATCCTCTCGCCCCGACCAAATTCTCGAAGTAGCTTCATCACAGCCCATGGCATCGCCGGTCGGAGGTTGTTCGCTTTCAGCGAACCCTCGCCCTGCGAGGGCTACGCACCCGCAAGCGGGTGCTCGCACGATGCCTGCGGCATCGTCAAATCCTCTCGCCCCGACCAAATTTCCGAACTGTCCTCAACCGCTGCCGGTCATTGGGCCGGTCGGAGGTTCTCGGCTTCGACGCACTTGCGCGCCGTTGTCCGCCGCATCCGCACGGGTGCCTCGTTTCCCTATGCAGGCTCCAGCACCAGCAGCAGATCGCGCGCCGCGACCGTGATGCCGGCATGCACGGCGATCTGCTGGATGCGGCCGTCGCGTGGGGCCGCCACAACGGTTTCCATCTTCATCGCCTCCAGTGCGAATAGCGGATCGCCCTTGCGCACGCTGTCGCCGACCTTGACCGCGACGCGCGAGACCATGCCGGGCATTGGCGCGCCGATCTGATTCGGATCGCCATCGGCGGCTTTCGGACGCTCGGCTTTGGTCTTGTCGCTGCCCGCACGCGGGATGCGCAGCATGCGCGGCTGGCCGTTGAGTTCGTAGAACAGCTTGCAGACGCCTTCTTCCTCGACCTCCGCGCTGCCTTGCAGGCGGATCACCAGCGTCTTGCCGGTGTCGATGTCGACACTGATCTCCTCGCGCTCCTTGAGGCCATAGAAGAACGTCGGCGTTGGCAGCGCGGTGATATCGCCGTAGGTCTTGCGGTGTTCGACAAACTCGCGGAACACCCTGGGATACATCAGGTGCGAGGCGAGATCGGTGTCACTCAATTCAATGCCGAGCGCCTTGGTGGTGTCGGCGCGAGCGGCGTCCAGATCCACTGGAGGCAGGCTTGCACCCGGTCGCTGCGTCAGCGGCGTTTTGTTCTTGAGGACTTTGCGTTGCAGTTCGGCGGGAAAGCCGTCCGGTGGCAGCCCCAGCTCGCCGCGCATCAGCGAGACGACCGATTCGGGAAAGTCGATCGATACCTCGGGATCGGCGACTTGCTCGGCCGACAGATCGTTGCCGACCATGAACAGCGCGAGATCGCCGACGACCTTGGAGGTCGGTGTGACCTTGACGATGTCGCCGAACAGGCGATTGACGTCGGCGTAGGCCCTCGACACTTGCGGCCAGCGGTGTTCGAGGCCCAGCGCGCGCGCCTGCTCGCGCAGGTTGGTGTACTGGCCGCCGGGCATCTCGTGGCGGTAGACGTCGGCGGTACCGGAACGGATGTCGGCCTCGAACGGCGCGTAGTAGCGGCGCACGCCTTCCCAGTAATCGGAGAGCCCTTGCATCGCGTCCAGGTCGATGCGCGGATCGCGGTCGCCGCCGGCGAGGCTGGCAGCGATGGCGCCGAGGTTGGGTTGCGAGGTCAGGCCCGACAGGCTGTCGAGTGCGCCGTCGACCGCATCGCAGCCAGCCTCGACGGCGGCGAGCACGCTGGCGGCGGCGATGCCACTGGTGTCGTGCGTATGGAAATGAATCGGCAGGCCGGTCTCCGCTTTCAGCGCGCGCACCAGCTCGCGCGCGGCACGCGGACGGCAGACGCCGGCCATGTCCTTGATGCCGAGCATGTGCGCGCCAGTCTTTTCCAAGGCCTTGGCCATGGTCACGTAGTACTTCAGCCCGTACTTCGGACGGCTACTGTCGAACAGATCGGCGGTGTAGCAGATCGTGCCTTCGCAGACGGCACCGGATTCGAGCACGGCATCCATCGCCACGCGCATGTTGTCGACGCTGTTGAGCGAATCGAACACGCGGAAGATATCGATGCCCTCTCGCGCGGCCTGCTGCACGAAGTAGCGCACGACGTTGTCCGGATAATTGGTGTAGCCGACCGCATTGGCCGAGCGCAGCAGCATCTGGAACGGGATGTTCGGGATGGCGGCACGCAGCAACGCCAGCCGCTCCCAGGGGTCTTCCTTGAGGAAGCGCAGCGCCACGTCGAAGGTGGCACCGCCCCAGCATTCCAGCGACAGCAGGTTCGGCAGCAGGCGTGCGTAGTGCGGCGCGACCGCGATCATGTCAGCGGTGCGCATGCGCGTGGCGAACAGCGACTGATGGGCGTCGCGCATCGAGGTGTCGGTCAGGAGCACCTGCGACTGATCCTTGATCCACTGCGCGAAGCCGGCGGCCCCGCGCGCCTTGAGTTCATCGCGCAGGCCGGGCGGTGGCGGCTGGTTGAGTGGGGCCGCGGGCAGCGGTGCCGGCGCCAGTGGGCCTTCCGGCGGCTTGCGGCGGCCCTTCATTTCGGGATTGCCGTTGACGATGACCTCGCCGATGAAGCTCAGCAGCTTGGTCGCGCGATCGCGGCGCGTGGTGAACTGGAACAGATCCGGCGTCGTGTCGATGAAGCGCGTCGTGCATTCACCGGCGCGGAACGTGGGGTGGCCGACGACGTTCTCGAGGAACTGCAGATTGGTCGACAGGCCGCGAATGCGGAATTCGCGCAGTGCGCGATCCATGCGCTGCGCGGCCTCGTCCGCGCTTGGCGCCCAGGCGGTGACCTTGACCAGCAGCGAGTCGTAGTAGGGCGTGACCACGGCGCCGCCGTAGGCAGTGCCACCGTCGAGGCGGATGCCGAAGCCGGATGGGCTGCGATAGGCGGTGAGGCGACCGTGATCCGGCGTGAAGCCGTTTTCCGGATCCTCGGTGGTGACGCGGCATTGCAGCGCATGGCCGTCGAGACGTACCTGCTCTTGTGTCGGCAGGCCGGCTTCACCGATGCGCGCGCCTTCGGTCACGCGGATCTGGCTCTTGACGATATCGACACCGGTCACTTCCTCGGTGACCGTGTGTTCGACCTGGATGCGCGGATTGACCTCGATGAAGTAGTAGCGGCCGGTGTCGGCATCCATCAAGAACTCGACGGTGCCGGCATGCGAGTAGTGAACCTGTCGGCACAGGCGCAGCGCGGATTCACACAATGCGGCGCGCGTCGCATCGTCGAGATAGGGTGCAGGCGCGCGCTCTACCACCTTCTGGTTGCGGCGCTGCACCGAGCAGTCGCGCTCGAACAGGTGGATCAGGTTGCCGTGTGTGTCGCCCAGCACCTGTACCTCGACGTGGCGTGCGCGGCGCACCAGCTTCTCGACGTAGACCTCGTCGTTGCCGAACGCGGCCTTGGCTTCGCGCCGTGCCGATTCCATCTGCGGCGCCAGTTCGTTCTCCGATTCGATGACACGCATGCCGCGGCCGCCGCCGCCCCAGCTCGCTTTCATCATCACGGGATAGCCGATCGCTGCCACCAGCGGCTTGCAAGCCTCCGGGTCCGCCGGCAGCGCAGCCGAGGCGGGGAGCACCGGGACATTCGCCGCAATCGCGGCGTTGCGCGCCGCGACCTTGTCGCCAAGCGTGCGTAGTACCTCGGGCGTCGGGCCGATGAAGCGGATGCCGGCCGCGGCGCAGGCCTGCGCGAATTCCGGGTTCTCCGACAGGAACCCATAACCCGGATGGATCGAATCCACGCCCGCTTCGCGCGCGACACGCAGGATGTCGGCGATGTCGAGGTATGCGGCGATCGGCTTCTGGCCCTGGCCGACGCGATAACTTTCGTCGGCCTTGAAGCGATGCAGCGCGAAGCGGTCCTCGTGCGCGTAGATTGACACTGTGCGGATGCCCATCTCGGCGGCAGCGCGCATCACGCGGATGGAGATTTCGCCGCGATTGGCGACGAGCAGTTTTCGGATCGGAGTGCCGGTCATCGTCCTGTTCTCGCTGGCAGCGCCGCCGCGGGAGACGGGACTGCGTGGATGCAGCGGCGAAACCGGCGGCGGCCCCGTCGCTCCTGATGAGCCCTGCCGCGATCGCGACGAGGCGGGTCGCCGTCAGAACGGCATCTGTGACTTTCCGGCGCGCCAGGCTTCGTCCAGTAACGTCTGCGCTTCCTGGATGCGTGCCGGCGGCAGGCCGGCGCCGGCCAGGCCCTGGGTCATCGTCGTGGTCAGTTCCTGCCAGTCCGGCGGCGGCGGCATCTGGCGATCCGAGAATTCGAGCTGGTCCAGCATCGCCTCCATGCGCTCGATGCCGACGCGCCAGTGTTCGTTGTCGGCGCCATGCTTGAGCAAGTCCTTGACCAGCAGCGGTCCCCAGCAGGTGTTGAGGAAGCGGATCGCTTGCTGCGGCACCGAGCGGCCGAAGGTGCGCAGTTCCAGTTCACGGATCACGAGACGCTTGGCCTCGTTGACCACCGCCTCCTTGCGCTGCTTGGCCTGCACCTTCTGCTGCTCGAAGAAACCGTCGATCTGCTGCTGCTGGATTGGCTGCGCGGTCAGCATCGCCTCGCGCACGAAGTCAGGGGCCAGGTCGAACTGCACCAACACCTGCTGCAGCACCTCGGCCATGCGGCGCGCTTCGGCAGTGCCGGTGATGCGCGAGGTTGCCGACTTCAGCATCAGCTCATTGACGAGGCTGCGCAGCGGATGGGTCAGCGCCGTGAACAGCGTGGCGTCGGTCAGCGCCGACTTCACCAGCGGGAAGCGTACGGACTCGTGCTGGGGCCCAAGTTCTGGCGGCACCAGCGGATCGGCGACGGCCTCGTTAAGAAACTGGCCGGCCAGCGAGATGCGCTGCAGCGGCGCCCAGCGCTGTTCCTGTTTGACCTCGGCGCTGCCGGACAGCGGCGCCGTGCCCTGCAGGGCCAGCAGATCGTTGGCCAGGGTACCGTCGGTGTATTCGCCGTCGCTGGCCGGTGATTTGGCGACAAAGGACTCCAGCATCGAGACCGTCTTGGCATCGACTTTCGGTGCCGGCTTTGCTGCGCCCGGCCGCGGCGCGGCGGGTGCCTGCGCCGGTGCGGCGGCCGGAGCGCGTTCCGCGGCAGGCGCGGGCGGATTCTGGCGGCTGACCTCGGCGGCGCGCGCGGTCTCACGTTCCAGCAACGCCGCGGCCTCGGCCGCGCGCTCCTCGATGTCGCTCAGCGCGCCGAGCAATGCGCGATACAGGCGTTCCAGCTCGGGGATGACGATCTCATCGAACTTGTCGAACAGCATGCGCCGATGCGCGCCGGTGCAGTTCAAGGCCGTGGCGGTTTCCTGCAGGGCTCTGCACAAGCCGGCCGGCGCCAGCGCACTGGTATAGACCGGGAAATAGACCGTGCGGCGAACATGGTCGATGCGTGCGTCCAGATCCGCGATCAGTCCGGCATACAGCGCTTCGGCGCGCAGCTCGACGCGGGTCAGCACCAGCGACTCGTCGCCGTTGCCGCGTGCGGCCATGGTGGTACCGACCGTGCCGATCAGGTTGGCGTCGACGCGGCCGACGAAACCGTCCAGCCACTGCGCCGGATTGGCGGCGATAGCCTGTGCCAATTCGCGGCAGGTGCGCTGCTCGGTCGCCAGTGTGGTGACGCGACTGCGTTCGACCAGAGCCGCCGGCAGCTGCTGAACGAACCGACCGAACAACTCGGTCAGCGCGATATTGACGGTGCGGCGCAATGCATCCACCGCCGGGCGGCCCAGCCGCTGCATCCGCGCGAATTCGGGCTGTGCGGCGTCGTTGGCCGGCGGCGTGGCATTGGTGGCTTGGGGCGTCGAAGTCATGGGGCA